>JASGEI010000022.1:0-25314 GCA_047606545.1 Micrococcaceae bacterium | reverse complement strand
TTCTGTAGTTGCTTCTGTAGTTGGCTCTGTAGTTGCTTCTGTAGTTGCTTCTGTAGTTGGCTCTGTAGTTGGCTCTGTAGTTGCTTCTGTAGTTGCTTCTGTAGTTGCTTCTGTAGTTGCTTCTGTAGTTGCTTCTGTAGTTGGCTCTGTAGTTGCTTCTGTAGTTGCTTCTGTAGTTGGCTCTGTAGTTGCTTCACTGCCAGTAGAGCTAGGTGAGCCACTAGAAACAATTAGTTCTACAGTACTATGTTGTTTTTGTACACCTATAGTATCTTGATCCAAAATAGTTCCTGAAGGTTCTGAGGCTTCAATGTAGCTTACTTTAGTGGTAAGTTTCATCCGATTAAAAGTACTACGTGCTTGATCCTCTGTTTTACCAATCATATTAGGAATATTAACTTTGCCATCAGAAACATTTAAAGTGATATTAGTATCGAAGTTAACCTTGGAATTAGTACTTGGTGCGCTGGAGACAACTTCACCTTTAGCGCGTTCTGGATCATGTACATCTTTGGTAGTAATTTCGCCAGTGAAACCTGCATCATTAAGAATATTGGTTGCTTCTTTGGATTTCTTACCAACAATACTTTGTGGAATTTGAATAATTTGAGGACCTGTTGATTTGAAAATCCTAACTTTCGAACCTTTTGGTATCTTAGTCCCAGAAACAGGGTCGGTCCTAGTTATTTGTCCGGTAGGTACTGTAGTGCTAGGTTCATCAATCATGTTATCTACCTTAAGACCAGCTTTGGTTAAAGTGGCTGTGGCTTGGGCAGGTGTTTGATTGGTGATTGTCGGGACGGAAACTCGTTCAGTGGCAAAATGACTGATCCCAAGACCTAGTGCTGCGCCTAAGAATACAATTGCGGCAAGGGCTAGGATAAAAGGCTTCGAGAGTTTTGGAATTTTTCCGTTACGACCTTTTGTTTGCTCTCGTTCTTTGAGCTTGATACTAGCACGAGTCTCTGTTTCATAGTTTTTTGTTGTAGTAGTATCAGCAGTTGCCTTAACCGGTATTGCAGCAGTAGCTGCTTCTGGACTAATCAGTGCGGTTTCTGCAGTATTAAGTTTTTCGTCACCATATTTGAAATCTTCATCAGTTCCAGATAGATGTCTAGCTGCTTCAGCAAAAGTTGGAGTTTTCCCTAAGACTGCTTCATCTAAATCTTTTTCAAAACTTGTGGCATCTTGATACCGGTCATCAGGATTTTTTGCCAGTGCATGCTCTAATAAAGTATCCAATTCAGGAGTTACTTTATCGTTATAATCACTAGGCGGCATTGGAGTTTCACTAACATGTTGAAATGCTAAAGCGACCGCAGATTCTCCTTTGAATGGTGGTCGTCCAGTTAACATTTCATATAGTAGACATGCAGTGGAATATAAATCAGAACGTTCATCAATATTACCACCTTGCGCCTGTTCTGGTGATAGATATTGTGCGGTACCTACTGGAGAACCATTCGTATCTGAGGATACTTCAGGACTCCCATTTCTTGAGATACTTTTAGCAATACCAAAGTCCATAACTTTAACTTTGCCGTTATCAGAAACCATAATATTCCCAGGTTTGATATCTCGGTGTACGATACCGGCACTATGGCTATATTGCAATGCTGAAAGAATTTTATCGGCAATTTCTGCAGCATCATTTGGATTCATAGGACTTTTAGAAATAATGTCTTTTAAAGTCTTACCTGCTATATACTCCATGATTAGGTAGGGTAATTCAATGGTTTCACCATCAAGTTCAAGCCGTGCGGTACCAGTATCAAAAATTGAAATGATTTGTGGGTGGTTTAAGGCTGCAGAGGAAGCAGCTTCTTTGGCAAAAGACTTAACGCTACTAGGATTTTTAGCTAGTTTCTCTTTTAAAACTTTAATAGCAACCGGTCTGCCTAGCCGATTATCAACACCACGATAGACATTTGCCATGCCACCTAGACCGATAAGCTTACCTACCTCATAACGATCTTTGAGTACTGTGTTTTCTAGCATCGGAGTTAATTACCTCCAGTATCACTAGCTGAAGGTGAGCTTGCGGCACTAGAACTAGCCGAAGGTGAAGCATTGCTGGTATCAGTGCTATCTTGTTGAGTACTTACTGATGCTGAATCCGATGCTGATGGAGATACTGAGTCCGATGCTGATGGAGATGGGCTGGCAGTATCAGAAGCCGAGTCAGTTGAGGTGGAATTTTGCTGGTCACTATCAGTCTGGTCTGTAGTTCCAGTATCTTGTTGATTATTACTTGTAGTTGCTTGTGTATTTGCTCCAATAGAAATTTGAACAGTAACTGAGGAATTAGGTGTTACGTTCGTGCCACTACCTGGATTAGTACCTACTACCTGGCCTACAGGTACAGAGTCACTATTTACTTGTTGTACTGTTACATTTAAGCCAAGCTGTTGTAATGCCTGAGTTGCTGCATCTTGAGTGTAACTGGTCAGGTCAGGGATAGTAATTGAGGCAGGTGTTTCAGCGACTGAAACGGTAATAGTATCTCCAGTTTTAACACTGCCACTAGGGTCTATATCGGTTACATAACCTGCCTGAGTTTGATTAGATTCTACCTCTTGTTTCTTTACTTTGAGCCCCATACTAGTTAGCTGGCTGTTAACCGTGTCATAAGGTTGATTTATATAGTTATCAGAATCTAAATTCAATAGACTTGCTTCTGGAGTTGAAGTCTCACTTGCAGAAGGATTTGAATTTGGTGAGTTGAAGTTAATGTAACCTGAACGTATCAAACCGTATACACCGGTACCAATTAACAGCAGAAGCAAAAGAGTGAGCGGAGCTGTCCATTTCCGTTTTTTCTTTGGTTTTTCGTCATTACGAAGTGGTGCGTGCTCTTCTTCCTCTTCTGGCTCACCAAGTTCCAAAGGGCTAGTAGTCACCTTAGGTGCCACCTCTTGATGGCGTTGAGATTTCAGCATTGCACGGGTCGGAGGCGTTTCTGCTTGCTGAGTCATGAGTGCAGTAGCTGGCTCATTTCGATCCATAATAGTGGTAGCAGCTTCATCTTCTGGATTGATAACCTGAGTTGCTGCAGTGCCGATTGCTGGAATAGCTATAGTTGCAGTGTCCATATCATCACGGCGTAAAGCATCACAAGCTTCACTGATAGCCTCTGCATCATCTGGACGTTTTTCGGGATCTTTCTCAAGCATCGCCATAACAAGATTCCGTACTGGCTCTGGAATTGACTTAGGAAGTGGTGGAGGTTCTTCATTGACTTGTGCAAGAGCGATTGCTACTTGGGAATCACCAGTAAATGGGCGTTCTCCGACTAACATTTCGTAGGCGATGATACCTAATGCATAAATATCTGAAGAACCAGTAGCTGGTTTGCCTGTCGCTTGTTCTGGTGCCAGGTACTGGGCAGTACCCATTACTTGACCAGTAGCAGTTAGTGGTACTTGATTTGCAATGCGTGAGATACCAAAGTCAGTAATTTTTACTTGATTATCAGGTGTAATCATTAAATTTCCTGGTTTGATATCACGGTGAATTAGACCTAATTCGTGGGCTTCAGAAAGGGCGCGAGCAGTCTGACCAACGTAATCAAGGGCTTCATCTACTGAAAAATGTGGATCGCGATCGATTAGATTTGAAAGTGGTTCCCCGTGTACCAATTCCATTACCAGATAGGCACTACCAGCTTCCTCACCATAATCGAAAACATGGGCAATACCACTATTATGTAATAAAGCAGTATTCCGAGCTTCAGCTCGGAAACGTTCTAGGAACCCAGTATCACCCATATATTCTTCTTTAAGAATCTTAATAGCAACTTCACGATGCAAGATTGTATCATCAGCTTTCCATACTTCACCCATACCGCCAATTGCGATACGCTGTGTTAATTTAAAGCGATTGCCTAGTAGTAGGCCTACATGCGGTCTCATTTGTTTAGCGCCTCTTTCATAATTTCGTTAGCAACGGGGATTGCTACAGACGAACCACTGGCTTCAGTGGTAGCATCTCCACCTTCTTCGACTACTACAGTAACTACAATTCGTGGGTTACTTGCAGGAGCAAAGCCAGTGAAAGATAAATTATATTTTCCATTCGCTGTGGTTTCAGCAGTGCCAGTCTTACCAGCAACATCAGCACCAGATATGTTAGCTTGCCAAGCTACACCATTTGATACCGAGTACTTCATCATATCTGTAATTTTACTTGCAGTATCTGCAGATATAGGTTGTAAATATTTTTCTGGTTTAGTTTGTTCGGTGATATTCATATCTGGTCCACGCACATTTTTAACAAGATTAGGCTTCATCATTACACCTTTATTTGCAATAGCTGCAGTGTTCATTGTTACTTGTAGTGGTGTTTCTTTAACATTCCACTGTCCAATAGCACTAGTGCCTAGTTGAGAATTGTTCATTCCTGTCGGGAAACTACTTGGCGTAACTGAAAGCGGAATATCAAGTGATTTTCCAAAACCGAACTTATTTGTCATATCCGTTAATGCGGAATTTCCTAAAGCAATACCAATAGTGGCAAAAGCAGTGTTACAGCTGTATGCTAAAGCAATTTTTAGCGGTACCTTTTTTTGATTACCACAATTTACATCACCATCATTTGGTAGTGAGGTATGGGTGCCAGGAAGCACAATTGGTGAACGACCTTCGACCATAGTGTCTTCTTTATACTTTCCAGATTCAAGTGCAGCTGCGGAAACTACAAGTTTGAAAGTAGAACCTGGTGCATAGAGATTACCTGCAATGGCGCGATTGATGAGTGGTTGTTTAGGATCTGCGACTAGTTTCTTATACGCATCATTAACTGTAACGCCATCATGGCTTGCTAATAAATTTGGATCATAAGAAGGCTTAGATACCATCGCAAGGATATTTCCAGTCTTTGGATCCATTGCAACAGCGGCACCTTTATAATCACCGAGAGCGTTGTATGCGGCAAGTTGCAAGTCTGGATCAATAGTTAGTTCCACAGCAGAGGTTTTATCAGCCTTTGTAGTTTTTTGTAATAACTGACTATTAAAGATGTTGCTACTTTGTGGAAGAAGCTCAGAATCTAGCTCAGATTCAAGCTCAGAAGTACCATAAATTAACGAAAAGAAACCTGTTAGTGGAGCATATAGTGGGCCTTGGGAATATTTACGTTGGTAGTTATATTGGTCTTTTGAAGGAGTAGATTCTGCAATAGCTTTACCATCAACTAGAATTGCACCTCTATTTTCACTGAATTGCTTAATAGTTTCTCGAGTATTACGTTTGTCAGCGTTAAGCTTTGGTGCATCGAAAAATTGCCTAAAACTAAGTGACCCTACAAGGAGAGCGAATAATACGAATGTTGCAATGGCTACATTACGAATAGATCGGTTCATTTTCGCGTTCTCCTTCCTCTGGTATCAAAGGTGTATCAACAAAAGTTGGAATCATAACTGGATTGAAATCTTCAGATTGTGGTCTTCTTGAACTATGTGACACTAGCAAAATCAGAGCAACGATTATCCAGTTAGCTACAAGTGAAGAACCTCCGGCTGATAAGAATGGAGTAGTTAAACCAGTTAATGGAATAAGCAATGTTACTCCACCAATAATAATGAAGCATTGCCATGCGAAGGCAAAAGACAGTCCGCTTATTAGTAGTTTTCCAAAAGCATCTCGGCTTGAAATTCCAGTCCGAAAACCTCGGATTGCAAATAAGAAGAATAAGCAAAGCATAGCCAGAGTTCCAGCTAACCCAAGTTCTTCACCAAAAGAAGTCATGATGAAGTCACTATTTGAAAATGGCACTATGAATGGTCTACCAGCACCTAAACCAGTACCAGTAAGACCACCATATGAAAGTCCAAAAATCCCTTGAACTACTTGGTAACTTCCACCGAATTTTCGATTATAGATATCATCGTCAAAAGCATGCATCCATATCTGGAATCTATCTCCAACATGTGCGAAAATATGGGCTACAAAGAATACGGCGACGCTTATTAAAGCAAGACCAATCACAATCCAGCTAGTACGACCAGTGGCAATATATAGCATGGACATGAATAGTCCGAAATATAGCATTGCAGTACCTAAATCACGTTGCAATACTAGCATTCCTACACTGACCATCCATACTAGAAGCATGGGTGCCATATCTTTAAAGCGTGGAAAACGCATGCCTAATACTTTTTTCCCAGCTAGCAGGATTAAATCACGGTTAGAGGATAAGTACCCGGCAAAGAAAATTGCTAAAGTAATTTTGGCAATTTCACCTGGTTGGAATGACATTGGTCCAATTTTAATCCAAACACGAGCTCCATTAATTTGCTGACCAAGTCCAGGAATCATCGGAGAGATAAGTAATATTGCACTGATGATAAGCATAACGTATGTGTAGCGACGCAGAATTCGATAATCTTTTAGAAAAAATACTACAAATGTTGCTACTGCAATCGCAATAAAGGTCCAGATAAATTGTCTTGGTGCTGCATCAATCCAGTATTGGTTTGCGGCGTTTGCTAAGTCAATACGTTGAATCATTACTAAACCTAAGCCATTAAGCATCACGGCAATTGGTAAAACTACTGGATCAGAGTATGGCAACTTCCAGCGTAAGAATAAATGGAACAGGTAAACAACAAACGCAATAGCACTCATAAATATCCAGTTTTCATTTTTGAAATGATCTGAATATTGCATTTCAACTAAAAAGTACGCAAAAAAAGCCGTCACTAAAGCAATGAGTAATAGGAAAGCTTCTAAGTTGCGTCCAGTGGGAAGTTTTATAGCGCTCATGTTACACCTGTCAGCTATTTGTCCTTTTTGGTGGTATGAACGGGACTGGGGCTACCGGTGGGTGTAGGTTTACAGCTTGCAGGTTTTTTGCCTTTGACAGCAGTAGCACATTGTTTTTGCAAATCTGGGCTATGTAGGTTAGCGACAATGCGTTTAGCATCGTCTAAGTTGTTGGCTTGGATTTTATCCTGCACTTGTTGCGCAGCATATTCATTTAAATCAGCTATTTCAATATCGCTAGTTTCATAGACTTTAGAGAGTTTAATTGGACCAATATTTCGAGTGTAGCCCTGGTAGATAGCAGCGTTTGCGTTATTTACTCCGACATAGTAATGATCTTTACTAGTATGTTGAAGCCCAATAATTGCAGCAGCAGCAAGTAATAGAACTGTAAGTACGCTAAATATCAGTATTTGAAATTTTTTGCTAAGTTTTTTTTGGGTGTTAGTTTTTCCTGGAGGTACTTTTGATGTCGTTTCAAGCGGTTTAGTATCGGCAGTAGCTGTATTGCTATCTTCAGAAACAGCCTCGGACTTTGTCTCTGAAGTCTCAACTTTTGGGTCAGCTGTTGGCACCTGCTTTGTTTGCTGAGTTGGTGCTTCACTTTCGAGGATAGGAACTTCAGCTACTTCCCCAGTTTCCAAAAATTTATGCGATCGTTCAGCTAGTGGGGTATTAGCTAAAATTTCTAAGCGGTCAACTTCTGCAGCTGCGCCGATAAGAAAACGATTGTCTTCTTTAGGTGCTTCCTCTGTTACTTCAAATGCAACAATAGTTACGTTATCTGGAGAACCACCTTGAAGTGTTAGCTCTATCAAGCTATTAACGGCATACTGTAAATTTTCAGTATTGCGAAGTTTATCTTCTATTTCATTATCGTGAACTACTGCAGGCAAACCATCGGAGCAAAACAGCCAACGTTCACCAGGAGTTAAAGTGTAATCAGTTAAATCTAACTCTGGTGTTGCTGACACATCTCCTAGAACTCGTAAGATGACATTTTTCTGTGGGTGATGTTCTACATCTTCTGGAGCAAGTTTCCCTTCGTCAACTAAGCGTTGTACGAAAGTATGGTCTTTGGTGATTTGCGTAAATTCACCATTTTTGAGACGGTATGCTCTAGAGTCCCCAATATGGGCTAGATGCATCCTATTTCCTGATACTAACCCAGCAGTAACTGTAGTACCCATACCTTTAAGCTGTGGGTGTTTTGCAACAGTTTCACTTAAGACAGTATTGGCATTTTGGACTTCATCGGGCAATACCGTATTTATATGCTCGCCATAGTCTTTATCTATTGGCATTAAATTGAGAACGGTTGTAGCGCTGGCAACATCACCGCCAGCATGACCACCCATGCCATCAGCAACAATTACAAAGTTTTGCCCGGCATATCCAGAGTCCTGATTATTAGCACGTACTAGACCCACATGGGAAGCTGCTGCAAGCTCTAGGTGGATATTTGATTCGCTCATTTTCTCAGTTCGATAGTAGTTTGGCCAATTTTTATCGGTGTATTCAAGTCTACAGGGGCTGCCTTAGATAATGGTAGACCATTTAGGTAAGTTCCATTAGTTGAGCCTAAATCTTCAATAAACCAACGACTTCCTTGCGGAAAAAGACGTGCATGACGTCCTGAGGCATAATCATCGTCAAGGACGATAGCAGAGTCTTCAGCGCGTCCGATAATGATAGCCTGTGAATCAAGTGGGACTACAGTACCCTTTTTAGGTCCTGCGGTAACAAGTAATTTGTTTGGTCGCTCTCGAATAGGGGTATATTCTGAGTTAACTTCACTGGTGTCTCCTTTAGATTTGCCAGGCAAAATCCGCTTCCTAGCATCGCCAAAGCGGGTGCCAATTGCTAAATCATTTTTCGCAACAATAGCAACACCAGCGACCCCACTCCATAATAACAATAGGAATAGGTATTTAAAGGCAGTAAGAGTTAACTCGTTAAGCATTACTAACTATCTAACCAGCGGAAAACAGCTTTTGCATGTCCAATTGCAAGTGTAGATCCGTCTTTTAATTCTGTGCTACCTTGTAGCTTGCGACCATTTACGAACGTACCATTTGTAGATCCTAAATCAATCGCGTAAGCTTTGTTACCTTTAACTTGAACTTCAAGATGGCGACGTGAAACTCCAGGATCATCAAGCATGATATCTGAAGTAGTTGAACGACCGATAATGATAGCTGAAGCGTTTAGTGTGTAACGTTGTCCGTCTAGATCAATAACTGCTTGTTGCTTTGATGATTCAGGTACTGCTACAGTTGCTGCTTGTGAATCAGGCATTACTGTTGTTTGATTAGTTTCGTTAGCAACTGGACTACTATAAGCAGCATGGTCAGCTTCGTTTTCATAGCTACCAGCAGGGTTGGTAGGTTCATTTTCGCCATCTTTTACTATATATGATTCAATATTGAAAACTCCCTGTTCCAGTTCTTCATCTTCGCCAAAAGTCACGCTAAGTGGTCCAGAAAGATGGTAGCTCTGATTTTTAGCATGTTCGAGGCCAACTTCACAAAGCTCATCTGCCAATGCCGCACCCCAATTTTGTGCGCGACTAAAATCTTCAGTACTTAAATCAATTTCAAATAGGTTTGGTGCTAGAGTGCGTCCTTCTGAGACTCCCATTGCCCTAGCATCCATTTCTCTACGCAACCGATTTGCAATATCTACTGGAGAAAGTTCATTGCCTCCGCGGTTAAATGTTGTACGAATACCTTTTTCAATAGCATTTTCGAACTTATCCATTAATCCCATTAAGCATACTCCTTGTTTTCTATTCTTACCCTAATTTACCAAATTGACAGGCTCCAAGCACGCTATAATTATGTTCTATGCTACCTTTCTTTGAAAATAATGGTCCAATAGGTCTAGCACACCGTGGTTTTGTAGGCACTAATGAAAATAAAGTGTCAGAAAATAGTATCCGCGCATTTCAAAATGCAGTGGATTTGGGATATACCCATCTTGAGACTGATGTGCAAGGGACAAAAGATGACGAAGTAGTAATATTCCATGATGACGATACTAAGCGAATGCTTGGGATACCTGGTGCAATTAAAGATTTTACTATGGCAGAAATTGCAAAACTTGAACTCAGCCGAAATGACCCAATCCCTACTTTGGTAGAAGTTTTAGAAACTTTTCCTGACCGATTCTTTAATATTGATATTAAAACAGAAGAGGCTGTAGAACCGTTTGTGGCAGTAATTGAAAAGTTGCAATGCCACGATCGAATTTGTGTAGCTTCTTTTTCGGATAAACGGCGTAAGGCAGTGTTAAATAAGCTTACGAAACGCACTGCAACTTCTTCTGGCTCGACTAATGTTGCTTTGTTTAAAGTTGCTTCTTATTTGCCTGCTAACTGTAATTGGAGTTTTGATGCTCTCAATGTTCCTAATACTTATAAAGGTAAGGATTTTGTAACTCCAAAATTTGTCGCTAAAGCTAAAGCTGCAAACTTGCCAGTTTATGTTTGGACAGTTAATGACTTGCCCCAAATGCAAAAACTTCTGGATATGGGCGTTGATGGTATTTTCACTGATCGGGCTGATTTGCTCAAAGAAGAATTAAAAAGGCGTGAGCATATCTACTAGGAGAATCTCTTAACCATTTATCTGTCCCATCTATCCTAAAACTGTGCCTTTTGCACTACTTTAACGGCATAAACTGCTTTAAATTTCGATTGTGTGGATAGAATATAAACATAAATGTCCTAAATGCGACATTTGTTTAATTTAAAATAATAAAAATGACAAAAAATGACAAAGGAGTCATAAAATGACTAATAATAACAACTCTATAAAAGGTAACCGTCCTTACGAAGATTCAAGTCTTCCAGTGGAAAAACGTGTGACAGATTTGTTATCTCGTATGACTTTGGAAGATAAAGCTGGAATGATGTTTCACTCAATGGTTGGTTATGAAGATCCTAGTGCAGAAAATAAACAATTTGGGTTACCTGCGATGAGCTCAATGATTATAGATAAAAAAATTAACCATTTTAATGTGCTTGGCAATCCTGGAACTATCCAGGAAATGGTGGATTGGTATAATAAGGTTCAGGATATTGCTAGTTCTACAGAACTTGGTATTCCGGTAACAATTTCTACGGATCCGCGCCATAGCTTCAGCGATAATCCACTTGCCGCGCTTATGACAGCTGAATTTAGCCAGTGGCCAGAATCACTGGGTATGGCAGCTATTAATAGCGAAGAAGTAATGGAAGAGTTTGGTGATATTGCTCGCCAAGAATACACTGCTGTGGGTATACGAACAGCATTGCATCCACAAATTGATATTGCTACTGATCCTCGCTGGGGCCGTACAAACGGTACTTTTGGTGAAGATCCAGAAACAGTTACTAAATTAGGTGCTGCATATGTACGTGGCTTCCAAGGTAAAGAGTTTAACGAAGACTCTGTTTCAACCATGGTTAAACATTTTCCTGGTGGTGGACCACAAAAAGATGGGGAAGATCCGCACTTTGAGTATGGACGTGAACAAATTTACCCTGGTGATAATTTTGATGAGCATTTAAAGCCATTTGAAGCTGCATTTAAAGCTGGTGCGCGCCAGGTTATGCCATATTATGGTATGCCTGTAGGTACGAAATATGAAGAAGTTGGTTTTGGTTTCAATAAAGGTGTCCTAACCGATTTACTTCGTAAAAAGATGGGGTTTGAGGGTATTGTCTGTACTGACTGGGGACTATTTACTGACAGCGACATTATGGGCAAGCCACTTCCGGCACGTGCCTGGGGTGTAGAGCATTTAAGTCGTTCAGAGCGCATGTTGAAATCTCTAGAAGCTGGTGCTGACCAATTCGGCGGTGAATTCTGCCCTGAAGTATTGGTAGAGCTTGTGAAGTCAGGTAAAGCTGATGAGAGACGTCTAGATGAGTCAGTAGCAAGACTGCTTAAAGAGAAATTTGTTATGGGATTATTCGATGACAAGCGCAAATTAGATCCGAGAACAGCAGAAAAAATTGTTGGAAAT
Source organism: Micrococcaceae bacterium (assembly GCA_047606545.1). GTDB lineage: Bacteria > Actinomycetota > Actinomycetes > Actinomycetales > Micrococcaceae > JASGDC01. Next base: position 13,543 of record JASGEI010000022.1, on the reverse strand, counting down.
AGCAAATTCATGGAAGCTGGATTAAAAGCTCAAAAAGCTTCATTAACATTACTTACTAACGAAAAAGTGAGTGATAAACCTGTATTGCCACTTAAAGAAGGTATTAAGGTTTATGTTGAAGATATTCCAGCTGAAGATTTTGCTTCTTATGCAAAAGTTGTCGATAATCCAGAAAATGCTGATGTAGCAATTTTGCGCATTAAAGCACCTTACGAACCGCGTGAAGGTTTCTTAGAGTCAATGTTTCATGCTGGATCAATCGATTTTGCAGAGAAAGATGTAGCTCATATTAATGAAGTGGCGCAGAAAGTGCCTACTGTGCTTGATCTTTATTTAGATCGTCCTGCAATTCTTACTAAGTTTGTAGGCAAGGTTAGTGCAATTGTAGCTAACTATGGTGCTTGTAATGAAGCTATCTTCGAGGTGCTATTCGGTAAATCCAACCCAGAAGGCTCATTGCCATTTGATATGCCACGTTCTATGGAAGCTGTAAAAGCTAACAAAGCAGATGTGCCTTTTGATACGGAGGATCCATTATTTGAACACGGTCATGGTTTGCGTTATGAATAATAAAGTAGTAAACCATGACTGACTCACTTGATATGTGGTGGTGGCATTTAATGATTGACCACCGTAATCCATTCCTAACGAGTATTGCGTTAATAATGAATTACAGTTTGGATGTCATATACTTAGTATTTTTGGGCTTAATAATTTATTACGCAGTTAAACGTCAGTGGCATGAAACTACTATATTTGGTGTTTCATTCCTTATCCAGCAATTTATCTTCTTAATAGGGATTAAAAATATTGTTAGGCGTCAACGACCTCCTGCTAATGATTGGTTAGCAAAACCTTCTGGGTATTCTTTCCCCTCAGGACATAATGTTACAACCGCTGCTTTGATGATGACTTGTGTGCTTGTCTATAGGAAGACCTGGGTTAAGGTAATGGCTGGCATAGTTATTGTTTTAATGATGTGGAGTCGCCCTTATTTAGGAGTGCATTGGTTAACTGACGTAGTTTTTGGAATGTTATTCGGAGTAGCTTCAGCTTATTTGGCAGTATTTGTCGCGAATAAATTCTTTACTGCTGATAGCAGTAGACTCAAAAAGCAAATTACTTAGTTCTTATATATGCCATTAAAAAGTGGCTGTTCGAGGTTATGAACAGCCACTTTTGTTTATATAAAGTATTTTAATTAGTTTAGGATTTCGTCTACTAATTTTTTAGCTGAATCCTGTACTTCTTTAAGGTGTTCTTCGCCTTTGAAAGACTCAGCATAAATCTTGTAAACGTCCTCAGTGCCAGAAGGACGCGCGGCAAACCAAGCGTGTTCGGTAGTAACTTTTAAACCACCAATTGGTGCATCGTTACCAGGTGCTTTAGTTAGTTTTGCAGTAATCTTATCGCCTGCTAATTCGTCAGCTTTTACATCTTCTGGAGAAAGTTTGGCTAGTTTAGCTTTTTGTTCGCGGTTAGCTGGAGCATCGATACGAGCATATGCAGAACTTCCGTACTCTTCTTCTAGTTCTTTGTATAGTTCTGAAGGAGTTTTACCGGTGACAGCGAAGATTTCGCTAGCTAATAGGCAAAGTAAGATACCATCTTTATCTGTGGTCCATACAGAGCCGTCTTGTTTTAGGAAACTAGCTCCTGCTGATTCTTCACCACCGAAACCGATAGAACCATCCATAAGACCTGGTACGAACCATTTGAAACCAACTGGAACTTCCACTAATTTGCGGTCAAGTTTCTTAGCAACATTATCGATCATTGAGCTAGAAACTAGAGTCTTGCCGATACCAGTATCTTTTTTCCAGTTTGGGCGATGTGAATATAGGTATTCAATCGCAACTGCTAGATAGTGGTTTGGATTCATCAAACCATCTGCAGTCACAATGCCGTGACGGTCAGCATCAGCATCGTTACCAGTAGCAATATCGTATTTGCCTTGTGCTTTTTCTACAGTAGAGGCCATTACATAGGCACTAGAGCAATCCATCCGGATTTTACCATCCCAGTCCAAAGTCATAAATGGCCACTGGGGATCTGTTTCAGGATTTACTACTTCCATATTTAGGTTGTACTCTTTAGCAATAGCCCCCCAGTAATTTACAGAAGCTCCACCAAGTGGATCTGCGCCAATCTTTACACCTGCTTTTTTAATGGCATCAATATCAATGATGTCTTTGATAGCAGTTACGTAGTTAGTTAAGAAGTCATAACCTTTAGCATGGGCTTGACCTTCTTTGGTGGAGACACGTTTTACATCTTTCATATCGCCAGCAATTAGCTCATTAGCGCGATCTGCAATCCAGTTAGTTGCATCAGAATCAGCTGGACCGCCGTGAGGTGGATTGTATTTAAATCCACCATCTTGAGGTGGATTGTGGCTTGGGGTTACTACAATGCCATCTGCAGTGTCATCATGCTCTTCTTCGTAGTTGTATTGGATGATGGCACGTGAAACTGCTGGTGTTGGCGTGAATGAATCTTCAGAATCAATTAGTACAGTTACTTTATTAGCTGCTAGTACTTCTAGTGCAGTATCTTGTGCTGGACGTGATAATCCATGAGTATCCATACCCATGAATAACGGTCCAGTAATTTTTTCAGCTGCACGATACTCGCAAATTGCTTGTGTAATAGCGGCAATGTGAGTTTCATTAAATGCAGTTTTTAAACTTGAACCACGATGTCCACTAGTACCGAATGCTACTTGTTGGTCTTTGTCAGACACATCAGGCACTAGGTTATAGTATGCATCAGTTAGTTCTTTAATGTCGGTCAGATCTTCTTTTTGGGCTACTTTACCCGCTCTTTCGTGAATACTCATAAACCTATTTTACTCACTTTTATCAAAAATAGCAGAAAAGTGAGTAAAATGACTCTATGGAGAATATTTTAGCAACAGATGTTAGAGCTACCGATGTAGTGTGTGATGTACGTGAAGAATTTGAATATGACGCAGGGCACATTAAAGATGTAATTCATATTCCAGTAGGAGAGTTGATGGCTCGTTACGATGAGTTGCCATTAGACGATCAAATTGTAGTAGTTTGTCGTACTGGTGGTCGCTCTGCACAAGCTGTGAACTGGTTAAACCAGCATGGTGTGGATGCAGTTAATTTAACTGGTGGGATGGATGCTTGGTTTGAAGCTGGGTTACCAATTGTCAGTGAAACTGGAAAAGAACCACGCATTCTATGAAAAAATATGTTTATCTAGGTCCAGAAGGTACTTTTACGGAACAAGCATTACTATCGTTACCAGAAGCTAATGAAGTTAACCGTACGCCATTAGCCAGTGTTACGTTAGCATTAGATGAAGTTATTAATGGCGATGCTGATGCGGCAATGGTCCCAATCGAAAATTCAGTAGAGGGTGGTGTTAATGCTACGCTCGATGCCATTGCAGCAGTTGATGGCTTACGGATTTTACGTGAAGTTTTAGTGCAAGTGCGATTTTCGTTAGTAACAGCTAAAGATATTAAACTTGAAGATGTTAAGACAGTAACTACTCATGGTCATGCTTGGGCACAGTGTCGAGCTTGGGTAGAGACTTCTGGCTTGAAAGTTGATTACTTGCCAGCAGCATCTACGGCTGCAGCGGCAGCTAGTTTAACTAATACAAGCAATATTGATGCTGCAATTTGTTCCCCTCAATTTGCCAAGGATTTGGGTTTAACAGAATTAGCCAAGGATATTGGTGAACATCAGCATGCAATAACTCGTTTTGTATTGATTGGTAAATCTGACATTTCTTCAGAAATTACTGGTCACGATAAGACTACTTTGGTGGTACCACTACATACCGACCATCCAGGTGCTTTAATGGAGTTGCTTACTATTTTTGCTTCTCGAGGTATTAACTTAACTCGTCTTGAGTCTAGGCCACAAGGTGATAAATTAGGACGATATTCTTTTAGTATCGATGCTGAAGGTCATTATAAACAAGCCCGAATGGCCGACGCATTACAAGCAGCTTATCGATTAAGTCAGGAGACTAAGTTTATCGGTTCTTATCCTAGGGTTAGTGAAGATGAGGTTAAAACAGCAAACCATCACTTAGATGTTGCTTATACAAAAGCAAATCAGTGGTATGAGCAGCTGTAACTTTTACAATTAACGAAGCTGGATCAATTTCAAGTTCCATTGCCTTTACCTCGCCCACATGGTCACCATCGACTTGAGCTTCAAGTGGTTTATCAGTATGAATTTTAAGTTTTTTAGCTTGGATTACTTCGAAGACTTTTTCGTTTCGTGGACGTTGGAGCAAAATACGAGTTCCGATGCCAAACCAGCCAGCTATTGATTTTGGTGACAAAATTACGATTTCTAAGTTTCCATCGTCAATAACGGATTCTGGATTAAAATCAATGCCACCTGGTAGTACCCCACAGTTACCGCCTAAAATTGAACGCACATCTTTTTCGATAGTTTTTTCATCATCAATGGTAATTTCTACTTTGTCACGTCGTGACCCGGCAAGTGTTCGCATCGCTGCTTCGATATAAGCTAACCAGCTGAAGTATTTTTTAAGTTCAGGGCGAGTCTTAGCAATTACATTGGCATCGTCACCCATCCCAGTCATTACTAACCAAACACCTTTTTTGCCGTTATCGAGGCGTACATGCCCAGCATCAATTACTTGTTCATCTCCAAAAAGTGCATCATGTACTGCGACTCGAGGTTTTGTAACTTCAAGTTTTAAGTTTCTGGCAAATAAATTACCGGTACCTATAGGTACAATTCCCATTGGAATTCCAGTATGAAGTAACTGCTCTGCACATTTACGAACTGTACCATCGCCACCGCAGGCAATGACTAAATCGCAGCCCGCGTTAATAGCAGCTTGAGTTTGTGAAGTTCCTGGATCATCTGCCGTAGTCTCCCAGAATTTTGGAGTTGGCCAATTAGCGTCTATGCAAGCTTCAATTAAGAAAGCTCTAGCTTCTTCGTAGTTATTCTTTGAAGGATTAATGACTACGCCTACTTGATATTGGCTTTTTTGAGCTGGACTAGGAGGTTTTTCCATAGTGTCACGTTGCTTAAGTCGGGTAAAAGAGTCAGCCGAAAGTTTCGCCGCCACAATAGTAAAAGTGATGGCGATGATAATAATTATCCAAGGAATTATTTGTACGGACATCTCAATATAAGAATACCTTGGTATTCTGTTAAGTATGATAAATTTAGCTGATCTTAGAGAAAATCCAGAACATTATCGTAATTCTCAAAAACTTCGTGGAGCTGATATCCAGCTTGTTGATGACATTATTAAGGCTGATACTACTCGTCGTGAAACTTTGCAAGAGTTTGAAGCAAAGCGTGCTGAGCAAAAAACTTTTGGTAAAAAAATTGCTAAAGCACCAAAGTCAGAAAAACAAGAATTGGTTAAACAAGTTGGCTCTTTAGCTAAAGAAGTGAAACGACTTGATGCCTCTGCTAATGAGGCCCAAAAGACACTAGACGAACTATTATTTAAACTCGATAACCTTGTCGAAGATGGAGTTCCAGCTGGTGGTGAAGATGATTTTGAAGTTGTGCGCAAAGTCGGGGATATTCCAGAATTTGATTTTGAAGTAAAAGATCATTTAGAAATTGGTGAAGCTATTGATGGCATTGATATGACACGCGGCGCTAAAGTTTCAGGAGCACGTTTTTATTTCTTAAAAGGTGATTTAATGATGCTGGAACAAGCTATGTTCCAGCTTGGATTACAACGGGCGCTTGCAGCTGGTTTTGTGCCGATGACCACTCCTACTTTGGTACTACCACAAACAATGGCTGGTACTGGATTCCTAGGAGAGCATGCTGACGAAGTTTACCATTTGGAAGAAGATGATTTATATTTAGTTGGAACTTCAGAAGTTGCGTTAGCTGGCTATCATGCTAATGAGATTCTTAATTTTAAAAATGGTTTCAAACGTTATGCAGGTTTATCTAGTTGCTATCGTCGTGAGGCTGGATCTTATGGTAAAGATACGAGGGGCATTATTCGAGTACATCAGTTTAATAAGCTTGAAATGTTTTCGTATGTACCGGTAGAAGACGCAACAAAAGAGCATGAAAAACTATTAGCAATGCAAGAAGAGATGTTGCAAGATTTAGGACTAAGTTACCGAGTCATTAATACTGCGGCAGGAGACTTAGGTTCTTCAGCGGCAAAGAAGTATGACTGTGAAGCTTGGATTCCTACGCAGCAGACTTATCGTGAGTTAACTTCTACTTCAAACTGTACTACTTTCCAAGCTCGTCGCTTAAAAATTAGGGAACGTACGGAAAATGGCACTTGTTCAGTTGCGACGCTTAATGGTACGTTGGCGACTACTCGATGGTTAGTTGCACTTTTAGAAACTCATCAGAATGCGGATGGTAGTGTCAATATTCCAGAAGTACTGCAACCATTTATGGGCGGGAAGGCAAAGATAGATGCTAATCGCTCTTGATATTGATGGCACGGTCATTAACTATGATGGAACTTTTACTGATGTACAAAAAGATGCAATCAAAGATGTGATTGAGCGTGGGCACAAAGTAATTTTTGCAACTGGTCGTTCAGTGGCAGCGACTGTACCTTATATGAAACAAGTCGGCATGGAACATGGCATTGGTGTTTCTTGTAATGGAGCAGTAACATTTCAACTAGAACGTGGTAGACCACGCATTGTTAACCAAGTTACTTTTGACTCTACTAAGGCACTTACTGCATTAAATAAGGTATTACCAGATGCAGATTATGCTGTAGAAACTGTTACTGGAGAGTACCTGTCTTCTACAGATTTCATTGATCAGAGCTTTGGTTTGCGTATTTATCATGTGCCACTTTCAGAACTATATAACCAAAAGATTACGCGTTTAGTAGTTCGTAGTATTAAAACTCCATATGATAAATTTGCTGAGGCTGTTGCTTCTATTGGTTTGCACGGTGTTAGCTACGCTATCGGATGGAATTCGTGGATGGATATTGCTCCTGAAGGAGTGAATAAAGCTACCTCACTTGAGTTAGTGCGTAGGTCGCTTGGTGTTAATCCGCATGAAACTATTGCAGTTGGCGATGGTCAAAATGATATTGAAATGCTACATTGGGCTGCACGGGGGATAGCCATGGGGCAAGCTATGGATAAAGTAAAAGAAAGTGCCAGTGAAGTTACCGAAACTATTGATGATGATGGTCTTGCTAGTTTCCTTAACTCTTTAGACTAGCTTTATCGCCCCTATCGCATTTTCTTAGTAAAACTATATTTTCGTTACAAATAAGGTAGGAAAATGATGGTTTACTAAGAAAATGTGGTTATGGTAGATGAATCCCATAATTCTGATAGTTGTTTAGTACCGTTGGATAGCTAACATTTAATCCTAGATAGCGTGCAAATTTTTTGATCATCGTGTGAGGCTCATGTATATCTTTCCATGTAAAATGAATAACAGTTAATCCAAGCTTCTCTAAATTCTCATCTCTGTTGCGTTCTTTAATGAAAACTTGCTCCGGTTTTTGGTACTTACCTTTGTATTTCTCCATGCCATCAAATTCAGCAATTAGTTTTAAATTTGGAAAGTAAAAATCAGTGAAATAACGATTTCCATATATTAAGAATTCTTTCTGCAATATAGGGTTAGGTAAATCTAGCGCCATCAATGCAATTCGTGCCAAAGTTTCGCCAGCTGAAGCAGATAAAGGAGTTGCGTTTTCAAGTACTGCTTGTATTTTCTTTTGTGATTTTGCAGTTTTCAAACTATTTTTAATGGCATAGAGTTTTTGGATGTTTACTCCTACACGTAAAGCAGAGTCAGCAATAACTAGACTTTGACTAAAAGACCTGTCTCTTGCACAGTCAATTACAGTTTGTTCTATAGAAGTGATCAGCAAACCTTTAAACCTAAACACCTGGCAATGGTCTTTATAATAATGAAACCTAAAACTATCTCTTCTTGCATTTCTTTTGGTTATAGTTCTAAAATGTACAACTTTCTCTAGGTAAATAGTGTCTAAGTTATGTAATACCGCTGCTGAAATGTGACTAACTATTACTTTTGGTAAGAAAAAATTGAATGCAAGAATATGTAAGATGTGCTGTTCTCGGACACTTAAACTAGCGTAATCAGCTTGTTTTATGTACAAACCTTTACATAACTTCTTAAGATAACCAGCCTTAAAGTTTGTATTTTGCGGGTAATGAATGATTAAAGATTGCAAATTTGTTATATCTTTCATACTCGCAATATCTCACATTAAAGTGGATAAAAGTTTTTTAGTATTGAAATTGTGTATAACTTCATCGCATTTTCTTAGTAAAACTATATTTTCGTTACAAATAAGGTGGGAAAATGGTGGTTTACTAAGAAAATGCGGGTGGGGTTTTAAGGTAAGTAAAAAGGGCTACTGCATTGCAATAACCCTTTAAATTCTGGAGGTATAGAAGCTTTAGTGCCCTTCTTTCTTGAAGCGTTCAATAGCTGCTTCTAGTTCCTTTTCTGCTGCTTCACGACCTTCCCATTCAGCACTTTCAACGAACTTACCTGGTTCAAGATCTTTATATTTCTGGAAGAAGTGTTCAATCTCATCAAGTTTGAATTTATCAATATCTTTTACATCTTTAATGTGTTCATAACGTGGATCATCTGGGACACAAAGCACCTTTGCATCTGGGCCACCATCATCAACCATATTAAATACGGCAACTGGACGTGCATGTACAACGACTCCTGGGAACAATGGTGCATCAAGAATTACCATTGCATCAAGAGGATCGCCGTCTTCGCCGAGTGTGTCCTCAAAGTAACCGTAGTCTAGGGGATACTCCATTGAAGTGAAGAGATAACGGTCGAGGAATACTCGTCCAGTCTCATGGTCCACTTCGTATTTGTTGCGAGAGCCACGAGGAATTTCGATTGTAACGTCATGTTTCATGTTTAAACTCGTTTCTGTAACCATTAGTATTAGGTGTAGTATTATACCTTTAATATAGAGCATCATGAAGAAAATAAACCCAATAACTAACCGAAAATATGGAAAACCAGCTTTAACAGTGTCAAAAACTCGCAATGCTGTTGAAAACTTTTTACAAGATTATCCAGCTGGTGCAAAAATTTTGGTTTGTTGTAGCGGTGGTGCAGACTCAATGGCATTAGCTGACGCCATCAGTTTTGTGTCCCAATATAAAAACTGGGAAATTGCTGCTGTGGTGGTCAATCATCAGCTTCAAAAAAATAGTACCAAAGTGGCTAATAAAACTGAAACCTGGTTAAAGGATCATGGTTATCAGGTGTTTGTTAGGAAGGTCACAATCGCAGACGGCGCCATTGAGACTAATGCACGTACTGCGCGATATGCTGCTTTTGAAGAAGTAGCCAGTGAATGGCGTGCAGATATAGCACTGACTGCACATCATCGCGATGATCAGGCTGAAACTGTGTTGCTAGGACTATTACGCGGGTCAGGGACTAAGTCATTAGCTGGAATTCCGCCCAAAAGAGATATTTATGGTAGGCCGTTTTTAGACTTAAGTAAAACTGAACTTTACGCAGCTTGTAAAGCAGAAAATGTGCCTTACTGGGAAGATTTAAGCAATGCGGATAGTATTACGGCACGTAATACTATCCGCAATGAATTATTACCTGAGTGGGAACAAACAATTGGCAGTGATTTAAAAGCTCCTTTGGCACGAACTGCAAAGATTTGCCGAGAAGATGCAGAAGCAATTGGAGTATTTGTTGACATCGCATGGGATAAAGCTGGACTCAACGCTAAAAAACTTGCAAAGTATCCAGCGTCAGTGCGAAAAGGGGTGCTATCTCGGGCTGCATTAAAAGCAGGCACACGCTACCTAAGCTACACTCATCTAGAAACTCTTGATAGTCTTATAGTACGGTGGCATGGACAAGATGCAGTGCCGTTACCAGGAAAAATATCGTGTATACGGGTAAAAGATACTTTGAGTTTTGTGAGTGGAGATAGCCAGTGGAATTAGATAGCGTTAAAGACGAAATAGCTAAAGTACTCTATACGGAAGATCAGATTCGTGAGCGTTTGGGTAAATTAGCTCGTCAAGTTGAAAAAGATTACGAAGGCGAAGATTTACTAATCGTAGGTATTCTTAAAGGTTCAGTAATGGTGGTTACTGACTTTGTGCGTGAGCTTAATAAACATATCCAGATGGATTGGATGGCAGTATCTTCCTATGGTTCAGGAACTAAATCCTCTGGTACTGTACGTATTCTTAAAGATTTGGATACTGATATTTCTGGAAAGCACGTTTTAATTGTTGAAGATATTGTAGACTCTGGGCTGACTTACTCATGGCTACGTAATAATTTATTATCTCGTGGACCAAAGAGTGTAGAAATATTGACGCTATTGAGCAAACCAGGTGCCCTTAAAGTTGATGTTGATGTTAAGTATATTGGCTTTGAAATTCCGAATGATTTTGTAATTGGTTACGGATTAGATTATGCAGAGAAATATCGTAATCTATCTTTTGTAGGAATTTTAGCTCCACATGTTTATAAATAGAGTTTAGCTAGTAGCTAAACTATGCAGATTTTTCTGTTTTGAGACTTTACCATGGAAGGTATATGAAAAAAAAGAAGCTATCGAATAACCCAGTGATATGGATTGCAGTCGCACTCCTTATTGTTGTTTTCGGCTTTAACATGCTCAATACCAGCAACGATATTAAAGTCGATACGAGCCAAGGTCTTAGCTTAATTAAAGATGGTAAAGCTGAGAAGGCGAAGATTTATGACGGTGACCAGAAGGTCGAGTTAACGTTAAAAGATAAGTACGAAAATAAGAGTAAGGACGTATTTTTTTACTATGTAGAGCCTCGTGGGAAAGAAGTGGTTGATAATGTTACTGCGGCTAACTTAACCAAAGGTTATACAGATCAACCAGTAGTAAATAACTGGTTTACTACTCTTATCGGCAGCTTCTTACCTATCTTATTGCTTTTGGCAATTTTCTGGTTCTTTATCGGTCGTGCACAAGGTGGCGGCGGTGTGATGAACTTTGGGAAATCTAAAGCCAAAGAAATTAATAAACAAGAATCCACTGTTAAGTTTTCTGATGTTGCTGGTGCAGATGAAGCCGTTGAAGAAATCGAAGAAATTAAAGATTTCTTAAAGAATCCAAAGCGTTTCCAAGCTGTCGGCGCTAAGATTCCAAAAGGTGTTTTGTTATACGGGCCTCCAGGTACTGGTAAAACATTGCTTGCTAAAGCTGTAGCTGGTGAAGCAGGAGTGCCATTCTTCTCAATTTCAGGTTCTGATTTCGTTGAGATGTTCGTAGGTGTTGGTGCTTCTCGTGTGCGGGATTTGTTTGAAAAAGCCAAGTCTAATGCCCCAGCAATTATCTTCATTGATGAGATTGATGCGGTAGGTCGTCAACGTGGTGCCGGTATTGGTGGCGGTAACGATGAACGTGAACAGACACTTAACCAGTTATTAGTTGAAATGGATGGTTTTGACGCTAAGACTAACGTGATTTTGATTGCTGCTACTAACCGTCCTGATGTTTTAGATCCAGCATTGCTGCGTCCAGGGCGTTTTGATCGTCAGATTGGCGTTGATGCCCCGGACTTCCAAGGTCGCTTAGATATTTTGAAAGTTCATGCTCGTGGTAAGCCGCTTGTTAAAGATGTAGATTTGAAAGCTGTAGCTAAGAAAACTCCAGGTATGACAGGTGCAGACTTGGCGAATGTTTTAAATGAGGCTGCGTTACTTACTGCACGTTCAAATGCACAACTTATTGATAACCGCGCTCTTGATGAGGCGATTGACCGTGTAATGGCTGGGCCACAAAAAAAGAGTCGTGTCATGAAGGAAGCTGAACGTAAGATCACTGCTTATCACGAAGGTGGGCACGCACTTGCAGCAGCTGCTTGTCGCCATACTGATCCAGTAACTAAGGTGACAATTATGCCTCGTGGTCGTGCACTTGGCTACACTATGGTAATGCCAGAAGATGATAAGTATTCCACTACTCGTAATGAATTGCTTGATCAGATTGTCTACGCAATGGGTGGTCGGGTAGCCGAAGAAATCGTGTTCCATGATCCTACTACTGGTGCTTCAAACGATATTGAAAAAGCTACTAATATTGCTCGTAAGATGGTTACTGACTACGGAATGAGTGAAAAAATTGGCGCTGTTCAATTAGGTGAAGGCGATGGCGAGCCATTCCTAGGTATGTCAGCACAAAAATCTCGTAACTATTCCGAAGGTACAGCGGCAGTAGTTGACCAAGAAGTACGTAAGATTATCGAAGAAGGCCATGATGAGGCTTGGCGAATCCTTAACAAGTATCGTGATGTATTAGATCATTTAGCGCTTGAACTTTTGGAGAAAGAAACTCTTAACGAGCAAGAATTAAGTGAAATTTTTGCTCCCGTAAAGAAGAGTGAGTTACGTCCAGTATGGTTATCTAGCTCAGAACGTCCAGTTTCTAATGTGCCACCTGTGGTAACTAAGAAAGAACGTGATGAAGCTGAAAAAGAAGGTCGTAAGGATCCAAAAAAGTTAGCCCCACAAGATCAAATGGCAGGTGCGAAAGAAGAGCATCCAGTTGATGTGCCACTTGGTGACGATAAGCCAAAACCAGGGGCAAAAGATTTAGCACGTGAAGAACTTGATGACTAATGGACTTGGAACGTATCGAATCTGCAGTCAGTGAGATTTTAGAAGCGATAGGAGAAGATCCTAAGCGTACTGGTCTCAAAGATACTCCAAAGAGAGTCGCATTAACATACGCTGAAATTTTCGCAGGTATTGCCCAAGATCCTGCAGATCTTTTTGATGAGAGTTTTGAAGATCGCCATGAAGAATTAGTAATTGTTAAAGACATTCCATTACATTCAACTTGTGAACATCACTTGATTCCATTTCATGGTTTTGCACATATTGGTTATATCCCCGGCAAAGAAGGCAAAATTGCTGGACTTAGTAAGTTAGCTCGACTTGTTGATATTTATGCTAAACGACCACAAATCCAAGAACGAATGACTACTGAGATTGCTGATTCTCTTGTGGAGCATCTACAAGCAAGTGGTGTCATTGTAGTTTTAGAGTGCGAGCATTTTTGCATTTCAATGCGCGGTATCAAAAAAGCTGGTGCCAAGACAGTTACTAGTGCAGTACGCGGAACTTTACGTAACCCAGCTACCCGTAATGAAGCTATGACTTTAATATCCCGTTCTAAATAGATGCATTTAAAAGTTTCCATTTTTATAAACATATCTTAAGGAAACATAAAAGTTGCGCTAATGAAATCCATAGGTTCGTACTTTAACCTTTAATGAAGCTGGTTTTAGAACTGGTTTTGTGTTTACATATCTCGCAGTTTTGTGTGGTAAATCTAACTCCTAACAACAATCACCACACAAAAAGAATGCCCTCTCTTCGGAGAGGGCATTCACCTTTTGACTTATAGGCCATAATGTGTTGTTGGTTCGAGTGTGTTACTCGGTTGTGTTGACCCAGATTGCACCTCCTTTGTATCTGATTGTTTGGTATGATTTGTCGATTTCTTTTGGCCCTATTTGTTC
>JASGEI010000021.1:0-5852 GCA_047606545.1 Micrococcaceae bacterium | reverse complement strand
CACTAATCTCATCACCAGTACCAAAAATACGATTAGGCGTAGGACTATCAGGTAAACCACTACCACCATTAGCAGTTAACTGATCAAAAACCAAAGACTCAAACACCACACTAGCAGCCACCGCAGGCACACTAACAGCAGTAGAAACAACCGGCACACTCCACAAAGCACCCCTAGTCACACTACGCCGAGAAACACCCAACGAATCACAACTAGAATCCACAATCTCAGAACTATTATCAACCATCAAAACCAACCCTCAAACCAAAACGACACTTAATAAGTTAATAACACAATACTACCCCCCCCCCTATTGCAAAACGCAAAAAGACACCAGCCATGAAGAATTTACAACTATAGAAAATCCCAAACTACAGATATTAGTCGTCTTGCCACAAACCTTGTTTACCTTCTTTAGCTAGTTCCTCACGAGCTAAAGATTTTGCATCCATCCGATCATAGAATTCTTGACGTTTCTGCGCACGAGTCGGTCTAGAGCCAATATCTTCAAGCCGTACATCAGTACCACGCGGTGCTGAACCAAGTAACTCGGCTCCACCAACCAAAGTTGGTTCCCAATCAAATATTACTGAGTCCTCATTAGAACCAATAGCAACTGTAGCACCAGGCGTCGCACCATGAGCAAAAAGCTCTTCCTCTACGCCAAGTTTATTAAGCCTATCAGCTAAGTAACCTACTGCTTCATCATTATTGAAATCAGTTTGCTTTACCCAACGTTCCGGCTTCTCACCAAGTACTCTAAATAACCTATCTTCAGGATGATTTTCGATTTTAATAGTGAAACCTTTGTCATTAACAGCTTTCGGTCTAATAACAGTCTTAACTTTTGGCTTAGGTAATTCTTGCTTTTTGCGCTCTTGATTAACTAATTCAGCCATTGCATAAGCTAATTCTTTTAAGCCTTTGTGAGTAATAGCAGAAACTTCAAATACACGATAACCTGCTTCTTCAAGACCTGCCCGTACAAAGTCAGCCATATCTTTGCCATCTGGCATATCTACTTTATTAAGAGCTACTAGTTTAGGGCGCTTATGTAATGGAATTAATTCAGAATTTTCATTACTTAAATCAACTTCATAATTAGCTAACTCAGCTTCTATAACTTTTAAATCATTTACTGGATCACGAGTAGATTCCAAAGTAGCACAGTCTAGTACATGCACAATTGCCGCGCAGCGTTCTACATGCCTTAAAAACTGCAACCCTAACCCTTTACCTTCACTAGCTCCTTCGATAAGACCAGGGACATCAGCTACCGTAAAACGAGTTTCACCAGCTTGTACTACCCCTAAATTTGGAGTCAAAGTAGTAAATGGATAATCAGCAATCTTTGGTTTTGCTGCTGAAAGTGCTGCAATCAAACTGGATTTTCCTGCAGATGGATAACCAACTAAAGCTACATCAGCTACAGTTTTAAGCTCAATTACAATATCTCGCTCTTCACCATCTGTACCAAGTAAAGCAAAACCAGGCGCTTTTCGTTTAGTACTTGCTAAAGCAGCATTGCCAAGACCTCCAATACCACCAGCAGCTGCAACAAATTCTTCTCCAGGTTCTAGTAAGTCAGCTAAGATATTACCTTTAACATCTTTAACAACTGTGCCAATTGGTACGTCAAGAATCTGGCTTTCACCAACAGTACCATTTTTAAAATTACCTTTACCAATACCACCATTGGTACCACGACGATGTGGAGAATGATGATATGAAAGTAATGTTTGAGTTTGTGGATCAACTTTTAGAATGATACTTCCACCATTACCACCATTACCACCATCTGGACCACCTAATGGTTTGAATTTTTCACGCTTAATGGAAACACAACCATTACCACCGTCGCCACCAGCAACGTGTAGCACTACTCTATCTACAAAAGTTACCATCATTACTCCCTGGAATATAAAAAAGGACAAGCCTTGTGAGCTTGCCCATTTTTAATAAATAAGTCTAATTAGTCAGTTGCAAGAACATTTACAACTTTACGTCCACGGTGAGTACCAAATTCTACTTCACCTGCAGCTAAAGAAAACAGAGTGTCATCTCCGCCACGGCCAACGTTAGCACCTGGGTGGAACTTAGTACCACGCTGACGAACTAGGATTTCACCAGCTTTAACTACCTGACCAGCATAGCGCTTAACGCCTAGGTACTGTGGATTAGAATCACGGCCGTTGCGAGTAGAACTCACACCTTTCTTACTTGCCATTTATCTATACCTTCTTTTCTAAAATCTAACAGCAATTATTACTTAATTGCAGTAACCTTCACACGACTTAACTCTTGGCGGTGTCCTTGACGAGTTTTGTAACCAGTCTTGTTTTTGTATTTCTGGATTACAATCTTTGGACCACGTAGGTCTTCCATCACTTCGCCTGAAACCTTAACACTTTCCAATGCACTTGCATCAGAAGTCACATCTGCTCCATCAACAAGAAGAACAGCTGGAAGTTCAATAGTGCTACCAGGACCACCAGAGACTCGGTTAATTGTTATGATGTCACCGACAGCAACTTTTTCCTGTCGGCCACCAGCGCGTACAATCGCGTATACCACTTGTGAATCTCACTTCTCTAGTATGTTTTCAAATTACCTATAAATACTAACCGATAAAGCTAATATTTACAATGCGTTTCTTACCGTGTCAATGGCTAAATACCAAAAATTACTACTTCATCATCTTCATGTACAATTTTTGTTTTTAGCTGCTGACCATTGGATTGGGTTAACGCTCGTTTTTTCTTTACTTTGCCTTGTGCATTTTGATGGCGTTTATTTGACTTTTCGCCTTGATTTTCCTGCTGATTTCCACTTTTTTGTTCTTTAACAGAACTATTTTTATTTGAACCCTGTTTATGCTTATTCTTTTTATCAGACTTCTTCTTATTTGAATTCTTTTTTGAAGAATCCTGTTTATCTGATTTTTTCTTTTTTGAGTTCTTTTTATCAAAATTTTCAGGGTTAGCTTTTATTTTTGGTTTTTTGTCTTCGGCATGTACTTCATCTGAACGTTTATCTAACGTTTCCTCGACACTCTTTAATTTTTCCTCAACGCTAGGTTCTACATTTTCCACTGGCTGAATAGGAATAGGCTTTTCACGGCGCTTACGCTTATTTTTCTTTTCATTGCGCTTTGAGAAACTACTCTTTCGAGCATCATAAAAATTACTTTCAGCTCTACGATATTCCACAGGCTCTGGGTAAATGATACTTCCAGTTCCAGCACAATGAGGGCAAGGTTCACTAAATACTTCTAACAAACCAGTACCCATGCGCTTACGTGTCATCTGCACTAAACCAAGTGAAGTAATTTCTGTAACTTGATGTTTAGTACGGTCGCGACCTAAACATTCTATTAATCGACGCAATACTAAATTACGGTTTGTCTCCAAAACCATATCAATAAAATCAATAACAATTATGCCACCAATATCACGTAATCTAAGTTGACGTACGATTTCTTCAGCTGCTTCTAAGTTATTTTTAGTTACAGTTTCTTCCAGGTTCCCACCGCTACCAGTAAACTTTCCGGTATTTACATCGATTACTGTCATTGCTTCGGTACGATCAATAATTAAAGACCCACCTGATGGCAAGAAAACTTTTGAGTCTAATGCTTTGTTGATTTGTTCACTAATTCGTAAAGCATTAAATACATCTTCATTTGATTCCCATTTGTTAAGTCTAGGCAGTAATTCTGGTGCTACATATGTTACATAAGCTTCAATGGTGTCCCAAGCATTTTCACCTGAAATAATTAATTCTGAAAAATCTACATTAAATACATCACGAATTACTTTAATACTTAGATCTGGTTCCGCATGTAAAAGTTCAGGTGCACGAGTTGAATTACTCTTTGATTGCTTTTCAATCTGTTCCCATTGAGTACGCAAACGGTTAATGTCATGAGTAAGTTCTTCTTCACTAATACCTTCGGCAGCGGTACGTACGATTACTCCTGCAGACTCAGGCAAGTTTTCTTTTAAAATCTTTTTTAAACGTGAACGTTCTTCATCAGGAAGTTTCCTTGAAATTCCAGTCATAGAGCCTTGAGGCACATAAACTAAATAACGACCGGGTAGTGAAATCTGACTAGTTAATCTAGCACCTTTATGGTTAACAGGGTCTTTAGTCACCTGTACTAATACTGGATCACCTGGCTTAAGTGCAGCTTCAATCTTCTTAGTTTTACCGTCAATACCAGCAGCACGCCAATCCACTTCACCTGCATAAAGCACAGCATTACGCCCACGTCCGATATCTACGAATGCAGCTTCCATGCTAGGTAAAACATTTTGAACTTTCCCTAGGTAAATATTTCCAATTAATGAATCTTGCTGAGTATGTGAAACGAAATGCTCAGTAAGAATGTTATCTTCAAGTACTCCGATTTGAATTCGGTCTTCTTGTTGACGCACTACCATTCTACGCTCAACATTTTCACGGCGCGCCAAAGATTCATCTTGTACGATTAAATTTTTCTTACGTTCAATCGTACGATTTTCTTTACGACGCTTACGTTTAGCTTCAAGACGAGTAGAACCACTAACCTGTGAAACATTGCTTTCAGGTCCGGCACCACGCCCAGTACGAACTCTCACAACGTCACCTGAGTCATCTACAAGCTCCATGTCTTGGTTTCCACGGCGACGGCGACGACGTTTTTTAGCTTGAACTTCTTCAGTGTCATCTATTTTAGATTCAACATCAGGTAGATTTTCTACAGTCTCAGAGCTTATCTCAATCTTTTCTTTTTGCTCTTTTGCTTTTCCACGCTTACCTCGAACACCACGCTTACGCTCTCGAGGCTTTTTTGATACCTCACTTTTTGGCTTCTCTTTTTTAGTTTCAGCTTTTTGCGCTTCAAACTGTGATAAGTCTGGGGCTTGAAATAATGGTGCACTTAATGAATTATCTTGTGAGTTTGGCTCAGCCATCTATTTTCTTCCTTCGACGGTCACACTACCGTCTCACATCAAAACTTTTCCTGGTTAGGTCGCGCTCTTAAGGCTGCGGTACCTTTTGCTATCAGTCTAAGTTATAGCACTTGCCCATAATCAGTGTGAATCTGGACACTACTACTATTATGGCATAATAATTTACTATGGGTAATACAAAAATTAAAACCAGTACACCTTTTCCATTTTTATTTACATTACTTTCGATAATTGCTTTTGCGGCATCAATGGAATTAGTACTAGATAAACTTAGAATTTTAGAAAATCCTAACTTCAAACCAAGTTGTGATTTAAATCCGTTCTTTTCATGTAGTTCAGTTATGCAAACACCGCAGGCTAACCTTTTTGGTTTCCCAAACCCAATTTTGGGAATTATTGGATTTGCTATTACCTTAACAATTGGCATGATGTTAATTAGCCGAGTTGGACTAAATAAACTTTTCGCTTATGGGCTGCTAATTGGCTTGGCATTTGCTTTTGGGTTAGTACTTTATTTCTGGTACTTAGTAATTTTTGTTTTACATCACTTCTGCCTATATTGCATGATTGTCTGGGCTTGCGTGATTCCTATGTTCTTTTTAACCATTAACTACCTAAACGAAACTGGGTTCTTAGGTCGTGAAAGTGGATTCTTTGGAGGTCTTAGCAGATGGACTTGGCCAGCCATTTTCTTGTTTTACATCATTATTTATGGCGGAGTTTGGTTAGCGTATTTGAAACTAACTGCAATTTAACCAAATAACCTTTGGTATAAAACAATGTTGTAAGCATACAACCTAGGGATATTGTCTTGCTTACAACATTGCTATTATATTTTTACTCTAGGAGAGTAAAACCTTATTTATCTTAGTATGAATAACCTTGTGGCACGAAAGT
>JASGEI010000020.1:0-213016 GCA_047606545.1 Micrococcaceae bacterium | reverse complement strand
TTCCCACGCTATTGTTTTCTCCCTGTCACACCATTGAAAAGCAAGCGGACGCAGCGTAGCTGCGTCCATAGCGATAAGGCAACACCAAGTGTTACCCCGAACTTTCTTACCAATGTAAATCCCATCAACCATCACAAACCGTGCAGGAGTTGCTTGTAGCGTAGGACTTATGTTCCAACACCAAGAAGTTTTATTCCGGAAAGTTCTACTTGTTGCTCCACTAATTTCACTTTGCGAAGATTTACCAAGCAACCATTTAAGGAACAATTCAAGCTCATGATTTCTACGTGCTCTAGTATTTTCGTTAAGACCAGTTACACCACATTCCTTACAACGCCAACGTTGTTTACCAGCGGAAGTTGTACCAAACTTAATTAATTTGCCACCACATAGCACACACCATGCAGAATATTGATTAAAACCCATAAGCTAACTTTAAAAGCTAGCAAACAAGGCTACTTAACAGAAAAACAAGGCCTACAAAGAAAACCAACAACACATTATGGCCTATAACTCGAAACTAAAATAAAGACTTATGACCTATAAGCCAGATTTTCTATATTATTTGCGAGCTTATAGTCCTAATTTAATTGCCAAGATTAGCTGATAGAAATTTTTGAGTAGTTACAAACATTTTGCTTGATTGTGAATAGTTAAAGTCAAATTGATACTCATGAGGCAGAGTTGGAATCGCATCGTTGAAGAATTCTTCTTGAACTTTAACACCCTGACTCTTTAGTTTTTTAGCAAATGGTTTGGATTGGTCTTTTGTTAAGGCATCACCATTTCCACTACTGATTAGAGTTGGTGGAAACTGTGATGTCGTGTGGTTGATAGTGGACATCTCGACGAAATCAGATTCACTAGTTGTTGTTTTGCGTAAACCATCACGTGCAGAACTAATAATGCCATCTTTATCATCAAGCAGCCGTTCACCAGCAAAATTATTTAATGCAGCTAAGTTAAATACCCCGCAGTTTAGCACTACACCCTTTAAGTTGTTTTTAGAGATGCCAGGAGCAATGCCTAGTTGTTTTGCATAGCTAGGGTTAGTAATAAGCGCTGCTAATTGGCTTGCTAGTTGTGCGCCTGCAGAGTCTCCAGCAATTGCAACTTTGGACATATCTATATTGTATTTATCTTGATTGTTCTTTAAGAAATTTAAAGATTCATTAAGCTCTTCGATTTGAGCAGGATATTTATAATCTGGGGCAAGGGGGTAATTTAGAGAGATTCCTGCGTAACCTTTATTTTGGTCAGTGCCAACGGTGAGCATTTTTAAGTATGGGTTTACGTCTTCTTTTTTTCCACTAGTCCAGGCACCACCATGAATCCAAATTACTACCGGAAGTTTTTCTTGTTCTTGTCCTTTAGGCTTCATGATATCTAATACAGTGAATCGGCCTTTGTCACTATATTGAATATTAGTTTTATTGGTAACATCAGCTGTTTGGCTTTGTGCAATTTTTACATTTTCTTTGGCACTTCTGTGGAGTGCGGAAGCTAAAAAAGAATTGTCTGCCCAGGGGCTATATCGATATGCAAGTCCTACTACTATGAAAAGCACTAAAAGTGTGCCTGAAAAGGTCAAGTAAATCTTACGCATAATAGTAGTATTACACCATTTTTGATTCAATATGAGTTATTCGTTTTATAGTCATTGATATTTGTTTTAGTGTAGATAAAAGCATATTTGCCATAGAGTTTAATGCTAGGATTAATTAGTGTTTCCCAAATATATATAAATATACGGTACTGTGTACACACTTACTGCTAGTTAACGTAATTGGTTTCGCTAAGATTTCGGTAGTCTAGATGCTGCTGTGGTATTAATACGTTTAGGGCACAAAGGAAACAATAGAACTTGATGACGAGAAATAAGAATTACCTTTAGAAAGTACGGAAAGGCTTATTGACGTTTAGCTTTAAACTAATTTCATAACGGATAGGAAAATGATATGGCAACTTCATCAAAGGTCTCGCCAAAATTGCAAGATTACTTAACTCAGGTCAACGAGGCTGGTAAGAAGGCTAACGCGCAAGGAATTGAGGCAACTCCAGAAACTGCACGAGCAGCACTTGCTTCTTTAAACCAATTCAATGAGCCACAACCAAAGATATCTGAAGTCAAAGACACTGAGTATAGTTATGATAACGAGGGGGAAGAGATTTTGGTGCCACTTCGTATCTATAACCCTAATCCTGCTAAAAAACTAGACACAATAATTTTTGTGCATGGTGGTGGGCATATGTGTGGTGACTTGGATATTTATGATAACCAAGTCCGTAAACTAGCAGAAGCAACCGAGATGCTAACTGTTTCAGTTTTCTATCGTCGTTCTCCTGAGTATAAATATCCTGCTGGAGTGGAAGATACTTATGCAGTATTTAAGGACATTAATGAAATTGTTTCTGACTATAAAACAACTGGTAATTTTTATGCAGTAGGTGACTCTGGTGGTGGGGCAACTATCGCATCAGTGGGACAACGTGCTATTAAAGATGATTTCACTAAGATTTCAAAACAAGCTTTAATTTATCCAAGCCTTGACTATACTTTGAGTCAGCCTTCAGTAGAAACATATGCAGAAGGCTATT
Source organism: Micrococcaceae bacterium (assembly GCA_047606545.1). Lineage (GTDB taxonomy): Bacteria > Actinomycetota > Actinomycetes > Actinomycetales > Micrococcaceae > JASGDC01. The sequence goes on along the minus strand of JASGEI010000020.1, from coordinate 210,418 downwards.
TCTTAGATAAGGACCGTACTCAATGGTATTTTGATAACTATTTCCAAGAAGGTGCAGATCGGAAGCAAGCTTCGCCGGTATTTGGACCGTTTTCTGCAACAATGCCAGAAACATTAGTGATTTCTGCTGGTTGTGATATTTTGCAGGATGAGGGTAAAGAATATGTCAATCAGATTAATGAAGCAGGTGGCAAAGCGAAATATATTCTAATGTCAGGAATGATTCATGCTTATCTATTTTTCGAAACAATGGTCTCTGAGGAATGTACACAAACTTATAAATATATTGCCGAGTTTTTGAAATCGGAATAGCTTAAAGGCTTTTTCCATAAAGCAGGGTATACATTTTTCTAGATTCTTTACAAAATTTCGTGTGGAATCTAGAAAAATGTATACCCTGAGATTTTATAGAGATACTTAGCTTCTCTATTTAATAGCTTTTGTTTTAACGGTAGCCCCCAACCAAAGCCACCAAGACTACCATTACTGCGCACTACTCGGTGGCAAGGGATGAACAATGCTGCATGGTTTTTCCCGCAGGCAGTGGCAGCTGCTCGGTATGCTCGGGGGTTACCAGCAGCTTCAGCAAGTTCACTATAAGTTAGTGTTTCTCCTGGTGGGATTTGGCTAATATTGTGCCAGACTTCCATAATAAATGGGGTACTAGATATCGAAAGTGGAACTTCAGCGACTGCTTCAAAATTACCACCATAGTAGTCTTCTACAGTTTGTGTGAATTCTTTGAGCGGATCTTCCTTCAACTCTTTAATATGTGGCAAGGATTCTAACAAATCTAATTCGTTTTCAGTCCAACCAGAAGCCACGATTTTGTTGGTATTAGCAATAATTGTGAAAGGACCATCAGGAGTGTCTAAAGAAGTTGTAAAGTAGTCCATAATGTGTTTATCCTTTTTGCCATATATCGTTTATACTTATAGGTATTGTTTTAATTATAATTCAGGAGAGTTTAAGTGAAATCACAGATAGAAAAAATTAGTCCTACTCATGCAAAAATTACAATCAATGCTGAGTCTGACGAATTAAAACCAGCTATCGAAAAAGTTTACAAGGAAATTTCAGAGCAGATTAGCATTCCTGGTTTCCGTAAGGGTAAGGTATCACCACAGATTATTAAGCAGCGTGTAGGCGGTGGGTATATCCTTGAAAACGCAATTAATGAATCACTAAATGATTTTTACCAACAGGCACTTCAAGAGCATGATGTTATGCCACTTTCACAGCCTGATGTTGAAGTTTCAAAGATGCCTAACCCAGACACTTTTAAAGGTGACCTTGAAGTTCAGCTAGAGCTTGATATCCGTCCTGATGTAGAACTTCCTGATTATAAAAACCTTGAAATTGAAGTTGATGAAGCAAAAGCTGATGAAAAAGATGTAGAAGCAGAGTTAACTACACTACGTGAGCGTTTCGGCACACTTAAGAGTGTTGATCGTCCAGCCAAAGACGGTGACTTCGTATCAATTGATATGGTAGCTAAAGTTGATGATAAAGAGGTTGATTCAGCTAAGAATATTTCATACCAGATTGGTTCTGAAGAAATGCTTGAAGGCATTGATGAAGCCCTTGACGGTTTGAGTGCTGAAGAAGATGCAACATTCAATACTAAACTTGCTGGTGGTGAGCATGCAGGCGAAGAAGCAACTGTGAAGGTCGAAGTTAATTCTGTTAAAGAGCGTGAACTTCCAGAGCTTGATGATGAGTTTGCTCAGATGGCAAGTGAGTTTGATACAGTTGATGAGCTTAAAAAAGATCTTGAAAAGCAGGTTGCTGATCGCAAAGTAAATGAGCAGCAGTTACAAGCTCATGATCGTGTACTAGATACCCTTATTGAAAAAGCAGAAATTCCAGTGCCTGAGAAGCTAATCGATGAAGAAGTTAAGCGTCACTTTGAGCAATCTGGTGAAAAGTTAAGCGATAAAGAGCATGAAAAAGAAGTACGTGAGAATGCTGAAAAGAGTTTCCGTACTCAGCTATTACTAGATACTATCGCCGAAAAGGAAGAAATTCAGGTAGGTCAGCAAGAACTTATGGACTACATTGTAGCTTCAGCTGATCAGTATGGAATGGACCCTAACCAATTTGCACAGATGTTAGATAGTTCTGGGCAAGTTTCTCAGATTGTCGGCGAAGTTGGACGTCGTAAAGCTCTTACAACTGTAGTCTCAACTGCAACTGTTAAAGATAGCGCTGGTAAAAAAGTAGAACTACCAAGCTTGATAGCAGATGATAAGCAAGCTGACACTGATAAGTCTGATGATGTTGCAGAAGAAAAGACTGAGGATAAGGAATCTAAAAAATCTGAGTCTAAGTCAGAAGATTCAGCAGCTAAGAAAGAAAAAAAGAAGAAGTCTAAAAAGGCTAAAGCTGACAAATCAGAAACTGAGCGCAAAGACAAGCCTAAGAAGAAGACAAAGAAAGCTAAAGCAGATAAATCTAACGTTGACGAAGCTAAGAAGCCAAAGAAAACTAAAAAGGCTAAAGCAGATAAGACTAAGACTGAAGATGCTAAAAAACCAAAGAAAGCTAAAGATTCTCAAAAGAAGGAATCTGGTAAGTAGTAAGATAAAGCCATTAGCGAACAAGCAAAGCTTTAAGCACATAAAAGTTCCTCGCCACTGTATATTAAAGTGGAGAGGAACTTTTTATTTCTAGAGAAAAGGCGAAGTTTAATGACTGATATAGATATGCCAAAGGCTCAAGAAGGCACACCTAGTCCACAAGATGAATACATCTTTAATCGTTTGTTAAAAGAACGCATTATTTGGTTAGGTTCAGATGTGCGTGATGATAATGCAAATCAAATTTGTGCTCAGATGATGCTACTTGCTGCAGAAAATCCAGATGAAGATATCTGGCTTTACATCAACTCACCAGGTGGATCTATTACCGCTGGCATGGCTATCTATGACACTATGAATTTCATTCCAAATGATGTTGCAACTGTTGCTATGGGTATGGCTGCTTCAATGGGACAGTTCTTACTTTCTTCGGGAGCTAAAGGTAAGCGCTATGCTACACCTAATGCTCGCATTTTGATGCACCAGCCTTCAGGCGGTATGGGTGGTACAGCTTCTGATATTAAGATTCAGGCAGAGTTAATCTTAGATATGAAGAAACGCCTTACTGAACTAACTGCAAAGCAAACTGGGCAGCCTGTAGAAAAGATTCTAAAAGACGGCGATCGTGATAGCTGGTATACAGCCGAGGAAGCATTAGAGTATGGTTTCTTTGATAAGATTGTTGATTCAGCAGATCAAGTATCTGGTGGTGGTGGCACCGCGAAATAGCCTATTAAATATTGTGTTGTTTAAAGCCATAATAAATTAAGCTAACAACAAGGAGTTGTTTTTATGGACTCTCAAAAAAAGGGTGTAACGATAGGGCTTTTAGGTGGTGTTTTTTGGGGGCTTGACACAGTGTTAATTGGCGTAATTGTAGCTATGTCACCACTAAGAGCATACAGCTTCTTAGCACCATTGGTTGCTGCATTCTTGCACGATAGTATTGCAAGTATATGGACATTGTTATATAACATTGTTACAAAACAGATACATACTGTAAAGGAAGTGTTACTTTCTAAAAAAGGTATTTTTGTGGTGTTAGGCGGTATCTTGGGTGGGCCAATTGGCATGACATCTTATGTATTAGCTATTCATTTTATTGGTTCATCTGATACGGCCATCATCTCGGCAATGTATCCAGCAATTGGTACAGTGCTAGGTGTAGTATTCTTAAGTGAAAAGATAAGTAAATATGGAATCTTAGGATTAATTTTAATTATTGGTTCTACGGTCATTTTAAGTGTGAGCTCATCAGCGCCACCAGAAAACTTAGCAGTTGGTCTTTTCTTTGCTATTGTTTGTGCTTTTGCATGGGGTAGTGAAAGTGTCGCGTTAGCACATGGGTTAGACAGTGCAGCTTTGCCAGAGATTGCATTACAAATCAGGCAGTTTTTATCTTTTTTGATATATGGATTAATAGTTATCCCATTAATAGGTGGTTATGGACTTGTAGTTGAAACTTTTAAATCTCCAGTTATTTGGTTAATTGTAGTAACTGCAGCTGTGGGATCGTCTGCATTAGTGTTTTATTACCGTTCTATTGAAAATATTGGTGCTATCCAATCTATGGGGTTGAATATTAGTTATTCTGCCTGGGCGATTTTTATTGGGTTGTTCTTTAATCAGCCAGCAGGATTTAGGGAAGTGGCATTAGCATTTGTGATTATTGCGGGTTCAATATTGACTACCGAAAAACCGTCGGATTTCTTAAAAGTATTTAGCTTTAAGAAAACAAAGCAGACAGAACATATACCCAAAGAAGTAGAATAAAAACAGGATTAAATAAAGTATAGATTTATTCAGATAGATTTAAATAAGTCTTTGAAGGAGGACTTTAAGCATGGAATATAATTACCTACCTAGTGGGCTTGCAATGCCAAGTGCTGAGAGCCGTTATATTGTGCCAGAATTTGAAGAGCGCACACCGTACGGTATTAAGCGTCAAAGTCCTTATGGGAAACTCTTCGAAGACCGTATTATCTTTATGGGAGCACCAGTAGATGATGCTGCTGCCGGTGATATTATGGCTCAGTTGCTAGTGCTTGAGTCAATGGATCCGGATCGTATGATTACGTTGTACATTAACTCACCAGGTGGTTCTTTTACTGCGATGACTGCAATTTATGACACTATCCAGTATATTCGTCCTGAAGTGCAGACTGTATGTCTAGGGCAAGCTGCTTCTGCAGCTGCTACTATTTTGGCATCAGGTACCACTGGAAAGCGTTTAGCTCTTCCAAATGCTCGTATTTTGATTCACCAACCAGCTACTGAGGGTACTCATGGGCAAGCTTCTGATATTGAGATTCAAGCTAATGAGGTAATGCGTATGCGTGAATGGCTAGAGGAAACTTATGCAAAGCACTCAAAGCGCACGAAAGAAGAAATAAATCGCGACATCGAACGCGATAAGATTCTTACTGCAGAGGAAGCTAAAGAATATGGTTTGATTGATCATGTGCTTGAACCTCGTAAGAAGCCAATGAATTCAAGTAGTAGCATATAAACTACTGAGTAAATCTTAATTATTGAAGGTAAGTTTTAGCTAATTATAGGGGTACTTCTATTTAACTAAAACTTACCTTTTTCTATTTCTTTTAGAATTCTTAAAAATATAAACTTTTAAAGTTGATGCCATACATTAAAACGGTGTGCCTGATGGAATACTGATAATGAACATGACATGATAATAAATGTTGTAGTTCTTCCCGATTCATCTAACACAACTTTGCAAAGGATATAATGACATCTCGTATTGGCCCAGCTAACGATACTTTGCGGTGTTCTTTTTGTGGTAAAGCACAAAACCAAGTATTAAAGCTTATCGCCGGAAATTCAGTTTATATTTGTGATGACTGTATTCGAGTTTGTAATGAAATTTTGCAAGAAGAACTTAGTAATATTGATAATTTTGAACGGGCAGAGTTGCCTAAACCACAAGAGATTTTTAACTTCTTGCAAGAGTATGTAATCGGTCAAGATGAAGCAAAGCGTTCGCTGTCGGTAGCAGTGTATAACCATTACAAACGCATTTTTAATCAAAAGCAACTTATAAGTTCTAGGGATCAGTTTTCTGATGTGGAGTTAGCCAAATCAAACATTATGCTAATCGGACCTACTGGTTGTGGTAAGACTTATTTAGCTCAAACTTTAGCAAAGAAGCTCAATGTTCCGTTTGTGGCAATTGATGCTACTTCATTGACTGAAGCTGGTTATGTTGGGGAAGATGTCGAAAATGTTTTATTAAAACTCCTTCAGTCTGCTGATTTTGATAAAGAAAAAGCAGAAAAGGGCATAATTTACATTGATGAAATTGACAAGATCTCCCGTAAAGACGCCGGTGCATCGCTAACTCGTGATGTTTCAGGTGAAGGTGTGCAGCAGGCGCTATTAAAGATTCTTGAGGGATCAGTTGTTTCAGTGCCACCACAGGCTGGTAGGAAGCACCCACATCAAGAATTTATCCAGTTTGACACCAAGAATGTGCTTTTCATCGTTGCAGGTGCATTTGCTGGAATTGATGAACTTATTGAACGCAGGGCAGGCAAGAAGAATGTAGGTTTTGGTACCGAAATTACCCAAATTAATAACTACAATACTTCAGAGGAAATTCTTGGTGAAGATTTAACTAAGTTTGGGTTAATCCCAGAGTTTATTGGTCGTCTGCCAATTATCACTACAGTTAAGTCATTAGAAAAAGAAGATTTGCTACGCATATTGCAAGAACCAAAGAATGCTCTCATTAAGCAATATCAAAAGATGTTTAGCATGGACGGAGTATCACTTGAGTTCACCGAAGAAGCCTTGGAAGAGATAGCTGATTTAGCAATTGCTCGTGGAACAGGTGCTCGTGGGTTACGCTCAATCATGGAAGATATTTTACAAACTGCAATGTTTGAAGTGCCTAGTACAGATAATGCAGTTGGGGTAGTAGTCGACGATAGCGTTGTTAAAGGCGAAATTGATCCAATAATTATTACTGAAAATAGCCAGAATCAATTATTTGGTTAGAAGATAGCTTAAAACTTATCTGAGATAGTCCCAGATAAGTTTTAAGAATTGCCAATAGTATTATAAGACCCATAGAAAGTCTGGATTATTGATCCGCCTTGATTAAGTGCAGTAGAGGAAGCAAGTGTGCTTCCTGCGGTTAAGTATATAGCGCGTGTACCAGAATAAGTACCACTGGTCATGCTTAGACCACCTGTGGTATAAACTACAGCTATTGGTAAGTAAATTGTACTTCCAGCAGGGATTGATTGCGCTCCCATATTGGAATACTGTTTTACTGTGCCGTTATAGACACCTCTCGTAGCATTGACTCCGTTGAAACTTAGTGGAGCAGAAGTGTAAGGAAAACCAAAAACAGCAGTGTATGCCCAGAGGATTCCTTCATAAGTTGCACATGAAGTGCTTGAAGTATCTGAAGTGTTAGTTACCTGAATCATTCCTGTAGCACTGTCAACAGTGTAACTTAAGATTGATGTATCACTAGTAGTGCCTGTACAACTTGCCGCGTTTGCTGGTGCTGCTACTGCTGCAGAGATAGCTGGGACACTCCATAAGACCCCTTTAGCTAAACTACGACGCGAGATACCCGCGTTAGTAGCTTTATCATTACGACGCGAGATACCCGCGTTAGTAGATTCATTAAAACTCATAAAACCTTCAAAATAAATATAATATTAAACATTTTCTACATTACCTTAATTTTTATTAAAACTGAACCCATAAAAATAAGGTGTGTTATCTTATTAAGATAACCTACCTTAACATATTAACATTCTTTTCTGGTTAAGTCTCTTTATTGTGGAATATTGTCAAACTATTCGTTTAAAGTACTCGTAGTAGCGTGAAAATCTCTTTATATAAATAATGAATCTACTAACGCGGGTATCTCGCGTCGTAGTTTAAATAAAGGGGTCTTATGGAGTGTCCCAGCTATCTCTGCAGCAGTAGCAGCGCCAGCAAACGCTGCTTCTACAAATAATATAGTTTTTGATTTTACATATTCGCAAGAAATAGGAAGTGGTGCCAGTGCACATTATGCCTCTACGTATGCTGCATCTTGGGTTAATGATGAATATTACGAAGGTACTTTTGTAAAAGGAGATATAACGAGCGCATCAATAACTTTGGCTTTTTGGGATGCTGATACATCAGAAGCAGCTCCTGCTGGTATAGCTTTTACTATTACTGTTCTAGACGCTACTACTTTAGAAGAAGTGGACTTAGGGTTTCCACCTTTTCCAAGTGTTACAGTTGAGGGCGGGTATGTTTATGCAGAGGAAATGTATATGTCTGAAGATGCTCCAAGTGGCACTTATATTTTTAGAATTGTAGTACCAAGCGCAACAAGTAATAATACTATAGATACGTTGCCTTTTACTATCGCCTAGGAAACTAGTAACCTAGTACTGTATTTTGTGTTTTAAACTAATTTGTATTAATTTTTTGTTGGATTTTGCCATAACACTGGTATCTTAAATTAAAAAATAGCCACCATTCAAATAATATAATCAAATAATATAAATGGTGGCTATTCTCAGGTAAGTTACTGAATTTCTCATAACCAAAGAGCATAATTAGAAACGAAGTATTTATTTCCGTAAAATTATTAATGTCAGTTTTAATAAAACAGGTACTAGAGTAGTTCTTGTTTTTTCTTATTAAACTCGTCTTCAGTAATCAGACCTTCTTTATAAAGATTTGCATATTTTACTAGTTCATCAGCATTTGTAGGTTTAGCTACGCCACCACTACGAGATTGCGCAATTGCTTCACGGCTATTATTTACAAATTCGTTAGCTTTCTTTTTATTTAGTGCTGCAAATTCTGAATCAACACCTGAAGCTTTTACAGTAATTTTTCCTTGTGCCATTCCTGCATTATATTCCACTGAAGTAATGTTATGTAGTGCAATATCTTCACTATTTTTCTTAAGCAAAACACCACTTGAGAAGATAATACGACGGTCCGTAAGTACTAATGCACCGTTAGTATCATTTTGATCTTTTACACGAAGTGCATCTACCACTGTTTCATCTTCGAAAAGAATTTTCGTAAGCTGTTTTAAGCCACTGTTGTAATCGACTATGTACTTAGGCCCTTTTAATGATTCAATTTTTTCTGTGTTATCTACCATGATGTTTCCTAACTTTAAGATTCAATATCAGCAGGTACTAGATCAGAAGCTTGATACTCATCACCAGCCACGAAGTTGACATTTAGCTTAATAACTTTTGCTGTCGCTTTTAAATCCTCTATAATTTTTTCAAAACTCTTTTTTCGAGCTTCTGGTACTTCAAGCGTAACTGATGTAAGTTCATTACGTTGTTTAATCTTTTCTTCGGATTTAGCGCGGCGTAACTCTGCAATAGCTTCACTTGCCGTATTAAACTCTGCTTTATCAAAATCAGCTAATTTATCAGCTTTTGGCCATTCTTGTGCATGAACTGAGCCAGTACGCCACCAAGACCAAACTTCATCAGTAGTAAAAGGCATGAAAGGTGCAAATAAACGTAAGAAACCATCAATTGCAAAGCTCAATGCAATTGCAGCAGATTTCTTACCTTCTTCGCTTTGATTTCCATTAGCCCGATTCTTTACTAACTCAATATAATCATCAGTAAAGCTCCAAAAGAATGGTTCAATTGTATGCAAAGCTCGGGCATAGTCATTAGTTTCAAAAGCTTTAGTAGCTTGTTCAATTACTACACCAAGGTTAGCTAGTAATGACTTATCTAATGGGTCAGTAATTTTATCCAATGAATCTAGATGGCTAGCATTCGCATCAAGATTTAAAGCAAATTTAGATGCATTTAGAAGTTTGATAGCAAGACGGCGACCAATCTTCATCTGACGTTCCTCAAATGCGGTATCAGCGCCAAGCTTTGCACTTGCTGCCCAATAACGTACAGCATCTGTGCCAAATTTTTCAATAACATCGTCTGGAACTACTACGTTACCTTTAGACTTTGACATCTTTTTGCGATCTGGATCTAATATCCAACCTGAAAGTGCTGCGTTCTTAAACGGAATTGAATCATTAAGAGAGTTAGCACGTACCATAGTAGAAAATAACCAAGTACGAATAATGTCATGTCCTTGTGGGCGTAAATCAAATGGGAAAACGTTTGCGAATTGTTCCTCATTTTCTTTCCAACCGCCAACAACTTGTGGAGTTAATGAAGAAGTGGCCCAGGTATCAAGTATGTCAGGATCTGCCATGAAACCATTAGGTTGGTTACGCTGATCCTCTTCGTAACCTTTTGGAGCCTCAGAAGCTGGATCAACTGGCAATTGTTTAGTTTCTGGCAAGATTGGGTTATCGTAATCTGGTTCACCTTCATTATTAAGTGGATACCAGAGTGGAATTGCAACACCGAAGTAACGTTGACGAGAAACTAGCCAGTCACCGTTTAGACCTTCAACCCAGTTTTCATAACGGTAACGCATGTAGTCTGGATACCAATTTAACTCACGTCCGCGTTCGATAAGTTGTTTCTTAAGTTTTTCATCACGTCCGCCATTAGCTAGATACCATTGACGAGTGGTAACGATTTCAAGTGGTTTGCTACCTTTTTCATAAAAGTTAACTGGGTGCGTTATCTTCTTTGGCTCACCGTCAAGTAAGTTATTTTCTTTAAGTGCATCTACTATTGTAGCTTTTGCAGAGAAAATAGTTTTACGAGCCATCTGCTCGTAAACTTCTCTACCAGTTTTGGAAGTAATCCATGCTGGAGTTTCTACAATAATACGACCGTCACGACCAACGATTGGACGAGTAGGCAGCTGTAATTCACGCCACCAAGTAACGTCAGTTAAATCACCAAAAGTACAAATCATCGCAATGCCGGAACCTTTATCTGGTTTTGCTAATTCATGTGCCTTAACTGGTACCTCAACTTCAAACAATGGAGATTTAACAGTCTTACCAAATAAATCTTTATAACGATCATCATCCGGGTGAGCTACCAAAGCCACACAAGCTGGCAATAGTTCCGGACGAGTAGTCTCAATGAAAATATCGTTACCATCATCAGTAGTAAATGGAATGCGGTGATATGCACCAGGTACTTCTTTATCTTCTAGCTCAGCTTGAGCCACTGCAGTCTGGAAAGTTACATCCCACATAGTAGGAGCTTCAGAAGAATAAGCACGACCATTTTTTAATTCTTTAAGAAATGCGTATTGGCTAACCTTACGAGAATGATCATCAATAGTGCGATAACTAAGATCCCAGTCTACTGAAAGACCCAAAGTTCTGAATAATTTCTCAAATACTTTTTCATCTTCAACTGTCAGTTTATGGCAAAGTTCAATGAAATTACGGCGTGAAATACGCTTGAAATCACGATCGTTTTTAGGTGGCTTTTCTGAAAGTTCTAAGTTTTCTTCATAAGGTACTGAAGGTTCACAACGTACGCCATAATAATTTTGTACCCGACGTTCAGTAGGTAGACCATTATCATCCCATCCCATAGGATAGAAAACATTCTTACCAGTCATACGTTGGAAACGAGCAATCACGTCAGTATGTGTAAACGAAAACATATGCCCCACATGCAAAGAACCAGAAGCAGTAGGGGGTGGGGTGTCAATTGAATATACTTCTTCTCTAGAAGTATCTTTATTAAAAGTGTAGACACCATTTTCTTGCCATTTGGCAGAGAATTTCTCTTCTAGGCCAGTTAAACTTGGTTTTTCAGGTACATTTATTGAAGTATTTGATTCAGACATAAGTACCATTATTCCAAATTGCTAGCTGTTATCCAAACGTTGAATGGGTAAAAATCGTTCGTTGTTATTTTGTACAGAGTTTGTTTTAAGTCTCCCTTTGTCGCTAACCTCTGAAAACCTATAAAAATGATAGGCTGAAAATAGTATTTCACCAGTTTTTCCAAACAATATTAAGTAGGCAAAACCATGATTGATGATAGTGATAAGTCTAATCCACATTCACAAAATATAGCACCTTATGATGCATTGTTATTATGTTCATTTGGCGGGCCCAATGGTAAAGAAGATGTAATGCCATTTTTGCGCAATGTAACTGCTGGTAAAGGTATTCCAGATGAGCGTTTAGCTGATGTAGCAGAACACTATAATCATTTTAATGGTAAAAGCCCTATTAATGAGTTGAACTTAGAACTGCAAGCTGCATTACAAACAGAGCTTAAAGAACGAGGTATTAAACTGCCAGTAATTTGGGGTAACCGCAACTGGCATCCGTATTCTGTTGATGCACTTCGTGATGCAAGTGCTTTCGGGGCAAAGCGTGTACTTACATTACTGACTAGTGCTTATGCTTCTTATTCAAGTAGTCGCCAGTACCGCGAACACTTAGCAGCAGATATTCAAGAGCTTGGTGATATCGCACCAGAAATCGATATCATTCGTCCATTCTTTAATCATCCAGGTTTTATCAGCGGTAATTATGAGGCAATTGTGGAAGCAGCTGAAAAATTGGATGGCGGTCTAGCCGGTGCTCATATTATTTATGTGACGCACTCAATTCCAGACACTATGCAGTTAGCCTCTACTCGTACTGGTCCAGGCTATAAAGAACAGCACGAAGATGTGCGGGCAACTATCGATGCCAAGCTTAAAGAGGAAGTTAGTGAAAACTTTACTTCTTCGTTAGCATACTGTTCACGCTCTGGTAGCCCAAGGACTCCATGGTTAGAGCCAGATATTAATGACCATATTGAAGAAGACTTGGCGCCAAATGGTATTAAGAAAATCATTATCGCTCCTATTGGTTTCGTATCAGATCACATGGAAGTGGTGTTTGACCTGGATACTGAAGCATTAGATACAGCAAAGGAACACAACCTCCAAGCTGTACGTGCAGCAACGGTTGGCGTTAAAAAGACTTTTATTTATGGAATTGTTGACATGATTATTGAACGCGCTGCTATTGAAAGTGGTAAAGATGTAGAGCCTGAAGTAACTGGTAAATTAGGAGCATTTCCAGATAATGCCCCTTCAAATAGTTGCCGAATGCGTGATGGTGAAGTTACTGGCAAAGCTGTTATTGCTGGTACTAAGGATTAACTAGGAGATTAAAATGACAGAAAAACCTGTAATTGACCACAGCGACGTAGCCGAAGAGATTAACAGTGCAATTAATTATGCAATGTACTCAGTATTTAAGGTAAATAGGTTTTCAAAAGGTAAGCCTGATATTAAGGCTTTGGAAAAGCAACTTGCTGAAATTAAAGATTTAAAGATTCGTGGTTGGTACGATATATCTGGTTTCCGTGCAGATGCAGATATTCTAGTTTGGATGCATGCGCCAGAAACTCAAGCACCACTACAAAAGGCATACAACACAATAATCAACTGGGCTAATAGCGCTCTTGAACCAGTATGGTCAAGTGTTGGTGTACATCGAGCTGCAGAATTTAATAAGCGCCATGTGCCAGCATTCTTAGCCGGTGAAGAAGCTAAAGATTACGTATCGCTTTACCCATTTGTACGAGAGCCAGAATGGTATCTGTTACCAGATGAAGAGCGTAGCAAGTTACTTCGTGAACATGGAATGGCAGCAAAAGACTACGGTGATGTGCTAGCAAATACTATCTCTGCTTTTGGTCTTAATGATTACGAATGGTTGTTAGCATTCGAATCGGATGACTTAGTTCGTTTGGTAGACCTTGTTCGTGATTTGCGTGCAACTGGTGCCCGTAAATACGTGAATGTAGAGATTCCATTCTTTACTGGTACACGTAAAGAGCTAGATGAGTTATTTGCGGGAATCTTAAACTAATATTAGTTTTTGTTGGTAAATATTTAGTTATATGTAACTTATCCCCCCAAGTACAGGACCAAATTAAAGCTCTAAATTCGAATACCTAAGGAATGGTAATAACCTGCGGCAACAGTAGACCAAGTGTAACTACCAATTTGAATAGGGGTAGGGTTAGCAGTGGTAGTACCGCTATTAGTGGTGGTACCTAGCTGACCATATCTATTATGTCCCCATGTGTAAAGATTGCTGTTTTTAATCCCTAAGGAATGATAAGAGCCTGCTGCTACTGCTGTCCAACTCGTACTACCACTATTAATTAAAATAGGGGTAGAATTAGCAGTGCTCGTGCCACTATTAGTGGTGGTACCTAGCTGACCAAAACTATTATTACCCCAGGCATAAAACTGACTATTCTTAATACCCAAGGAATGATAATAACCTGCCGCTATTGCTGTCCAACCTGTACTACCACTATTAATTAAAATCGGAGTGGAATTAGCAGTTGTGTTGCTAGTGCCATTACCTAGTTGACCATAGTTATTATATCCCCAGGTGTATAGTTGGCCGTTTTTAATGCCTAGGGAATGAGAAGATCCTGCTGTTACTGCTGTCCAAGTGGTGCTACCACTATCAATTAAGATAGGGGTAGGGTTAGCCGTGCTCGTGCCACTATTAGTGGTGGTACCTAGTTGACCATAGTTATTATATCCCCAGGTGTATAGTTGACCGTTTTTAATGCCCAGGGAATGATAATAACCTGCTGCGATGGCTGTCCAGCCAGTGCTACCACTATCAATTAAAATAGGGGTAGGGTTAGCCGTGCTTGTACCGCTATTAGTGGTGGTACCTAGTTGGCCATTATTATTAATTCCCCAGGCGTATAGTTGACCGTTTTTAATGCCCAGGGAATGATAATAACCTGCCGCTATTGCTGTCCAGCTTGTACTACCACTATCAATTAAGATAGGGGTAGGGTTAGCCGTGGTAGTACCGCTATTAGTGGTGGTACCTAGCTGACCATATCTATTAAGCCCCCAGGCGTATAGCTGACCATTTTTAATGCCAAACGAATGGTATAGTCCACTTGCGGTAGTGCTCCATTGTCCTCCACCAATCGAAGTTGGGGTAGGGTTAGCAGTGCTCGTGCCGCTATTAGTGGTGATACCTAGCTGACCATTATTATTAATTCCCCAGGTGTAAAGGTTGTTAACTTTGAATTTTGCATCTGGGTTACTTGTGGCACCGGTGGTTACTGTTGGGTTTTGGGTTACTTTAGCATTAATACTTATATCACCAGTAGTAAGCGTGCCACTAACATATAGTGGGAAACCACTATCAGTAGTACCGAACATAGCGATACCAGCAGCGTTAAGTGGTACATCAACACTTTGAAGCTGAACACCATCAACAAGAAAGTAAGCATCCCCTGTAATAGTAAGTGTAACTGTGCCATCAGTTACCGCTTCAGCATTAGCATCAGTAACCTGCACGGAAATATCACTAGCAAAAACACTACCAACATCAGGAGCATCAGGTAATGGAGTTAAAAACACAATATTAGCCGCACTCATCGGACTAGCCGCCATCGCAGGCACCGCAACCAAACCCGTCAAAACCGGAACACTCCAAACAGCCCCCTTAGTAACAGTACGACGAGAAACCCCAGAATCAGAAACCTTATTACCCATGACAGTCAACCCTCAATCCAGATACATTAAAACCATAAACTCATAATACCCCCCCCCAATAAAATTTCCAAGCTGACAATGAATTAGACACTTACATGGATAAAGCGCAAAATAATAGTTCCTTGTATGCAATCTATATCCAAGGAACTATTATTTATTATGGAAGAAAATTTAGTTATTATCCCAAACTACTTTTCGATAGTTAATAGGATCAGTATCACCTTCAGTATTGATAACTAATACTTGTGAGTTCTCATCAAGTTTAAGCTTTTTGCGGTATCCTTCGTATTTATCATCACGCATTAATTCATATACAAAGCCTAATGGAAGTGCTCCTGATTCACCAGAAATAATACGGGTATCAGAATCGATTGGATTACCTAGGACACGCATGCCAGTACCACTGACATCTTCCTCACACGAGTAATAAGAGTCAGTGATTGGGTTTAAGATTTCCCAAGCAATTGGATTAGGTTCACCACAGGCAAGACCTGCCATCATGGTGTCCAAATCACCGTGGACTCGTTTAGTTTCACCGTTGCCTTCTTTTGCAGATTGGTAGAAACAATCTGCACGGTTTGGTTCAAGAATTGCAAAAGTTGGGTGATTATCTCCAATAATATTATGAATTGTAGCTGCGATTGCTGCGGGGAAAGAGCCGACCCCTGCTTGTAAGAAAACATGAGTGATATCAGTCAAATCTGTATCTCCAAGTTGTTCTTGGATTTCAGTGACAATACTGGTGTAGCCTTGCATAATGTGAGTAGGCACACCAAAGTATTCACCGAAGCTGGTATCTTGCACTAGAACCCAGCCATTTTCTTCTGCTTTTTTAGCTACCATTTCGACAGTATCGTCATAGTTCATATCAGTAATTTTTGCCTTAGCTCCCATAGCTAAAATTGCATCTAGGCGTGCCTTACGGGAAACTTTTGGCATGTATACACGTGCTTGCTGACCAAATAACTTTGCTGACCAAGCCAAACTTTTACCATGATTACCATCAGTTGCAGTAGTGAAAGTAATAGGTGCTAGCTTTTCAGCTTTTTCTTTAAGCTCTGTAAAAGTAGTATTGCGCATATCTAAGCCAAGAGCATCTGCATAGTGTTTTGCAACCGCATAACAAACACCCAAACCTTTAAAGGCATTGAGACCAAAACGCTTGCCTTCATTTTTAACGTAGAGTTTCTTCAAGCCCAAATGATCAGCTAAGTTATCCAGAGATTCTAGTGGAGTAGGTTCGTAGAAGGGTAGGCTTTTATGGAAGTGTCGGACTTCTTCCATCTTTTTCTTGTTAAAACGCTTATCTGGTTTTGCATCTGGAGTGTTAAATTTATTATCAACGCCTACGATATCTTCCATGTCTCACTTCTCCTTCAAAGTTGCATAGGTTTTATTATAATGTACTTTTTACTGCTTAATTTCACACAATCATTGTGCGATTGAAAAAGAGCTATTACTCTCATACTAGTGGGTAGACCTAGGTTTTTCCAGAATTTACTTCAGCTAAAATGTCTAGAATATATAAGATGGATTATAGCCAAGCCACACTAATTTTGTATAGTTACCTGTTTTAATTCAAGTGATAAAGTCATCTATTTGTGACTATTTATCACGATTGTGACTAATATACTAGTCACAATCAGTACAAAAAGTCACAAACATATAATGTGGAAAAGTGTTACAATTTTTGTTGTATGACTTTGACCTAGCTATCACTAGTGAGTCTTCGGAAGAACGACAATTTGTTTAGTAGAACCGGACGGGTAAGCCCGTAATAGCAGTTAATGAGTATCAAGTAAGGTGGTACCGCGGTATTTTATCGCCCTTACACAAGACCCTTAGATTTTTATAATTTGGATGAGGTGCCATGACATATCCACGTTTAAACGATACTAGTTCCAGTGTTCCTGCAAGCCCAAAATTCCCAGAAATTGAAGAACGTATCTTAAAATATTGGGATAAAGATGGAACTTTTAAAGCTTCAATAGAAAACCGTGATGCTGGATGTAACGGTGATAATGAGTTCGTATTTTATGACGGCCCACCTTTTGCTAACGGGCTGCCACACTATGGTCATTTGTTGACTGGTTACGCTAAAGACCTTGTGGCGCGATACCAGACTCAAAAAGGTCATCGAGTAGAGCGGCGTTTCGGCTGGGATACTCACGGTCTACCAGCAGAGCTTGAAGTGCAGAAGCAACTTGGCATCAACGGTAAAGACGACATTGAAGAGATGGGCATTGCTGCATTTAACGAAGCTTGCCGTGCGTCAGTAATGAAATACACTGAGCAGTGGAAGGATTACGTTAATCGTCAAGCTCGTTGGGTAGATTTTGATAACGATTATAAGACTTTGAACTTAAGTTATATGGAATCAGTGATGTGGGCTTTTAAAGAGCTTTACAATAAAGGTCTAATCTATGAAGGTTATCGGGTGCTGCCATATTGCTGGAAAGATGAAACTCCACTTTCAAACCATGAGTTGCGGATGGATGAGGATGTTTATAAAGATGTCCAAGATCGTACTGCAACTGTCGGTCTTAAGCTGGAAACAGGCGAGTTAATCTTAGTATGGACTACTACACCATGGACTTTACCTTCTAACTTAGCCGTGGCTGTTAATCCAGAAATTACTTATGCATTAGTTGAACCAGGTGAAGACTCAAAGGTTGCAGGCGAAAAAGTAATACTTGCAAAGAACCTTGTTAAAGCTTATGAAAAAGAGCTTGGCGAAGATGCAAAGATTGTCGAAACTTTCCCTGGCACTAAGCTGGTAGGAAAGACGTACCGTCCACCATTTCCATACTTTGAGAATCATGAAGATTTTAAAGATAAGGCTTTCCAAGTTCTTCCTGGTGATTTTGTAACTACTGAAGATGGTACTGGCTTAGTTCATATGGCTCCAGGTTTTGGTGAAGACGATAAGGCATTATGTGACGAAGCTGGAATTTCGACAGTAGTGCCAGTAGATGCTGCAGGTAAGTTTGATACCCGTGTTAAAGACTATGAAGGTTTGCAGGTATTTGAAGCTAACCGTCCAATTATGAAGGATTTGATTAACCAATCAGGTCCAGTGGCTTCGCAAGAAGCAGTATTGGTAAAGGATGCTAACTACGTGCACTCATATCCACACTGTTGGCGTTGTCGTCAGCCATTGATTTATAAAGCTGTTACTTCTTGGTTCGTAGAAGTCACTAAGTTTAAAGACCGGATGGTAGAGCTTAACCAGGGCATTAATTGGATGCCAAATAACGTGAAAGATGGCCAGTTTGGTAAGTGGTTAGAAAATGCTCGTGATTGGTCAATTAGCCGTAACCGTTATTGGGGAAGCCCAATTCCAGTATGGGTATCTGACAACCCTGAATATCCACGTACAGATGTATATGGTTCTGCTGCAGAGCTTGAAGCTGATTTTGGTGAGTTACCACGTAATAAGGATGGCGAAGTAGACTTACACCGACCATTTATTGATGAATTAACACGTCAAAATCCAGATGATCCTAGTGGCAAGTCTACAATGCGTCGTGTCACAGACATCTTAGACGTTTGGTTTGATTCAGGCTCAATGCCTTATGCACAGGTACATTACCCAATGGAAAACAAAGAATGGTTTAAGTATCATAGCCCAGGAGACTTCATCGTAGAGTATATTGGCCAGACTCGTGGCTGGTTCTATCTACTTCATGTGCTTTCGACTGGTTTGTTTGACCGAGCTGCATTTAAGAACGCATTAAGCCACGGTATTGTGCTAGGTTCTGATGGACAGAAAATGTCTAAGAGCCTTCGTAACTATCCAGATGTATCTGAGGTTTTTGACCGTGATGGTTCTGATGCAATGCGTTGGTTCTTAATGGCATCACCTATTTTGCGTGGTGGTAACTTAATCGTTACCGAAAAAGGTATTCGTGAAGGTGTGCGCCAGGTAATGCTACCAATGTGGAGCACTTGGTACTTCTTCAGCTTGTATGCAAATGCTGCATATGGTGGCAAAGGTTACGAAGCTAAAGAGATTGAGAATCCAAAAGAGGCTTTGGATAAGTACATCTTAGGTAAAGTAGCTGGCATGGTGGATGAAATCACTAAGCAGTTAGATGAATATGACATTTCTGGTGCTTGTGAGACTTTACGCAAGTTTTTCGATACTTTGACTAACTGGTATGTACGTCGTAGTCGTCAGCGTTTCTGGGATGATGACACTGATGCCTTCGATACGCTTTACACTTGTCTAAAGACAGCAACTGAAGTGGCTGCACCATTATTGCCTTTAATTTCTGAGGAAATTTGGCGAGGTTTAACTGGCGAACGTTCAGTGCACCTTGCAGATTGGCCAAAGGTTGATTTTAAGGAAGATACTGACCTTGCTGAAGCAATGGATACAGTGCGAGCTATCTGCTCTACTGGGTCTTCGTTGCGCAAAGCAGAGAAACTTAGGGTGCGTTTGCCGCTTAATAAGCTAACTGTAGTTACGGATCAAGACTTTGATGAGTCATTTGCCAATATCATCAAAGATGAGTTAAATGTAAAGCAAGTTGATTTCTTAAGTCTGGATTCCAAAGAAGCAGAAAATTACGGAGTAGCTCAGAAGTTGACTATCAATGCCAGAGCGCTTGGACCACGTCTGGGCCGTGATGTGCAGGTAGTTATTAAAGCATCAAAAACTGGTGATTGGTCAGTTAATGATGATGTCGTGACTGCTGGAGGTTTCGAACTTAATGACGGTGAATACACTCTTGAAACAGTAGCTGGTAAAACTAGTGGTGAAGCAATTGCAATGTTGCCAACAGGTGGCTTTGTGGTGCTTGATACTACTTTGACGCCAGAGTTAGAAGCAGAGGGTGCAGCACGTGATGTGATTCGTGCAATTCAGCAAGAGCGTCGCAGTGAAGACCTTGATGTGACTGACCGTATTGAGCTTAAAGTTACTGATTCGCCTGAGTTAATTAAGCAGTATCGTCAATTTGAAGATTTGATTGCGCAAGAAACTTTGAGTAAGAAAGTCTCATTTGATGAAGGCGAAACTGCAATTAGCGTAAAGAAAGTTAGCTAAATAACTATGAACGAAGAACTACAGGAAGTTTATTTAGAGCTCTTGGCGCGGCAACCAGAAAACAAAATGGAACCGCGCCTTGAGCCGCTTCGTCGAATTTGTGATGTCTTAGGTAACCCACAAAACTCATACCGAGTGATTCACATTACTGGCACTAATGGTAAGACTTCGACAGCACGGATGATTGAAAGTTTAATTAAAGAGCATAATCTAAAGACTGGTCGTTACACGAGTCCGCACCTGGAATCAGTGACTGAACGCATCAGTATTGACGGCGAACCAGTTGCTGATGAGGTTTTCGTTGAGGTTTATGAGGATATCAAGCCATATTTGGATATGGTTGATGCAGAACTAGAATCTGCAGGTGAAAATAAACTTACCTTTTTTGAGACTATAACAGTGCTTGGCTTTGCAGTGTTTGCACATTTTCCAGTCGATGTGGCAATTATCGAAGTGGGTATCGGTGGTTCATGGGATGCGACTAATGTAGTTAAGTCTGATGTGTCGGTATTTACTCCAATTGATTTGGATCATACGGATATGCTTGGCGATACGGTTGAGGATATTGCAGAAGAAAAAGTTGGCATTATCAACGAAGATGCAATTGTGGTTAGTTCGGTACAAGAGCGTGATGTAGCGCAGATTATTTTGGATAAGGCTACTGAATTCCACGATGAAGCATACTTCGAAGGTGTACATTTTGGGGTAACTGACCGCAAACTTGCTGTCGGTGGGCAAGTGCTTAACTTCCAAGGTATTGCTGGAGAATATGAGGAAATTGCAATCCCACTTTTTGGTGAACACCAAGCACAAAATGCTTCGGTAGCTCTTGCTGCAGTAGAAGCTTTTATGGGAGGTGGTAAGAAAGAATTACCACAGGATATTGTGGAGCAAGGTTTCTTAAAAGCCAGTTCACCAGGACGTGTGGAACTACTGCGTTCTGCGCCGACTTTCTTAATAGATGCAGCACATAATCCAGCTGGAGCTAAGACTTTAGCTAAAACTCTAGATGAATCTTTTGATTTTAATCGCACAATTGCCTTGGTTGCAGTGCTACAAGGCAAAGATGTTCGTGGTATTTTTGCCGAACTTGAGGACAGTTTTGACGAAGTAATCGTTACAGAATCTAATTCGCCAAGAGCAATCCCAACTGATGAGCTTGAAGAGTACGCTATCGACACTTTTGGTGAAGACCGAGTAACGGCACAGCCTAAACTTGATGATGCTATTGAGCAAGTAGTCGCAGCTGCAGAAGCTGGTGGCGAGCTAGGTAGCGGTATTGTGGCTTTTGGTTCGATTACGCTAATTGGTGAAGTAAAGACACTGTTGAATAAGTGATTAATTTCAGTTAAATGAAAATATCTGGCAAAATATAACTTTATTTTCATCTGAATGAAAATAAGTGGTAAAATCTGATACTATTTTCATGTGAGTGAAAATAGTCTTATAAAACGTGCTGCATATCAAGAATTCCTAAAGCGTCATCGAGGTAAACCAATTATTAAGGTGATTACTGGACTTCGTCGCGCTGGCAAATCAATGATTTTTGAGTTATTTAAAAAGGATTTAAAGGCAAGTGGTGTAAAACAATCAAACATTATTTCTCTTAATTTTGAAGATTTAAAGTACTATGAGCTTCGTGATTACAAAAAATTACATAAGTATTTGGAAGCACAAATCAAATCAAATAAAAAACATTACATATTGCTCGATGAAATTCAGCATGTAGACAAGTTTGAGCTTGTAGTTGATAGTTTATTCATTAAAGACAATGTCGATCTTTACATTACGGGTTCTAATGCTTATTACATGAGTGGTGAGTTAGCTACAAATCTAACTGGACGTTATGTAGAAAAAGAAGTACAACCTTTGTCCTTTGCAGAATACTATTCTTGGTCATCTGAAAAAGATATTGAAAAGGCTTTTAATGAGTATTGGTTTAGCGCCTTCCCATATCTAATACATACTGAGAGTTATGTAGAAAAGATTGAGTATCTTCAAGGCGTTTATAACTCAATTTTGATTAATGATGTGATTGCTCGTGCTGGAAAAGCAGATAAAGAAATTATCGAACGCGTGATGCGTACGGTGCTTAGTAGCATAGGTAGTATTACTTCAATTAACAAGATGCGAAATACTTTAGCAAGTCAAAATGTAAAATTGGCAAACAATACTACTTTAGAGCGTTATGTTTCTGCTTTATGTGATGGGTTGTTATTATATTCAGTGCCACGTTTTGATGTAAAAGGTAGAGAGTTATTACAGCGTCTAGAGAAGTACTACGCATCAGATTTAGGTTTTAGGAATTTGTTATTGCCTGACCATCAAGAAGATACTGGACATTTAATAGAAAACATTGTGTATTTAGAGTTAAGGCGTAGATATCCTAAAGTTTATATAGGAAACATTGATAAGTACGAAGTTGATTTTGTGGTTGTTACAGATAAAGGTAGCTACGAATATTACCAAGTAAGTGAATCTGTTTTGGATCCTAAAACTAGAGATAGGGAACTAAAACCTTTGCGTAAAATAACAGATAATTTCCCAAAATATCTTTTGGTAATGGATAAGCTATTTCTTGATGATAACTATGAAGGTATTCAAAAGAAGAATATTTTAGACTGGTTGATTGAGTAGTGTAATATTTAGTGTTAAAACTAGTTGAATTTACTTAATTCAAAACAGTTGCTATACTTAAAAAGTTGAAATCCTTTAATGGGAATTTAACTGATTGATTTTCAACAGTTAGTTTTCAACTAAGGCCCCATCGTCTAGCGGCCTAGGACGTCGCCCTCTCACGGCGGTAACACGGGTTCAAATCCCGTTGGGGTCACATAAACTAAGCTCTTGCCAATGGCAAGAGCTTTTTACTTATCTGCTCTCCCAACGAATTAAGTAAAGGTAGTATGACACTTTAAACGACTCCAAGCTCATATGCCAATATGACTAGATGTACTCGGTTCTTTAAGTTAAGTTTTGCCAAAATCTTTGAGACTTGAGTCTTAACAGTTAGTGGTGAGACAAAGTCTTTTTCTGCGATCTTTTTGTTAGCAAGTCCACTAGCTATGTCGATGAAGATACTGTATTCACGTTCCGAAAGTTCAGTTAATCGTTCAGGTCTTTCATCATAAGATGGAGTTTTGCTTTCAAGTTTGTCTGTTTTATCAACAAACAAATTAATCAATTGTTTTGTGACTCTTGGCGCTAAGATTCCTTCGCCACGATAGACAGTTTGTATTGCGTCAATTAAATAATCAGGAGTGGTGTCTTTTAAGATAAAGGCGTGGGCACCAGCTTGTAACCCGCGAAAAGCATATTCATCAGTATCATAAGTGGTTAGAATAATAATCTTTAGCTTTAGATATTTTTTAGTAAGAATTTCAGTAGCAGTAATGCCATCCATCACTGGCATGCGAACATCCATCAAGACAACATCTGGTAATTCAAGCTCACATTGGGAGATGGCTTGAAGACCATTTGAAGCTTCACCGACTACTTTTATAGCAGCTTCACTTTCAAGAACTAAACGATTTCCTTTACGAATTAAATCTTGGTCATCAACGATGAGTACTTTTATTGCTTTCATTAGTTTTCCAGGCTTTCATTAGGAAACACTGCATAGACTACCCAATTGTTATTTTCTTTACCAGCTTTAAAAGTCCCTTTAAACAATTCAGTCCGTTCTTTAAGACTAGTTAAGCCAGTCTTTGTGCCAACAATTTCTGAATTAATAGAATCTTTGAGTTGGGAACAAATTTTTACTTGTAATTCTGTTTCATTTCGTGTCAATGAAACAACCACAGGCTTTTCAATATCTGCATAGCGTAGTGCATTAGTCAAAGCTTCTTGGATTATGCGGTAAACCGTAATTTTTAAATTTTGCTGGGTAATCTTGTAATTTATATGATTATCAATTATTAATCCAGTTTTTGAAAAGGTTTGTACGAGTTCATCAATACTACTATCTTCCCAATATAACTCTTGCTGTTTAGTATTAGATTCATTATCTTCGGGACGTAAAGCACCAATAACCATTCGGATATCTTCAAGAGAGCTACGACTGACATCAGCTATTTCGTTAGTAAGTTGTTTTGCAATTTCTGGTTTTGTGTCCCAAATTTTACTCATGCCGTTAGTTAAAGTGACTATTACCGTAAGCGAATGGGCGATTACATCATGGAGTTCACGTGCAATGCGCCGACGCTCGCCGTATATTGCATCTTGAACTGCTTTTTGGTGTTTTACTTTTGTTAATTCTTTCTTCTGTTTTCGATATAAGGTAATGACCGCAGCGATAATTGAGATTTGTAAAAATATGTGGAAAAAATTTATGCTAATTCTATTAACACTGACTGTTCCAAAGGCGAAAGTAGCTATAATATACGGGATAACAGCAACATAAAAGTATGCAAATGCTGAGAATTTTATATTATTGTGAGTTATGACAAAATATAAAACAATTCCTGCAATAAGGTAGTAGACATTTTGCCCTAGAAGTGTCGCATTGGGAACTAGTAAAGCGGCTAGTAAAGCAAAGAATGCTACAAACGCCACTTTAAAGTATTTACTACTTACAATATCTGAAAATTTATTCTTTACCATTTGTCTTTATCCTACCGAAATAAGATTTAAAATCTGATTTTGCTTAATTCATTTTTAACTAGATACATCTTTAGATGTATTTTTTACTAACGCTCTTTCACATACTTTGTGTAAATCTTAATAAGCAACAAACTGAAATTAAAAGAAAGGGAAGGTTTATAACTGATGGAAGTAGAGATTTTGAGCGAACATGACATGATTATTGTGGTAAAGGAAGTTAGTAAAACATATAAAGATTTAACTGCATTGATAGAAACCAGTTTAACTTTCCAAGAAAATCAATCAGTTGCAATAATGGGTACTTCAGGTTCTGGAAAATCTACATTACTTCATATTGTTGCTGGTGTTATAGAAAGTGATACTGGTTCAGTTAGTTATAAGGCAAAACAAGAGTTTATAGATATAACCAAATTAAGTAGTTCAAAAAGAGCTGAATTGCGTTTACAAGAATTTGGTTTTGTATTCCAACAAGGACTATTGCTACCAGAGTTGACTGCACTAGAAAATGTCATAATGCCCTTACTATTAACTGGAGTGGAGCGGGTTGAAGCCGAAACAAAAGCAATCGATATTCTTAGCGAATTGGACATGCTTAAAACTAAAGATAAGAGAATCGGTCAATTATCAGGTGGGCAAGGACAAAGAATAGCGATTGCTCGTGCCTTAATTACGGACCCTTGTGTCGTATTTGCTGATGAACCTACGGGCTCTTTAGATAACAAAACTGCGATGCAGGTTACGAAAATCCTACTAGATACCGTTAAAAAACGTGGAAAAACACTCATTATGGTTACTCATAATGAGCATATAGCAAAGCAATGCGATAGGTTAATTACGATAAAATCTGGAAAAATAGTTGTTGATTCTGCAGAGTTATCGGGGACCCAATGAAATTTCAAACTATCGAATTATTAACTCGAAATAGTAATAAAAATAGACTTGCAAGTCTCTTACCAATAATCGCTTTCGCCATAACTACTTTTATTTCAGTCTTTACTTCAGTACTTTCATACAATATTTGGCATGCAGCAAATGGAAGAGCTGATTATCAAGTATTGGCTATAGTGTTAGTTGCTTTCATGCTAGTACCAGTATTTTCATTAACATCGCAAACGGCAAAGTTAAATAGAAAGCAACAGCAGGTGTCGTTAGCTAGCCTTGGAATTATTGGTGCTACTAGAAATAAGTTACTTATAATAGTCAGCTATCAAACTTTAAAAACGGCTCTTAATGGTTTGATAATTGGGACAGCTTTAGCAATAGCTATTTCACCTATTTTGAGCCTATTAAGTATAAATAATAAGCGCCTTAAAGGTATTTATAATATGCCAATATGGTTACCAATATTGTTATGTATCACAATATTAATCATTGCATTGATAAATTCTTTTTTAGAGGCAATGCCTGTAATTAAAAGACCTTTAGAAAATAGGTTATCGGCAATTAATCAAAATGCACGAATTATAAGATTAATTTTTGGTGCAATAATAGTTATTTCCTGTTTATTAATATTTCATTTTATGTCACTTAGCTGGGGTGTATTTGGAATTACATTTGCGCTTATTTCAATACTGTTAGCCCTACACGGATTTATGGGAATAATAGGTCCATATATTCTTTCATTATTAACAAGACTAACTGTTAAGAAAGAGCAAGATATAACTAAGTTAGTCGCCAAACGACGTATTCTAGAGTCTCCACAAAGTGCTTGGCGCCAGGTTAGTATAGTAGCTTTAATGAGTTTTACTACGGTAATTATTGGTTCTGTATTAGGCTTTTTAAGTGCAGTCAGGAAAGATAGTAGATCAAATATCAATACAGCACAAATTCAATTTTTTACTGATATCAGAACAGTGACAGTATTTTTGCTTTGCATCACGTTCATAGCGCTGGCAAGTTCTGTAAATATTTTACAACTAATTGATATCGTCGATCGGAAAGATCTCTACTATAACCTTAGTCTGGTAGGGACTCCTACAATACAAATCCAAAAGATACGGCAAAAAGCATTAACTATGCCGTTATTACTTGCCGTATTTGGGGGTTGTATAGTGGCAGGTTTATTAGTATTACCTGCTTTTGTCACTGCTTTATTAATTTCACCAACATTTGTAGTTCTGATGTTAATAACATTGTTAAGTGGTATTGCTTTGGTGTTACTAGCAGTAAAGGCTACTTATCCAGTTTTGTTAGCAGAAATTTAACCGTGCTTTTGGACAGAAAACGTGTGTTTAAACATGCTGTTTGTGCACAAACTCACGGCAAAACTGTGGGAGTTGCTGTTTAAGTGGTGGAAACTTAGTTTAGAGGATTGTTAAGCCATAATCCAAAACAAATCTATGTTTACTGATAGACTGATTTTTGTAGGTTTTATTAGTTATGAATAGACATGGTGGTCAAGTATGAGAGTTAATATTGTTCATCCAGGCGCTGGAGAATTAAAATACGAAATTCGTGCAATTATTGAATTCGCCCACAATATCCGTGATACTGGCCTTGAAATGCATTGGGAAAACATTGGTGATCCTGTTGCAAAAGGCGAGCCAGTTCCTGATTGGGTACGAGATATCGTTTCAAAGGCTGCCGGCGAATCAATGAGTTATGCATATTCTCCGACAAAGGGATTAGATGATGCTCGTGAATACCTAGCGAAGACACGTAGTGAGCAAGATGGTACACATCTAACTCCAAATAACATTTCATTCTTTAATGGCCTTGGTGATGCAATTACTAAGACTTACACTTGGCTAGACCCAGTAGCACGCGTGCTTGGTCCAAGTCCAGCTTACCCTACACACAGTTCAGTAGAGGGTGCTCGTGGTAGGTCTGCGCACCTTACTTATAATCTTGATCCAGAAAATGGCTGGCTTCCAGATATGGATGATATCCGTAATAAAGTTAAGTACAACCCAAGTATTGCTGGTTTGTTACTTATTAACCCAGATAACCCAACTGGTACGGTATATCCAAAGAAAGTATTGCAAGAGTTCGTTGATATTGCAAAAGAATACGATTTATTCTTAATAGCTGATGAGATTTATGCGAATCTAGCTTTCGAACCAAAAGACTTTACCTCATTAGCGGCACTCGCTGATGGCATACCTACTATCATCATGCGTGGTTTGAGTAAAGAAGTGCCTTGGCCAGGTAGTCGTTGTGGTTGGTTAGAGTTCTATAACGTTGATAAGGATCCAGTATTCGCTGAGTATATCCGTTCAATTGAAGAAGCAAAGATGGTAGAAGTATGTTCTACTACATTGCCACAGTTAGTTTTGCCAAAGATTCTTAGTGATGAGCGTTATGAACCATATTTGCGTAAACGTTCAAAGATGTACCAAGAACGTGGTAAAAAAGCTGCAGAATATTTAAACAAAGTCGATGGTTTCCGAGTCACCGAACCACAAGGTGCATTCTATCTAAGTGTTACTTTTGAAGATGGTTTCTTGGACGCTAAGAAGAGCCTACCAGCTGCAAACAAAGAAGCGCAAAAATTGCTTGATGAAGCATTAGCTGACCCAGAGAACCAGGCTCCAGATAAGCAGTTCTGTTACCAGCTGTTAGCACATACGGGTGTTTGTACAGTGCCAATGCTTTCTGGTTTCAATAGCCATGTTTCTGGTCTGCGGATGACTCTTCTAGAAGATGACCCAAAGAAGTTTGAAAAGATTTTGAAACTACTAGCTGATGCTGCTGAAAAGTACAATAACTCAGCAAAGTAGTTTTCTCTTCCACAGCAAAACACCCCAATAAGTTAGCTACATCTTTCACGGTGGTAATTAGCTTATTGGGGTGGATTTGTATTTAATTGGTTATATAAAGCTAATTCCAGCAAAATCACGTAAATTGAATAACGCCAAAGTTATTTTAGTTAGCTATTAAACTATTTTTAAAACTTTTATTTTGTCTTAGGTAAGCTATACACTTAAATACATGACTAGTGAAATTAAACTTTTTACCTCAGAATCAGTAACTGAAGGCCATCCAGATAAAATCTGTGACCAAATTTCAGATGCAATTTTGGATGCAGTTTTGGCCCAAGACCCAGAATCTCGAGTTGCAGTGGAAACTGTAGTGACTAAGGGACTGGTTCATGTTGTCGGTGAAATGGACACCAAAGGATATGTAGAAATCCCAAGCTTAGTACGTCAAACTATTAAAGAAATTGGTTATGATTCGCCTAAGCTAGGTTTTGCTAGTGCCAGCTGTGGGGTGTCAATTTCAATTGGTCCGCAGTCTCCAGAAATTGCTGGTGGCGTATTTGAATCTAGCGAATCTCGCAAGGGAGAAGTCGAAGACGAATACGATGAACAAGGTGCAGGCGACCAAGGTATTATGTTTGGCTATGCTAGTAACGAAACTCGCTCCTTAATGCCATTACCAATTTGGTCAGCACATCGATTGGCAGAGCAGTTAAGTAAGGTCCGTAAAGCTAAAAAAGTAGATTTCTTCCGTCCAGATGGAAAAACTCAGGTAACTATTGCTTATCAAGATGGCAAACCAGTCGCGGTAGATACTATCGTAATTTCTACACAGCATGATGAGGATATTTCTAAAAAACAGCTTGAAGATGCTTTGCATAAATACGTGATTGCGCCAGTATTGTCTCTAGAAGAATTTAAAGATATTGATACTGATAACATCAAATACATTTTAAACCCAAGCGGTGAATTTGTATTAGGTGGACCACAAGGTGATGCAGGATTAACTGGACGTAAAATTATTGTGGATACTTATGGTGGCATGGCTCGTCATGGCGGTGGAGCTTTTAGTGGCAAAGACCCTTCTAAAGTAGATAGATCTGCTGCTTATGCACTACGTTGGGTTGCAAAGAATGTAGTTGCTGCAGGATTGGCAGACAAGATTGAAGTGCAGATAGCCTACGCTATTGGTCAAGCGCGCCCAGTGGGGCTTTATGTTGATACATTTGATACAGGTAAAGTTTCAAGTACCAAGATTCAAGAGGCGATTGAAGAAGTATTTGATTTACGTCCGAAAGCAATCATTGAAGCTTTAGCTTTAAAAAAGCCACAATATTATAAGACTGCAGCATACGGTCATTTTGGTAGAGAAAACCAAGATTTTGCTTGGGAAGAAACTAATAAAATTGACGAACTCAAAGCCTATCTAGGGTAAAACATGGAAGAGAACCAGCTATTTTCACTGCCTGAACCCAAGAAAAAAGTACATTCAGCTGAAGTGGAAATTGCTGAAAAGTTGCCTGTTGCTCGAGTTTTATTAGATGTGACCACTACACATCTAGATCGACTCTATGACTTCGCAATCCCAGTAAAATACGATGAACAAACTCAAATGGGAGTGCGAGTTCAAGTTAGATTTAAAAACCGCACGGTAGATGCTTTTGTAATTGAACGTGTCGAAACTAGCGATTTTGACCTATCGTCATTATTAAAAGTTTATTCACCATTAAGACTATTTAATGAAACTACTTGGCAACTTTGTGAAGCTGTTGCAACTCGGTATGCGACTACTCGTAGAACAGTGTTAAGGCATATGATTCCGCCTAGAAATGCTACTGCCGAAAAAGAAGTTTTGGCAATGCCAAAACGACCTGAACAGGTAGTCGAGCCGCTTAGTATTGATAAACAGAGTGAAGCCTTGGCTTATCTTGATGAATTTCGAGAAAAGCTTGAGGATATCATTAGCCAAAAACCACAGAAACTTTCATTACAGCTAGTTAAAAGTTATGGTGCACATAGTTGGTATAAAGCATTAGCTTTTATCGTTTCTAAGGTTCATGTAGCTAATCTTGGGTCAATAGTGGTGTTGCCTGATTTTACTGATGTGGAATTATTGGCCACGGAAGTTTCGG
The DNA here is from genome assembly GCA_047606545.1 of Micrococcaceae bacterium. GTDB lineage: Bacteria > Actinomycetota > Actinomycetes > Actinomycetales > Micrococcaceae > JASGDC01. Next base: position 179,911 of record JASGEI010000020.1, on the reverse strand, counting down.
AGTTAATTGGTAAGAAACAATTCGTAACTCAGACTCATAGCCAGTCTAATAGTAGTCGTTACCGAGGTTTTGCCTTAACTTCAACTGGGAAAGTTCGTACAGTAATTGGTACCCGTTCTGCAGTATTTGCGCCAGTAGAGGACTTATCGTTAATTATAGTTTGGGATGATAGCGATGAAAATCATCAAGAGATTTCAGCTCCATATCAGCACACTCGCGATATTGCGTTAATGCGGTCAGAGCAAGAAAAATGTTCATTAATTTTTGCTGGATTTGCCGTTAGTACTGAAGTGCAACGGTTAGTTGAATTAAGTTACCTACAACCAACAACTTATTTAGCTCGAGATTTACAAGCCTTAACTCCAATGATTAGGTCAATGGCCGATGATAGTGTGTTAGCATACGACCCACAGGCTTTGATGAAACGACTACCAGATTTGGCTTTTCGTACTCTTCGCCAAGGCTTAGAACTAGGGCCAGTTTTAATTCAAGTGCCACATGCTGGATTTTTCCCCGCTTTAAGCTGTCAAAATTGTCATCACCAAGCAATGTGTACTCAATGTCATGGACCAATTTATTCTACTCAGGATACCTTATTGTGCCGGTTATGCTTGCATGTTCAGGATCCTTGGAAATGTAGTGAATGTAATAGTATGCAGTTGCGTTCTAGAATTGTTGGTTCTGATCGCACTGCGTACGAGCTTGCAAAATCTTTCCCTGGATACCGAATTATCTCTTCGGCAGGAGATCATATTGTGCGGGAAATTGAAGCTGAACCTGCGTTAGTTGTGGCCACTCCTGGAGCTGAACCACAAGTTGCTTCAGGATATCAAGCAGCAGTGTTACTAGATGCAGATGCGCAGCTATATCGCTCTTTTATGAAAGCTGAAGAAAAAGCTTTCGCACAATGGTTACGCGTAGCTTCTTTAGTTAAACCTGCTGGAGATAATGGTAGGGTACTGCTGGTAAGCCAAGACGAACAAGTTTCTAAAGAGTTAATCGAGTGGGCACCATATAAATTTGCACATCGAGTGTTGCTAGATCGCTACCAATTATCATTACCTCCAGCGGTGCGGGTCGCAATTTTAGAAGGCAAATTACAAGAAGTGAAGATTTATTTAGAAGCTTTTGAAGATGAACTTCTTGAAGTGATAGGTCCATATCCAATTAAAAAGTTTGATAATCCAGAAGCATTGGTTGATACTGGAGACTATCGAGCAGTATTAAAATTTTCTTATACAAATGGTCCAGAAGTTACCAAGAAATTACGGAGCTTACGCACTATTGCAGCCATCAATAAAAAAACAAAAGTGATTGTAAAAGTTGATGCTAGTTACGAACTATAGTCATCTTACGAAAGAATCAATTGCTTTTGCAGCTTCATCAGCTTTTTCATAATGAATTAAGTGTCCAACGTTTTTAATAACTTTTAACTGGGAATCTTTGATTGTGTATTGTAACGATATTTGGGTTTGCAAGGGTGCAATATCATCTTTATCGCCAGCTACTAACAGTGTTGGTGTTTTAATTTTATAACCAAAGTCTGAAATAGAACTATTAACGGAAGCTCGGAAAGCTTCGACTAAGCCATCTTTATCAGTAAAAGCACTAAAATGCTCATCATGTTCAGCATGAATTTCTTTTCGTAGTTCCTTATCTTTAGTCTTTGCCATGAAAATACTTAAGCCGCGTACCATTATTGGGTTCTTCATAATGACATCACTTACAACTTCAGGTGCTTTGGTTGATAGATTAAATAGCCCTACAGAACCTTTAGTAAATAAGCCTTTGATGCCTTTGTTTGTAGCTTCAGCAATTGGATTTAGCAGGACTAATTTTGCAAGCTTATCAGGGTAATCCACTGCATATTTTGCAGATACCACTGACCCGAAAGAGTGTCCGACAATAACAGGGGTTTTGTCTAAGTTTAAGCTATCAATAAATTCGTTTAAATAGTGGGCATAGCCATCGACATTTTGTTCTTCAGGTAAGCGTGCAGAAATACCAAAACCTGGTAAATCAGGAACTATGATACGGTATTGTGGCAATTCTGTGACAATTTTTATCAATCCGTGATGATCGCCACGGAAACCATGCACAAAAATTAAAGTCTGGTCAGTACGCTTTAAAGCGTCTACTGCATGGTAATCCCAGTAGTAAGTCTTGCTACCACGGTATTTAAAGGTACGTTGGAATTCTTCGCGTTCGTATACTGCATCAAAATCTGGATTCATATTATCAACCATATTTTTTATTCTAGCAAGAGAATTAAGAGGATTAAGCGTTAAATCGTTTACTTTATCGAATTCTAACGGTATAGTTATAAAGTTACATTGAGTGACTTTTTTAAAATGTCAAATTTATAAAATTAAGTATAGGAGTTCTTTTATATGAACGGCTCTATTTTCTTTAGCGAGCTTGCGGGTACTGCAATGCTGACTCTTTTGGGTTGTGGCGTTGTGGCTAACGTAATTCTTGCTAAGACTAAAGGCTTCGGCGGCGGTACTCTAATGATCAACTTCGGTTGGGGTATTGCAGTATTCATTGGTGTATACACTGCATTTAAATCAGGTGGTGCACTAAACCCTGCTGTAACAATTGGTCAGGTAGTAAGTGGAGCGAAAAACTTCGTTCCGGGTTATGCTGTGACTTTCGGGCACACTCTTAACTACATCGCAGCTCAGATGATTGGTGCCTTCATTGGTGCGGTTGTTTGTTGGTTAGCATACAAAGACCACTTTGATACTGAAGAAGATGCAGCTAACAAGCTAGGCGTTTTCTCTACTGGTCCAGAAATCCGTAACGAAACTAAGCACTTCGGATGGAACCTAGTAACAGAGGTAATTGCTACTTTCGTACTAGTTATTTGGGTACTACTAAGCGGTAAGACACCTACTGAAATTGGTCCATTGGCTGTAGCATTCGTGGTAGTTGGTATCGGTGCATCTCTTGGTGGTCCTACTGGTTATGCGATTAACCCAGCTCGTGACCTTGGTCCACGTATCGCACACGCTATCCTACCTATCAAAGGTAAGGGCGACTCAGACTGGCAGTACTCATGGGTACCAGTTGTAGGTCCTATTCTAGGTGCAGTCCTAGCAGGTCTTGTTTTCCACCTAATCTAGGAAAGCAAGAATAAGGTAACTTATAAAATTGGAGAGCTTTGGCTCTCCTTTTTTATTGCCCAAATACATACTAGGGACTATAAAAAGTCGAATTTACTCCCAAAATTCACAAATCCTGATAAAATAGTGATTGTGCCCAAAGCGGTGAACACTTAAAAACAGAGAGGTTTTATATGTCTGACAAGAAGACTGAAACTAAAGAAAACAAAAAAAAGTACATTGCAGCAATCGACCAGGGAACTACAAGTACTCGTTGTATCATTTTTGATCACTCAGGAAAAATTATTTCTACAGGTCAGAAAGAACACGAACAGATTTTCCCTAAGGCTGGTTGGGTAGAACACAATCCAAATGAAATTTGGAAGAATACTCGTGAAGTAATTGCAACTGCTCTTTCTGGTGCTAACATCAACCGCCACAATATCGAGGCTGTTGGTATTACTAACCAGCGTGAAACTACAGTTGTTTGGGATAAAAATACTGGTGAACCAGTATATAACGCAATTGTTTGGCAAGATACTCGTACTCAGCCAATGGTTGAAAAACTTGCTAAAGACGGTGGTATGGATCGTTTCCGTAAAAAGACTGGTCTACCTCTAAGTCCATATTTCTCAGGTACTAAGATTAAGTGGATTCTTGACAACGTTGAGGGCGCACGTGAAAAAGCTGAAAAGGGTGACCTAATTTTCGGTACTACTGACAGCTTCGTAACTTGGCACTTAACTGGTGGTGCTGAAGCTAACGGTGTACACATTACAGATGTAACTAACGCATCTCGTACTCTATTCATGGATCTTGAAACTCTTGACTGGGATGATGAAATCCTTGAGATTTTCGATGTGCCACGTTCAATGATGCCAGAAATTAAATCTTCTTCAGAAGTATATGGCACAATTGAAAGCCACCAGCTTCTAACTGAGGTTCCAGTAGCAGGTATCCTTGGTGACCAGCAGGCTGCGACTTTCGGTCAGGCAGCATTCGGTAAGGGTGGTGCTAAGAACACTTACGGTACTGGTTGTTTCTTGATTTTCAACACTGGCGAAGAAATCGTACAGTCTAAGAACGGTCTAATCACTACTCTTGGTTACAAGCTAGGTGATGACAAGCCAACTTACGCTCTTGAAGGTTCAATTGCGGTTGCTGGTTCTTTGGTTCAGTGGCTACGTGACAACATTGGTCTTGTGGCAAGCGCTCCAGAGATTGAAGACCTTGCTAAGAAGGTAGATGACAACGGTGGTGCATACTTCGTACCAGCATTTTCAGGTCTATTCGCTCCATACTGGCGCGATGATGCTCGTGGTGCTCTAGTTGGTCTAACTCGTTATGTTAACAAGAACCACATTGCTCGTGCAGCTCTAGAATCTACAGCATTCCAGACCGCAGAAGTACTTGACGCTGTTAACAGTGACTCAGGTGTACCTCTTAAGGAAATGCGTGTTGACGGCGGTATGGTTGTTAACGAAACTCTTATGCAGTTCCAGGCTGACATCCTAGGTGTACCAGTAATCCGTCCAGAAATTATTGAGACTACAGCTCTTGGTGCAGCTTATGCAGCAGGTCTTGCAGTTGGTTACTGGAAGGATCTTGGCGATCTTGAAGCTAACTGGGCTGAAGACAAGCGTTGGGAACCAAAGATGGACGAGAAAGAACGCGACCGTCTACTACGTAACTGGAAGAAAGCCGTTACTAAGACATTTGACTGGGTAGATGAAGACGTCATCGAACAGTAATCGTTCTTAACTAACAGACTATTTAACTAAAGCCCCTGACTCTTTGACTAGAGTAGGGGCTTTAGTTCTCCCAAAAATCTAATGCTAGTTGCAAAGTGCCTAGCACTAATTGTGACTTTTTATTCTGATTGTGATGTGTATATAGATAACACTTAAGATAAAAAGTCACAATTGAATATACTATTAAATACTCTGATACTCTAGACATTGTTAAATTCTCATTAGTAAACTGATGTTAATTTGATTACGTTAGTGTTAAGTGGTGTGGAGGCAATAATTGCAAGATATTAATAATGCAGTTTTAAAGTTTAATACCCGTTGGGTAATGGTAATTTCTGCATTAACTTATCTGGTGGCATTAAATTTACGACCGGCGTTAACTTCGGTAGGACCATTATTGCCACAAATTGGTGCAGACTTGAAAATTGGTGAAGGTCTACAAGGTTTATTAAGTTCATTACCAGTTTTGGCATTTGGTATTGTGTCACCATTTGTACACCGTTTTACTAAGAATCTTGGTACCGAACGAGCTATTTTACTCTCGATGATGTTCTTGGCACTTGGAATTTTTATTCGTTCATATACTGGGTTAGTTGGTTTATGGACTGGCACTTTCATACTTGGTATTGCGATTGCTTTTGCTAATGTACTATTGCCGACTTTAATTAAGCAAGATTATCGTAATAACATTTCGTTAGCTACTAGTCTTTATTCGGTTTCGATAGGTATTGCGGCTTCTATTGCAGCAGCTACCGCTGTGCCTCTTGCTAATCATTTTGATTGGCGAGGTTCATTAGCTTTTTGGGCAATTCCAGCCTTAATTGCAGCTGGTCTATGGATAACTCGAGCTATTCCAAAGCCAGAAATAGTCGATGAAACTACTGTGGAAGCCATCTATAAGAACGAAGTTAGCGTTTGGAAGAGCTCAATGGCTTGGACTTTGAGTATTTTAATGGCTACTCAGAGCACAATATTCTTCACTTTATCCAGCTGGATCCCAACTTTAGAGATTGACCGTGGTCTTTCGGTTGCTGAGGCAGGGTTATATTTATCTGTTTATCAAATAAGCAATGTGGTTAGTGGCTTGATTACCCCGTTTTTAATGCGTAATCCATACAATAAACGACCTGCGACTTTAGGGTGTGCATTACCTTTGGTAATTGGCACTATTGGATTCTTGGCTTTGCCTAATTATGGTTTAATTTGGGCAGTGCTTTGTGGTCTAGGTACAGGAATGACTTTGTCAGTGGTATTAACGCTGGTTAGTTTACGTGGTGGCTCTAATCAAAGAACTATTAAACTTTCAGGAATGGCCCAATCATTTGGATATTTAGTAGCGACCTTTGGACCGATAATATTTGGCTATCTTGCTGAGTTAACAGGTAATTGGAGTGCACCATTAATCTTCTTAGTGGTAATCGCAATTGTGCAGTTAATAACTGCCTTCCCAGCAGGCAAAGAAGAAATAGCTTATCAGAAGTAAATACGGCTTATTTGATACTGATATTGCGTTATAATCGGAACTATGAGTTCTCAAGAAAAATATGATCACAAATCAATTGAAAATAAATGGCTACCACGCTGGGAAAAACAGCAGCTTGGAAAAGTTGCAAACGATGATAAGCGTGAAAAAAAATACGTAGTGGATATGTTCTCTTATCCTTCAGGAGATCTCCACATGGGCCATGCTGAAGCCTACGTAATGGCTGATGTCTGGGCTAGGTATTTAACCCAGCAAGGTTATGCGGTAGTACATCCAATTGGTTGGGACTCATTTGGTCTGCCAGCAGAAAATGCAGCAATTAAGCACGATGAACATCCTGCAACTTGGACTTATAAAAATATTGACACTCAGGCAGAGTCTTTTAAGCGTTACGGTATTTTGGTGGACTGGTCTCGTCGTTTGCATACTTCTGATCCCGAATACTATAAATGGACTCAATGGATTTTTAACCAGTTCTACAAAAAGGGTCTAGCATATCGTAAGAAGTCTCCAGTTAACTGGTGTCCAAAAGATCAGACAGTACTTGCTAATGAGCAGGTAGTTGGTGGTGCTTGTGAACGCTGTGGGACTCCAGTTACTAAGAAAAATTTGAATCAGTGGTATTTCAAGATTACGGAATATGCTGAAGAACTTCTTGAGGATATGAAAGAACTTGAAGGGCATTGGCCAGATCGAGTACTTTCAATGCAACGTAACTGGATTGGTCGTTCTGAAGGTGCGACTATCAAGTTCACCATTGAAGAAGATGAGGACAAAGAGCCGAAAGATATTGAGGTTTATACCACTCGTCCAGATACACTATTTGGGGTTACCTTCTTCGCAGTTGCAGTAGATTCAGAATTAGCAGCTGAGATTGTAACTGAAGGCCAGAAAAAAGATTATGAAGAGTATTTAGAAAAGACTAAGGCACTATCTGATATCGAGCGTCAATCAACTGAACGTGAAAAGACTGGTGTTTTCTCAGGGCGTTATATTAAACATCCATTTACTGCAGAAAAGATGCCAGTCTGGATTACTGACTACGTGCTTGCTGATTACGGTACCGGTGCAATTATGGCAGTACCAGCACACGATCAGCGTGACTTGGATTTCGCACTTAAGTTTGATTTGCCAGTGCGCGTAGTGGTTGATGGTGGGGAAGAAGACCCTGCTAAAACTAAAGTTGCGACTGCCGATGATGGGACTTTGGTTAACTCAGAATTCTTAAATGGACTTAACAAGCTAGATGCGATTGCTAAAGCCATTGAAGAACTAGAAGAACGTGGCTTAGGTAAACGTACCACTAACTACCGATTACGTGATTGGTTGATTTCGCGCCAGCGTTTTTGGGGTGCGCCAATTCCAATCGTACATTGTGAAAAATGTGGTGAGCTTCCAGTTCCAGATGAACAGCTTCCCGTTAAACTACCTGATGATGTTAAGGGTGAACAGCTTGCACCTAAAGGGATTTCACCGTTAGCCAGCATGGGAGATTGGGCAAATATTGATTGTCCAGAGTGTGGTGGAAAAGCTAAACTTGATGGCGATACGATGGATACTTTCGTGGACTCGTCATGGTATTACTTGCGTTATATCAATCCGAATATGGAGGACAAACCATTTGATAGCGACGAAGTTAACCATTGGTTACCAGTAGATCACTATGTTGGTGGTGTAGAGCACGCAATTTTGCATCTACTATACAGCCGTTTTGTTACTAAAGTATTGCGAGATCTTGGGTATCTTAACTTTGATGAACCATTTAAGAACTTGCTAAACCAAGGCCAGGTATTGAACCAAGGTAAAGCAATGAGTAAGTCTCTTGGCAATGGTGTCGATCTAGGTGAGCAGCTTAACAATTATGGTGTAGATGCAGTGCGTCTATCAATGATTTTCGCTGGTCCTCCTGAAGATGATATTGACTGGGCAGATGTTTCACCAAATAGTTCGGTTAAGTTCTTAGGTCGTGCTTGGCGTCTAGGTGATGATATTAAGAGTGAAGCTGGTGTTGATGTTTCGAAAGGTGATAAGAAACTTCGTGCTGTTACTCACAAAACTTTGAAGGAAGCTGCAGAAGCTATTGAACAGCAGAAGTTCAATATTATTGTCGCGCGTGTAATGGAATTAGTTAACCACACTCGTAAAGCTATTGACTCTGGCTGTGGTGGCGAAGACCCTGCAGTGCGTGAGGCAACTGAAGTAGTCGCGACAGTACTTAGCTTAGTTGCTCCTTATACTGCTGAAGATTTATGGGAAAAGCTTGGGCATAAAGATTCTGTAGTTCATGCCAATTGGCCTGAAGTTGATGAAGACTTGTTAATCCAAGAAACTCTAACAGCAGTGGTACAGGTTAATGGTAAATTACGTCACAAGATGGAAGTGCCAGCTAATATAACTGCTGAAGAACTAGAGAAACAAGCTCTTGCGGCTGAAAGTGTGCAACGGGCAATCGGTGATAAGCCGATTAGAAAAGTCATCAATCGTGCTCCAAAGTTAATTAGTGTGGTAGCAAACTAACTATTTCAAAAAGTTTGATAGAGAGGGTAAGTACCCTCTCTTTTTGCTAATTTTGCAAGATATTGAGTAAAAGTAAGTATAAAAGCAACACGTATGCTAATCGATTGACATAAAATTTATGTTGGTATATATTTAATACACAAACAATATGTTAATCGGTTGGCATATGTAAAATAAATGGTTGATATTCGCAAGGGGGCGAAATTAATGTTGAAACAACAACTAGCAATGTTAAAAAATCCATCTTATATGCAAAGTTCATTGTCATTCTTACTTTTCTTTGCATCGTGGGGAATTTGGTGGTCATTCTTTCAAGTTTGGCTAACTTCAAAAACTAATGGTCTTGGGCTCTCTGGAAGTGAAGTAGGTACCATCTTTTCTGCAAACTCATTTGTAACAATTATTATGATGTTTACTTACGGGGCGCTGCAAGATAAGTTGATTATTAAAAGGTATCTGTTAATTTTCTGCGCTGCAATTGCGAGCTCTATTGGTTTATTTTTTATTTTTATATATCAACCATTGTTAAAAAATCATTTTATGGTTGGTGTGATTATTGGCTCAATTGTACTCTCTGCAGGTTTCTTAGCAGCTGCATCAACATTTGAAGCAGTCTCAGAGCGTTTTAGCCGCCTCTTCAATTTTGAATATGGACAAGCTAGGGCATGGGGATCATTTGGATATGCAATAGTTGCTCTTGCTGCTGGTTTCTTATTTGTAATTAACCCAAAATTAAATTTTATCGTTGGTTCAGTCCTTGGTGTACTATTGCTAATAAACTTAATTTTCTGGGTGCCACCAGCTGAGAGAGAAGCTAAGGAAAAACTTGCAAATTCAAGCTTAACTAACGATATTGAAGCTATTGATTCAGCTCCTTCAATAAAAGATATGCTTAGTTTACTTAAATTAAAAGAGCTGTGGGCAATTATTCTATTCACTTGTTTTTCTTGGACATTCTATACAATTTTTGACCAACAAATGTTCCCAGATTTTTACACTCATCTATTTTCAACACCAGCACGTGGTGAGCAAATGTATGGGACACTTAATTCAATTCAAGTATTTGGTGAAGCTCTTATGATGGGTGTTGTGCCAATTATTATGAAAAAAATTGGTGTTCGAAATACTTTGCTACTAGGTGTTACTGTGATGTTTATTAGAATTGGTGCATGTGGCTTTGCTACTAACCCAGTGGCAGTATCACTTATCAAAATGCTGCATTCTTTTGAAGTACCACTATTTATTTTATCAATATTTAGATACTTTACTTTACACTTTGATACAAAGTTATCGGCAACCCTATATCTAGTCGGGTTTGGAGTAGCTTCGCAAATTGGACAAGTTTTGTTATCCACACCTCTTGGAACATTACGTGACCACATTGGTTATAATGACACGTTTAGAGTTATTGCTCTTATCGTATTAGTCGCTGGAATCTACGCTTGGTTTATCCTTAAGAAAGATGATCAAGATGTTAAAGGTGACCCATTTGTGAGAGCATAATTTTGGAGTATAAAAGATGAAAAAAATAACTAAACTTAAAAATGATAGGTATAGGCCTAGCTATCATGTAACTGCTCCAACTGGGTGGATTAATGACCCAAATGGTTTTTGTTACTTCAAAGGTTATTATCATATTTTTTACCAGTACCATCCTGATAGTCCAGAGTGGGGACCAATGCATTGGGGGCATGCTCGTAGTAAGGACTTAGTGCATTGGGAAAACCTTCCAATTGCTTTAACTCCAGGTAATCCAGAGGATAAAGATGGGTGTTTTTCAGGAAGTGCCATTGTAAAAGATGATGTGCTGTATCTTGTTTATACGGGACATCATTATTATGGAGATAGTGATGAAAACCATTTCTGGCAAAATCAAAATCTAGCATATAGTACTGATGGTATAACTTTCACAAAGTATGAAAATAACCCCATTATTGCTAATCCACCAGAAGATAGTACACACCATTTTAGAGATCCGAAAGTTTGGAAATATCAAGATTGCTATTACTTAGTTTTGGGAAGCCAGGAAAAAGATGGTCTTGGATGTGTGCTCATGTATAAGTCCAAAGACTTAAAAAAATGGTCTTACATGGGCCCTCTTGCTAAAGCAAAAGATTTGGCAGGTGAAGGTTTCATGTGGGAATGTCCAGATTTCTTTAGATTAGATAGTAAAGATATTTTATTGATTTCACCGCAAGGAATTAAAGCCAAAGCCGAATCTTATCGAAATTTATACCAAACAGGATATTTTATCGGAAATTATAATTACGAGAGTAATTTATTCAAATATGATAAGTTTCAGGAGCTAGATAGTGGTCATGATTTTTATGCTATCCAAACTACTCAAGCTCCTGATGGTCGTCGTCTAGCTTTTGCTTGGCTTAATATGTGGGAAAGTCAGATGCTAGAACAAACTGATGGCTGGGCTGGAATGCTTACTTTGCCAAGAGAGTTGAGCCTTAAAGATAATAATATTTATATGAAACCTGTAGCAGAATTGAAAGAATTAAGAACAAAGGAACTTGTTAGAGAGTCTTTTGCGGTTAACTCTGTTAGTAAGCTAATCTCCAATTTGAAATATGCAGAAATAGAGTTGAATTTTGACATTGTAGATTTTGATGGAAAATTCAAATTGCTTTTTAAAAGTGTTACAGGCAAAGAAGTCTTAACTTTAAGCTATGTCTTTGGGCGGCAAAATAACTTAATTTTGGAAAATAGCTATCGTATAGGTAAACGTTATGCAAAGGTTAAATCCAGTGACAAAATATCATTGCAGATTTTTATTGATGCAAGTTCAATAGAAATATTCATAAATGATGGTGAAGTCGTTTTCAGCGAACGTTATTTTGAAGAATCTGAATTAAAAGTAGCACTTAGTTCTAATAAAGATATTTCAGGGCAAGTAGTAGCTTATGAGTTACAAACTAATGCTATGACTTTTCCTGAGCATCCTTGAGTAAAAGAATTTAATATTAAAATCCGATAAGATTATTAGGAAGTAATTTCTCAATAATCTTATCGGAGGCAAAATAGATGATGGAGCCGAAGCTTGATGATGTTGCACGGTTAGCTAATCTATCTAAAACTACTGTCTCCAGGGTTCTAAACAATCGTGGATATTTGAGTCAAAAAACTATTGATAAAGTTTACGAAGCGATGGCTCAGCTAAATTACCAGCCAAATGCAATTGCACGCCAATTATCCAAAAAGAAAACAATGATTATTGGTTTAATTTTTCCAACAGTAGCTAATCCATTCTTTGGTGAGCTTATTGATGCTTTAGAGCGTAGACTTTATCAACAAGGTTTCAAAGTGCTTATTGGTAATTCAATGAATGATCCTAAAAAAGAGACTAGTTACCTAAATCAACTTTTAAGTAAGCAAGTGGATGGGTTAATTGTGGGGACTCATAATCAAGGGATTAAAGAGTATGAGTATAAAAACTTACCAATTGTTTCAATAGATCGTAATATGAACGAGGATATTCCGATAGTTGAATCAGATAATTATGCTGGTGGGGCAAAAGCCACTAAGTTGCTTCTTGAAAAAGGTGCTAAGAATATTATCCACATTAATGGGCCTACAGATTTAGAGACTCCTGCAAAAAGACGCAAAGCAGCTTACGAAGATGTAATGCGAGATAGTGGAATAAAACCTATAACAATTACCGTGGATTTCAATATTCCTTTTGAGCAGAAAAAAGAAATCTTTTATAAACTCTTTGCAGAATATCCAGAAGTTGACGGCATTTTTGCTGCAAACGATGTTGATGCGGCAATGGTAATGCAGATAGCTCAAGAATTAGGTCGCAAAATTCCAGATGAATTAAAAGTAATTGGTTATGACGGTACTGAAATGATGCGCAATATTTTGCCTAACTTAACTACAATTATTCAACCAATTGACAAGATAGCTGATATAGCTATTGAAGTACTTAATTTACGTATTAAAGGTGAAAAAACTGAATCAGAGTATATTATTCCTATTGAAATATGGTCTGGAAATACGTGTTAACTGCTGAGTTTTGTTTTATCTAAATGTAAAAGGTATTAATAAGATTACTGTTACTCTAGAAGTAAGATAAAATTCTCGAGAGTGAGGAGCCTAAAATGGCAGTAATCGTAGAAAAAAAGTATGCACAGTTCATCGGTGTTAAGTGGAAAGAAATTTATTCTTGTGACACCAGAGAAGAAGCAGAAGAATACATCAAAGAGCACGCACCTTTCATGGGCGGTGGCGAATCTAACTACCGTATCGTAGAAAACTAAGACTTAGTAACTGTAGGGTATACATTTTTCTTAAATCTTTACGAAATTTCGTGAAGAAACTAGAAAAATGTATACCCTACGGTTTTATCTAAAGTTTTAAGCTGATTTTTCTTTAGGATTCTGATCCATCCTAAACATAAAGTAGGCACAGATGATTCCAGCAAGGGCAAGTGCTGCCCCGACCCAAGTTGGTGCCACGTAGCCATAGCCAGCAGCAATTACTAGACCGCCAAGCCAAGCACCAAGGGCATTTGCGATATTTAGTGCAGAGTGACTTAGGCTAGTTGCTAGGTTTTGAGCTTCGTTTGCGACATCCATAAGTCTTGCTTGGAATGGCGTTACATAGACTGCAATGGTAGCTCCGATGAAGAACACCATGATAGTCGTAGCAATTTTATTGTGTACCGCGATTGTGAAAATTAGGAATGAAATTAGTGTTCCGAAGCCAGAGATGTAGAAACTATTTTTAACACTCCAGTCCGTTAACTTTCCAGCAAGGTAAGTGCCAGCAACCATGCCCATACCATAAATACTTAGAATTATGGTTATCGTAGCTGGCTTAAATCCAGTCACATCAGTCATCGTTGGCGCGATGTAGCTATATACTGCAAAAGATCCACCAAAAGCAATGATGCCAGTTAGTAATGTTATAAGTACTTTGGGATTCTTTAGCGCAGTTAGTTCTTTGGTAATTGAAGAAGTGTTATGCGCAGCCACTCTAGGTACGGCAAAAGTAATTGCTACCATGGTAATTATGCCAAGTAGTCCGATGATTAAGAATGGCCAACGCCAGCCAATTCTTTGTCCTAATAATGTAATCAATGGAACACTAATCACATTAGCTACGCTAAGACCAATCATCACCATCGATACGGCGTAACCACGTTTTGATTTAGCTACTAGCAAAGTGGCAGTAACTGCGGCAATGCCAAAGTATGCGCCATGTGGTAATCCAGAAATGAACCGAAAGAGAATCATCATATGGTTGTTTGCTACGATAGCAGAAAGTGTATTACCTACTGCAAAGACAGCCATCAGCATTAATAGGGTAACTTTACGATCCCATTTAACAGTTAGAATTGCGAAAAGTGGTGCACCGACTACTACTCCAAGGGCATAGGCAGAAATGATATGACCAGCTTGCGGAATAGTAATGTTTAAACCATCAGCAATTTGTGGAAGTAATCCCATTACTGCAAACTCAGTAGTACCGATACCAAGTCCACCTAGGGATAACGCAAGTAAAGCTAGATTTGAATTGTATTGTTTCACAAGGAGTCTAGATACTGCTCAATGATAGTTAGCACGCCAGAATCTTCATTTGACGGTGCCATGTGTTTTGCTGTTTCTTGTACTTTTTTACTGCTCTTTGCCATGGCATAGCTATGATCTGTAAGTGAGAGCATCTCGACATCATTATCAGCATCGCCAAAAGTAAGAAGCTCATTTGGTTTAATATCCCATTTTTTAAGCAGGTTTTTAACAGCAATACCTTTACCGGCTTTAGGATTTAAGATATCTACAGCTTTGAAGCCACTTGATGCTGCGTAAAGTTTATTTGGGAACTTCTCCAGTAATTCTTTGACCACTCTTGGTGCTGCTTCCACACCCGCATTAAACGCAATTTTTACAAAGTCATCATCTGGCAAATCATCAAAGCTATCGATTACATCATATTTGAAGTAATACTGTTTCACGACCTCTTTATATTCTTCTGATACAGAGTCTAGAGTGTAGGCATTCTGCACGCCACAAAGTACCATTTCATTGCCATATTCAGTCAGATAATCAATGAGTTCCCTAAAGAAATTCTTTTCAAAGCTTGTTACATCAAGGACTTTATCGTTATGAGTTACAACTGCACCATTTTCGGAAGCGTAGGTAATTTCGTCATCTTTACTAGGGAATAGTTCTTTAAGACGATAGTATTGGCTACCGCTTGCCACAATAAACTTAATATCCTTAGCAACAAGTTGCTCATAGATTTTCTCAAAACGCTCTACGTCGTAAGTGTGATCTGAGCGTAGGAAAGTGCCGTCTATGTCTACTGCAATAGCTTTAATCATTCGTCTATATCCTTTATAAAATTCTTAATAACCATTAAGTTTTATCTTATCTCACAAATTACTAAGTTGCTTAAAATACTTTTACCTCGGTTGTAGAGTTAATTTGCCAATGTAGAGTGAATATTTGTTCTACATGAGCAAAATAACTCTACATTCACATTGGAGAATTTGAGCTGCTGTCTCTTTTATTGTTTTTTATAAGTATTTTCTAGACCGTTTATTAAGCTATTAAGTCCTTGAGTAAAACGAGTTTCTACATCAGAAGCATGGTTATCATTAAATACTTCTTGCATTAGTGGATAGTCTCCTGTCTCAAACTGCTGTTCAAAGAAACGCATGGCGTTAGGTGGAGTATTGGTAGTTTGCTGCTGTAAGTTATGAGCTTCACGTAGCGCAAAACCAGTAACATAATTATCTATTTGGTTAATAAATTCCATAGCTTTGGCAGGTTTTAGTTCTAACGGAGCGATTGCTTGTAAAGACTGTTCGATATGTTTAAGTGAATTTGGGCCAGGCGAACTTGGACCCAAAATTTCTAATACCCAAATATGTTTGAAAAAAGTCTTTCTGGCTTGATTGGCAATTTTGATCATATTGGTGCGCCAATTTTTCGTTATTTGATTATCAGGAATTAGCAACTCAGCAGAAATTTCATTAATCATCAAAGTGATTAGTTCGTCTTTATTACGAACATAATGGTAGAGGCTCATGGTTCCTACCCCTAGCTCAGAGGCTACATTTCGCATCGATAATGAAGTAAGGCCTTTGTCGTCAGCAAGTGCCAGAGCAATTTCGGCAATGTTTTCTCGGTTTAGAGTAGAACGTCTTGAGGTTGGCTCAGCTCTGAGCCAAATTAGTTCGTCATTTGTTTCGTTTATAGTCTTTTCTGCTTTTTTGGGCATAACTAAATTGTAACTCAATTTTGACATTAATAGTACACTGTACTAATATTATGTGCAGTGTACGAAAGGATTTAATATGACCTCAAAGACTACTTCAGTTTATCGTTGGCGTTGGGTAGTAATGTTCGCAGTAATTGCAGCAGATATTATGGATCTATTGGACGCTACTATGTTGAATGTTGCGGGTCCATCAATTCGAGAAGATATTGGCGGTAGTCCAGCTGTATTACAGTGGTTAACTGCAGGTTATACTTTGTCTTTTGCGATGTTTTTAATTGCAGGAGCAAGACTCGGTGATATTTTTGGGCGTCGTAGGATGTTCATTATTGGGATTTCAGGATTTACCTTAGCTTCTGCTTTGTGTGCATTATTTAGTTCTCCAGAATTATTGATTGTTTTGCGTATTTTCCAGGGCGCTTTCGGTGCTGTGCTAATCCCGCAAGGTGTAGGCATGTTGATGGAAGTTTTTGAAGAGTCAGAAATGGCAAAAGTATTCTCTACTTTTGGCATGATTATGACGATAGGTACTGTTGCTGGTCCAATAATTGGTGGGTTATTGATCTCTGTTAATTGGTTTAATCTAGGTTGGCGTTTAGTATTTTTGGTGAATGTACCGATAGGCATACTAGCTTTGATTGGTGCAATTTACACTTCGCCAAAAGTGGTTACCCATGAAGGAACTCGACTAGATATTCCTGGTACTGCACTTATTGGTATCGGCATTGTTAGTATTGTTTACCCACTAATTGAAGGTCGAGAAGCTGGTTGGCCAATGTGGACTTTCTTGCTTATCGCTTTTGGTGTCTTGCTATCAATACTATTCGTTTGGTATGAACAACGACGCAGTGATTCACCACTTATTGAACACAGTTTGATGAAAAATCAAACTTTTTGGATTGGAATGCTGGCTGTATTTGCGTTTTTCGCAACTTACGGTGGTATTAGTTTTATCATTTCAGTATTCTGCCAAGTTGGTCAGCACTTTAGTCCAATTAAGACAGCTATGACGCTATTACCAATGGTAGTTTCTATGGTGATAGCTCGTTTTACTACTGATCGCCTTTCAAAAATTTTAGGTAGGAAGCTTATCCATATTGGTATCGGGTTAGTGGCTTTAGGAATTATCATTCTTGCAGTTACTGCTATGGGTAAAACTAGCTTAAGTATTTGGGCTATGGTGCCAGCTATGGCAGTGATTGGATTTGGTTCTAATTATTGTTTGAGCTTAATTGTGCCAAGTGCTTTAACTGAAGTTTCAAAGAGTGAGATTGGCTCTGCTTCTGGTGTTATTAATGCAATCCAGCAGATTGCTGGTGCTTTGGGTACAGCAGTTTTGGGTACGTTATTCTTTGCTTGGTTATTTAGTAGTCAACCAGCAACACATGCTCTTAGTATTACTTTATGGGTTTGTTTGGTGCCATTAGTTATAGCTTTTGTTTTAGCATTTAAATTGCCAAAGTAAAATATAGTTCTTTCTAAGTAATTCAGAATATCGTGTTCCCTTTATTTTAATAACCGTGTCACTAAAATTAGTAGTTTTGTCATAGGTAGCTAATAATCTTTAAGTAAGTTAGCAAAAGCTGACAAAAGATTAATTGGTAAGTGTTAACAAAACTGCGAGATATGTTGACTCTTTCCGGATTGGAGATGCGATGTCTGAGAAATGGATTTTCCCACATGGGAAAGATTTAACTCGTTCAGGACATAATAATACAGCTGTTGAAACTTTTTTGGATAATCCAGCTGACTCACTCACCCGTGAGGTAATTCAAAACTCGTTAGATGCCCATAATGAGAAATCGAATAAACCAGTAGAGGTTAGTTTTAGTGATTTCTTTATTTCAAAAGATGAGATTCCAGGAATTTCACAAATTGAAAATGAAGCTTTACCAAAAGCAAAAGATATGTGGCAACGAATTGGTAATAAAGATACTCAAGAATATCTTGAGAATATTTCAGAAGTACTTGCTTCAGACAAAATCAAAGTAATGAAAATTAGTGATTACAATACTAAGGGACTTAATAAAGCAAATTACGATTCTTTAATTGCTGGTAATGCTTATTCAGTTAAAGATGATGATAATTCTGCAGGTAGTAAAGGTATTGGTAAAGCAGCACCTTTTGCAGCTTCAGATTTACGTATGGTATTTTATAATACCCTAGCTACAGATGGTATTGAACGTGCTGCTGGAATTATGAATTTTGTGTCATTTTATTATGACGAAGCAGAAAATGAAGTAACGCAAGAGCGCCTTTCTTATATTGATAAGAATAATAAATTTCACGGGATTGATAATCAAATTACTTTTAAAGAGCAAAAACGTACGCATGATGAGTATGGTACTGATTTGTTTATTATTGGTTTGACTGAAGTAGAGGAATGGGGACTTAGGATTCTTTTTTCTACAGTTAATAACTTCCTAGTGTCGATATACCAAAATAAATTGAAGATTAATGTCTGCGGTAATTCAGTTGATAGTAAGACATTGGGAGAAGTCATTGATTTTCTTGATAAGAAAGCAAAAAGTCGCTGGTCCAAAACTAAAGAAATGAAATTTTTCTTAAAACAAACTAAGAAATTTTATGATGTACTTACTAATTCAGAAACTAAAGTATTTTATTTACCTGAAAAATATGTAGCAAAATATGAATTCATCAATGATGTAAAGGACGCCGAATTGCATATTTTGCAGCATGAGGAAGGTACTAGGTCAGTTTTAGAAACTCGAAATGCTGGTATGACTATTTCAGAAAGAAAAGGCATGAGTTCCGATATTCAATTCAGTGGTTTATTCCAAGCTGTTGGGTTAGAAATAAACGCATTCTTAAAAGATTTAGAAAATGCCAAGCATGATGTTTGGAGTCCAGAACGTAAAAAAGGAGAAGCTCAGAAAATAGCAGATAAATTACTTCTTGATTTGTTCCGTTGGTATCGAGATACAGTTCAAGAATCTTTCGGACAAGAAGGAGCATATAGAATTGATGCTTTTGGAGTAAAAGATTTACTTCCGCTTCATAAAAAAGATGATAGTGAACAGCAAGGAGAAGAAGGGTTACACAAAAAGTTTGCTGCTGCTTCAATGAAAAAGGTAAGTACAAGGTCTTCAATCATTGATGGTGATAAAGAAGAAGATGAACTAGACGAAATCATGAAGCGTACAGGTATTGATTCAGGCAGTGAGCGCGGTTCAAGTGGACCTGGTTCTAATGGAGATGGTGCTGGTGGCGGAGATAACCCTAATCCACAAGGTGGTACCGGCAAAGAAAAAGGTTCTAATGTTCTAGATGATGATTCAGTAAAAACTGTAGTGCAGCCTAGCGAACGAAAAGTAGCAAAAGCAGGGACTTTGACCACAAAGATTATTGCTGTCGACCCTTGTGCTGGTAAATATCGTTTAATTGGAAAGGTGCTCAAACCTAATAAAGTTCTTGAAGTAAATCTCAAGTCAATAGGTGCCAATGGCAGCTCTTATTCCGTAGGGATTGAATCAGCACATTCATTCAATCAACAGTTAGATATTTCTGCTACCTCTAAAGTAATCAAGATAAATAAAGCGAAAAAGGACCAGATTTTAGATATTGATTTTAAGATTACTGAAAATCTGCAACTCAAGATGGATGGTGTTATTTATGAAATTAAAGGCTGATCTTTACCCATATCCAGTTTTAAGTAAAGAACTTGATGATTATGTTGACAGTATTTTCGAGATTAATTTTGAAACTCGAATTACTCCAGGTGATGAGCTTGAGCTCAAAGTAAATTTCACACTAGAAAATTCAGACATGCAAAAACTGGTTGATACTGGTGCAGCAGTTTTTGCAGTACATCTTGAAGGAGATGCTTCAAGTTTCCGTGAATTTATTAAGGCTGAGTCATATAAAGAACAAGTCACTATGACTATTAGCTCAGATAAATTAGGAGCTGGTAAGTTGTATCTAAACGGCATGGTAGTTGCGAATGAAGATATTGAGAATTATCATAATTCAAAATTCAATGCTGATTTTTATGGAATGAACTTTAATATACCAACTATGCAAAAGGGTAATATCTTAGCCTTTGAATCGACTAAAGTAATTAGCTTAGATTTTGAAGATGAAGATGGCCCAGATGCCTCATCGATGGTAGTAGTCGTAGCAAAAGAGCAAGATTGTATGAATGTTGATATCAACAGCGATGTTATTGAGATTTCGTTACCACGTCAAGAGTACGTAGCTTATTCAAATTTATCTAAGAACAAACCTGATGATGATTCAATTGTGCAGCTCTTGATGGTGACAATTGTGCTACCAGCATTAATGAATGTTATCGAGCAGTTGAAATATGGCTATGTTGATCAAGAATTAGATTGGTATGGTTCATTAATCGATATTTTAGATAAATTAAATATCACTGTTGATGACTTGAAAGAAGAAGATACGTTACAAGTAGCTCAAAAGCTATTAAATAAGCCATTTAGGAATGTTTTAAATGACTTTATGAACCGTGATTATAAGGAGGAATCCGATGAGTAAACTTAAATATGTTACTGAAAAATTCTTATCAGAATTTGAGACAGAATTCGATGAAAAATATTTGCCACTTTATATGAGCGGTGACAAAGAAGCTATTCAAGAAATCTTTGCTAATCCAAATAATGTCATTGAAAGTAATGATGAGTTTAAGTATCAACCGTTAAAGCTAATTTCAGAGAATCCAACTGCAAATGCAGATAATATTCGAACTATTTGGGAAAGCTTAGGGCATTTAACACCAGTAGTTGCAGAACAAAAGAAGCTTTGGATTGCGATGGTTAATACTTACTATCTTGATTATCATTTGGATCAGATTAGTTTGGTTAAGCGTAATAAAGCAGCTAGTGCTAAATCTCAGACTATTTTTAATAATGGTAAGAAACGTTCTCTAATGATTAACAGCGTGGCAGTTCTTTGGTGGCTTTCCTATTACACTCGTGATGAATCAAATCTTGAAAATCCATATTATTACACAGATTTCTTTGTAAAAGGCAATTATCGTGGTAATGCCGTTGCTCTAACATCGAGTAATTTTATTTCAAACAAAAATATTGCTTTGGGAATTCTATCTGCGGTTAAAGAATTAGTTGAGACAAATAAAATGGTTGAAAACCGTTATTCTTACAGTAATTCAAACAAAATCCTAAATATGGTCGGTGGAGTACGTATCTTAGATATGCTAGAACAAGATGAGGTGAAACAAATTATTCTAGATAATTTGTTAGATACTAATAAGATAGTTTTGCCTAAATAATTAAGGGACTTTATTAAATCAATAGCCAGGAATTGAATATTCCTGGCTATTTTGCTTGTGATTATATTGTTTAAATATTTTTGTCATAGGTAGGTAATACATTAGAAGTAAGTTAGCAGATGTCATTTGCAGTTATAGAACTTATAAGCAAAGTGACGAAGGAAACTAAGGAGATTATATTATGTTAAATCGTGAGGATTTGTGGGCGAAGTCTGAGGAAGTAAACCGTAAGATGTGGACTATCATGACTGGTTACCACCCGTTTGAACCTGATGGCGACCTACTATCGCTTTACCTAGATTTTAATAGCGTAAACCACTTGGAAAGGGATATGTATGAAAACGATCGTCTAGGCGTCGGCAAAGAAAAGTGTGCCAAAGCGTTAAGAATCATAAATCGCTTTGATAAGTACGTCCAATAGGGTATTGAACATTACAAGGCCACCCCCGAATACGTGGAATACATGGAAAACTTTAACTACCGTATCAAAGGTATCGTGGACTATCTTACCGCTCTTAAAAAGACGACTATTAAAATTAGTGTAGATATTCTTGCCATTCCAAAACCGTTAAGCGTAGTAGAACGCTTTGTAGACTTCACTAATGAGCTAGGGGGCGTTAGAACGTAAGCGTGAGGACGCTGAACAGAAACTAACCAATGAAGACATTAAATGGATCACCGACTTCTTAAACAAAGCGATTAGCGATGTAGAAAAAAAGAGATAGATGAGGTTAAAAGTAATGTCAATTAAAAGTCCAAGAATAAAGACAACGTCTAAGCGTAAAACCTACGCTAGGATATTCGCTGATTCAATTGATGATTGGTACAGTGATCCAGTATTAAGTGAAGAACAAGAACTATGGTTATACGAGGCAGGGCGTAAACACGATAAACTCCTCCCAGATGATAACCCCTACAGAGTCGATACTATGGTGTCAAAGTTCTTAAAAGAATGGAATGAACGTAAGGCACAAGCGTTAAAACTTGTACCAACGTTATCTAAAGGCGAAAACCGTAAAAGTAACCTAATAGAAAATATCGCATTGGCAAGCGAAACTGTTACAAAGGCACATGACGTTCTACTTACCCGTTTCATCATTGATATTACCAGTGCGTTAGAGATAAACACGGCAGACGGTATGGAATACAATACACAAGAAAATGATCCGCTAGGCGTGTACATATCCCTTACAAGAAAACATCACCAATGGCAAGACGACCTTTACCACACCCGCTACCAAGCGTTAAGAATTTTCGGGTTAGCCATAATGGGGAAGAAAGACAAACTCTACCTAGAAGAAGAAAGAAAACACCTAAAGGACACACAAAATGAACACCACACCAAACCGACTAAAAAAATAAGTTTTTAAGAAAAGTACTTAGAGCTAGATAATAGTTGAAAGGTTTGCAATACCATGACTGGTTCATTATTTATCAAGACCGATGGAGCTAGCAGAGGTAATCCTGGTCCCTCTGCTTGAGGTGCTGTAGTTTTTGATGGACAGACTCACGATATTCTTGGCGGAGCAGCGAAATACCTGGATCATAGTAACAGTGAAATTGCTGAGTTTGCAGGGCTTTTATTGGGTGTGAAGCTGGTTCATGCGATTGATGATAGTGCAAGTTACATATTATATTGTGACAATAAATCTGTTGTTGACATTATGAACATGGAGCCGGATAGAAAGCTGAATGAGAAACGAAATAGTGAAGTTCTAGAGCTTATTCAAGAAATCGATGCATTAAATAAGGGCGATAAAGTGTTGTATGTTTGTCAATCTCGCACTAAGAACAAGATTGCTGATGCCCTAGCTAATTATGCTATTGATAACAAAACAAATTTTCAGACTTGTGAGGAGAAAATTATGAAAAATAGTGGACTAGAAAAAGAATACATAGCCTTTATCAATAAAATTCGTACGATTAAAGATAGTGAAGTTGCAAAACTATTCGTTGAGCGAAAGGCTGTTTTGGCGCAAAGTAAATTAAAGCTAGAAAGGAACTCACAGGTAACCAAGAAAATGAGTACTTCTTGCGGCCAGTTTCTTGACAAAGTAGTGGCTTATCTGAATACTATAAATGCTGGGAAATCAAAGCTTGATACGAAGTTTAAATGGCCCAAGGAAATTAGTTTCAGCTTCCGGATTAATATTTCTTAAGTATTCGTTTACCTAGGAACAAGAAATGAAAACAAAGAATACTTATATTCTTATCAGTGTACTATTAGCAGGCACACTGATCATTGGACTAACCAGCGACAAGAATAACTACCTTATCGCCTTAAACGGTATTGCACTAGGCATGTCAATCGCAACAGCACTCATGCTTAACCTGAAACAAACAAGGAAACACTAATGATACCAGCACACATTGAACCAGTTGGAGCAAAACTAGAACAAGCTAAAAAAGTAACACATGCAAAAGAAGCATTAGATGCAGCTAGAACTAACTTTGATAAAACGATACTACAAGCACTAGAACACGGACTATCTAAAGCAGAGATAGCAAGGCGTAGTGGCATGACTGAAACAGCTATTTATAAACGAGTAAAAAAACTACAAGCTGAACAAGGCACTAGAAAAAAGAAAACCTACCGACATAAATAGTCGTTAGGAAGCATTGTATATAATTCCCAAAATAAATTAGTGTTCTACTATTTATCTTTAAAATATTGTTTAATTTATTGTTATATAATTTTACTTTATATAAAGAGTTATTTTAGTTTCAAGTTTTATTAATATGTTTCAGTTTAACGTAGATAGAAATTAGTGAGAAATACCTAAAATACTTCTCACTAATTCCAATAACTTCACTAATTATCTATATAATTTCTTATCTTGTCTGCAATACTTGTTGCTTTTACAGTATTTTTTCTTCTTAAATCTTCTTCAAGAATGATTAAGGTTTTCTTTTCAGGGAATAGCACAGGTAGAATCTGTTTGACGATTCTTTCGTCATTAAATAATTTATTAATATACTTTGGCGGCAATTCTGCAATTTCTTCCGCACTAGCCTCTGCATCTTCATCAAAATTTAGAACTGGTATATCAGGTATCTCTTCTCGCCATTGTTTTAAATTATTAATGATATTTGTCCAAATATCTAGATAGCCAAGCTCATCGAACATTTCGTCACCGTAGGATACGAATAGGTTAACGCCCCATTTTTCTCCCATTTGTTGGAGTTTAGGGCCATAGTAGTTTTTATTTTTATGCAAACTTGGATCTATAAAGTAAAAGAAACCATACTTTAACTTATCTCCATAAATATCAATTAAAGTTTCTAATTTACTCTCAAAATTACGAATTTGTCCTCTCTTTTTAGTGGAATCATGGTCATCTCGTACTTTTTGTTCTATAAATAAAACTTCATTATTCTTTTCTAACAACTGGTCAATATCTAAGTTATTGCCGTTTTTTGCTTTAATTTTTTGTTCAAGCGGTTCCCAGCCTTCGCTTATAAAATACTCTTTAATTGCTACTTCAAAAGCATCACCAAAACGGATTTCATTTGATTGAGATAAATTCTGTAGTAATTTAGCTTCAGGTTTTGTTGGACGAAATAAACCTACATATCTGTCTGGATGTTCGGCTACTTTCTTAATAAGATGAGGTTTAGCTTGGTTGAAAATTTTATCATTAAAAATTTTTCTAAATTCTTCATAATTAAGCATAATTTTCCTTAATATACTTTTGTCTTATTTCATCTATTAAATTGTCATTCATGTACCAGAAAGTCCAACCATTGCATGCTTGTTTATTCTGTAGAACAGCACCAACTTTATGAATTGACCCTTCTATATCACCACTTTTTATTGAACCATTAGCTGTGACAACTGCAGAAAGCTTTTCATCTTTGCTGGTAAGTTTCGAGCCTACTTTAATGAAATCAGTTTCTACTAAAGTCCCAAAAGTTACTCTTGGTGGTTTTTCTTCTAGTTTTGTAGAAACATAATCCATGCCAAGGGCAAGAGTATCTTCAATTCTCTTTTTTGCAACTTCAATGTACGTATCATCTCTTTCAATACCTATATATTTCCTGTTCATTTCTTTTGCGGCTACAGCAGTTGTACCGCTGCCAAGAAAAGGATCTAGGATTATGTCCCCAGGTTTCGAAGTCGCATTAATTATTCTACGAAGTAACGCTAATGGTTTTTGTGTTGAATGTGCTTTAACACCGTCTATTTTTATACGCTCTTTTCCGCTACATATTGGAATATGCCAGTCGCTACGCATTTGTTTATCTTCATTATGTGTTTTCATAGTTTTATAATTGAATGTTGGCTTAGATTTATCTGATTTGCCTGTCCATATTAAAGTTTCATGAGAATTATTGAAGCGAGTTCCTTTAAAGTTAGGCATGGGATTAGTTTTTACCCATAAAATATCATTAAAAATCCAATAGCCTAAGTCCTGCAATATTTTTCCAACTCTAAATATATTATGGTAACTACCTATTACCCACAATGAACCATTTTTCTTTAATACCCGTTGACATTCTTTAAGCCAATTTTTTGTAAAATCATCATACACCTCAAAACTGTCATATTTATCCCAATCATCATCAACAGCCGACACTTTAGTGTTATTAGGGCGCCATAGTTCCCCTTTAAGCTGCAAGTTGTATGGTGGGTCTGCAAAAATTAAGTCAATAGAATTATCTGGTAATGTTTTTAAGATTTCTACACAATCACCGTGAATTACGGTATCAGTTTCTAATGATGATTTAGCCATGATAGTAGTCTATCAAATAAGGGAATGGGAGTTATATAAAGTTGTAGAACAATAGCGCAATCAATATTTCCTCCACAAAACTTAGGAAATACTTTTTGCACTTTTTCATTTTATTTTAAGATACTTTTTCGTAAGTTGCCCATAATTTTAAGCATGAATTTTGATATTGAAAGAGCTTTTGACGAAGCTCATCGTGCAGTTTCTGGGCGTTGGAAAATCTATGTTTCTGCAGCTTTGATGTTGTTGGTTTTATCGGCAATAGTTTTCGTAATTTTGCAGTTTGTGCTACCTAAAAATAAGGAAGTTAATGCAGCTCATCCGCAGGTTAGTAAGAGTGCTTTTCACAATGCTAGTGAAGTAACTGTTCATATTGTAGGTGCAGTTAAGAAGCCAGGGGTATATAAGTTTGAGAGTGAAAGTACTGTAATTTCAGTAGTTGAGAAAGCTGAAGGATTTTTACCTGAAGCAGATCAGAATGCTGTCAATCTTGCCAAGAGAGTAGAAGACGGTGAACAGATTGTAATTCCTAAAGTTGGAGAACAAGCTGCTGAACCTGGTGGTGAAGCTACTTCAGGAAGTGATGGTGTTGGTGGTAAGAAGATAAACATTAACAAAGCAAGTGCTGCTGAACTTGAAGAATTGCCTAAGATTGGTCCAGCAATGGCGGAAAAGATTATTGCACATCGTAAAGAAAAACCAATAAAGTCTCTCGAAGATTTAGATGAAATTCCTGGTATTGGGCCAAAGATACTGGAAAGTTTGAAAGACCTTGTCACTTTTTAAACAGCAAAACTTATTGCTTAGCTGTGTTTGCTATGTCTTAGTTATTACTTATGCGTCATTACAGTTTGGATTATTTGCACTGCAAGCTGGTTTCTTTTTACATATACTGATCGCCATTGCCCTATTGATTTATCTGTATGTTTGCAAGAAACCAAAACTGCAGAGTTTATTAGCAATAATTGCTTTTGTTTGCTCCATATTGTGTTTGGTTACCGCTCATAGCATTGGAACTTTTGAGCGTAGAACTATAACTGAATTACCTAAATCCGAAGTTAATGTGGAACTTAAACTTTTAGGTGATATTAAGGCCGGTAAAGAGCAGTTTGTTAAGGCAAAAATTAAGGTAATTAACAATGAGTTAAAGAATATTGAGGCTTTTCTAACTGTAGATAAAAATAACTCTGACACATATTTCTACCATCAAACTTTGGTAGCTGAAGTTCAGCTAACTAAAGCCAAAGAAGGTAATGCTTATTTTATAAAACTGAAAAGTAAACCACGAATAGTTGCCGATACACCTGAATGGTTAAAGAGCATCCAAAAAAGTAGGCATAATTTTGTAGAAGTAATCAGTAGTGGAAACGAAGCGACGAAATTACTGCTACCAGGATTTCTTTATGGTGACACTTCGGAACATAGTAAAGAGTTGAAAGAACAGTTCAAAACTGCTGGGATTACTCATATCACGGCTGTATCAGGAGCTAACTGTGCTTTAGTGCTGTTAATTAGTGCAAAGCTGTTTCAGTTATATCGTTTTCCAGTTGCTTTTAGATGTGTAGTGCAGCTTGTCGTATTAACCCTATTTCTCTTTTTAGTTCGTTTTGAAGCAAGTGCTATGCGTGCTGGGTTAATGGCTGGGTTAGCATTGCTTTGGACTATTTTTGATAAGAAAGTTAATTTTCAGCATGCAATTGCTTGCACTATCTTATTAATCCTCGTCATAGATCCTTGGATGAGTTTGAACTATGGTTTCTTATTATCAGTAGTTGCGAGCATGGCTATTGTGATTTCTGGGCCACCTTGTATTGAATTGTTTCAGAAATATCTGGGCAAGAAATTAGCCACAGTTTTAGCTATCCCTCTAGTTACTCAACTTTGGTGTTTGCCTATTACAGTTTTGTTGCAGGAAGGCATTCCATTTTATTCGGTGCTAGCAAATATCTTAGTGTTACCTGCGGTAACTATCGTTAGTTTGCTGGCTTATGTGCTTTTTATCTTTCCGTTTCTAAAGCTAGGTATTTTGCCAGTATCCGATGTCTTAACCAATTACATTATTTGGGTGGCTCAACTACCGCAGAAATTACCACTTACAAAGCTGATTTTTCCACAAGGATATTATGGTTTGTTTTTGGTGTTAGGAGTTTATTTGCTTACTTATTTCCTAATGAAACATACTATTCCGCTGCGCAAGACCTTCATGATTTTAAGTCTTTTAACTTGGTTCACTACTCAATTAAGTGTTGATAAGTACTTGTTCAATACCAGTAATCTAGAGCCAGGTGATATTGTGCAATGCGATGTGGGGCAAGGGGATGGTTATCTTATTGCAACTTACGATAATCATGTGATGATGATTGATGCTGGCCCTGATGACAATATTCGGAAGTGTCTAAGGCAGTTCAAAGTTAAAGAGGTTGATTTGCTAGTCATTACGCATCTGCATGAGGATCATTTTGAAGGTTATGAAACAGTGTTAGCAATGACCAAAGTTCATGAGGTTTTCTTACCTAAGAATGGTTTGGAAGACAAAATTGAAGCTGAAATAACTAAGAACTTAGATGCACAAAATATTCCAATAAAGCATGTGCAAAAGGGAATGAGTGGTGAGACTCAAAATGTGCAATGGCAAGTTTTATGGCCGGATAAGAAACCAATTGATGATGAGCTCAATAATACTTCCATCGTGTTAAGCACTAAAATTTATACAAAAGATTATGATTACACTGCATTGTTTTTAGGGGATAGTGAGAAAGAAGTTCATCAGAAAATTTACAATAAAGTCCAACATCATGATGTTTTGAAAGTGGGTCACCATGGTTCGAAAACTTCAGACCCAGCACTGATTAGGAAAGTTAAACCACAGGTTGCCTTGATTAGCTGTGGGAAGGAGAATAAGTATGGGCATCCGCATAAGAATACTTTAGCCGTTTTAGAAGAGCTAAATACTAAAATTATGAGAAGCGATAAAGAAGGCAGTGCTGTTTTAGACTTTGCAGATAGTTTAGGGAACTAATCATATGTGGTTCCGCTAGCTTGCATGAAGTATTGATTAGCAGACATTCCAGGCAGTTTCCCATTCACACCATTTGCTATCGTGCCCTGTGAATTAAAGGCAAAAGCAACTTGTCAGTGGTGACTAATATGATGTGAATATAAGAAATTCCGTCATTAGGAGAAGTGATTAGAATGCATACAGTTATTGAACCGAAGAATGTCAGGTTGGTGTCGTTGATTAGCGAGGATGGGTACCGAGTGTCTGCGTTCGTAGGTAAGATTCCTGCTGATAAGCAAAAGCTAATACCTCGTGATACTAACCTAGTTGTAGAGTTTGTTTCTGCGCTCAAACGAAATGATAAAAGAGTTCCAGGTATTGTTGCACTTAAATGTCATTACATTACTGAAAAGGTACTTTCAACGTGCATGTTGCTATAGATGCTGCCTTTGCCTCACAAATGTATCTATTATCTATGTTTACTGAAGCACCTAAGCTTTATCTTTTTGATGAACGAGCCCGGATTCAGAAAACAAAAGGTATAAAAGGTTATCGAGCAGTAGTGAAATTTCCGCTAGAGCAGTCAACTCACTATAATTCAAATGCAGAGACATTTAAGAAGCTTGAGGTTCATCCAGATTTTGCATACCCACTAATGCTTCGTCAGTTGGGTAAAGAAGGGTTAGGGGAGTTTAAATCTGATTTTGATTTGGATGCTCAAGTATTCCTTCTGCCTCTTCTGCATGAGTTGTACAATTTAAGCCCTAAAAGTGTGGAGAAACTCGTAGCAGCTGCCAAAAAGTATGTTGGTATGAAACTGCCAGAGCAAAAGGCAGTGTTTAAGCTGTTGTATCAGGTTATTGATTGGCAAGATGAACCTATCTTGATTGAAAGTAATCTTGAAGAAGATGAACGTTTTGAAGACGAGAATGAAGCCTTTTATGAACTAATTTCTGACTTTGATGATTCTATTTCAGATAATTATGCTATGGCAGATTTTGTGCCTTTTGAGAAATGGCCTAGTGAGTATACAGGGCTTTTGGCTGACATCGACGTGGGTATGTACGATGAACAGTTAAAAGATCTGAAAGATTTCATCATACTTGCTGTGAATAGTGTCGCGGGTGAAATTCCTAAAGGGGAAGAAGAGTTCATGGCACTTGTCTTACATGCTGCAGTTGCACTGCATACTAAAGTTTTGTATAGCCCGAATGAGAATTCGTTAGCCTTTATTAAGAAAGTGTTAGCACTCTCTGAAGAAGATGAGCAAGACCCTTGGGAAATCCTATGTTTACATGAAGAGATTTTGGCTGCAGATAATGAACGTTTTGTCCACGATTTTTGCAAGCTCACGAGTAAATTGGGTAAATATCATGCCAAAATATATGATGATCTCTCTGATTACGATATAGAAAAAGAATACAATCTGGCAGAAACTATTTTGCATATTACAGGGCATCAGACTGCTAAGGTTGTGCAAGATTACGGTATTAGTGAGAAAGAATTGGTACAAGTTAGTAGTAAAGTGAGCTCGTATCTGGGCTCACCAGATATCATTGCTAGCTGTTTGGGCTGTATGCTTTCAAGGGGATGTGAGTCTATGGATGAGCAGACTTTAGCCACTGAGCTTCCTGAGATTATCAAGGCTCATGCAGAATATAGGAGTGGACTCTTTGGTATCAACGTTAAACAATCTTTGTGGGGTAGTTTGATAGCTATCTATCGTGGCGTTACACATGCCACGATACCTGCTCTACAGTAGGTTTGGGTCTTATAGAAAAAGACAGTATTGAAATGGATTTGGCACTAATAGATTAGATGTGGTGTGGAATTAAGGAGTTATGGGGTGGCAAACTAAAGTGTAGTGGGGTGTGGAATTAAAGTGCTAAAGGAGTGAGGTGTGCTGGCAGTGATAAAAAGATCAATGAAAACTCAGGTGCTAGAGGCACTTAAATACTTTCGCATTGTTTATTTGCAGGGTGCGCGCCAGGTGGGCAAGAGCACTTTAGTCAAAGAGATTAAAAACGAAATTCCTAACTCTATGTACGTTACTCTTGATGACCCGGAGGAGTTGGAGAGAGCAAATTCGGATCCAAAGTTTTTTATTAACCAAAATCCTGAAGGCTTGTTGATTATCGATGAAGTTCAGTTGGCTCCTGACCTTTGGCGTATCATGAAAATGAAAGTGGATGACGATAATCGTCCTGGGCAGTTGCTTTTAACTCTTTCTTCTTATAAAGCTCCAGACTCTTTAGCTGGCCGCGTTGTTAGGCTTACTCTCGACCCGTTAAGTGAATCGGAAATAAATAACTCTGAACCTAAGCTTGAAAACCTTTTGGAAAGCAATGATGCTGATTTTAGAGATATCTTGGAGTATAAAAGTGCTTTTAAGCAGCAAGATTATTTCTTTCCGATGGTTAGAGGCGGTTATCCTGAAGTAGTTACAGCTAATAACTTTACAGCTGCTCAGGTTAACCTCATTAGCTATCTGGAAAGTTTAATTGAGAAGGACCAAGAAACATTTGCGTCCTATAAGCCAAAAGAGCAGCTCATTAAAGCGTTAAACTTGTTGGCAGTAGGAACGGGGCAAGAATTTGTGAAGGCGAATTGTGCTCGAGATATGGATATTTCAATGCCAGCAGCTGCAGAATACTTGGATGTTTTTAGTAATCTATTTTTGGTTTATTCTTTGCCAGCTTGGTCTACCAATGATATTAATAGAGTCATCAAGAAAGCTAAGATTGTTTTTAATGACTCAGGCCTTGTTTCTGCAATAGAAAATATGACTCCTGAGAGGCTTGAAGCTGATAGGGCAAAGCACTAGGTCAACTCCATCATTTTTATATATCTCTTCGTTAATTAGGCATTTCTGACATTTGGTACTTCACCAAATATTTCATGAGATAACATATTGCTATTATAGGTTTTTATTTTTCTCTCAGCTTTTTTAGTTATTAATTAGGAAAGTGTACTTTTATTAAAGTAACAGTGAATCTTTTAAGGATTATTCATACAATGCTAACCTAGAACTATGCAACACCAATACCTAATCCAAGGCTCTGAATACTTCCTTGTCATGAAAGCAAAGCGGGAAATTAAGGACAAGGTCCTTGCTGATTTCCCTGAGATTGAAGCCCATGAAGTTGATGCAAGTGAGTATCAAGCTGGAGAGCTTAACTTGGTAGTTGCCCCTTCATTGTTTGCAGCAGAAAAGCTGGTGTTCTTCGATAAGTTGGAGAAGATGTCTACTGACTTCATGGAAGATATTTTGGAGTTCATTGCTAGTAAGAATCCTGATATTTATGCGGTTTATCATCATGCTGGTGGACAAAAAGGTAGGAAAGTTTTAACTCAGCTGAAGAAATCTGCTGAAGTTATTGATGCCAAGCCATTGACTAAGGAAACTGAACGTATTGCTTTTGTGCGCAATTTGTTTAAGGAAAAGAATCGCATTATTGAGCCAATGGCAGTTCGTACTTTAATCACTTCTATTGGACAAAACGTTTCTGAACTTGGCAATGCTGCCAAGCAGTTGATGGATGATACCAAAGGTACAGTTACTGAAGAGATTGTCGATAAGTATTACGGTGATCGAGTAGAAGTAACAGTATTTAAGGTCGTGGATGCCATTATTGCCGGCAATATGGGGCAGGCTCTCGCTGGGTTACGTTATGCGCTAGCCACTGGTGTGGAACCAGTTCCATTTGTGGCAGCAACCGCTTCCAAACTTCGTACCATGGCAAAGATTTCTGATAAATCTGGAGCGCCAGGTGCATTGGCAAAGGAGTTTGGCATGGCTCCTTGGCAAGCACAGCAAGCAAAACGAGATTTGCGTGGCTGGACTCCTGAGTCTTTAACTAATGCTATTCAAGCAGTTGCGCAGGCAGATTATGATGTTAAAGGTGGTAGCCGAGCACCAGTTTATGTATTGGAAAAAATGGTGCGCACAGTTTGTGAAGAAGCTAACAAAAGCTAGCTTTTAGCCTTATTTATTGATACTTGTAAATACATATTTTTTATAAGTACAATTATTAGTATATTGATAAACTGGCAAAGGAGCTGTGTGGATAAAAAACCACTTCTTATTCCTCGTGGAAATGATGAACCAGAGTTTTGTGTATTTTGTGTAGGTTATGAACTGTCTAGATGGAGAGCTGAAGAACTTGTTCGAGATTTCTTTCAACGCCATTTAACTTCATTTGCTCTCAACTATTCTGAGTGGAAGAAAATAGATGGTAATAGTGCAGCAGAAGCTCTGTCTCGTTCAGCAAATATGGTCTATACAACTGATAAGTATGATAAACGTGGTGATTTTGGAGAATTATTTTTGCATGGAATTCTTCGTGATTTTTATAATGCTGAGCCAGCTGTAAGTAAAATTTATTTTAAAGATGCAGCTAACGATACAGTTAAAGGATTTGATTCGGTACATGTTGTAGTGGATTCAAACAAAAATCTAGATCTTTGGCTTGGTGAAGCTAAATTATATACTTCAAAATATGGCGCAGTACGGGATGCAGTTGCAAGTCTTAAAGCGCATGTTGATACTGATTTTTTAAGACGTGAATTTATTGCAATAACAAATAAATTTGATGATAGCTGGCCGTATAAAGAAAAGCTAGCGGACCTTCTTGATAAAAATACTTCTCTTGATTTAATCATGAAACGTTTAGTATTGCCTATATTCATTACTTATCAATCAGATGCTATTGCTAATCATGATGAAGTTAATGATAAATATATTATAGAATTCATCAATGAGGCAAAGGACGTTTGGGAGGATCTTCAAAATAAGTTGGAGATTAAGTATCCTCTGACAATATACTTTATTGCTCTTCCCCTAGAAAATACCAAGTCAGTTAGAGGTATTGCCGATGATTTGTTGAAGACATATCAAAAGATATAAATAATAAGGTATTAATCATGAAACAAGATGATGAGCAGTTTAAAATATTGCGTGAAATTGCTAAGTATACACGTATGCCTAATAATAATGATGAAGGTAGAGAATCCTTGATTAGGTTTCTAGATAAATACGATATACCCGAGCATATGGGATCCGTGATAGATTCATTATGCGCACATTTTGGTCTTTATCCATATATAAATATTGAGAAAAATAAGTTAGGAACAGCAGAAGCTATTGCTTATGAATTTCATCGCCCTAATGTTTATATGCATAAAGGTAACCTTGTTTTTCACGAAGAGCAAGCAAATGTATTTTATCGTTTACTTGATGGAGAAAATGTAATACTGTCGGCACCCACATCGTTTGGTAAATCGATAATACTTGATGCACTCGTGGCTTCAAAAAAATGGAATAATATAGTTGTAATTGTGCCGACTATATCCCTTATAGATGAAGTGCGTCGTCGTTTAGTTAAATTTAACGATATCTATAACTTTATTACGCATCCTTCTCAAGAATTAAAGGAACGTAACATTTATGTTCTTACTCAAGAGCGTTTTTTAGAATTTGAAGATATACCAATTGTAGATTTTTTCATGATTGACGAATTCTATAAACTAGGGTCAACTAATCCAGATGACCTGAGAATGAGTATGCTAAATATAGCTTGGCGAAAACTTAGATCTACTTGTGCTCAATATTATCTAACCGGACCAAATGTTGATTCTCTTTCTAATGCTTTAGATACGGATTTAGTAGAAAGCTTATACGTTTCTAAATATAAGACTGTAGCAGTTGATGTTTATAAGCGAGATTTTATTGAGGATGAAAAACGTTTAGTGGATATGAGAACATACTGGGAGTTATTAAATAATGATTCCACGTTAGTATTTGTTTCATCTCCATCAAGGGCAGAAAAAGTAGCTGTTGAAATTTCAGATTTTACAAAAGAACCAAAGACGAAGATTTTTGCTCGTTTAGTTGCAGATTGGATATCAGAGAATTTTCATTCTGAATGGCGCATTGTTAAAGCATTAAACTCTGGTATTGGCGCCCATACAGGACCTCTACCTCGCAGTATACAGCGTATTATGATTAGATTGTTTAATGATGGTTATATAAATACTTTAGTTTGCACTTCTACTTTAATAGAAGGCGTGAATACAACGGCAAAAAATGTAATAGTCTATGATAAAAAAATCGATAAAAAGCCTATAGATTATTTTACTTTTAGCAATGTCCAAGGACGGGCAGGACGTATGTCAAGCCATTTTGTTGGGAAAGTAATAACATATATGCCACCGCCAAATATTGAAAAAATGGAAATAGACATTCCAATTGAATCACAAACTGAGGAAGCACCATTATCATCAATAGTTCAAATACCTTATTCTGATTTATCTGATACTTCGAAAAGTCGCCTTAAAGATGTATTTCAACAACCATTTATTTCTGTTGAAACTATTAAGAAAAATATAGGTTTTGATCCCGAATTACAGGTGTTAGCTGCAGAAAAAATAACTAAAGACCCCTTCTTAAGAAGAAGTTTTGCATGGTCTGGTATCCCAACTTATACGCAAGCCAGAGAAGTTCTTGAGTTTGGTTTTAACTACCTTTTGCTCCCTCGACAACGTAGAGGGATGCACATTAAACGTTTATTAGGCATGTTGGCATCAGTGCGTGACTCTAAAGGTAATTTTTCATTACTGATTAACAGGCAAGCTAACTTTAAGTTTGAAAATTCAGAACTAAGTGACGTCATAACAGATATCTTGTCTTTTCAACGTAATTGGATGGGATACACAATCCCGTCGCTTCTAAGTGCATGTCAATTTATATATAATGAGATTGCTTATACAATGGGTGAACCTCTTGCTAACTATGACTTGTATATATCTCAAATGGAAAGCCTTTTCC
Organism: Micrococcaceae bacterium; assembly: GCA_047606545.1. GTDB lineage: Bacteria > Actinomycetota > Actinomycetes > Actinomycetales > Micrococcaceae > JASGDC01. The sequence goes on along the minus strand of JASGEI010000020.1, from coordinate 144,000 downwards.
TCTCGCCATGTCTTTTAGAACTTGATGAATATGGACTTCCTTTACCATTAGCTATACGTTTCACTGAAATGGGCATGATAAAAAGTGAAGATATATCAGAGGTTCTTGAATCTTTTGCGAATTTAGCACTTACGGAGTCAGTTAGAATGAAACTTTCTAAGGTAGAGTTATGGATTGTTGATGATGTATTAGAGGGTTTAGGGATACGCTAATGTAGCTAGGCTTAAATATTTCTAAATTCTTTAGTTTCCTCAATTTTCACCTTCAATAGAAACGTGTGGTAGTTTCTTATCTAACCATTCTGGTAGCCACCAAGCACGTGCACCAAGCAGTTTCATAACTGCTGGCACAATAGTCATGCGAACGACAAAGGCATCAATCATAATACCGAACGCTAAGATGAAGCCAATGGCTTGGATTGTGGCATCTTCGTTCATTACGAACCCAGCGAATACGCTAATCATAATGATTGCCGCTGCAGTAACTACTTTGGCTCCGACGTTAAACCCATGCACTACTGACTCATCAGCATCTTTGGTGCGTTGATAAGCTTCATGCATGCCTGATACTAGGAAGAATTCGTAGTCCATTGCAAGACCGAATAATATGCCGGTTGCAATGATTGGTATGAAGCTAACGATTGGCCCAGGTGCGTGTGCGATACCGAACCAACCCCACTGGAATACTGCTACTAATGCACCAAAAGCTGCCCCCAAAGTCAGTAGGAATCCTACAGTTGCTTTGACTGGAACTAGTATTGAGCGGAATGCAAGCATCAATAGGATTAGTGAAAGCCCCACAACCATTGCAATATATAGTGGTAAAGCAGCGCCTAGCTTGCTGTTTATATCGTCCTGCAATGCAATAGATCCAGTAATGCCCAGCTTCACTGAATCAGAACCAGTTACCGACTTTTGAGTACTAGTATTACGCAGGTTAGTAATCAAATCTGAAGTTTGTTTATCGTAAGGAGCAGACTTCGGAATTACTTGAATAATGCCCTTAGTTCCATCATCAGTTACCATTGCAGGTACCGTCTGTTGCACATCATCAAGCTTTGCAATATTGTCAGAAACTTTCTTAAGTTGTACATATTTTGCGTACTCATTAACTTGCTTATCAATTTTAGCTAACGCTTGACGTTGCTGTGCCTGCCCTTGAGCTTGTGCACGAGTAATCTCTTGCTGTACAGCTTGCATTTGTTGTGAAGTAGTAGCTTGTTGCATACGTTGCTGGAACATCTGCTGTTGTTTACGAGTAGCTTCAGCAACTTGTTTATTGTATTGTGCCATCGCCTGATCACGAACTACCTTCTTATCAGCATCACTAACTTTAGGTAGGTTCTCAGTCATAACCACAAGCGGTGCGTTAAAGCCAACTCCGAAGCCATCAGACAATAAATCGTATGCTTTCTTTTGCGTAGTGTCAGCAGGGGAGTACTGGTCAGAAGGCAAGCCAAGCTGTAAGTCTTTCATCGGGATTGAAATTGCCCCAATAGCAACTATTGCAGCTAACAAAACTGGTATTGGGCGCGAAGTAATGAGCTTACTCCAACGATTAGTTTTCTTAGCTTCTTTATCATTTTTAACAGGGGCGTCATTCTTTTGTGCAACTTCCACAATTTTACGTTGCTTTTTACCAAAGACTTTGTCCTTAGCAAGACCTAGGAAAGCTGGAGTTAAAGTTAATGCTGAGAGAGCCGCTACTGCAATACTTGCAGCTCCCACTAATCCCATGATTGTCATGAATGGAATATTAACTACGCTCAAAGCTGCAAGGGCAATAATTACTGTCATAGCGGCGAAAACCACTGCGTTACCTGCAGTTCCAAGTGCTTTGCTTGCAGCATTTTCATAGGATTTACCAGATAATGCTAAAGTACGATGCTTATTAATAATGAATAGTGCGTAGTCAATACCAACAGCAAGGCCCAACATAACTGCAAGCACTGGAGTGGTGGAGTTAATGTCCAAAACTTTATCCAAAGCAAACAACCCAGCCATGCTTGCACCAACGGCTAGCAACGAACTAGCAAGCGGCATGCCAGCTGCGACCAATGAGCCGAAAGTGATTAACAGTACCATTAAGGCAATGAATACACCTACAACTTCACCGATACTAATATATTCGCTAGGTACAGAGTTAATTACATCGCCAGCCATTTCCACTTGGAGACCTTTTGTGCGAGCCTCATCAACAGCCTTGGTAACTCCGTCGAAAGTTACCTCGTCAATTGAACCCACTTGTTTCTTAAGTTGAACTTGTGAATAAGCAGTCTTGCCGTCTTTGGAAATGAAAGAAGAATTTGCAAAAGGACTGACCGCCATAGTTACGCCATCAACTTTACTGAGTTTATCTACAGTTGCCTCAATCTGAGTTTTGTCGTCAGTAATCTTCTTACTATCAGTGGTGTGGAAAACTATTCGACCAGAACCACCGGCACTATCGGGAAAGACTTTCTCAATCTGATCAATAGATTGTTGCGCCTGAGTTCCTGGAATGGCAATAGCATTCGACAATGGTTGCATAAAGTGAATTGCTAATGGGGCAAGGATTGCGATAATAGCAGCCCATATTCCAATAACTCGTCCAGGATGTTTAAATGCAAAAGCGCCAAGCTTGTGTAACTGCTTTCCTAAGTTCACGGTGTCTCTATTCTGCTAGAGGGAATCTATAACATTTAATTGCTATTTTCCCACATAATTTATTTGTGACATATTTATAGTGGGAATTTTATTGATGGTTTTAATACTGATAAAAGTTTTTACATGCTAACATTCTTATAAGTAACATTATCGTGATAAACATGATTACGATAATGTTTATCACGATAATGTTAAGGAATGTCCATGTTTGTCGGTAGAGAATCTGAACTCAAAAAGCTAAATAAGATGTATGCGAAAGATTCTTTTGAGTTTGCAATTATATATGGTCGTAGGCGCGTAGGGAAAACTACTCTAATTAATGAGTTTTTGAAAGATAAAAAGGCAATATATTTTACTGGAGTAGAAGAGAATGCAGCTAATAACTTAGCTAGATTTAGTAAAGCAATTTTGAGTTTTGAAGATAAAGAAAACCCTGTTGAAGCTAGTTTTAAAAACTTTGATGAGGCATTTTCGTATTTAGCTAAAAATATTGAGAAAGAACGATTAGTGCTAGTAATTGATGAATATCCTTTTCTAGCTAAAGCAAGTCCGGCAGTTAGCTCAATTTTGCAATATTTCATTGATCATCATTTTTTGCAAAGTAAATTGTTTTTAATTCTTTGTGGTTCATCTATGTCATTTATGGAAAATCAAGTGTTAGGTTATCAGAGCCCACTTTATGGCAGAAGAACTAGACAATTTAAAATTAAGCCATTTAATTTTGACGAAACTTGTGAATATTTTCCAAAGTTGGACAAAGAGACTGCTTTCACTTTGCATGCCATTACTGGAGGTATCCCTCGTTACCTATCGTTAATAAATACAGAAGAAACATTGAGAGAGAATATATCAGATAGTTTTTTAACTCCAGATGCCTATCTTTTTGAAGAGCCTTCAAATTTATTAAAACAAGAATTACGTAACCCTATCAATTACAACTCGATTATTACAGCTATTGCTGAAGGAGCTTCTAAGCAAAATGATATTGCTACTAAAACCCAGATACCTAGCTCTACAATTACGAGTTATTTAAGAGAGCTGATTGCGTTAGGAATAGTTGAAAAGATTGTCCCAATAACTGAAATTGACAAACCTAAAACTAAGAGAACTTTATATCGTATAGCTGATGGAATGTTTAGATTCTGGCACACTTTTATTCCTAAAAATATTGATTTCATTGAGCAAGAAATAGATATTTGGTTAGCTATAGAAAAAGAAATACCACATTTCTTAGCCGCTAATTTTGAAGAACTTTCAAGAGATTATTTATGGAAACACTATGACGACACTTCAATCGTGCCAACACCTTTCCAAAGAATTGGTTTGTGGTGGGGCACAGATGATAAGACTCGAAAAGAAGTCGAAATAGATATAGTTGGCCATGATTTCGATGGGTTAGTAGGCTACTTCGGCGAATGTAAATGGAGCAAGAATTTAGTTGGAGTTTCAACTTTAGAGAAGCTTATTAAGAATAGCGAACTATTTTACTATCCAACAAAGCATTTGTATTTATTTGCCAAAACTGGTTTTACTAAGGAATGCAGAGAGCTTGCTGAGAAAGTTGGGTGTAGGTTAGTTACGTTTGCTGAAATGTAGATATTTAGATGTGCTGGTATAACAAAATTATGTCTTGTAGTAAGTAACTTATCTAGAATTGCGGTTCTAGCAGTACTGCCAGCCACAAACAACTCAATCAATTTAGATTGCTTATACCAACTTAAACGCTACTATTCTCATGATAAAGCTCTAACTTATATGGGACATTCCCTTAGTTTTTAGTTTTAACTTTAAATTTTTCTTGGTTATTTGTGTACTTTATAATTAAACACAGAACTATATTATTTAATAATTACAAATTAATAGCATTAATAGTTACGAGTGGATAAATTAATGAATGAACTAGAATTTGAGAATGAACTCATTGAACATTTAACAAATATTGGTGGATCAAAACAATGGCAGTACCGATCTGATATTAAAACTACAGAGGATCTTTGGGACAACTTTAAAGAAATTCTTGAGAAAAATAATCAAGATAAACTTAAGAAAAAGCTTACTGAAGCAGAGTTTGCACAAGTAAAGAGTGAAATTACAACACTTAAAACTCCTTTTGAAGCAGGTAAATTTCTTTATGGACTCAACGGTGTTTCCCAGGTAGAAGTTGACCTTGAAGATGGGAAACATGTTTACTTAACAGTTTTCGACCAAGCACAAGTAGGTGCAGGAAATACTGTTTACCAAGTAGTAAATCAAATTGAACGTAAAGCTATTATCGCAAACCGTAAAGCTCGCCGTTTTGATACTACTTTGTTAATCAATGGCTTACCAATTATTCAAATTGAAGAGAAAACTAATTCTCATAATGCTAATGAAGCTTTAAATCAAATGGAGCAATATATTGATGAACAGCAGTACACTGATATTTTTTCGACAGTGCAAATTCTTGTGGGAATGACTCCAACAAGTATTCGATATATGGCTAATACTGTGTCAGGAAAGTTTAATAAGGATTTTGCCTTCCAATGGCAACGTGAAAAAGATAATACTGTAGTGCGTGATTGGCGAGAGTTCTCTAACTTAGTTCTTTCAATTCCAATGGCTCATCAAATGGCTACTAGCTATATGATTCTTGACGGAACAGCTGGTAACCAAATGTTGAAAGTAATGCGTTCTTATCAAGTTTACGCCACTAAGCGAGTTATTGAGAAAATCCGGTCTATTCAGTTTGGATACGATGCTACAGAAGCAGGTTATATCTGGCATACGACAGGTTCTGGTAAAACTATCACAAGTTTCAAGACAGCTTGGCTTGCTTCGCGTTTACCTAATGTTGACAAAGTTGTTTTTATGGTAGACCGTGTTGCTTTAACCAATCAAACTTTTGAAAATTATCAGGCTTATGACCCTGACTCTTTAGACAACAATAAAGGTGGTGTAATTTCCGAAACTGCCAATACGAGAGATTTAGCGAAGAAACTTAAAAATGATAAGGGCGTTATTGTAACTTCTATCCAAAAGATGGATAATTTTGTTAAAAATAGCAAGTTTAAAGTTCCGGATCAAAATATTGTGTTTCTTGTAGATGAAGCACATCGTTCAGTTGCAGGAGATATGCTCCAAAACATTAAGAATTCTTTCCCTAAAGCAGCTTGGGTTGGTTACACAGGTACTCCGCGTTTTGAAGGTGTCACTACTGCTGATATTTTTGGTGAACCATTGCATGTTTACACTATTCGTGAAGCTATTTCGGATAGGAATGTACTTGGTTTTAAAGTTGACTTTAAGACAACGCTACCTCCAGAGACTCTTAAAGAGGAGTATCTTCCAGGATTCTTCAAGGAAAAATATCCAAAATGGTCTGAAGAAAAAATTCAAGAACGGCTTGAAAATCTAAAAGATGAAGATATGGACGACATGGTTTCGACAAGTGTTTACGATAAGAACGAAACACATGTGCGTCTAGTTGTTGATGATATAGTCGAGAACTGGCGTAATCGTTCTAATGATTATCGATATAATGCAATGTTGACCACGCATGTTGGAGGAAATAACCCTTCAACCCCAATGGCAATGATGTATTATGATGCATTTAAACGTAAGAATAAAGAGCTTGTTGCCGCAGGTAAGAAACATCTTAAAGTAACTGTAACTTTTTCGCAAGATACTAGTAATAGTACGAATATGCTAAACAAAAATAAATCCTTGCGTAGAGTTATGGATGATTATGAGCAAGAGTTTGGCACTCCATACCGTGATGATCAAGTTAAAGAATATTTTGAGAGTGTTATGGAGCGTGCTAATAAAAAAGTTAGCGACGGTAAATATCTTGATCTAGTAATTGTCGTTGATCAGTTACTTACTGGTTTTGATGCTGCTGAACTGAATACTTTATATGTGGATAGAACTCTTAAAGGTGCTGGGTTAGTGCAAGCATATTCCCGTACTAACCGCATGCATAACTTTGAGCTAAAACCACATGGACGTGTTATTAATTATCGCTGGCCGGCTAATTCTGAAAAGTTAATGAATGAAGCTCTTGCCACTTTTGCAGATAGAGCATCTGCAGAATTAGATAAAATTGAAAGAATTGAAGAACCAGGCAGCGAAGATGCTGATATTATTGCTAAACCCTATGAAGAGACTCTACAGCAAGCACAAGAAAACCTGGAAAAAATTTCAGAACTAACTGATGATTTTGAACAACTCCCACACAGTGAAGCTCAACAAGAGGAGTTGCAACACCTGATGCGTAAGTATAACAAGTTAGTGAACGAGCTTAAACAAGACGATAACTATAATTATGATGAACCTGAGAAACTTCTTGGACAGTTAGAGATTTCAAAAGAACAAGAAGAAAGGTTAACTGGTTCACTGACTAATGATCTTAAAGAAAGAATGGCAGAAAACCAAGGAGTATTGTTTACTGATTTGAGCTTCGATATGACTCATATCAATGATGTAGAAGTCAATTTTGATTACATTAGCGAATTGATCGCAGATTATGCTAATGCGCTTCACGAAAATGATACTGAAAAGGCTGCAAGTGCTCGTAAAGAGTTAACTCAAAAAACTGGACAAATGGAGGATCGTAAAATTGCTAAACAAACTGAACGTTATATAAATGCTCTTGATGAAGGTGAGGTTGCTCCAGAGTATCCTATGGAAGCACATCAAGTTAACCAAGCTATTCAGGATCATAATAAAGAGGCACGCCAGAAAGAAATTCGTAACTTCAGAATTACTTGGGGACTGCCAGCTTCTCAAGATAAAATCCTAAAGTCTATGTTAAACAAGCATATTCTTAAAGCTGATGATCTTGATTCTGAAGGAAGTCTATCTGAATTGCTTAAACGAGGTCAGGACAATTATCAAGAGTATGCAGAAACAGAAGAGATAAGAAGCCTTAGAAAATTAAAATATCGTACACAATTACGTGAATCTTTAAAGAAGTTCGCAGATGAACTAATTGAAAACTATTAGGAATAAGAATGACTACCGCAGAAAATAAAAAAGAGAATATAGAATCTACTACAGAAAGTGCCACGCAAAATATTACTGCTAAATTATGGGAAATGGCTAATAATTTGCGTGGCAATATGGATGCTAGTGAATTCCGTAATTATATATTAGGTTTCATGTTTTACCGTTATCTGTCTGAACGTCAGGAAAAGTATTTAGAAGACCAGAATCTTTTGGACCTTGACGATAATAAAAACATTAATGATGTTTATCGTAAACAAGCCTCAGGTGATGATTTAGAAGATTATATTCAAGAAATATCATCGGGGCTAGGTTACGTTATTCCGCCAGAGTTTACTTGGGCGACTATTGTGGAGAAAGCAGAACAAAAGAAAATACAGCCTTCCGACTATCAAGAAATGTTTGATGAGTTTGATAAAAATGCGATGTTAAACGTTAATGCACAACAAGATTTTCGTGAGATTTTTGCTGATGTTAATTTAAACAATTCTAGGCTTGGTACAAGTACAACTTCACGAGCGAAAGCATTAACAGGCATTGTGGAACTCGTTAATGAATTTGATTACCAAGAAAATGGTCGTGATGTTTTGGGAGATGTTTATGAATATTTGATTGCACAATTTGCTGGTAATTCAGGAAAGAAAGCAGGGGAATTCTATACTCCACACCAAGTTTCTAGAGTGCTTGCAAAACTTGTAACTTTAGATGCTCCTGACGATAAACAATTCACAGTTTATGACCCTACAATGGGTTCGGGGTCACTACTTCTTACTGTTAAGAACGAACTTCCACGTCGCGAACAAAAGGGAAGTGTGCATTTTCATGGCCAAGAATTAAACACCACAACCTACAACCTTGCACGAATGAATCTTATGATGCATGGTACGGATTACCAAAATATGGATTTACGCAATGCTGATACTCTTGAACAAGATTGGCCTGATGGAACAGATACTGATGGTGTTGATAGGCCACGTAGTTTCGATGCAGTAGTTGCAAACCCACCATATTCACAGAAATGGGATAACAATGCTAATAAACTTAAAGATCCAAGATTCAAAGACTACGGTAGATTAGCTCCTAAGTCTAAAGCAGATTTTGCTTTTGTGCAGCACGCGCTTTATCACTTAAAAGAAGACGGCACAATGGCTATTGTGTTGCCACACGGTGTTTTGTTTCGAGGTGCTGCAGAGAGTGCAATTAGACAGAAAATCATTGAGAAAAACTGGCTTGATGCCGTAATTGGTTTACCTGCAGGAATCTTCTTCTCTACCGGAATTCCAACTGTAGTTTTAGTGTTCAATAAGAATCGTGCTAACAAGGATATTCTTTTTATTGATGCAAGTAATGACTTTGAAAAGGGCAAGAAACAAAATATCCTTCGTGATTCTGATATTGACAAGATTATCGAAACCTATAATGAACGTAAAGATGTTGATAAGTACGCACATGTAGCCGACTTCGATGAGATTGAAGAAAATGAGTTCAACTTAAATATTCCACGTTATGTAGATACTTTCGAAGAAGAAGAGCCGATTGACATAAACGAAGTCAAAGCAGAAATTGCAAAACTAGATAAAGAAATTGCAGAGCTTGAAGCTGAATTTGCTGAAATGGAAGCTCAACTTGTGGAAACTAAACCACATAGAAAAGAAGGCAAGTAGCTATGATTGAAAAGAAAAAACAACAAGAAGAAATAGTTCAGCCTGATTTAAGATTCAAAGGGTATACAGAAGCGTGGCTACCGCAGAAATTTTCTGAAGTTTCTGATGTGGTAAGAGGTGCTTCTCCAAGACCCATCAGTGATGCTAAATGGTTTAGCAATAATTCAGATGTAGGTTGGTTAAGAATTGCAGATGTAACCGAACAAAATGGGCGAATTCATAGACTAACCCAAAAGTTGTCTGTTCTAGGACAACAAAAAACTCGCGTATTGTATGATCCTCATCTATTGTTAAGTATTGCAGCCACAGTCGGTAAACCTTTAATTAATTATGTAAAAACAGGAGTACATGATGGTTTTTTGATTTTTTTAAATCCCAAATTCAATATAGATTTTATGTTTCAACAATTAGAATTACACAAAGATATCTGGCGTAAATATGGTCAACCAGGAAGTCAAGTAAATTTGAATTCAAATATAGTTAAAAATCATAAAATATTCATCCCTTTGCTATCAGAACAAGAGAAGATTAGTGAGTTTTTCAAAAAAATTGATTCTCTTATCGCTAAGCACACGCAAAAATTAGAGCTTCTTAAGAAGCTTAAAAAAGGATATTTACAAAAAATATTTTCACAAGAACTAAGATTTAGAGGGTTTACTGATTCATGGCAAGAACATAGATTTCAAGAAATCTTTAATTATGAAAGACCCGATAAGTATATAGTTAGTGACACAAATTATGTCAAAAATGGCGTGCCAGTTTTGACAGCAAATAAATCTTTCACATTAGGCTATACTCAAGAAAAGGATTTTTATGAAAAAGTACCTTGCATTATTTTTGATGATTTTACCCTAGACAGTAAGTATGTTGATTTTCCTTTTAAAGTTAAATCTTCAGCTTTAAAAATTTTAAATGTAAAAGATTCATACGATATAAGATTTGCTTTTGAATTACTGAATATAACCCGTATTCCTAAAGAAGGACATTCTAGGCACTATATATCAATTGTGCAGAAGAAAAAAATATTTAGCCCTAAAACGCTAGAGCAGGGAGAGATTGGAAATTTTTGTAATACTATCTATAATCTTTTGACTATGAATTCTAAGAAATTAGATACGCTAAAACAAACAAAGAGAGCTTATTTACAGAAAATGTTTATTTAGGCTACTTTAGCTACAATAGGTATTTTTCTCGAGAAAGGTATCTACATGGCTTATAAAACACAGTTATTTCATCTTTACTTCAAACAGTGGATAACTATTTATAAACAAGGAGCTGTAAGTAAAGTGACATTAGATAAATATTTGATTAATTGTGAGCACCTTAAGAAAATAGCTCCACAATTAAAGCTATATAATTTAAACCGCCAGAGTTATCAGCAGGTACTAAATGAATATGCTCAAACACATGAAAAACGAACTACTTTAGATTTTCATCATCAATTAAGATCATCATTGCAAGACGCTTTTGATGATCAAATTATAAAAAGAGATCCAACAAGAAAAGCAATAATAAAAGGAACAGTTAGTAGAAAACGTAAAAAGAAATTCTTACATAAAGAGGAATTAAAACAGTTATTAAAGCAGTTAAATATAGATGGAAATTTAACATTAGATTATCTAATCTTATTATTAGCAAAAACTGGACTACGTTTTTCTGAAGCAATTGCACTTATTCCTAAAGATTTCGATTTTAATTTAAACCAGATTTCAATAACAAAAACGTGGAGTTACAAAAATATCCATGCTGATTTTGCATCTACGAAGAATAAATCTTCTGAACGCACTATTGTTATAGATAAGATTCTAGCTAGATCTTTCAAAGTTGTTTTAGAACAAAATAAACTAGAAACTCCTATTTTTCTTAAACCAGGAAAACGAATTCACAATGACACAAGTAATGATCATCTAGAAAAGTTATGTAAACAAGCGAATATTCCAAGTATTAGTTTGCATGGCTTACGTCATACTCATGCTTCAATCCTTCTGTATAGTGGTGTATCAGTAGGATCGGTTGCTAGAAGACTAGGTCATGCAAATATAACCACTACTCAGAAAACTTACTTACATATTATTAGAGAACTAGAAGTTCAAGATAATGAAAAAGTGTTAAAAGCTATGCAAAATTTCTAATAGGATTAGATGAACATTTTTTGCAAATAACCTTGTTTTTGGCTATCTAGTAGTTCAATTTTTTTTACAGTTTTAGATATAAAATTGTCACACATATTGAGAAAGTAGCCAATTCTTTCTTGTTCATCATTATAAGGTAAAGTTACAAAGAAATCATTGGTAAAAGTTTTTATAACATGGGGGATGTTAGGAGTCCTATATTGAGTATATATTTTTTGTTGATGTTGTTTTAAAAAATGATACAAAAAGTCTCCAGAGTATTTTGGCCTGAATGCTTTTAAAGTGGTTCCCAGTGCTCCTGAAAACCCGTAATATACAGTTCCAGCTTGTGAACCATCCCATAAAATTAAAATATCAGTTTTCTGTGTATCGGCTTTAGCACTAACATAAGAAAAATTCCCTCCATTTAAATAACTGGTCTCAAGATATCTGCTTTCTTTGCCAAGCATATTAGCTTTAGCTTTTCCTTTAAATTCTAAGCTAATAATTTCTTTTAGTTTTTGTTTTCTCCAAAGTTCATGGAATCCATCAAACCTTAGTTCTTGTGAAAATATTTTTTGTAAATATCCTTTTTTAAGCTTCTTAAGAAGCTCTAATTTTTGCGTGTGCTTAGCGATAAGAGAATCAATTTTTTTGAAAAACTCACCAATTTTTTCTTGTTCATATTCTAAAGGAGAATATATTCGAAAACTTTTAACTAATGTCCCCGATAGATTACCTTGTCCTCCTTGTAAGTAAGTTGATAAAAGCTTTTTTCTTTGTTTATTTAACCACGTATAAATGTAGTAAGTATCATGACCGCACTCAGGTTTAATGGCAAGTATAGCTTGATTAATTGCTCCATTAATCTTTGAGATTGCGACTTCACCACTGGTTGCTCCGTATAATGCATAAAGAATATCGCCTCTACTAACCATTTTTACTGAAGAATGATTAAAGGCAGTTTCGTTAATTAATAGTTCTGTGCTTTCAGAGTTGATCTCTCCAGAACGAATGAAAGGTATGTTGCCTATATAGTAATTATGGTTCTTAACTGATGGTGTTCCTCCGGAGTAAGATCTACAAATTTTACCTAATTTCTGCGGTAGCCACGCTTCGTATATTTCATTTTAGGAAAATAATTTAAGTATATATAAAAATTAGCCTAGTTCATTAATGGAACTAGGCTATATTTAAAGTTTTTAATCGCTAAAAGCTTACTTATCTTCTTCTAGCTTGTTAACGCGAGCTGCAATCTTTGATTTTTTGTTAGCAGCATTGTTTGCGTGAAATACGCCTTTGCTTACTGCCTTGTCAATCTTGCGTGAAACTGTCTTTAATGCTTCTGCAGCTTTTTCTGCATCGCCTGCTTCAATTGCTTCATCAACGCGACGAGTTAGAGTCTTAATCTCTGATTTTGTGCTGTTGTTGCGTAGGCGTGCTTTTTCGTTAGTTAAAATACGTTTTTTCTGAGACTTTATGTTAGCCACGTAATTATTCTCTCTGTCTAGGAAATAATGGTCTAGAGGGCTGTTGAAACTTCCGGGACCAAGGTCAGTGGGGCCAACCGTGTTGAAAGTTCAACTGTGTTTACACGACCTGGGTAAACACACAACTATAAATATAACACAATGGTAGAAAATAAAAGGGGATTATCTACTTAACTTTTTGGGATTTTACTGGAATGTAAAATTTGTCGTAGGTGTCATGAATAATTAGCTTTAACAGATACTTTAAGGAAAAGACAATGAAAGAACATGAAATTCCAACTGTTGAAGATCTAGAGGATGATTCTAAGTATTGTGATTATTTAGAGGCATTTGGTTTGTTAGGATACTCTGAAATTGCTTTTGATGATGAAGTAAAAGATGGGCGGATAACTGTTTATAAACTTCATGACAAAGATAGGTATTCTAAGCATGAAGTTGAAGAACTAAGTAAAACTTATAGAACGTGAAAATAGTGATTTTATGGCTCAATTCCTTGAGGGTATTGAAATTGATGAAGAATTTGAAAACAGAATTGAAGCTATGCGTGATGAAGAAGAAAATCAGTAGGTATTGTGGATAGGCCAGTTAGTAAACCTAATCTAATTGTTATTGACGCCACCTTAATTGTATTGAGATTTCAAGCTTTCTAATTATTTTGTCATAGGTAGTATTTAGTATTACTTTATGATGGATTTATACAACGCACTTAACGATTACTTCATTAATCCAAGTGAAGTAACAGAAGGTGTGGCAAAAGACGCACTTCTACTAGAAGTATGTGATTTTGATGTTGGTATTTCTAAAGAGCAGTGGAAATCAACTGTCATCCTCGGAAAACATGAAAAACATATAAATATCATCATAAATTATGATATTTATCCTATTCGTAATGATTCTTTAGTAATTCTTCAAAGTTGGTATCAACAGCTTCAGGATATTAACCATAAGGTTGACGGTTTGAACACAGCGCTAGATACGCGTGGATATCCTTTTAATGTTGATATTAGTTTAAGTATGAGAGTAGATTTATTTGAAGAAGATGTAGCTTTTTTAGTAGGTAGAATTCCAGCATTTAATATGTCATTGACCACTCAAAAAGATATTACATTCGTAAGCACATTGATAGATAACTATTCCAGTTATGAACTGAAGCAAAAACCAAAACCCTTATCAGAAGAACGAGAAAGGGAAATTGCTGATTTAATTTTGGAAAAGATATCTTATGGCGAGATTATTCGATTTTTAGAAGCTAAAAAATTAAAATTAGAAACGGGTGAGTACATTGATGGGTATATTATTGAAGTTACTTTACTAGACAATTGTATCTATGAAGTTAGTGATTTGTTAACTCACTATAAGACAGTTATAGAGATTAGCAATGCATATGAATTGACAGAGCAGTATCCCTTTATTGGTGTTGAATTTATTAAACCCACAAATTCTGAAACGTATGTAGATATATTTTCAAAACCAAACCAAGAAAACATAGATGAGCTTGATAAATCTTTACTTAGTTTTGAATTAACTGAACTAGAACAGCTTGAAAAACTTGATTCTAGTATGTTGGAAAGCGATTAACTATGAAAAATTATGGAAGATTAGGTATTAAGGGAGCTCATGGTTTAAGTTCACAAATTTTAGTAGGTACTTTATGCTAATCAGACCGAGTAATTAGATATACCATCGATAGTGAACTCAGGTATTTCAAGCTATGAGAGATGCAGTTTGTTCCTATAATTTATTTTAGAGGAACAACTTTATAATTTTATTCCTTAATTAATGATTAGAGGAACAAAATAATAATACTATTCCCTTAAAGTAAAGTTGAGGAAGAGGGAAGTAAGCGCAACCAGTTTTTTCTAGAGTATGCGAAATAGTCTACACTGATAAACTTGGAGTATGACTCTTCAATCTGGAATTTTAAGTCTCGGAGCGTCCGAGCATGTATATATCGAATTTGACTTACAAGCTGACGCTGATAAAGCTGAGATATTGAAAGCATTGCAAGCTATTCTTAATCATCCAACCACTCATGGTTCAAACGTCGTGCTTGGTGTGCGACCTACTTTGTGGGAGTCTTTAGCTTCTGCAGACCATGTTCCTGCTGCGAAAGATTTCAAACAGCCTATCGTTGGTAAAGATGGCTTTGAAATGCCTGCTACCCAGCACGATTTATGGTTTTGGATTGCAGGGTCGGACCGTTCAGCGGTCTTTGATATGACAATGGACGCTATTAAGACACTTGGACCTTTGGCAAAGGTTGCTTCAGAAACTTGGGGCTGGGTTTACCATGATTCACGTGACTTAACCGGGTTTGAGGATGGTACAGAGAATCCTGATGTATTGGACGCTCCCGGCGTTATTAGTGTTCCTGAAGGTGTTTCAGGTGCAGGTGGAACGATTCTTCTTTATCAACTGTGGGAACATAAGAGTTCTTGGGTTCAGACACCTGTTAAGGAACAAGAAGATGTCATAGGTCGCACCAAGCCAGATTCAATTGAACTTGATGATGATGTTAAACCTGAAACTAGCCATGTGGCGCGAACTGTAGTTGATGTTGATGGTGAAGAATTAGATATATTGCGTAGGAATACTGCATTTGGTGGTGCTTCTAATCATGGCACAATATTCGTCGGGTTCAGTCAGGATCAGTGGCGTCAGCAAGAAATGCTTCGCAGAATGGCTGGAACTGATGGAGTGCGTGATGCATTAACTAAGTTCACCACGCCTATTAGTGGAGCTTGGTATGTAGTTCCGTCCTTAGAAGCTCTAGCAGAAGTGTTTCCAGCTGAAGAAGAATGATTTAGGAGAATAAAACATGGGCACAAATATCAGAAAATATCTTAATTGCATACGTTTCACGCAGCGGTAACACGGAAGTTGTTGCCAAGATGATTCAATCATAAGTCAGTGGCAAGTTGTTACTATTGAAAGGCGATAAAGCAGTAGCGGCTAAAGAGCAAGTAATGGCTTGGTGCAGTAGCTTGATGTAAACAGCTAGTGTGTGATTTGCAAGTTAACTCTTAATTAGCATCGATAAGTAAATAAGGAAGTGTTCGTAAGGTTAACGCCTACCAGACACTCCTTGCTAAGTCTAATAGTAATATCTTAAGAGCTTCCAAAATATCAAAGTTTTTAAAGTACATTTAAAACTTTTAAGATGTCATAGTTTCTAAAGTATATTTTAGAAACTATTGAAAATGTCATAACTTCAAAAATATTGGGCTAAGCGGTAGAATGTAACGCGTGAGTAATACATCTGAACTTTTAAACAAACAGCAAAACGATTCCAGCTTTGATAGCTTGTGGGATGAATTAAAGTGGCGTGGACTTATCCATGTGTCTACTGATGAAGAAGAACTAGCGAAACTACTTGATGGTGAGCCTATTCACTATTATTGTGGATTTGACCCGACTGCGCCTAGCTTACATCTTGGTAACTTGGTACAAATTTTAGTAATGCGCCGTTTGCAGCTTGCCGGGCATACGCCTATCGGTCTTGTGGGCGGTTCTACTGGTCTGATTGGAGATCCACGCCCTACTTCTGAGCGTACCTTGAATGATAAGAAAACAGTTGCCGAGTGGGTAGAGTACCTTGGCTCTCAGATTTCTAAGTTTTTAAGTTTTGATGGTAAAAATAAGGCGTTTTTAGTAAATAACCTTGATTGGACTCAAGAGCTTTCAGCCTTGGATTTCTTGCGCGATGTCGGTAAGTATTTCCGCGTAGGTAAGATGCTTTCGAAGGATGCAGTTAGTGCGCGTTTGAATTCAGAAGCTGGAATCAGTTACACCGAATTTAGCTACCAGATTTTACAGGGTATGGACTTCCTAGAACTATACCGACGCCATGATTGCAAGTTGCAAACTGGTGGTTCTGACCAGTGGGGTAACCTAACTAGTGGTATTAACCTTATTGCTAAAGCTGAAGGTAAGAAAGCTCACGCAATTGGCACCCCACTTATTACTAACTCTGATGGCACAAAGTTCGGCAAGTCAGAGGGCAATGCAATTTGGCTTGATGAAAAGATGACTTCGCCTTATGACATGTACCAATTCTGGGTTAACACAGCTGATGCCGATGTGATTGATAGGTTAAAAGTTTTCACTTTCTTAACTAAAGCAGAAATTGAAGAATTAGAAGAAGCGGTAGCAGAAGAACCATACAAGCGTGCAGCACAAAAGAAACTAGCTTTTGAAGTTACTTCATTAGTTCATGGTGTTAAGAAAACAGAACAAGCTATTGAAGCAACTGGCGCACTATTTGGTCGTGGTGATTTAACATCACTTGATGAAGATACTTTGCTTGCTTCTCTTGGACAGTTGGAATTTAATCCGATTAGTAAAGCTGAGCTCAATATTATTAACGTGCTAGTGACTTCAGGTCTTGTGCCAAGTAATTCTGCAGCACGTAGGACCATTAAAGACGGCGGTGCATACGTTAATAATGAGAAAATTACCGATGCAAATGCCGAATTTGATAACAACCAACTTCTACACGATAAATATTTAGTAGTGCGTAGAGGTAAGAAAAACCTAGCAGCACTTAAAGTTCAAGATTAATAAACACATAATAAAACAGCGGACCAATTGAAAGGCACGAGTATAAAGTGAGTTACTCAGATAAACCACGTAAGAACTATGGTGGCAAGCGAGATTTCGAGAATAATCGAGGTAATAGGCGTTATTCACGTAACGACCGTAATGATAATCGCAGGAACGATAGGGACGGTAATCGTCGTTTTGACCGTAGCGAAAATCGTCGAGGCCGTAATGATAACTGGCGCAATGACCGTCGTGATAAGAAACCGTTCCGTGGCCGTGATGGCGGTAAGCAGCGTGATTTCAAACGTCGTGACTTTGACCGCGACGATAGGCCAAGTAGACCATCAGCAAGAGGTCCAAAACCTGATGAAGATATAACTGGGCGCGAATTGCCACGTGCTGTCCGTGCTCAGCTTCGTACCTTGAAGAAAGAGAATGCTGAGAATGTGATGAAACATTTGGTGATGGTTGATCGTTACATTGAAGAAGATGCTCAGCGTGCTTTGAGCCACGCTATGGAGGCGGTTCGTACTGCTGGGCGTATTGGTCCTGTTCGTGAGGCTGCAGGTTTGGCTGCTTATGCTGCTGAAGATTTCAAAAAAGCATTGGCTGAGTTGCGTACACATAAACGTATTAGCGGTTCTGATGACCATGCTGCTTTGATTGCAGATTCGCTTCGTGGTGTCGGCAAGCCTGATAAGGCTATTGAGGCTGCTGAAGAGCAGCTTGCCAGCGGGAAGATTACTAATAATGAGGTTAAAGTAGATTTATGTATTGCACTTTCTGGCGCTTATATGGATAACGAGGATTTTGAAGCTGCAAAAAAAGCATTAGAAATCCCAGAGCTAAATATTAATAAAGGATTTACATACAGCCCACGATTATTCCGAGCGTATGCTGAAACTTTAGAAGCATTGGAACAAGAAAAAGAAGCTAAGAAATGGCGTAAGCAAGCTAAGAAAGCAGAAGTAGCTCTTGGGTTAGTACCTGATGATTCCAGTATCATGGACTTGCTTGAAGGAGAAGAAGAGGAAGATGAAACTATTCCTGCCACTGCTGCTGCCGAAGCCTTAAAAGATTCAGAGCTGGAAAATGAAGAGGAAGAATGAGTGCCTTAATTAAGTCTTACGACAGTGTATTCTTCGACCTTGATGGGGTAATTTACGAGGGTAAAACTACTTTGCCTAATGTAGTGGAGTCAATTAACTGGCTTTACGAGCATAATTACAAAATTGGATACATTACTAATAATGCTTCGCGTAGCCCAGAAACAGTAGCAGAGCATTTACAAGAACTAGGCATTAAAGCAAAGCCAGCAGAAATTATTACTTCACCACAAGTGACGATCAATCTTTTAAAAGAACATCTAAAGCCAGAAGATAAAGTCCTTGTGGTTGGCACTGATTATCTTGCTAATTTGATTAATGAAGCGGGTTTCAGAGCTATCCGTACTTTTCAAGAAGGACCGGATGCTCTAATTCAAGGCTTTAATCCAAAGACTTCATGGCAAAACTTGGCTGATGCTTCTTATGCAGTGCATGCTGGTGCTAAATGGTTTGCTTGCAATGCAGACACCACACTTCCTACCGAAAAAGGCAGCGCTCCAGGCAATGGTGCGATGATTAAGGCTGTACAAATGGCAACTGGGAAAGCCCCAATGATTGGCGGTAAACCAGAAGCTGCAATCTTTGAATATGCCATGGAAAAGTTTGGTGTTAAAAAACCTATTATGATTGGCGACCGTTTAGATACAGACATCGAAGGTGGTAACAATGCCAAAATTGATACCGCATTAGTTACCACGGGAATTAACACGAAAGCTGATGCAGAAACTGCAATTCCAGAGCAAAAACCAACTTATGTTATTAAAACCTTGAAAGACTTGGTAAGTGAAACAACGTCTTGATTTAGCTTTAACTGTTCGTGGTTTGGTTAAGTCTCGTTCAGTAGCACAAGAACTAATAAACAATCGTAAAGTTAAAGTTGATGGTAAGTTTGTCACAAAACCAGCGCACAAAGTTACTGAAGAGAATGGTATCGAAGTTCTTGAACAACCGAAGTATGTTTCTCGCGCAGGCTTAAAACTGGAAACAGCATTAGCAGAATTCAAGATAGCTGTAACTGGACTAAATGTACTAGATGCTGGTGCATCAACAGGAGGCTTTACTGATGTTCTGCTTCAAAATGGCGCTAAAAAGGTCTGGGCAATAGATGTTGGCCATGACCAACTAGATCCAAAGCTACGCAATGATGACAGAGTAGTAGTATTTGAAGGTTATAACATTCGTGATTTAGTGCTTGATGACATTGGGCAGCAAGTAGATTTAATCGTAGGAGACTTATCTTTTATTTCTCTAATACTTGTTTTAGAACCACTTACAAAAGTACTAAAATCAGGACACGAAATGGTGTTACTAATCAAACCGCAATTTGAAGTGGGCAAAGAGCGTCTAGCGCACACGGGAGTGGTAACTAGCCATGAACAACGCCAAGAAGCCATCAGTAAAGTCTTAGTTACTGCACAAAAATTAGGATTAGAAAAAGTAAGTCTGACGGAAAGCCCTATAAAAGGCAGTAGTGGAAATGTTGAGTATTTAGTGCAGCTACACAAAAATGGTTAATTTATTCGCTAAAGATTAATACGGTTGTGTGTCAGTGATTAGCAAGGTATACATTTTTCTTGATTCCACACGAAATTTCGTAAAGAAACTAAAAAAATGTATACCCTGTCAATCAAAAGTTAGGTAGCCTCGCTAAAAGCAGGTCTTATATGAGTTGCTTTTACGACATGGGACTGATTTTATAAAGTACTTTACAAAGTAGAAACTCAAGAAAAGTGTAGATTTATGCAAAACTCTTGACTTAGACAAGTAGAATAAAATATATGGCTCGCAATATTTTAATTTTGAATCACCCTGGGCGTGCAGAAGCACAACGTGTAGCGCTACAGGTGATTGATAAACTTTTAGAAGTGGGAATAACCCCATACGTTTTACAAAGCGAGACTGATGATTTACGAGATAAAACGCCTCCAGGACATTTAGACAAAGTAAAAGTATTTGAAAAAAGTGATACTGCAGATTTAGAGCTAATAATTGTGCTTGGTGGTGATGGCTCGATTTTAAGGGCTGCAGAACTTGGTATGGAACAAGAAGTTCCGGTGTTGGGTGTCAATATGGGACATGTTGGCTTCCTGGCAGAGAGTGAAAAAGAAGACTTAAACGAAACTATCGATAAGGTAGTGCGAAAAGATTACACGGTTAAAGATCGTATGGTCATTGATGTTAAAGTCTACGAAGGTCAAAAATTAATTCACCAAGACTGGGCAGTTAATGAAGCTGCTCTTGAGAAAAGTTCTGAAGAACGCATGATTGAGGTTGTAGTTGAGGTTGATGGTGAACCGTTGGTTAGCTATGGTTGTGATGGCATTTTGATGTCTACTCCTACGGGTTCTACCGCATATGCGTTTTCTGCTGGAGGTCCAGTTGTTTGGCCACATGTGGAAGCCATGTTGCTAGTGCCATTGAGTGCTCATACACTTTTCTCAAAGCCGCTTATCGTGGGTGATGAAAGTACTTTTGCCGTTGAGATGATTCAACGTAATGATGCTAAAGCAAAACTGTGGTGTGATGGACGCAGGACATTCCCAGTGAAAGCTGGGCAGCGAGTTGAAGTAAATGTATCTGAAAAACGGATATACTTAGCACGATTGAAAGAAGTTGCTTTTACTAGCAGGCTAGTTAGAAAGTTTAATTTACCAGTTACAGGTTGGCGTGGACCAGATGAGGGAAAACAGGCATGATTGAAGAAATTAACATCGAAAACCTTGGTGTTATTTCTAATGCCAGGCTTAGCCTAGGAAAAGGATTTACCGCAGTAACAGGTGAAACTGGAGCCGGTAAAACTATGGTGGTATCTGCGCTATCGATGATTATTGGTGCCCGAGCTAAAAGCGGTGTGGTGCGTTCTAATGCCGAAAAAGCAGAAGTTGAAGCCAGTGTAGTTATTCCAAGTGACAGTAAGTTAGCTGAAATTGCTGAAGAGCACAATTTATTACTTGATGATGTGACATTAGGGCTAAAAGAACTGATTTTAAACCGTTCAATAACTCAAGAAGGTCGCTCTAAAGCTTTAGCTGGTGGACGCAAAGTCCCATTGGCAGTACTTAATGAACTTACCGAACAGCTAATAGAAATTCATGGACAAAGTGACCAAATGCGTCTACGTAGCATTAGTGCCCAGCGTGATGCATTGGATAGGTTTCTAGGTAAAGAACATCGTGAACTATTAAAAACTTACAAAGCTAAGTATCAATTAATGCTTGATACCCAAAAGCGTTTAGCAGCTCTTAATGATGTCCAAGATTCGGAAGCTGAAGAACTAGAAAAATTAACTGAAGAATTAGAGTTTTACGATGAAGTAGAACCCAAAGAAAATGAAGATGAAGAGTTAAAGGCGGAATCAATCAGGCTCTCTAATCTTGAAGAACTTCGTCATGGAGCTTATCGAGCTTCGCAAGCTTTGGTTTCTGATAATTTTGGTGAAGTTCACGATGCTTCGTCAATGATTGGGGAAGCTAGAAGTAGTATTGATAGTTTAGAAGATTCAGAATTAGAAGAGATCCTAGAACGCTTAGAGACTCTAAATTCAGAAATTTCAGAAGTCGCAAATGACCTTACTAGTTATGTAGAAAATCTTGATACCGATGGTCCAGTAAGATTAAATCAAGTGGAGCAACGTCGAGCCAAAATTAATGAATTATTACGTGAGCATGGTCCAAATCTTGCCGATGTATTTCAGTGGGAACGGGATGCTCGGGCACGTTTTGACGAACTTAGCAATGGTGGACAAAACCTCGCCGAACTCGAAGAAGAAGCTGCTGAGCTAGAAAATGTAGTTACAGAGCTTGCCCGTGAAATTACTGAAGCTCGCAAACAAGCAGCAACACAATTAAGTAAGGCAGTAACAAAGGAACTACACGGTTTATTAATGGCAGATGCCACTTTCCATGTGCAAGTGACTCCTGAAGAACTTAGTGCTACTGGTGTCGATAATGTGGAATTTTTGCTGCAACCACATGCTGGTTCCAGACCAACTCCAGTTAATAAAGGTGCTTCTGGTGGTGAGCTTTCTCGTGTGATGCTTGCAATTGAAGTAGTATTTGCTGGAAATGGTTCTAACGCACCTACTTTCGTATTCGATGAAGTTGACGCTGGTGTAGGAGGTAAAGCTGCTATTCAAATTGGTCAACGTTTAGCTAGATTAGCTAAATACAAGCAAGTTATTTGTGTAACTCACTTACCTCAAGTAGCAGTATTTGCCAATAATCATATTAGCGTTGTTAAAACTTCAAATGCTGATGCAGGGGTGACTCATTCAGACATTAGAACCCTAGCAGGCCAAGAAAGAGTTAAAGAGATTGCTCGTATGATGACTGGCTTTGATGAATCTGAAACTGCGTTACAACACGCACGAGAGTTGTTAGAAAATGCTAATCAAGCTTAAGGAAGTCTGATTAACTTCGTTATTCAAACTGTTATTTAATAGCCAATATAGTGTAAAATGTAGTTCCGTGGGAAAAGATCAAATTACTAAACATATCTTTGTTACTGGAGGCGTTGCTTCATCATTGGGCAAGGGCCTCACTGCTTCCTCTCTCGGAAATATTTTAAGAGCTCGTGGTCTTAATGTGGTCATGCAAAAGCTCGATCCTTATATCAACGTCGACCCTGGCACTATGAATCCATTCCAGCATGGTGAAGTGTTCATCACTGAAGATGGTGCAGAAACTGACCTGGATATCGGACACTACGAACGTTTTCTTGATTACAATTTAGATGCCTCAGCAAATGTAACTACTGGACAGGTTTACTCTTCAGTAATTGCAAAAGAGCGTAAAGGTGAATACCTAGGTAATACAGTTCAGGTTATTCCGCACATCACTAATGAGATTAAAGAGCGGATGCGTTCACAAGCTAACAGTAGTCAGACACCAGATATTATTATTACGGAGATTGGCGGTACGGTTGGCGATATTGAGTCACAGCCATTCTTAGAATCTGCTAGGCAAGTGCGCCACGACCTTGGACACAGCAATGTATTCTTCTTACATATTTCACTGGTTCCTTATATCGGTCCATCGCAAGAATTAAAGACAAAACCAACTCAGCACTCAGTAGGTGCGTTGCGGTCATTAGGTATTCAGCCACAAGCTTTGGTGCTGCGTTCTGATAGGGAAGTCCCACAGAAAATGCGTGAGAAGATTGCTGCTTTCACCGACGTAGAGGCACAAGCAGTCATAAATGCTGTGGATGCTCCAAGTATCTATGACATTCCAAAGATTTTGCATGAGCAAGAGCTAGACCAATATGTATTGGATCAGCTAGGTATTGAAGCTGATGAAGTTGACTGGTCTAATTGGGATCGTGTACTTGATGCAGTTCATAATCCAGAAGATACTATCGAAGTAGCATTGGTCGGTAAGTACATTGATTTGCCTGATGCATACCTTTCAATCTCTGAAGCACTACGTGCAGGTGGTTTTGCAAATAAAGTTAAGACTAAGATTCGCTGGGTGGCTTCAGATACTTGTGAAGGTGCTGGTGCAGCGAAAGCACTTGAAGGTGTAGATGCTGTGCTAGTGCCTGGTGGGTTTGGTATTCGTGGTATTGAAGGTAAGTTAGATGCTTTGAAGTACGCACGTGAAAATAAAATTCCAGCGCTAGGTATCTGCTTAGGCATGCAGTCTATGGTATTAGAATTTGCTCGTAACGTAGCTGGTATTAAAGATGCCTCTTCTACAGAGTTTGACCCAAATACTAAGTCTCCAGTTATTTCGACAATGGCAGAACAACAAAACATTGTCGAAGGTGAAGGAGACATGGGTGGCACAATGCGTCTTGGCATTTACGAAAATAAATTAGTCAAAGACACAGTTGCTGCTAAAACTTATGGCAAGACTGATATCACAGAACGTCATCGGCACCGCTATGAGTTTAATAATGATTACCGTAATCAACTTAAAGATGCAGGTCTGGTAATTTCTGGTACTTATGAGGAATCAGATTTAGTAGAGTTCGTAGAACTTCCAGAAACGGAACATCCGTATTATGTTGGCACTCAAGCTCACCCAGAACTTAAATCACGCCCAACAAATCCGCATCCGTTGTTTGCTGGATTAATCAAAGCTGCTATCAATAATAAGAAGTAACAATGCTTGAAGATACGCCAGTTAAAAAAGAGATCACTAGGTCTAAAGAGATTCATAAAGGTTTCGTTTGGGATGTAGTTTCTGAAACTTTCATGATGGAGCCTGGTGCCGAAGAGCTTTCTCGAGATTACGTTAAACATCCTGGTGCGGTAGCGGTAATGGTCCTTAATGAAGATGATGAAGTATTTCTGGTAAAACAGTACCGTCATCCAATTAAGGCTAAAGAATGGGAAGTCCCTGCTGGTTTGCTTGATGTCAATGGTGAAGATTACCTTGAAGCAATTAAACGAGAGCTTTATGAAGAAGCTGATATGTATGCTGAGCATTGGAAAGTCTTGGTAGATTATTACACTACTCCTGGCGGTAATAATGAGGCAATCCGTATCTATTTAGCGCAAGGTATTTCTGAAGTTCCAGAAGACAAACGTTTTGAACGTTTCCATGAAGAAGCTGACATGGAGTTTGGCTGGTTTAAAGTTGAAGATGTCGTAGCAGCATTGCTAGATAATAAGATTCACAACCCAAATTTAAGTCTTGGCATTATGACTTTACAGCATGTGATTGCTAATAATCTCTTTGACGAATTAAGAGAGCCAAACGCACCGTTTACGATTCATGCAACTTAAACAAGCTATTGAAGAATTCTTTGTATTCATTAGTATAGAACGTGGACTTTCTCAAAACACGATAGCTGCGTATCGTAGAGACATTAACAAGTACTTAGATTTCTTAAGCGCTAAGAATATTGCTGACCCACAAGATATTTCTAGTGACACAATTCGAGATTTCATTACCTTGTTACACCTTGGGAATGAAACTCAACCAGCTGTTAGTGCTCGTAGTGTAGCTAGGATTTTAGCAGCGATACGTTCCTTACATAAATTTTGGACAATGGAAAATATTGTGTCTAGTGATGTGGCTCACGAAATCAAACCACCAAAATTTTCATTATCATTGCCAAAAGCTATTTCAATAGCGGAAGTCCAGGACATCCTTGAAACACCAAACCTCGATGACGTTACTGGATTACGAGACAAAGCTATCTTAGAATTCCTTTATTCTACTGGAGCTCGCATTTCCGAAGTAGTGAACTTAAACGTTGACGATATTACTGAAAATACTGACCTTGTTAGATTCTTAGGTAAGGGTAATAAAGAGCGTATTGTGCCAATTGGGTCTTATGCCCAAGAAGCAATTGCGAACTACTTAGTAAGGGCACGCCCTAGCTTTGCTAGTCACGGTAAAGGAACACCAGCGTTATTTCTAAATGCTCGAGGGACTAGATTAAGCCGGCAAAGCATGTGGGCAATACTGAAAAAAACTGCTGAAAAAACTGGTATTAAGCAAGAAATATCGCCGCATACTTTGCGTCATTCCTTCGCCACTCACTTGTTAAGTGGTGGCGCTGATATTAGGGTAGTGCAGGAGTTATTAGGGCATTCATCGGTAACAACCACACAGCTATATACTAAAGTCAGTATTGATTCCCTGAAAGAAGTTTATACTCTAGCACATCCTCGTGCACACTAACTAAATGAAAAGCACATGTTATGTAAACCCTTGGACATTAATGTGGCTATGAGAGCGTATAATCAGAATATGAATTTCAATAGCGAGAAAACCCTGATTATTTATTTAAGCCGTACTGGCAATACTGAAGCATTCGCAAAATTGATTCAACGTGAAGTTGGTGGCACTTTAGAAGAATTAATTTCTGATCCAAAATATAAGAAAAATTTTGGAGATTTACTAACAAAAATTATTGATGAGAATAAAAACAACGAAGAGCATGAAATAAAGCCGATAAAAGCTAATCTAGCAAATTACGATACAGTGTTTGTAGGTGCTCCTACTTGGAATAATGAGTTGCCACCTCCAGCTAAAACCTTCTTAAAAAAATATGATTTGTCAGAAAAAACAATCATTCCATTTAACACAAATGCTGGCGAAGGTATTGGAACTTGTCTAAAAGAATTAAGAGAAATATATCCAAAAGCTAAAATACTGCCAGGCTACTCAATCGAGGGTGGTATTGAGCTAGATGGCATCAAAAAAGCTATAGAGTCTGAGCGCAAAACAGAGATTGAAGAAGCAGTCGAAGAATGGCTTGCTAGTTTAAAGTAATTTTGTAGTTTCTTTAACTAAATAAATTTTAGGTGTCTTAGACACGAATTAATATTAGTTTTTAGCTGTATTAATTTCAGTTTAAATTATTTTATAAATTTTAATATCGGGTTTTATTCATAGAATTATTTCCTGAACTTAATAGCTTTAGTTTTGTATGACAAAGAATATCCCTTATATTTTATATGATTTTTCAATAATGTAAGGCTTAGTTTTTGGTATTTAAATCTAAAATATATGGCATAATTATGCAAGATGTAACTCATAATTTAGTCAAATATTCAATAGTGAATTTTATGTTATTGTAGACCTGACTTTGCTAAGAATTTAAGCGGTAATTAAGCGATTATTTTTGATACACTTAAGTGTCAGTCTGAATTATTTTTTAGTTATTAATTGGGACATTAATGAAAACTCACAGAACAAAATTTAATCGCTTTTTGCCTGCTTTTAGCCTTGCAAGATTCGGTATCTATTTATCGTTACAGACCCCTGCCTCAATATCTATGGCATATCGAATGGAGCATGTTACCAATTCTGAAACTGCTGCACGAGATTCCTTATCACTAGTACTAGGTATTGGTGGCCTATTTGCTGTAATTGCAACCCCACTTATTGGTAAACTTTCTGACCGCACTACTTCAAAATATGGAATGCGTAGGCCTTGGATGGTCGGTGGCGGCCTATTTGGACTTTTAGGTTTTATCATTATCGGTATAGCTAACTCGGTACCTTTGATTGCAATAGGTTGGGCAATTGCACAATTTGGACTAAACGCCGCAATGTCTATGAATAACGCAACTATCACGGATCAAGTTCCAGTAAAGAAACGTGGTAGAGTATCTGGTGCAGTAGGTATCGTGATGCCATTAGGACTTTTATCGGGTACTTTATTTGTAGATGAAGTGGCATCAGATTTTGCCAGATTTGTCGTACCTGGAACTATAACACTTATCGCGCTTTTGTTTTTTGCACATATTTTAGATGATATTCATCTAACTCATAAACCAGCAGAACGTTTTGGGTTTAAAACTTTCTTATCGAGTTTCTATTTTGATATTAAGAAATTTCCTGATTTTGGCTGGGTAGTATTCACAAAGTTCCTTTTAGTAGCTTCGTATATCGCAGTAAATGCGTACCTACCATTTTACTTAAAGGACGAGTTCCATTTATCTGAGCATAGTTCATTACAGATTATTTTAGCTGCAAATGTGTCACAAACTGTAATGTTAGTCCTTGCAAGTATTATTTCAGGCATGCTTTTAGATACTTATGGTAAGTGTCGGCCATTAGTATTTGGCTCTGCTATGACAGTTGCGTTTAGTTTAGTGTTATTAGCAATTGCAGTAGATCCGACAATGATAGTAGTTGCGTACGGCGTTATGGGTTTTGGTCTTGGTGTTTTCCACGCAGCATCTTTGGTGTTAGCTACTTTAACTTTGCCTAAAGGTGATGAGCCAGCAAAAAATATGGGTATTTACGAAAGTGCAAATGGCTTAGGCGGAATGCTAGCACCATTGGCTGCGCCATTTGTAATCTCATTTGGTGCTTCTACCTTTATGGGTGGCTATGATACTTTCTTCTTATTCGGTAGCATTTTAGCAGTAGGCGTTGCTTTGGCAATTTTAAGAGTGAAAAACGTCGAATAATAAAATTTACTGTAGAATAGCGTAGAAGTGTTTGTGTTAAAGCTAGAATTATTAGCTACTTAGCATACTTAAAATTAGAAGAAAAAGTCGGCTTTTATAATGTTTCTAACCTAATCTAGGTAGTGTTAGAATATACTAAAGCCAAAAATCAACCCTGGGAAGAGTAAAAATACTTATGGCATTTGCTGATATTCCTTCATCACGTAATTCACATTCAAGTGACATCGGACCTACTGGTCGCCCATTACGTGAATTCCCTGAACCAACCGAACCAAAAGCGCATGGACCTGCCAGAATTATTGCACTTTGTAACCAAAAAGGTGGAGTTGGTAAAACTACTACCACTATTAATCTAGGTGCTGCGTTAGCAGAATATGGTTACAAAGTACTAATGGTAGATTTTGATCCACAAGGTGCACTTTCTGCTGGTTTTGGGGCTAATCCACATTCATTAGAAAATACTATCTATAATGTGTTGCTTGAAAGTGATGTAAAGATTGAAGATATCATTCAAGAGACAGATTTTGAAAATATCGATATTGCACCAGCAAACATTGACCTTTCAGCTGCGGAAGTCCAGCTTGTTAATGAAGTTGCTCGTGAGCAGATTTTAGCTAGCGCATTACGTGAAGTTAAAAAAGACTATGATTATATCTTTATTGATTGCCAACCATCTCTTGGTCTATTAACTGTTAATGCGCTAACTGCAGCTGATGGGGTAATTATTCCTTTAGTATGTGAATTCTTTGCTTTGCGTGCTGTGGCTTTGCTAAATGAAACTATTGATAAAGTACAAGATCGTCTTAATCCAAAGCTAGAATTGGAAGGCGTTTTAGCAACTATGTATGATGCGCGTACTGTACACAGTAGGGAAGTAGTTGGCAGGTTGCTTGAAGTATTTGGTGATAAATTATTTGAGACGGTTATTCGTCGTAGTGTCAAATTCCCAGATGCTTCAGTAGCTGAAGAACCAATCACGGAATACGCCTCTGGTCATGTCGGTGCAGAAAGCTATCGACAATTAGCAAGAGAGTTAGTATTCAAAGAAAGCGAGGGTAGTAATGCCTAAAGCAAAAAAGAATACCAATTTTGACCCACACAACCCAGAAGGTGTTAGATTACAAAAAGTAATTGCAAATGCTGGTCTAGCGTCCCGTAGAGTAGCAGAAAAGATGATTGCTGATGCTCGAGTAGAAGTTAATGGTCAGATTGTAACGGAACTTGGTACTCGAGTAAATCCAGACGAAGTAACTATTCATGTTGATGGTAAAAGATTATCTCTTGAAGGTAAAAATATGCAATATATAGCCTTCAACAAACCTCGTGGTGTGATTTCTACTATGAGCGATCCAGAAGGTCGTCCTTCAATTGGGGATTTCATTAAACCAGGTGGTCCGCGCCTATATCATGTAGGTCGTTTAGATTCAGAGACTGAAGGTATCATTATCCTTACTAACGATGGAGAACTAGCGCATCGTTTAGCACACCCATCTTATGAGATTCCAAAGACTTATCTAGTGCAAGTTAAAGGACCAGTAGCTTATGGTATCGGCAAGAAACTTACTAAAGGCATTAAGCTTGAAGATGGTTATGCCAAATTAGACTCTTTCCGTTTAGTAGATTCATTGCCTGGTAAAGTAATTATTGAAGTAGTATTGCACTCTGGTAAAAACCGAATTGTTCGTAGGTTATTTGATGCAGTTGGTTATCCAGTGCAACGTTTGGTACGTGTGAAAATTGGTCCAGTTAGTATTGGAAATCAAAAGCCTCGTACTACTCGTAAGCTTTCTAAGCGTGAACTTCGCGAGCTATTTGCCGCCGTAAAGATGTAATTGAAAGGTTATTGTGGGAGATATTGTAGCAATTGATGGCCCAAGCGGTTCTGGAAAATCTAGTGTAGCTCGTGCCGTAGCAAAAGAGCTGGATTATAAATATTTAGATACGGGAGCGATGTATCGTGCTGCTACTTGGCAGTGTCTTGATGAGGGTATTGACTTAAATGATGTTGATACTGTAGCTAAAACAGTTAAGAAAATGCCACTAAGCTTAGGCACAAATCCAGATACAGAGATTGTAAAAATGGGTGATGTGGACATTACCGAAGCTATTCGTGAATCTAGAATTTCAGAAAATGTCAGTGCAGTTGCTACTAATAAAAAAGCACGTAAATTCTTGGTTGAATTACAGCAAGATGTGGTTTCCCATACCAAAGAGGGTATTGTTGCTGAAGGGCGCGATATCACTACCGTAATTGCCCCACAAGCTCGTACCCGTATTCTGTTAACTGCTAGTGAAGCAGTACGAATGCAACGTCGTGGTTTGCAACTTGATAATGAATTGAGTCAAGCAGAGCTTACAAAGCAAATCCAAGAACGAGATAAGAAAGACGCCAAAGCTGCAGACTTTATGGAAGCAGCACCTGGTGTGATAACTATCGATTCATCTGATATGGATTTTGATGAAACTGTAGCAGCTGTATTAAAGCTAGTTAAGAAAAATGACAATGAATAACGAAGAATTTGAAGATACTGAGTTCGAAAACTCAGACTACGAAGTAGTCAATGGTAAACAAAATAAACCTAGCGAAGAAGAAATGGAACAGCGAGCAGCTGCCCTGCGTGTTGGTCTTGATGACTATGAATTAGAGGATGAAGATGCCTTGCTATTGGATAGTCAAGGGGTTTTCGAAGAAGATGTCGAAGCGGGGCTTGACCCGATTCTAGCGATTGTTGGTCGTCCAAATGTTGGTAAATCAACTATCGTAAACCGTATTTTAGGTCGTCGTGCAGCAGTGGTAGAAGATGTACCCGGTGTTACTCGTGATCGTGTATCTTACAAAGCCGAGTGGCTGGGAAAGCGTTTTACCATCGTTGATACTGGTGGTTGGGAAGTAGACGCTAAAGGTATTCATAAACGTGTAGCTGACCAGGCGGAGCTAGCTGTAGATATGGCTGATGCAGTGCTATTTGTAGTCGATGCCATGGTTGGTGCCACTGCAACTGACGAAGCAGTCGTTAAGATGTTGCGCCGTAAGAAAAAGCCAGTAATACTAGCTGCAAATAAGATTGATGGCTCACACCAAGAAATTGAAGCTGCATATCTTTGGGGTTTAGGGATGGGCGAACCCTACCCAATATCCGGTTTACATGGTCGTGGCTCAGCAGATTTATTGGATAAGATTATTGAGATTTTGCCAGAAAAGTCTGCAATTGTCGGTAAAGAAATACTTGAAGGACCACGTCGAGTGGCCCTTGTAGGTCGTCCAAATGTTGGTAAGTCATCTCTGCTTAACAAACTAATCGGTAGCGAACGTGTTGTGGTAAACGAAATGGCTGGTACTACTCGTGATCCAGTTGATGAGTTAGTTCAACTAGGTGGCAAAGAATGGACTTTCATTGATACCGCTGGTATTCGTAAACGAGTACACTTACAAAAAGGTGCTGACTTTTATGCCTCATTACGTACCCAAACAGCCGTAGAACGTGCTGAAGTAGCGTTAGTATTGATTGATGTCTCTGATCAAGTCAGTGAACAAGATGTGCGTATCATTCAAAAAGTGCTTGATGCAGGGCGTGCACTAGTCATCGTATTTAATAAGTGGGACACCCTAGATGAAGAGCGTCGTTATTATCTTGATCGTGAAATTGAACTAGAACTTGCACATGTATCTTGGGCACCAAGAGTTAACCTTTCTGCTCGTACTGGTTGGCACAAGGACCGTCTAGTGCGTGCGATGAATAAGTCGTTGGAATCTTGGGATCGTCGTATTCCTACTGGACGCCTTAATGCATTCCTTGGTGAACTAGTAGCAGAGCATCCGCACCCAGTACGTGGTGGTAAGCAACCACGAATCCTTTTTGGAACACAGGTTTCAAACCGACCACCTAGATTTGTATTGTTTACGACTGGTTTCCTTGATGAAGGTTACCGTCGTTTTATCACTCGTCGTCTACGTGAAGATTTTGATTTTGAAGGTAGTCCTATAGAAATCAGTATGCGAGTGCGTGAGCGTCGTAAACGTTCATAGTCATAATCACTTTTAAAAACTAAGTATAGAGTTGTTTCAACCGCATTTTCTTTGTAAACCATCAAATTCTTAGCAACTTTAACAAGAAAATGTCTATTTACTAAGAAAAAGGTAGTTAGTAACAACTCATAATCAATGCAGAGAAGTTTTTAGTTTTATTTTTGGTAAGGGAATTATGGGTCTATGGTTTTAATGTAGCTGGATTGAGGATAAGCTGTTATGGAAAAATACCGACTGCCATTTCCAATTACCTATGATTTATTACCGTTAACAGCACATTAATACTAGTTCATTTTAATTGGCGTCTATTCTTACAAATGCTACTTATATTTAGGGTCCAAATGCAAGAATAGAGGCCAATTGTATTAATTTTCGAAATGGTAGAAATCATTCTAAGCTTCTTGATTTTCAGCTTCTTCACTATATCTTTGAAGCATACTTTTTGTCCTATGTAGCCTAGCTACGGTAAAACTAACGCACATAATAGCTGCGAAAATTATAAGTGGAATCATTGCTAAATTTGACCATTCCATAGCTTTAGTAAGACTATTGGCAGAATCAATCCCAATTAATGAAGCGCCGATACAAATCATGAACCAACCAGTAGATTTATTAGAGAAGCTTACAAACTGTTCCCGTTGAGCGTCATTAAAGGAAGCAAAGAATCGTTTACGCCAAGGGTTTTGGATTTGTTTGGTTTTAATATAAGCTAAGGGTGGTATTAGCCACCACCAAGGCGAAATATGTTCTGGAGGGTCTATTTGGTGAATATGGTTAGTAAAATCATCTCGATTGATATCGAACTCACCAAGTTCCATAGCACCTTGATATAGTGGCCCAGCAACTAATACCCATGAACCGATGAATGCACACCACGCCATGATTACTTCCAACATAGAGCCTCTCTAAAAGTAAATAATTTTAAGTAGCACCATTAAGAATAACAAGACCTGTAAAGTTTTTACTAGATTTATTAGAAAAACTACTAGTTTGATAAATACATCTGGTTTAGCTGTTCAAAGTTTTGGCTTTTAGTTATCTAAATTAATTGTTATTTATCTTATAACCAATCTCGTTTTTTAAAGCCCCAGATAAGACTGACTACAGTTAGAATTAAAAGAATACTTGCTAACCAGACACCCCATTCTTGACCAGCACCAAGATAAGGAACATTCATGCCGAAGAAACCAGTAATACCTGCCGGAACGGCAATGATGGCAGCCCAGCTGGTAACTTTCTTCATAGTCACATTCAAGGCATTACTCTGCAAAGCAATTTGAGTTTGTAAAACACTGGATACCATATCTCGTGAGGAATCTGTTAATTCAATAGCAAGTATGATGTGGTCGTAAACTTCTTGGAAATAAGGTGTAGTTTTATCTGCACTATGTAGACTGTTCCAGCGAAGGATAGAGCTCATTACTTCACTCATTGGTAGTATGACTCGACGCAAATCAGATAAGTTACGATGGACGAAGAAAGAGAGCTTTTGGGTAGAATCATCTAGCTTTTCATTAAAAAGTGATGCTTCAAGGTTTTCAGTTTCTTCGTCTAGTAGTTCTGCAACTTGTAAGAAGTCATCAATAATACAGTCAAGAACACCGTAGAGTACAAACTCAACATTGTGTTCTGGAATTTCAGTCTGGTCTTTAAGACGTTCTTGAATTATCTGTCCATAGTTAATCTCTTTATTTAAGACAGTTATGATTACATCTTTGAGGATGAAGATAGCTATTTCAGTTAATTTTAGCTGGAATTCTTCAGTGATTTTTGGGATTTGAGTAGTGATTAGAATATGGTCATCGTATCGTGATATTTTACTACGCGTAAAAGACTGAGTGATATTCTCGATGGCAAGGTGATGTAAGCCATAAGCATCAGCAACCTTATAAAAATCATTGTAGTCATAATTGCTTTCAAGATGAATCCAAAGCGCACTATTTTTATTGGCAACGGCATTAATTTCTTGTGTATTAATGTTGTGTGCTTTCATATTTTCGTCAAAAATTGTAATCATTTTTTCAGTATATTAGATAAAAAGACTTATCGGCTATTGGCATACGACAAATAAAGTCTCATAACTAATAGCTATGAGACCTTATTAAAGAAAGTTTTGCTTAACGCACAATAACGTATTTACTATCACGTAAATCCATTAGTTCTTTACCACCTGCGTATGAAACTGCAGATTGTAGGTGCTCCTTGGTTGCACGCATAGTTTCTGAAATTGGACCTTTGTAAGGTACTAACATTTTTTTACCTTCTACGTGCTTAGTTTCACCTTTTTGGTGTTCACTTGCACTACCAAAGAATACTTTGAATTGTTCGCCGTTTTCATTTTCTACTATTTCGCCTGGGTTTTCATCATGACCACCAAACATGCCACCAACCATTACAAAAGTTGCCCCGAACGCTAGTGACTTTGCGATATCTCCATATTCACGGATACCACCGTCTGCAATGATTACCGCACCAGAGACACTATTAAATGCATCTTGCACAGCTGATAGCTGCCAGTTACGAGTACCGAAACCAGTATTTGGGCTAGTGATACAAGCGCTACCTGGACCAATACCAACTTTGATTGCATCTGCCCCAGCTTTTTCAAGATCTTTTGCAGCTTCACCAGTTCCGACATTTCCAGCAATTAGGAAAGTTTCTGGGAGGTTTTTCTTGATGTACTTGATCATCTTAATAACAGAAGCTGAATGACCATGTGCCACATCAACTGTTATGTATTCTGGGCTAAGATTTTTTTTGGCAAATTCATCAACGTATTCATAGTCAGCGTCTTTGATTCCAAGAGATATTGAAGCATAAAGGCCTGACTTTTGGAACTCCTTAGTAAAAGCAATTGGGTCTATGTCAAAGCGATGCATGATATAGAAATAATCATTTTTTGCTAGCCATTTTGCTAGATTTTCATCAATGATAGTAGACATATTTGCAGGTACTACAGGGATGTTGAACTTGCGTTTGCCTAGGTGTAGGGAAGTGTCGATTTCTGAACGAGAATTGATAATACACTTTGCTGGTACTAGTCGTACGTCGTTGTAATCAAAAGTTGTAAATTGTAGTTGTTCCGCCATTTTCCACCTATATTTGATGTTTACATTAGATCCAGTGAGCGGTTTTTGCATTTCGGACCGTATAACATGCTACCAAGTTTTTAGAAAATAGTAACTATCTAATGATTAAAAAATGCATTATTTTGATAAATTAAGCTTTATCGCCTGGTTAATTAACTCAGCCAATGCAAAATCATTAAGTTCATCATTTTCATGAATATCAATTGCTCTACGAGTATTTCCAGCCAGACTCGAATTAAACAAATTAGCTGGATCGTCTAATTTTGCTCCTTTTGCAAAAGTTAGTTTTACGTATTTTTTGTATGTTTCACCGGTAAATAATATGCCATTGTGCTCCCAAACTGGAACTCCACGCCACTTCCATTCTTCAACGACATCAGGGTCGACTTCTTTAACTAATTTACGCACGCCAATCATAATTTTTGCTTGCCATTTAGGTAGTTGAGCAATACGTTCGTCAATAAGCTCACTTGGAGTTTTATTTAATTTATCTTGCGCTGCTTTACTAAGTCGTTTTTCTGCCATAATTGTCCTTATCTTATTTTTGAAATTTTATGAACTTTCCAATTTAACTGAAGTTCTTCAGTAGTCTTCGTAAAGAAATTACTCGAGAAGCCAGACGTGTGTCAGTTGGATTTTGAATAAGTAATGTATCAATACCACAATTAACTGCTTCTTCATCATGCCGACAGCCTTTTTCACAATTAGTGGTAGCTTCAAGAATTTCTGGGAAACCAGTCAAAACATCAGTGGTCGTGACATGTGCTAATCCAAAGGAACGAATACCAGGGGTATCGATTGCCCAACCTTTAGTGTTAAGTTTCAAAGCTTTTGATGAAGAAGTAGTATGACGACCACGACCAGTGACTTCATTAACTGCGCCGGTTTCACGGTTAGCGTGAGTTAGTGCATTAACTAGAGTTGACTTTCCGACACCAGAATGACCAGAAAGTACAGTAATTTTATTAGTTATTTCATCAGTGATATTTTTAATCAATTCATTGGGAATTTCTTCACCAGTTAGTCGAGATTCGAAAACTGAGATACCAAGTGGTTCATAGTAATTTCGTAATTCTTTAGCCGAAGCTAAGTCAGTTTTGGTAACACAAAGATAAGGGTTAATTCCGACAGCAAAAGCGGCAACAATCATCCTATCAATGAGACCTGTGCGTGGTTTAGGATCTGCAGCTGCAACTACTATCAATAGATTATCTACGTTTGCCACTAAGATCCGTTCTAGGTTATCGCTATCATCGCCACTTCGACGTAAAACATTCTTGCGGTTTTGAATTTTTACTAGTCTTGCTAAGGTGCCTTTAATACCAGAAGTATCTCCGATAAGACTTACTAAATCTCCGACTACAATAGCTTGCTTACGCAGGTCTTTTGCTCGTACTGCCGTCACAGTTCGTTCACTTGCCTGATTCTCATCAAGAATGGCAGTATAACGTCCTCGATCCACTTTTATTATTCTGCCTATTAAAGCATCTTCATATTTTGGACGGATTTTTGTGCGAGGTTTACTGCCATGTTTTTTGGGACGCTTTTTGAAACGATAATTTTCGTATTCGCTATACTTGCTCATCGTTTAATCATCTCTTCCCACATCTTTGTAAACTCAGGCATAGTTTTTGAAACTGTCTCAATATTTTCAATGTTAATGTCAGGTATTTTAAGCCCAATTATTGCGCCAGTAGTAGCCATACGGTGATCTTTATAACTTAAAAATTCAGTACCATGTAGCTTGGATTTATTGAATTCTAGTGAAGTATCGTGTTCGATTACGATACCTCCCAATTTATTAAACTCAGTCGCTAAGGCATTTATTCTATCTGTTTCGTGTCCACGTAAATGCCCAATACCGATAATTTCAGTTTTAACATTTGAAAGCAATGATAAAGCAGCAATATTTGGTACTAATTCGCCATAAGCAGTTAAATCTATCGTATTTGGAGCTTTTAGCATTTTGGGTCCATAAAAGCTCATTTGTTGTTGTTTCTCATCAAAGGAAACTTTACCGCCAAATTGCTCCATGAGTTGTGGGAGATGAAAGCCAGGCTGATTGCTAGTTTTGGGCCAAAATGGAATCTTTACAGTGCCATTAGTAATCATTGCAGCTGCGACGAAAGGAGTAGCATTTGCCAAATCTGGCTCTACAGTTCGTTCAAAACCTGGTATTTTTCCTGGGTTAACTTTCCAACTAGTATCGCTTAATTCATTTACCTCAATCCCTAGACATTTTAAAGTATTAACTGTCATTGAGATAAGTGGTTTACTAGGTAAATTAGCTCCAGTATGTTCTATTTTCAAACCGTTTTTGCAACGTGCGCCAATTAATAAAAGTGCAGAGATAAATTGAGATGAAGCAGCAGCATCAATAGTAATTTTGTCAGTAGTAATCTCACCGTCTCCATGTACCGTAAAAGGTAAAAACTCACCGTTATGACGAGTAACTTCAACGCCAAGTTTCTCTAGTGAAGTTAGGGTAGTAGACATTGGTCGGACTTTGGCCTCAACGTCTCCAGTAAAAGTCGTCTTACCATTGCGAAATGCTGCTATTAAGGGAACAAAGCGCATCACAGTACCAGCTAAACCACAATCAATTGTGACATCATCTTCATTAAAGTTAGGAGTGATATTTAATGAATCATCATTTTCAGTAATATTTACTCCAAGATTTTTAAGAGCTTCTATCATTAACTCGGCATCGCGGGCTATTAAAAAGTTACTGATATTTGAATCACTATTGGCTAATGCTGCTAATGCCAAATAACGATTCGTTAATGACTTAGAGGCAGGAAGGTTCACAGTAGCATTGATTGGGTAATTTACTGTAGGTGCTTTCCAATAAGTCATTTTGTCCTTTACTAATTTATATTATTTCTTAATAATCAATTCTATAGCACTCTGTTAATCTGCCTATTCTTTTTGTAGAGTTAGTAGTGTAACGATATTTTAAGGAGCTGTAATGACAAACGAAACCCTAGCAAATGGAGCTAAAGTAGAGACTATTACTTCAGGTTCTTCATGTTGTGCTACAAATGAGGCTAAAGCTGAAACCAGCACTTGTTGCAGCACAGAAGGTAAAGAAACAACTAAGGTTGAAGCAAAAGAATCAAGCTGCAATTGTCACTAATCTGACATTTTTTAAAAGGGACTGGTTTTTATATCGGTCTCTTTTTTGTATTTTAAACCGACACGATGTGATTACCTTGGAATACAAAACTAATTAATAATACAATTTTGTATGGCGGTTCTCTTTTAAGGGAACTTTCCAATACGAAAGGAATATTATTATGTTCGGTGAAAACGATAACAACAATAACGACGATTTTGGTAACAACGATTACGATAACGATAACGTGAGCTCAAACCGTCGTGATGATGATGACGACTATGGAAACAGCAGTCGCCAAACAGGTCGTAACAGCTTCGGTAATGATGACACTGATACTTTCGGTGGCAGCACTAGCCGTCGTGATGATGATGACGACTATGGAAACAACAGTCGCCAAACAGGTCGTAACAGCTTCGGTAATGATGACACTGATACTTTCGGTGGCAGCACTAGCCGTTCGAATGATGACGATGACTACAGCCGTCGTGATGACAATGATGACTACAGCAACAGCAGCCGACGTGACGACAATCGCCGTTCTGATGACGATGATTACGATAACGATAGCCGTTTCTAATCAAAGTCTTCCTAAAACAGCAAAAAGTGCCGATAGTTTTCTATCGGCACTTTTTCTTTCATGAGTTCATTAGAACACGTTCCAGTGACATTAATTTCTTACAGGCGTGTTATTATTTTCCATATGATTATTCCAAAAGCAACTCCCGGTATTATTAAACTTGATTTGTTTGAGCGTTCAAAGTATTTCTTTCTACAATTAGCTAATCAGACTAAACGCAAAGATAATGGTGAGAAATTCATCGGACGTTCAGCTTTGGAAGAATCGGGTTTTATCGTAGAACCTTTTTGGGAAACTCCAGGAGATATGGAAGGTGATACCTATCATGGCTATATCGAAGAACACCCTGAGTTTGATCTTATGGTGCGAGAAGGAGTATTTAAACGCTTAGTTAACGCGCGACGACTCCTGCCGAATTCATGGAATTTAGTGCTTAAAGCAGGTTTCCGTCCTTATAATGTGCAATTAGAACTTCTTGATGCATTCATTGAAAATAGTAAATTAGAAAATCCTAATTACACCGAAGAAGAACATTTAGAACAAGCACGTACCTACATTGCTGATCCGCGTATTGGCTGTCCTCCGCATGTTACAGGAGGGGCAGTTGATGTTGATGTTAAAGATACAACAACTGGAAAATATATTGATATGGGATGTATTCCAAATACTGATCATGAAATTTCTTTTTTACACAGTGATCTTGTGACACCTGAACAGCGTGCAAATAGGGAAGTGCTATTGAAAGCTATGCTTAAAGTAGGATTTTCGCCTAACCCAAATGAGTGGTGGCATTATCAATATGGTGATACTATTTGGGCCGCATTTTATGGGCATGAGGAAACACTTTACGATTTAGTTACTCAATAATTTAGCTAGAAAACTACAGTCCACGGCTATCCACAAGTATTAGTGAAGCGACTCAGCTAATTGAAAATATAATCTTAACTCTTCCGACGTGAGGACTTAGCCTATTCTTGGGAGGCGTACTAGTAGCTTGACTAAAATCTAGCTATTTCTAGCTAGAAAACAGATATTCAGGTACACAGTATTTTATAAAAAAGTTCCCTTATTCTCACTTAGAGAAATAAGGGAACTTAGTAATAGAGTTTGTGGGCCTGGAGAGACTCGAACTCTCACGCCGTAAAGCACTAGAACCTAAATCTAGCGTGTATACCAATTTCACCACAGGCCCATGTTGAACTAACAACATTGATTACTATACAACATTTAATTTAAAATTGCCAATTGAATTTGTTTCACGTTAATTCCAACCCCAGAATAAAAGAGTTAGGGAATTATATACTTGCTGGACATAATGCCTTAGAACCCTTGTAAATACTGTGATGTAGTTTTTTGTCAGTGGTAGCGTTTACCTTGATTAGTATGAAACAGATGAGTTTAGACGAGTTCTACCAAGAGTTTCCTACTGTTAGTAAGGCTCTTAAGTATTTCGAGGTGGTGCGTTTTGGTGGTAGACCTACGGACTGCCTTAAATGTGGTGCTGTTAATCGTGTTTCTGTTAAAACTGCTGGCTTTTATCGTTGTTTAGAGTATAAAGGTACATTTTCTATCCGTACAGGCACAATGTTAGAGAGTTCTCATATTCCACTTAATAAGTGGCTGTTAGCAATGTATCTTTTCACTACAAGTCGCAAAGGTATATCAAGTATCCAGCTAGGCAAGGTACTTGGTATTACACAAAAGAGTTCATGGTTTTTATTGCAACGGTTACGTTATGCGTGTGTGAGTGAGTTTAAGACGTTGCTTGACGGCATTGTCGAGGTTGATGAAGCCTTTATCGGTGGCAAGGAAAAGAATAGGCACAAAGATAAAAAACGTAACAATGGTCGTGGTGGAAAAGTTGAAAAGACTAGCGTTGTAGGCTTTAAGCAACGCAACGGCAAAGTTAAATTACAGGTAGTTTCTGATGTTTCAAAGCCAACACTTCATAAAGAGATAAAGAAACATGTTGATTATAATGCAACTCTTATGAGTGATGACTGGCGTGGTTATCTTAGTGCTAAAGGCAAAGTAGTTAAAGAACATTATGTAGTTAATCATTCAGCACGTGAGTATGTTAATGGTGTTGTTAGCACTAATGAGATTGAGAGCGTGTGGGCAATAGTTAAACGTGGTTTCTATGGCGTTTATCATTGGTTTACTTCAAAGCATACACAAACATACGTTAATGAAGTTGAGTACAGGTTTAATCAAGGTCGAGATGATGATTTAATGAGCTGTCAATGGCAAGATGACGATTTTATTAACAATCTAGCTGGAGAACCAGCTGTTAAGCCACAAAGTAAAACTATTAGCTTTGTACTTTCAGGACAAGCCTTAGAAATGCTTGAAAATGCCATGAACAAGACAGGTTTCAAAAGTGGGAAACAAGCTAAAGAGCTACTTATAGATAGACTTTTCCAAGAAAAATACGGTCAATCAAACTAAGAAAACGAAAGAAGTAAGGCAATGAGTAATACGGTGGTTAGAGCTTACCCACACAGCATTAAGAACATTAACGCTGGTAAGATTGCTATGCTCATTGACTATGCTGACCGTTACTCTAAAGCTCTGGACTGGTTTCTAACAAGGTATGAGTATAAGTTTTGTACAGGGCAAAAGGTGGCTTTACAGAAACTTAAACAGGTTGATGTGCCTGAACTCTATGAATTTACTGGTCTAACTCATGCTATGTATCAGGCTGTGCAGTTTCAAGCTATGGAAACATACAAGTCTTTTACAGCTTTGCTGATTAAGGCAGTACGCCGTGAAATTTATGACATCAAGGTTCTATCTAATGAGGGGCGTGTAGAGCTTTATAAAGCTAATCTACGCAATGAATGGTTTACTAACCCCACGCTTAAAAGTATTGTGTTTCAGCTAGTTAAAGCTGGTAAAATCTCATTCCCAGGCTTAAAGAACACTAACACAATTAAGCTCACTGAAAACATCTGTAAAATACAACGAACTAAGACTGCTACAGGTTTTAAGTATTTTGCTCACATCTCACTACCAGATGACATTAAGAAAAAGGCTGGTATCAGACATCGTCTAATCGTACCATTAACAGATAATGAGCATTTTCTAGCTAAGTCCAAGCACGTTGATAAAATCTTAGACGGTATCCAGCTGAACATGGAAAATATGACTGCTACTGTGTTCACTAAGACTAAGAGCGTGGAAAAGCGTGAAACAGGCAAGGATATTGGCTTAGACTGGGGGTTAGTGAACCTACTAACTGATAGTAACGGACACCAGTACGGACAAACATTCTACGATAACCTAGCCAAGCTAGATAAGATACTAACCGAATGTGCTAAAGGCTTACAAAGGCGAAGACTACGATTAAGCACATCAAAACGTTACCGTGATTTAACTAAACATATACGTGGATACATTAAAACAGAAGTAAACCGTATTCTTAACCGCATAGCAGACACTGATATTCGCAGTTTGACTGTTGAGAAACTAGACTTCCGCTCATCTAAGTTCTCTAAAAGGCTTAACCGTATCATCAGTAAAAGTGGTAGAGCAGTTTTGAATAGTAAACTTAAAGACTTAACAGATACACAAGGCATAACTGTTACCGAAGTTAAGCCTGAATACACTAGCCAAGAATGTAACCGTTGCGGTTACATTGACAAGAAAAATAGACCAACACAAGCAAGATTTAAGTGCTTGCATTGTGGATATAGACTTAATGCTGATACTAACGCTAGTAGAGTAATAAAGGGTAGACGTTCTATTCCTGAACTTATCGCTAGTTCAAACTCTACAAGTCGATTTCAGCGTAAGAAAACTCTTGATTACTTAGATAACCAATTTCTAGCTAGATTTGGTTATTCGTTTAGTCAAGCGACCATTACGCCTTATAAGAATAGGCTAAGTTCTACTTATGGTAGTAATACTGTGGGTGCAACTAAAATATGCTAACTGGTTTGTCCAGCAAGTATATAATTCCCAAGAGTTATTTATCCCCGCATACAAAACCCATCATGAAGGCTTGAATATCCCTACTAACTAATTTATAGTTGTTAAAACTATAAAAATGTTCTATTTTATGTAGAACTTGAGTGTTAAAGAGGGTTTTAAGTGAGTTCAGAAAAAGAATTATCTAGACGTCATGTAACTAAGACTGCAGCGTGGAGTGTGCCGGCTATCGCAGCAGCAGTAACTACACCTGCTATGGCAGCATCTACCGTTGAATGTACAACAGAAAACACTGTTAGCGATGCTAGTATCCTTACTTACAGTGTCCAGATTATTGCTGATTCCACAACAAGTTATCTAGCAATTACTAATAAATCTTCAACACAATGTTTCTCAAGTAGTTCTCTCTATGCTTTTACTGAGGTCTGGAGTACTCCACTTTCCAATAATGGGAATTTCACCATTAACGGAGTAGCGGGAAGTGCTGCAGTTGTTAGTGGATTAGTTAGAATCAGGCGAGCTCTTGGTACAATAAGCATCGGTGCAAACGAACAACTACTAGTACCAATGGTCAAAACATCTACTACTTACTTATTTGGTCCTGGCACCACTCAGCAATCCAAAGACCTCACTTTAACCACAAGTGCTACCTCAATAACTTCAACAGTCACAACTGACGGTACAATCACAATAACACAACACGCAGCATAAAACCTATGTAGCATTATAGAGCTTACACTAACCCACGTATATGAAGTATCCATGGGAGAAAAACTAGTCAGTGGTGTTAGCAGAGTGATAATACACAGACATTCTGCGCTTGAACTCATTGCGAGTTCTAACTCTAAAAGCAAACGTCAGAGTGAGAAAATTCTTGACCATTACACGCTTATTCACGTAAGCCAGCATAAAAATACCTGAAAATACCTGAAACTAAAACTACTTTAACTTAGCCAAAATCAGACTTATAGGCCATAAATAGTGGATGGGTCGGGTGTGTTATTGGTAGAGGTTGAGCCAGGTGGTTCCTGTTTTTCTACTTGATTGTCTAGGTATTTTGAGCCTATTCGTTTGGTTTTAGTTGTCTGAACTTTGGGTTTTATTTGGTAGTGTTC
Source organism: Micrococcaceae bacterium (assembly GCA_047606545.1). Lineage (GTDB taxonomy): Bacteria > Actinomycetota > Actinomycetes > Actinomycetales > Micrococcaceae > JASGDC01. The sequence continues at coordinate 99,729 of JASGEI010000020.1, read as the reverse complement.
TGGGTTGATGGTTTGGCTGCTTCTTTAATGCCATGGTTTAAAATATGAAGCAGAAAAGAAACTCGCAGACCAGTGGGATAAAGTTTTTCTGAAGAAAAAAGACAAAAAACTACGACCCGAAACTAACTTATGGTATTTATCAAATTTTGTACCTACATTTTACCAGTAAACAATGAATTGAAATTAGTGATTGACATCAGAAGCACTTACAAATATAATTTTAGGCGACAATGTGGAAGAATAACTCCCTAAACAATAGAGAATGACGGGATAAAACAACACATACATTTTTCTCATTTTCATATGGAATTTTGTGTACAAATAGGAAAAATGTATGCGCTATCTTATATATCTATAATTTGAGTGGGTACTGTATCACCTTTAAAGTCTCGGGTTAGATTTTAAAATGTTAAATATTTAGTTCTTTCATGATCCGAGCTACATGACCTGTAGCGCGAACATTATATTTTGCAAGGGCAATTTTACCGTATTCGTCAATTACGAAAGTAGAACGAATGATACCTTGGAAAATTTTGCCATAGTTTTTCTTTTCACCGAATGCGCCATAAGAAGTAGCGATAGTTTTATCTTCATCAGAAAGTAACGTGAAAGGTAGTTCTTTCTTTTCTTCAAACTTTTCGAGCTTTTCTGGTGCATCTGGTGAAATACCGATTACCTTATATCCGCTGTCTTTGAATGCTTCTAGATTATCGCGGAAGTCACAAGCTTCTTTGGTGCAGCCAGGAGTCATAGCTTTAGGGTAAAAGTAGATTACAACTTTTCCACCTTTGAAATCGCTAAGTGAAACTTCGTTATTGTGGGTATCAAGGGCAGTAAATTCTGGAGCTGGATCTCCAACTTGTAGTTTAGTCATATAAATTCCTCCTATTTCAAGGATAAGCTACAATTTTGCTAATAACTATAAGGTTTTCATTGGGATTTTATCTTAAAGACTAGTCAGCATAAGTTATTAGTTCTAAAGTGATAAGTATGAATGAAACCAAAAAAATTCGGGAAGCTCTACTTGCGACTATTCGCCAATCAATTTATTACTTTGAAGTTAATGCAGTGGTATCAGGGAGTCCACTAAATATTACTCATGGTTATTGTGACATCAACGCAAGCCAAATGGTAGCTGAAACTTCTGTGGTTAAAGCGAACCCTAAGGGACTTCCTAGTCGGGAAGTTACTTTAAGTTATTTAGACGTAACGAAAGTTATTATTGAAAAGCCAGGTCAAGATCATAGTAGTTCAGATGAAATTGGTTATGTATCTTTTGAATCTTTAGGTATTGTTTCTTCACAAATTTGGTTATTATTTTGGCTTTACGCAGTTACTGAAGCTAAAGAAGTTAATGAAAATAAATTCCAAGTAGTCATTAAACCAGAAGTTTTCCAAGAACAAGCTCCAGTAAAATGGGCTAAAAGATTAGGTGAAGCGCTAGATCAAAGTGCACTAGCACAACAACCAGGTCCTTATTATGGACAAGTAACCTTGTCTACAGAAGGTCTAATTGAGACTTTTTCGCTTTATGTGCCACATGGAGATGAAGAGGAATTTAATCCAGAAACTGATGCTACTAAAGACGACGTAGTGCATGTATTACGTCTTCAGCCTACTAAAACAAAGCAATTAGAATTTCCAGAATCTGAAGAATTACAAATTTAATTTTTTGCTAGTAAACTAGAAAAGATATGACTCAAGAAGACCTCTTTTCTCTCTTTGAAACTAATGAGCCCACTAAGCTAACCCCAGCATACCCACATCGTGCCGCTTGGGGTACTAGTGATAAGTTACGTGCTTGGCAGCAAGAAGCTTTAACAAAATATTTTGAAAGTGAGCCTAGAGATTTTATGGCTGTGGCCACTCCTGGTGCTGGTAAAACTACATTTGCTTTGCGTTTAGCTAGAGAACTAATTGATAGAAATACTATTGATCGTATTATTATTGTAGTTCCCACTGAACCCTTAAAAAATCAGTGGGCAGAGTCAGCCGCACGCGTAAATTTAAAGATAGATCCGAATTTTAAAAATTCAGACGGTGCTCATGGGCATCAATACATTGGTATTGCAGTGACTTATGCACAAGTAGCAAATAGACCTGCATTGCATAGTGCTAAAACTGAAAACGCCAAAACACTAGTAATTTTTGATGAAATCCATCATGCCGGAGATGCTCGCTCATGGGGAGAAGCGGTATTAGAAGCTTTTGATGGGGCAAAACGACGGTTAGCTTTAACTGGTACACCATTTCGTTCAGATGATGCTGTTATTCCTTTTGTGCGTTATGAAAAAGATAGCTCTGGAGTTGCACGTTCTAGAGCTGATTATTCGTATGGATATTCGCAGGCATTAGAAGACAAAGTAGTACGACCTGTAATTTTTCATGCTTATTCTGGGCATACTCGTTGGCGCAATAGTGTAGGTGATGAGATGGAGTCATATCTTGGTGAGACAGCTACTAAGGATATAACTGCAAAAGCATGGCGAACTGCACTTGATCCTAATGGTAATTGGATGAAACAAGTTATTACAGCGGCGCATAAAAGATTATTAGAAGTTCGAAAATCAGTAATAGATGCTGCAGGATTAATTATCGCTAGTAACCATGATGATGCTAGAGCCTATGCAGATTTAGTAAGAGAACTAACAGGTGTTAAGCCGGTATTAGTACTTTCCGATGATGCAAAAGCTAAAGACACTATCGAAAACTTCAGCGGTAACGATGAACTTTGGATGGTTGCAGTACGTATGGTTTCTGAAGGTGTTGATATTCCACGACTGATGGTAGGTGTTTACGCTACCAGTATTTCTACTTCCTTGTTTTTTGCCCAAGCAGTTGGTCGTTATGTACGTGCTCGCAGACGTGGTGAAGTAGCCTCAATTTTTTTGCCATCAGTACCTAATCTATTGGTACATGCCAACGAATTGGAGAAAGAACGTAATCATGTGCTGCATCCTAAAAGTCGTGAAGAAGGTTTAGAAGATGCCTTAATTGAAGCTGCTAATAAGCAAGAATCAGCTAGCGATGAGCTAACCAAAGAAGAATTTAAGGCATTAGATTCACAAGCGGCTTTCGACAAAGCAATTTTTGATGGTGGTGAGTTTGGTACTTATACCTGGTCTGGTTCCGATGAAGAAATGGACTTTCTTGGTATTCCAGGATTACTTGAACCCGAGCAAGTGAAAGAGCTTTTGCATAAGCACCAAAAAGAGCAACAAAAACATCTAAGCAAGGTCGTACCAGCTTCTGAGCATAAGAAATTAAAAGAGTTACGCTCTGAGCTCTCAAAGTTGGTATCTGCATGGAGTGCACGTTCTGGAACTCCTCATGGTGTAATTCATAACAAGCTTCGTGAATATTCAGGTGGTCCAGCAGTACCGCAGGCAACGAAAGAGCAAATCGAAAAACGAATTACTAAAATACGTGGTTGGTTCGTAGGTCGCAAATAAAACTTCGCAACAAATCTTAAGAATGATATTGCCGTGTATTTCAGCACAAACAGTAGGTTTAAACACAAGTTATATGCTGAAACGTACGGCATGTTTTTATTTGATGGAATAAAAACAAATAAATAGATGTTGTTGTTAACATTAAGTGAATAGAAACTTTAACAGGAGGCAAAAATGTCATCAATCGCAGCAGGTACATACAAACTAGATCCAGTCCATAGTGAAGTAGGGTTTGAAGTTCGTTATGCAGGAATTTCAAAAGTTCGCGGTAAGTTTGAAGATGTAGAAGCAACTTTTACAGTTGCTGAAGATCCAAAAGACACTACACTTGACGCTACTATTAAGACTGCAAGTATCACTACTAATAATGATCAGCGTGATGCTCATTTAAAGAATGAAGATTTTTTCGATGTTGAAAAATATCCAGAAATTACGTTTAAGGCTACCGACTGCTCAGGTGACCGTAATGGTCTGACAATTAAGGGTGAATTAACTATTCTTGAGACTACTAAAGAGGTAGAGCTTGAAACTACTTACAATGGTACAGTTGATGACCCAATGGGTAATACTCGTGCAGGTTTTGAAGCTGAAACTACTATCAACCGTAAAGACTACGGTCTAACATGGAATGCAGCTCTAGAAGCTGGTGGTGTATTAGTATCTGACAAAGTAAAAATCGTTATTGATGCTAGCCTAATTAAAGAATAGTATCCTTTTCAAATTAAAATGAGGTGGTTACACAAACCACCTCATTTTATTTAATCTTGATGCCTTCAGATTCCATCTTATCTGTAGCTTTTTTAAGTTTGTCAGGATAGATTGCTGCAGTTAAATCAATTAACACAGTAGTATTTAAGTCATTTTTGGCAGAATCTTCAGCAGAAGCTTGCACACAATATTCACTGGCAATGCCAACTAAGTCCAACTGTTTTATATCATGCTTTGCTAACCAATCAGAAAGCGTTACATCAGTATCGTATCTGTTCGGATTTTTGGCATCAGCAAGTAAACCTTCAAATGCAGAGTATGCTGCATCATATTGCCCTTTATAAAACACTGCATCGAAATCACGGAACTTAAGATTTGGATGGAATTCAGAACCTTTAGTGCCAACTACACAATGCGGTGGCCAAGAGTCAATGAAATCTGGATTATCACTAAAGTGACTACCAGGTTCAATATGCCAATCTTTACTAGCAATAATGTAGTCGTAGTTATTACCATTTTCTTTAATGTAGTTAGTAATGTCACTAGCAACTTGAGCACCGCCATCAACTGCTAATAAACCACCTTCACAAAAGTCGTTTTGTACATCTACTACTAATAGTGCTTTATTCATAAATTAGTCCTTAAATACGGTGTTGATAATAGGGTCACCTTTTTGTAGGCTTAAACCTTTTTCAGGTAGTTCGGCAAAAGCTTTTTTGAAATGCTTTTGTGCATTTGCAACTCCAGTTTCACCAGTGTATTCATAATTGATTTTTCCGTTTTTAACTAGTTGCACAAGAATTGGGCGTTCATTATCTGTAGCTTCGTAATCAGGACTAGTAGTAATAACCTCAGTTTGAGCTATATCATTAGCTAACTCGCGATATGCGTATTTACGGCCACCAATTGACTTTTTACCGCTAGCTTTTTTAGCTACAGGTACTTGTATGCCAGATTCATCTTCATGTGATACTAGCTTGTAGACCATAGCAGCAGTAGGGTGTCCTGAGCCAGTTACTAGCTGAGTTCCGACACCATAACCATCCACTGGAGCTACTTGAAGTGCTGCAATTGCGTATTCATCAAGATCACTTGTGACTACAATACGAGCTTTAGTAGCACCTAGCGAATCAAGAAGTTTACGTACAGATTTTGCTTGAGAAGCTAGATCTCCAGAATCAAGGCGAACACCACCTAGTTCAGGACCAGCAAGTTTGACAGCTGTATGAACCGCATTTTCAACGTTATAAGTATCAACTAGCAAAGTAGTCTTTTTCCCTAGAGATTCAATTTGTGCTTTAAAAGCTTCTTCTTCACTATCATGCAACAAAGTAAAAGAGTGAGCCGAAGTGCCTTGAGTCGCAATACCGTAACGACGACCAGCCTCTAGGTTAGAAGTTGTTGCAAAACCTACGATTGCCGCAGCACGAGCAGCAGCAACAGCACTTTCTTCATGAGTTCTACGAGTTCCCATCTCAATACAAGGACGATCTGCAGCAGCTCCAACCATGCGCGCTGCTGCAGAGGCAATTGCACTGTCGTGGTTTAATACGGAAAGGACTAAAGTCTCAATAATGCAAGCTTCGGCAAAAGTACCCTCTACAATTAGGATTGGAGAGTTAGGGAAGTAGAGCTCACCTTCAGGATATCCATAAATATTTCCTGAAAACTTGTAGTCTTTCAAATATTCTAAAGTCTCTTCGTTGACGACTTTATTTTTTCGTAAAAAGTCAATTTCTTCTTCATTAAAAGTAAAGTTTTTTAGTAATTCCAAAAGGCGTCCTGTACCTGCTACTACACCGTAGCGACGACCGTCAGGGAGTTTTCGAGCGAAAGCTTCAAATACACATTTGCGATGTGCAGTGCCAGAATGCAAGGCAGCCTGGAGCATAGTAAGTTCATAATGATCTGTCATTAATGCGCTAGAGTCCATGCTATAAGCATAGTAGAATTTTTATATGAGTACACTGTTACCGCACGAAATAACTGAACCTTCCTTGGAAACTGCTAGAGAAGTGCCATGGGTTACTATAGTTTGGAATGATCCAGTAAATCTGATGACTTACGTAGCTTTCGTATTTCGAAAACATTTTGGTTATTCTGCCGCAGAAGCCGATAGGTTGATGATACAAGTACACAATGAAGGTAAAGCGGTAGTAGCTATCGGCAATAAAGAAGAGATGGAGCGTCATACAGAAGCTATGCATTCTTATGGATTATGGGCGACATATCAGAAAGAAGATGCATAAGTGGCAGGTGAATTTTATAATGGAGTTAAGGGCTTTACTGCACAATTAAACAAAGCTGAAAAAGAGTTTATTCGTAATCTATTAGTAGATGTAATTGAATTAATTGACACTGAAAAATCTAGTGATAATGAGTTAGCAGATTTAGTGGGTATTAGTGATGGCACAAGGCCTGAAGATCCCGCGCTGCAACGACTTTTTCCGGATGGGGTAAAAGATGATGAGGCTCAAGCAACAGAATTTCGTAAACTAAGTGAAATCAATGTTAAAGAGCGTAAACTCTCACAATTACGAAATGCTGTTAAATTACTAGGTGGTAAGAGACCATTGGTTTTAAAACCGGATGAGGCAATGGATTTTGCCGCAGCACTTAATAGTGTACGTATCGTTATTGCTACTAGACTCGATATTAAAGATGAAGCGCAGGCCGAACAAATTCAATTTATGCTTGATTTTAACGATGTAAAAACCAATGAAGATTACCTAATTGTGACGTATAATTTTTTATCGTGGCTACAAGATTCACTAATGCAAGCCATGCTTAAGGAGATGTAGATGGATTCTAAAGGTGCAATTGGAATTTTCGATTCAGGAGTTGGCGGACTTACAGTAGCTCGCACAATAATGGATCAATTGCCACAAGAGTCAATTATTTATGTAGGTGATACCAAACATGCACCTTATGGGCCATTACCGCTAGAAAAAGTACGTGCATATTCGTTAGGTATCATGGACGAGTTGGTTGATACGGATGTTAAAGCTTTAGTAATTGCCTGCAATTCCGCATCAGCAGCAGTGTTGCGTGATGCTCGGGAACGTTATACGGACCGTTATGATATTCCAGTAGTAGAAGTAATCCAACCAGCAGTGCGAAGGGCAGTAGCTACTACTCGCAATAATAAAATTGGTGTTATTGGTACGATTGCCACAGTTAAATCAAAAGCGTATGAAGATGCCTTTGCAGCCGCCCCACAAATTGAAGTTTCTACTCAAGCTTGTCCACGCTTTGTAGAATTTGTGGAAAAAGGGATAACTTCTGGAACAGAATTACATCAAGTTGCTAAAGAGTATCTTGCCCCATTACAAGAAAAAGGTATTGATACTTTAATTCTAGGTTGTACTCATTACCCGTTATTAACAGGTATTATTGCTTCAATTATGGGACCAGAAGTTGCTTTAGTATCAAGTGCCGAAGAAACTGCGCAGCAACTTTATCGTGAATTAGAAAATGTTGGTTTTGCGCCCGAAGGTTCAAAACCAGAATATGACTTTGTTTCTACAGGTGATGCTCAGCATTTTACTGCGTTAGCAACACGGTTCTTAGGGCCAGAGGCAGCTAGCGCACGTCATGTTGAAGAAATTACTGCAATTTATCCAAAAGAGGGAAACTAATGACAAGATTTGATGGTCGAAAAGCTGATGAAACGCGTGAAATTACTATTGAAAAGGGTTGGAGTGCGTATGCAGAAGGATCTGCAAAAGTAAGTTTTGGCAATACTGTAGTTTTAGTTACTGCTTCTTTTACTAATAAAGTCCCAAAGTGGATGGAAGGTAAAGGTAAAGGTTGGATAACAGCAGAATATGAGATGCTACCACGGGCTACTCATACCCGTTCTGGACGTGAATCTAGAAAAGGGAAAATTGGTGGTCGTACTCATGAGATTTCTCGTTTAATAGGTAGAGCATTGCGCACAATTGTTAACATGGAAGCACTTGGTGAAAATATGGTGCAGATTGATTGTGATGTTATTCAAGCTGATGGTGGTACTCGTACTGCTGCAATTACCGGTGCTTATGTTGCACTTGCGGAAGCTGTTAATTGGGCGAAAAAGGAAAAGTTAGTTCATAGCCATACTCCGGTTTTGAAGGATTCGGTTTCGGCTATTAGTGTAGGTATTGTTAATGGGAAACCAGTTTTGGATTTGCCTTATGAAGAAGATTCACAGGCTGATACTGATATGAATGTGGTGGTAACTGGAGCAGGTAAATTTATCGAAGTTCAGGGTACTGCTGAAGCTGCTCCTTTTGATCGTGATGAGTTAGATAAGTTGCTTGATCTTGCTTTGATTGGTACTAAAAAGTTAGCAGAAATTCAAAAGGAAGTCATTGATGGCTAAGTTACTTTTAGCGACTCATAATAAAGGTAAAATTACGGAATTTCGGCAGATGTTAGCTGGTGCTGTTCCTGGTTTGGATCCTGAAGTTGATGTGATTAGTGCTGTAGATGTTGGTGCGCCAGAACCGGTAGAAGACGGTATTACCTTTGAAGAGAACGCTTTAATTAAAGCGCGAGCTATCGCTAAGTATTCTGGTTTGCCAGTAATTGCTGATGATTCTGGTCTTGAAGTGGATGTTTTAAATGGGATGCCTGGTATTTTTTCTGCACGCTGGTCTGGAGAACATGCAGGTGGTCCAGAGCATGTGAAGCTTTTATTAAGCCAGATTTCTGATGTTAAAGATGAGCATCGTGGAGCACAATTTCATTGTTGTGCAGCTTTGGTAACTCCAGAAGGAAAAGAATATATTGAGCATGGTTTGATGAAAGGTAAGATTATCAGAGAATCTAGAGGGATTGAAGGGTTTGGTTATGACCCAATTTTTGTCCCTATTGGTTATGATAAAACTAATGCAGAATTAACTTCTGCAGAAAAAAACGAAATTAGCCATCGTGGTAAAGCGTTAAATGCGTTATTACCAAAAGTTAATGAAATTTTTAATGCAAAATAAGTAAAGTTCGTTAAATCGGTAGGCTTATTAACTAATATGTTTTTAAAATAAAATTGGGACTTACTGGCTAAGTAGGTCCCAATTTTATTTTAAGTTTATTTTACTTTTCTCTATTTTCTTCTGCGGCAGCTGCCTTTTGTTCTTTATTACTCTTATATAGCTCAGTAATAATTGGCAATATGGATACAAACACAATACCAAGGAAAATTTTATCGATATTTTCACCAACCCAAGGAATGCGACCTAAGTGGTATCCCAGGAAAGTTACTCCGGCACCCCAAAGTAGCGCACCTAAACCGTTAAAAGTAACAAATTTACGGTAATTCATGCGTGATACGCCAGCGGCAACTGGAGAAAAAGTGCGGATAATTGGCACAAAGCACGCTAATACGATAGCGCGTCCACCATATTTTTCAAAGAATGCGTGAGTTTTATCAACATGTTCGCGTTTGAAAAGTAAAGAATCAGGTTTATTGAAAATTGCTGGACCTGCTTTACGCCCAATGAAGTATCCAGACTGGTTTCCACAGAATGCTGCTAGGAATATTAATAACATCATCAAATAAATATTGATATTAATGGCACCAGTTGCGACAAACATTCCTACTGTGAAAAGTAATGAGTCGCCAGGAAGGAAGAACCCAACCATCAAACCAGTTTCGGCAAAGATAATGAATAAAACTCCGACAATTACCCATGGACCAAGCATCGGAAGCAAGGTAGTGGGGTTTAACCAGTCGGGAAGAATGCTAAGAGCAATAATAGAAGTCATTTAATTAATTGTAATGGTTAGCTCTTGATTAAGGATATACTTTTATGTTCTTTTAGGTAAATTTTCAGAAAATTTGTTTATACTTAACGCATGAAATTCATATTAAATTTAATTTGGCTGATATTTTGTGGATTCTGGATGGCATTTGGCTATGTAGTTGCTGGTATCATGTGTTTTATTTTTATCGTAACTATTCCATTCGGAATTGCTTCATTTAGGATGGCAAGCTATGCCTTGTGGCCTTTTGGTCGTACTGCGATACCAAAAATTAATTCTGGAATAGGAAGTTCTATTCTTAACGTTATTTGGATTATTATTGCTGGCTGGTGGTTAGCATTAGGTCACTTGGTAACTGGTATCGCAATGTGTGTAACTATCATTGGTATTCCATTAGGTGTTGCTAGTTTTAAGATGATACCAATTTCACTATTTCCACTTGGCACTGAAATTGTCCGTACTGATGATGAATCAATTTATCGGAACCGTTTTTAATTTTGTGTCGCACTTAAAATGTCGGTAATGAGTATTAGAATTAAAGCGTGTTAAATTTTACTGCTATTGATTTTGAAACTGCAAATGGTTTTAGAGGTTCAGCTTGCTCTATTGGATTAGTGAAAGTCCATGATAGCAAGATAATTGATGAAGCTCATTATTTGATAAAGCCTCCTGCAGGCTACGATAATTTTGAAGATATTAATGTCCGAATCCACGGCATCCGAGCAGCAAATGTTGTTGGGGCACCTAATTTCGGTGAATTGTTTCCGGAGATAGGTGGTTTTATTGGTGATGATGTTATCGCAGCTCATTACGCTAGATTTGATAGTGCGGTGATGCGTGCTGCTCTAGAAGTTAATAAAACTGCTAGTCCAAGCTTCGATTTTATGTGTAGCGTAAAACTAGCTCGTACAGCTTATAAACTACCTTCATATTCATTGCCTGTAGCAGCTGAAGCAGCGGGAGTGCCCTTAATAAATCATCATGATGCTCTTGAAGATGCTAGAGCGAGTGCTTTAATTGTGATAGATGTAGCTAAACGCAAAGACGCGACAGATATTCATGATTTAATGGCTAAAACTAACTTAAGTTTAGAATTTTTTCCTGAAGTTATACCTGGTGCTAGGCGAGTGCCAATACCAAGACCTGGGCGTAGTTGGCCTGTTGAAGGTATGAATCCAGCACCAAATCTTGAGGCAGACCCAAGAAACCCTTTATTTGGCCAAACTATCGTATTTACGGGGGATTTAACTATGGAGCGTGAACAAGCCAAACGTAAGGCTGCAGCAATGGGAGCTAGCACTTCGAATTTAGTTACACAAAAGACCACAATGCTGGTAGTGGGTGCTGGTTTTACGCCAAATGACTTGCAAAAGGGTAGGTTAACAGCAAAAGCTCGTACGGTAGTTAAGCTTAAAAAAACTGGGAAGGATATCAAAGTGATACCCGAATCCCAGTTTTTAAGTTTAATTTAACCTTCAAAATCTCTTTGAATTCTTAGCTTCTTGGCGCTGTGTGCAAATATTTCATCAGCAAGCTTCGGATTATCATTAAGTGAAGTCTTAAAGCCGGGAATCATATCTTTAATTCTAGGTAACCATTTATCGAAACGAGCTGGGAATGCCTTTTCTAGAATATCAAGCATAATTGAAGGTGCTGTAGAAGCTCCTGGAGATGCTCCAAGAAGTGCAGAAACTGTTCCATCAGAAGAAACAATAGTTGCAGTACCAAATTGCAGTACGCCACCTTTTTCCTTGCTCTTTTCAATGACTTGTACACGTTGGCCAGCCTCTATTAATTCCCAATCTTCTGGGTCAGCGCTTGGCATGAATTCCAGTAAAGATAAATCTTTATCCTGACGTTTTTTAACAACCTCAGTAACTAGGTACTTAGTCAAAGGTAGGTTACTAAGTCCGGCACGAACCATTGGGTAAAGATTATCTGGTTTAAGTGATAGTGGTAAATCTAGATAAGAACCAGTTTTTAGGAACTTGGTAGAGAAACCAGCATAAGGACCAAATAGTAAGGAACGCTCACCATCTATTACCCGAGTATCTAAATGTGGCACACTCATTGGCGGAGCATTCACAGCAGCTTGACCGTATACCTTAGCATCATGTTGTGCGACTAATTCAGGATTAGTGGTCTTTAAGAACTGTCCTGAAACTGGGAAACCACCGAAGCCTTTACTTTGTGGAATGCCAGTTTTTTGTAGTAATCCTAAAGCACCACCACCAGCACCAATAAATACGAATCGTGTGTTTATTGATTTAGTGTAACCTTCTGCGTCACGGATAGTAATTTTCCAAGTGCCGTCAGTATCACGTTTGATATCAGATACATGATGTTCTAAGTGTAAATTAGCGTCACTGTCAGTAACTTTGTCAAACAACAGTTTAGTTAAAGCGCCAAAATCAACATCAGTGCCGGTAGGAAATCTACTAGCTGCAACTTGTTGTTCAGGATTACGTTCTTTCATCAATAATGGCGCAAATTCAGCAATTTCGTCTTGTTGATCAGTAAATTGAATATCTTCAAAAAGTTTTTGTGGCTTAAGCTTTTCATAGCGTTTTTCTAAGAATTCACTATGCTGCTTACCCCAGACAAAACTTGCATGTGTTATAGGGGTTAAAAAACTACTTGGATCTTCAATAATGCCTTGTTCGACTAATGATGCCCAATACTGCTTAGTAACTTGGAACTTTTCATTGATGTCGATGGCTTTTTGAATATTTATGCTGCCATCTTTTTCTTCAGTTGTGTAGTTAAGTTCGCATAATGCACTATGACCAGTACCGGCGTTATTCCAGGCATTAGAACTTTCTAAGGCAACTTCATCTAGTCTTTCATAAATATCAATAGACCAGTTTGGTTCTAGTTGTTTAATGAAAGTTGCTAGGGTGGCACTCATTATACCGCCACCAATTAAAACAATATCTTTTGTGTTTTCGCTATTACGCATGTGTTCAGAATATCATTTTTATCTGAATTTATACCTCTTAAAGCCTAAACTACCCTTTATTTTTATACAAATAACCGATACGATACACAAGTACGAAACGATTGGGAAGAGACTATGACAAATATTGATAATAAGTTCATAGAGCAGGCTTTGCAATTAGCTACTACTAATGTAAAACAAGGTGGTGGCCCATTCGGTGCAGTAATAGTTAAGGACGGTGAAGTCGTAGGAACTGGACAAAATTCAGTGACTGTGATTAATGATCCGACTGCTCACGCTGAAGTGATGGCTATTCGAGAAGCTTGTAAAAAATTGAATACTTTTAATTTAGAAGGATGTGTAATTTATTCTTCATGTGAACCTTGTCCAATGTGTATGGCTTCATGCTTATGGGCACGACTTGATAAGGTGACGTTTGCTGCAGACCGTTATCAGGCCGCTGAAGTTGGTTTTGATGATTTAGCTTTTTATAAGTTATTTGAAGAAATTCCAGTTTCGCAGTGGGAGACGCCAGTAGAACATCTAAAAGTGAGTGATCCAATAGCTCCTTTTAATGCTTGGAATGAAAACGAAGATAAAGTCGAATACTAGTTTTTAGGAAACTTTGCGTTAGATGCGCAAAAGTACTTAAGCTTTTTAGGCAATCAATTTTTGTCGGTGATTACATTTAGTATAGTAGTATGAAATTTTTACATACTTCAGATTGGCATTTAGGACGTAAGTTCCATGGTCACTCTACTGCAGAACCGCAAGAATTGTTTTGTGAGCAAATCGTTAAGATTATTAACGATGAAAATGTTGATGTTGTATTAGTTGCTGGTGATGTTTATGATCGGCAGCAGCCACCGCTTGAGTCAATTAAGTTATATGAAAAAACCATAAAAAATATCTTAGCTGCAGGTGCCAAGATATTTATGATTTCAGGAAATCATGATTCTAGGATTAGGCTTGGTACATTAGGTGAGATTATGGAAATCAGTGGTTTCTATTTACGTACTAAAATTACTGATATTAATCGACCTTTAATCTTGAAAGATAAACATGGAGATATTGCCGTTTATGGCATTCCATATATCCAACCTCTAGCTGATAAAGATGGTTTAAATATTGAACCGGCTAATCCAGAGACTGCAATGAAGGCAGCTACTGACTTGATAAAAACTGACTTAGCAGGGCGTGGTAATCCAAGGTCAATTGTCTTATCACATTCGTTTGTAACTGGTGGTGAAAGCAGCGAAAGTGAACGCTCTATCGGTGTTGGTGGTGTTGATAGTGTTTCAATAAAACATTTTGAAGACTTCAACTATAGTGCTCTAGGACATTTACATGGACAGCAAACCCTTAGTGAAACAGTGCGTTATTCCGGATCTCCTATGCCATATAGCTTTAATGAAGTTAATCAGGATAAAGGTTTTTGGTTATTCGAGCTTGATGCTAAAGGATTAGGTTCTATAAAGGCTATTAATCCTAGTAGTTATAGAGAACTTGCCGTTATTAAAGGTTCTCTTGCAGAGCTATTAAACTCCGTAGAGTTTAATCATGCAGAAGCTGCTTGGACACAAATTACTGTAAAACAAAAGGAAAGACCAGAACGGGCTTTTGACAAACTACAAACTCGTTTTAAACACCTTTGTGTCTTAAAATACGATATTGCTAAATCTGATCGCAAGTTAGTTGCTCCTCAACTAGGCTCAAATAATAGTGAGAAGGCAGAAGAAATTATTGGAGGCTTCTTGGACCATGTGCAAAGTAGAGCTGCTGATCAAACACAGAAAGAACTGATTGAAAAAGCAGTATCTGAGGTTAGCAAGGAGAGTGTGCAATGAGACTCATAACCCTAGAAGTTCAGGCTTTTGGTCCGTTCAGAGATAAACAATTAATTGATTTTAGTGAAGTCTCACAAGATGGCAGTTTTTTGCTAACTGGTCCTTCTGGTTCAGGTAAGACAAGTATTCTGGATGCAATGTTTTTTGCTCTTTATGGAAAGTTACCTGGAAATAAAGAAGAAGTAGATAAAAAAAGATTAAAAAGTACTTTTGCAGATGAAGATGTGACGCCATATGTGGAATTAATCTTTGAGCACTTAGGGAAAAAATACAAAGTGTATCGACAGCCAGCGCATGAGGTGTTAAAAAAACGTGGTGCTGGTAAACGTGTGCAAGCCACTGAAGCACAATTAAATATTTACGATGATAATGGTTGGGGTGAAGCGTTAACTGCAAAAGCTAGAGATACTGATATGGAAATGCAGAAGATTTTAAGCTTAACAGCAGATCAGTTTTCTCAGATTATTCTACTACCCCAAGGTCGTTTTGATGCGTTTTTAAAAGCGAAACCTGATGAGCGTAAAACAGTCTTAAAACAAATATTCCCAGTCTATACTTATGAGCAAATTCAAGAATGGTTTGATCAGGAACGAATCACGGCAAAGCAAAAGACTGAGAAAGTTTTGAAACAGTGGCAACGTTTAGTTGATCAAAGCCGGGTTATTTACAAACAGTTAGCCCAATATTATTTGCCGGAAGATAGTGAGATTGAGTTTAGCGAAGTAGAAAATGCTGAACAAACTGTAGTAATTCTTAATGAAGTTACAAAAATCAGTGATTATGCTAAAACACAAATAACTGAAGAATTTGCAAAAAGTGATACTAATTATCAAACAGCAACTAATAAATATGCAGAGGCAGAAGCAATTGTCGAAAGGCGAAAACTTCTTGATGAAGTTAATAAACTTCAGACAAAAATTGTTGAGTTAAAACCTAGCGTTAAAGTTAAAGAGATTGCTCTGGAAAAGCATAATAAAGCTAACCAAGTAAAAGTTACTATTACTAATAAAGACAATGCAAAGCAAAAAGCAAAAAATGCAAAATTAGCGTTAGATAAAGAATTAACTGTAGCGAGAAAAAATAGTAGTTTTACGGAACAAGAAACTATTGATGATTACCAAAAAGAAATTGATGAGTTAACTCTAGAAACAGTAAAATTGAAAGTCGCTTTACAAGAGTTAAAAGAACTAGATAAAGCTGAAACAGAGCTTGAAAAAATGAATACTGAAAAGTATCAATACATTGCTTCGTTATTAGTTGTTAAAGATAAAACTACTAGTAAGGTTAGCCAAGCTAAAGCGACATTTAATGAAGCTAAAGCTAACCATCAAGATATGGAATTGAAGCTTAAAGGGTTACGTGCATTACAACGTGAGCAAAGAGCTGCTTTATTGGCTAGTGATCTTGAAGATACAGAACCATGTCCAGTCTGCGGTAGTTTGGAACACCCCAAATTAGCTATGTGGAATGCAACTGAGGAGTTAGTTCAGGATGAAAAACTTGAGCAGGAAGAGCGAAAAGTCGATAAAGCAGAAAAACAGATTGATATAGCCAAAGATGAGCTAGTTAAAGTAGAAGCAAAGCTTAAAGAAGTTGAAACAGGAATTTCAGAGGTTTCTGAAACTGATTTAGAAATTGCTAAAGCTAGTTCCATAGCTAAGGTAAGTGTTAATAGTAGTGTTAGCACTCTTATTAAAAAAGTACGAAGTTGCATCATGCAGTATGAAGAAGAGTTAAAGCAAGTGAACCAGCGCCGTACTAAACTAGCTGAAAATTTAACTGTTCAAGATTATAAGAAACAAATTAATGATAACGATAACTTAGGTAATACATACAAAAAGTTAGTTAGAGTTTTACGAAATAATGAACAGGCAAAATCAAATTATGATGAAGCGCAGCAAGCCGTTGCAGTTGCGCTTGAAAAACATGGTTTTAATAGTGAAGTTGATGTAGCTAGTATGCTTTTAGATACTCAGACTGAGCATAATTACAAAGTGAGTATTAGCGACTTTGATCGTAAAAAAGGTGCTCTTGAAATTAAGACCAATGATGATAACTATGAAAAAGCTGTAGCTGAGTTTGAAGCAAAAGTTACCGTTCCAGATGCAGCAACTGTTGACACTTTATTTAATGATTATCAAGAGCTTAAATTAATTAGAGAAAATCTAGCTGTTTCTAAGCAAAGCATCACTCAAATTGCTAAACAAACTATTTCTGTGAAAGAAAAATTTGATAGTTCACGTAGTAAAAATCAGAAAGTTATCGAAGATGCTTTTGCTCTTGAGACACTAGCAAATACAATTAATGGTCGTGGTAGTGAAAATACCCGTAGTATGGATTTACTAACATACGTATTGGCGGCAAAGCTTGAACAGGTCATTGAATTTGCTAGTGATCATCTGCGAAAGATGTCTGAGAGATACGAATTCCGTTATACCGATGAACGTGAACCGGGTCGTGGTCGCAAGACTGGTATGGGTATTGAAATCTATGATGACTTTAATAGTGAAGTGCGACAAACAGTTTCATTATCTGGTGGCGAGACTTTCATGGCATCTTTAAGTTTAGCGTTAGGGTTAGCTGATGTCATTAAGCATGAAACTGGTGGTGTAGAGCTAGATACTCTATTCATCGATGAAGGCTTTGGTTCTTTAGATTCACAGGCTTTAGATAGTGTTATGGATACTTTGGAGAAGCTCAAAGAGGAAGGGCGTACGCTTTGTTTAATTAGCCATGTGGAGGAGATGAAACAGCGCATTCCACAGCAAATTGAGTTAGTTAAAACTCGAGAAGGTAGTGGTATTCGTATTAATATCTAATCGCTAATATCAGCTATTTTTTGGTATATTGGTAGGTAGTAATAATCGTTATTAAAGCATTATTCTAGCTACCATTGTTGTTATTGAAAAGAGGAATGCCTCGCATGGAAAAATTTCTAAGCAACCCTTTGTTGGGTGATGCAGAATTAGAAAAATCTATGCGAAAAAATTACATATCCGGCTTTGTATCTTCAATGTTTATCCTAATTGCCTCGTTTATTGTTGGTTGGATACCGCCAAAAGGTATGTGGGGTAGTCAAATACTTTTTGATTTACGTTTAAACTATCCAATGATCACTATTGCATTAGCAATGGTAGTAATAGGGACAGTTGGTTTAATGCGTGCGTGGCTCTATGTAGCTCATGATTTGCGCAACTGGGGGGCAGGTAGTTTAGAAGCAGTTAAAAAAGGTATCTATATTTGGGCACTACCATTAATTTTCACATTTCCGATGTTTAGCCGAGATATGTATGCTTATATGGCTCAAGGTAGGTTGGCGCAAAGTGGATTAGATCCATATTCCAATGGAGTTTCAGCAATTCCGGGGTGGCTCTACATTGGTGCAGATCCGACTTGGAGTGAAGCAAGAACTCCTTATGGTCCATTATGGATTTTCATGACTGAGCTTATCGTAATAGGGACTGGTGAACGCCCAGAAATAGCCATTCCGCTATTACGGATACTGGCGGTAGTTGGGGTAGTAATGATAGTGCATTTTTTGCCAAAAGCAGCAGAATTAAATGGACATCGTCCAGCTAAAGCACTCTGGTTCGCTGCGATGAGCCCGCTATTTCTATTGCAATTCATTGTTAGTGGGCATAACGACTCATTAATGATGGGGTTTTTAATTACTGGTATCTATTTTATGCTCATTAATAAGCCAGTTAGAGGGTTGTTATTACTAGCTTTATCCATTTCAGTTAAACCGATAACTATCATTGCTATTCCATTCTTTGGGCTTATTTGGGCAAAAGGTCATATTGGTTGGTTAGAACGTATAAAGTACTGGATGATGAGTCTCATTATTGCTATGGTGCCAGTTGCTCTATTAGGTGCTATTTTAGGCTGGGGTATGGGGTGGCTATCAGCGTTTAGCACTCCAGGGCAGACACAAAATTGGTATGCACCAGTAGTAGTTATTGGCGCAGTATTGTCAGTATTATTTGGTGGAGATATCCAAACCTCTATTGATATTGTAAAAAATGTTGCGTTGTTGATTGGTTTAGTTATCTGTGCGTATTTAGTATTAGGTGCACACCACATTAAAGTTTTGCGGAAAATGCTTTATGTTTTTACAGTTGTCGTTTTAATCTCAACAGTAGTTTATCCTTGGTATGCACTATGGGTTTTGATTCTTTGGGGGATGACTGGAGTTCGTAATAAGCTCAGAATGCAAGCTTTTATTTTGATTGTTGGTTTTTTCTTAACGTATGGGTTATTAGATACTTTTGATATTTCAGTTTTGATACAAGGACGTGCAATACTACAGATTATTATGTTTGGAATGACAATTGCTGGTTTAGGTTATTTCATGTACTTTGATGCTACTTCAAAGATGTTTTTTCAGCGCGGTGGTTATCAATATGAGAAGCAACCACGCACAATTGCTGGTTTAAGGAAGATAAGTTGATAGATGATACACCTAGCTATCAAATAAAAGATGCCACAATTGTGGATATTTCAGCTAGAGAGCTGTGGGCATTATTTAAGATTCGTGGTGATGTATTCACTGTCGAACAGCAAGTTACTGTGCCAGAAATTGACGAATTTGATGGTTTGCCAGAAACTAGGCATGTTTGGCTAGAAATTGTTGGTGAAGTTGCTGCAGTACTACGTGTTTTAAAAGACGAAGTTAATAATGACATTATTGGTAGGGTAGCAACAGCAAAACCATATCGAGGCCATGGCTATGCAGGTAAGTTGATTGAATATGTTCTTGAAAATTCTAGTTCTCCAGTAATTAAATTAGGTGCACAAGCTCATTTAGAGAATTGGTATAAAAAGTTTGGTTTTAAACGTAATGGACCCACATATATGGATGCCGATATTATCCATATTCCGATGGTGCTAGAGCGGTAGACAAAAAAATGTTAGTTTTATTAGATAGTTTAGATGAGCTAAGAGGTTATGATGCAAGAAGTTTCTAGCACAAAATTAGTTAAAGTTGACCCAGATAGTAATATTACCGATTTATTAGAAAAAAAGGTTAAATCTAACCCGCGATACGAGATATATAGTCGTAAATTACGTGGTTCGTGGGTTGATGTTACTGTCAAAAAATTTCATGCAGACGTAAGACTAATTGCTAAATCTTTAATTGAAAAAGGATATAAGCCAGGAGAGCGCATTGCAATCATGGCTCCTACTAGATATGAGTGGTCACTTGTAGACTTTGCAATGTGGTACGCAGGTATTATTAGCGTGCCAATTTTTGAAACTTCTTCTGGGCCACAAATCGAATGGATTCTCAAAGATTCTAATGCAAAAGCTGTTATTGTCGATAATGAAGATCGTGCTAATCAAATAAGTTCTGCTGCCAATAAAGCAGGTATTGCATTAAAGGATATTTGGACTTTTGAAAGTAGTGAACTTGGTACTAACTATGAAACGTTATTAGCTAAAACTGATATTACGGATGAACAACTAGAAGAAGTACGTTCTGCTGCTAACCTCGATAGTGTAGCTACTTTGGTTTATACCTCTGGGACTACTGGTAAGTCTAAAGGTTGTGAACTGACGCATGGTAATTTTGTGGAAATTGCGGCAAATGTCATTTTAACTATTCCTGAGGTGCTAACACCTAAAGAAAGCTCTAGAACTATCATGTTTTTACCGTTAGCGCACGCTCTAGGACGCGCAGTACAGTTATGCTGTCTAGCTGCTGAAATTAATATGTCACATGGTTCAATGGCTAATATTCTTGAGGACTTTAAGAGTTATAAGCCAACCTGGTTATTAGTGGTACCGCGGGTACTTGAAAAAGTTTATGGCTCTGCACTTTCACAGGCTGAAAGTAAAGGTCAGGGTAAAATCTTCAAGCGTGGGCACAATGTTGCAGTACAGTACTCGAAACAGAAAGCAAACGGTGGCGTTAGCTTTAATACTAAGGTGCAACAGCGGTTATTTGATAGGTTAATTTATCAGAAATTACGTAAGGCTCTTGGTGGACATTGTAAATATATAGTATCGGGCGCAAGTGCACTTAATCCTGAGTTAATTCACTTCTTTACTGGTGCTGGAATGCCAATTCTTGAAGGTTATGGTTTAACTGAGACTACCGCTCCACTATCTTTGAATACTCCAGAGCATACTAATATTGGTACAGTTGGGCGACTATGTCCTGGAAATGAAGCACGCATCTCTGAAGATGGGGAAGTCTTAGTACGTGGTATTGGCGTTTTCAAAGGCTATTGGAAGAATGAGCAAGCTACTGAAGAAGCTTTTACAGAGGGACGTTGGTTTAAAACTGGTGATTTAGGCACTATTAATGAAGATGGCTTCTTGAAGATTACTGGTCGTAAGAAAGACATTATTGTCACTGCAGGTGGTAAAAATGTTTATCCTACACCAATGGAAGATGGCATAAATAGTTCACTAATTGTAGAACAAGCACTAATTGTTGGTGAAAATAGACCATTCGTTTCTGCACTGGTAACTTTAGATAAAATTGAGCTTGGAAATTGGTGTCGAAATAAAGGTTTCGATAAGCCACTATCAGTGGAAGAAGCAACTACTCATCCACAGGTTATTGCTGAAATTCAAAGTAAAGTTGATGAGGTTAACGAAAACGTGTCTCGTGCTGAATCAATTCGTAAATTTAAGATTATCCCAGATAGTTTTACTGTAGAATCTGGGCATATGACCCCTACTATGAAGTTAAAGAGAATAGCTGCACTTAAAGACTTTGCGGATAAAGTAGAGGAAATGTACAAGAAGTAACGGTTAGCCCGCTACTTCTTGGTAGCAATCTTGATTTTATATATAAGTGATAAAGTAAAAAGCACGATTACTGTTGCGCTCACTATCATAAATGCATGTGAATAACCGAATTGCTGTGCTGTAGCACCTACGATTGCTGCACCTACTGCTTGACCAATTACGATAGCGCTACTAAATAACGTCATTACGGTAGAGATTTGGCTAGAATGAGCTTCTTGGCTACCAATGCTAAACAGGGTAACCATTGTTGGTCCTAGCCCGACACCCATGATGAACAATGCGATAGCTAGTGGCACAATATGATTAATAAGTGCCAAAGGTAATGAACCAATAAGCATAATTGCAGAAAATACTAACCAGCGTTCGGTGTATCGGAAAGATTGTGGCAACCAAGCAATAGCCATTGCAAAGGTCGCAGAACCAATGCCCATAGCTCCATAAACAATGCCAGTTTGGGATACATTATAGAAAGTTCCCATAAATGCTGATAATGAGTTAAGAGTTGCCCCAAAGAAGAAACCAATACACAGCATGCCGGCAAGTGGTGCAATTACTGTAGCTCGAGTAAGTGGTGGTACATTCTCTATCGTTACTTCAGTAGCTGATTCGACTATAGTTTCACGCTTTTGAGCATACTTTCGAGTTGGATGGAAGGCGAAAGCTATTACAAATATAAAAGTTAAAATAGCGGCAATCAACAGGGGAGAATTAGTGCTAAAGTATGTTGCTAGAATGCCTACTAATACTGGTCCAAGGACGAAAGTAGTTTCATCAGCCATTGACTCATAGCTAAGAGTAGCATTAAGTAGGCGATGTTTCTTTACGGGGGTTACGTCTTTTTGCCCATCAAAAATATGTAACCAACGTGCACGAACTAAAGCTCCGACCTGTGGTGAGAAGAAACCAGCTGCCATCGCTAAGAAAGTGATAACTGCAATATTGCCATTATTTGCTGTTACTAGTACTAGTATCACTAGCAAAACACTTTGTAATACTGCGCAAGGAATTAAGACTTTATCTTGTCCATATTTATCTGCGATTTTACCAATAAAAGGCCCAGACACAGCAGAGCTAATTCCAGCTACTGCTGAGACGATACCTGCTTGTGCATAAGAGTTTTTATAATCAGCAATTAAGGTAGTTACACCTACTACAATCATTGCTAATGGTAATCGACCAATAAAAGTAATTGGGAAATACAATTTACCAGTATAGGAAAATAGGCTTCCTATTAAGCTATCTTGTTTCTCTGACATTATCGTCTTTTGCCTCCTGCTCGCCCCCGTATTCGTTGTTCTAGAGGTTGACCAAGATAGTCACCTAGAACTACGCCAGCTGCAATACCTAATGCAATCATTAACGCAGTTACCAAATCAGTAGCACCATTAATAGCAGCTGCACCGCCAATTGTGATGACATAAGTGGAGCGGAAGATCATTAGTCCAGGTAACAAACTAATAATAGCAGGGATGTAGATAACACTTGAAGGTGCATCAGCACGTTTTGAAAGTAGACGAGAGGTAAAGCCAATGATAATTGCAGCGAAAGTTGGTGTTAAACGTGGGCCAAATCCTAGACTAATTGCTAGAGTATTAGCAATGAAGCCTATTACACTAGCTAGCGATATGCGTAGTAGAAGGCGGTAACTTGCTTGGCTGTTAATTGCATAGAAAATACTGGATATAGCAATTAAGAGTAAATGATGCCAAAAAGTAGGTGGAGTAAAGGTTTCGGTAACATCGATTTGGCTTAAGCCAAGTAAGCTAATGAACACAATGCCAATTGAAATTCCAGCAACGATACCAAGGAAAAGTAGTGATACTAATAGTACACGACCTGCAGCTGTAACTGGATATCCAGTTATCGAGTCACGTACTGCTGATACTAAGCGCATCGTAGGTAACAATGTTAAAATTCCGCTGGCAATTACTAGCGAGCTGGCAACTGGAAATTGAATATGGGTTAAAAAGGCTGCTAAGACAGTCATTATGGTGCTGGTAATTGCAATTACATAGATTTCTGGTAGTCGTTGCTTAATTAGGTTATGACCAATTTTTGCAGTTAATAAGGTAATGAAAAATGCAGCAGAAGCACCGTAATAGCCACCGCCCAAAGTCAAAAGAGTACAAGCAACGAACATTGAGTTACAGAAGCTTGCAAACCATCTTGCATAAGGTTTAGGGCTCTTATTAATAAAACGAATGCGATCACGCGCTTCGGTTACATTTACATTGCGCTCTACTACATCTGTGATTAATTCGTGAATTTTAACAAGTCCGTTGAAGTTATCTGTCCAGCTGCGAGCCACGCGTAAAATCTGGATAGGAGTCTCACCTTGGGGTGCATAATTTACGCTAATGGATTGGTAGGTAACATCTAAATCTACTTCTTTTAGTCCGTAGCCAGTAGTAATAGCAATCATGGCAGTTTCTACTTCTTGGGCGCTGGCGCTGTATCGAGTCATTGTCTCGCCGACATCAACTGCCAAATGTAGAATTTCACGAGCAATTTTTGTCTGTGGAGTTTCTGTTCGGGCACCACGAATTGCATAAGGGGTCTTTTCTAGGCGGTCAATTAAAGAAACTTGCGTCGTTGCAGGTTCTTCACTACGAATGGGATTACGTAAAAACCGTTTTATTCGACCTTCTTTTTTAGGACCTTCTGGCAAAACTGTCTCCATGTTTATTAGCTTCTCAAATAGCTAGTAAATAAGCAACATAGCTCAACGATAGTTTGTAGGTTTTTTAACTAAACGTGTGCACCGAATATTGCACCTATAAAGTAAGTTACCCCCATCGTTATAATACCAATACCTAAGTTTCTAATTATGGCTGGTACAATTCGGGCTTTACCAAGATACGCACCGAGCCAGCCAGTAGCGATAAGGGAAATTACCACCATAACGACACAAGAAATAATTGCAGTTTGGTGTACTTGTGGTACCAATATGGCAAGCAATGGTAGTAGTCCACCGATAGTAAAGGCAATAAAAGAGGCAAAAGCTGCGTGCCAAGGACTAGTTAATTCATCTGGATCAATCCCCAGTTCAATCTCTGCATGAGCTTTAAGGGCATCTTTTTCGGTTAATTCTTTAGCAACCTGTCCCGCTAATTCTTTAGAAAGGCCTTTTTCTTCCCACATTTGGGCAAGTTCTTCTTCTTCTTCTTCAGGGTAATTATCTAATTCCCAAAGATGTTCCTTTAATGCAGCACTTTCTGCGTCTTTTTGGGAACTGACAGATACATATTCGCCACCGGCCATTGAAAAGGCGCCGGCAGCTAGACCAGCTAGACCAGCGGTAATGATTTGAGTCTTACTGGTGGTAGCCCCTGCTACACCTATAACCATTCCGGCAATAGAAACAATACCATCGTTAGCGCCTAATACGCCAGCCCGAAGCCAATTTAATTTAGAGCCTAAAGGTTCCACTCGATGGTCATGGTCTCTTGATGGAGGAAGTTCATTTTCTTGAGATTGCATGTCTACTATTATAACGATGTTCTTGTAGTATTAGTAATAAGAATACTAGCGTTATTAGTAGTAAGCTATAAAGGAGGCAGGAAATGTCAACTAAGAATATTGTAGTCGTCGGTTACGACGGTTCGGAACATGGTGTTGATGCGTTGAAAGCAGCTACAGAACATGCTGAACTTTACAATGGTGAAGTAAGAGTAGTTATTGCATATAGTGAGCCTCCAGCGAGTTATTCTGATGGCATGTTTGGTATTACCGATGTTAATACTGAAGTTTTAGAAGCTGCAAAGAAAGCTGGTGAGGCACTTTGTGAAGAAGCAATAGAAAAAGTTAAAGAATTTAGTAAAGTTCCTGTTACTGCTGAAGCTGTTTTGGGTCGTCCTTCACAAGCATTAATTGATGCTAGTGAAGATGCGAAACTTTTGGTAGTTGGTGCTCATGGTAATGGGGCATGGCGCAGATTCTTGCTTGGTTCTACTTCGACTGAAATTATTCATAACGCAGAGATACCAGTTTTAGTAGTCCGTTAAACTAAATTTAAAGGTGCTGAGAAATGTTTACCCAGCACCTTTATCTATACCTTTTTTAAATCTTCATTATTTTCTATTTCTGATTCGATAGTTGCTTCAGCTGTCTCTGCTACTACTTTTTCTGTCTCAATCTCTATTAGTTCACCAGTTTCTACATTTAAAACTCCAGAATGATAAGTTTCCTTATTTTCAGTGTCTAATTGTAATTCTTCATGATTAGTTTCAGTTTTATCTGCAGCTTCTTCGGAATTAGAGTTATTCTCTACAACATGTCTGCCATAGTTTTTATTGAAATAGCTGGTGCCCCAAGATAAATCATGACCTACTGATGAAGCCTCTATCTCAGCAATAACACCTCTGGAATTTTCGCTTTGCCATTCTTTTAAACGGAACTTTCCATGAATTATTGCCCGATCACCCTTTCGGATACTCAAGGTTACATTCGTTGCTAAACGCCGATAAGCTACTACAGTAAACCAGCTTGTATATGCATTTTCCCAAGTTTCTTTCTCTTTGTTGTATCTGCGTTCAGTAGAAGCAACTCGGAAAGAAGTTATGGGAATGCCTTTCCTAGTAACTTTGCTTCTTGGATCTGTAGCCACCCAGCCACGCACGGTGAGTTGTTCAGACATGTGCCTCCTATTTACTCTGTGATTTGTGTTTACTATAGCTAGTGTGCAGAGTGTGAAGGAAATTTGCTTTGGATAATTCTGAATTGTTAATAACTTTCAGCTCTTAGCTTACTTGTTCACTGCGAGCATAACTTTATTCACAATTATTTGGATTTCCATGTTTGAAATACTACAGAAGCAGTAACATTGATTGACTTAGTCTTAAAGTTTTCAGCTAAATCTTTTTCTAATTTAGTTGGATTATAATGGAAGCCATTAGGTCCCATTAAAATTTCATCGAGAGCTGTTTTATGAGTTAGCTCTAAGGTTTGGTATTTTTTGATAGTTTTTATACAAGTAAAGTCAGGAAGTTTTTGAATTAGGTTATCTTGTTTTTTATTTTGAATATTTAATAATCTAAGTTTTTTACGTAGCTCAATCATATGATTTGGGGCAGGAGTTACTGTAATAAGTCGACCGTTAGGTTTTAATACTCGGGTAAACTCTGCAGAGTTTTTAGGTCCAAAAATACTAAATACAGTATCTATGCTTTTGCTTTTTATTGGGAAAGTTTGCCAGATATCACTGGTACAAGCTAAAAATTTATCAGGAACTTCTTTACTGATTTTGGTTGCAGATTTAATTGCTGGTTGGGAGATATCTAAACCAATGATTTGTATCTTAGCTACTTGCTTTATGAGTTGTTTCGCGTAGTATCCAGTGCCACAAGCTATATCTAGGCAAGTTTGCTGATCAGAGTTTAATAATTTAGCAAGCTCAGTTACGATAAATTGATAATGATTACTGGCTTCTAGAAAGGCATTTCGATGTTGGATCATTTCAGCAGTATCTCCACTAAACTTTTTATTGCCAACAGCAAAAGAGTAGTAACCTTGACGTGCTCTATTGAAAGTATGACGGTTTTCGCAACGCAGAGCGTTCCCAGATTCACTAAGTTCTTTATTGCATAAGGGACAAGCTAGAGTGGTAATTAGAGGAGTCATAGTTTAATTCTAGCTTGTGGAATTTCATTCCAATCAGAGACATAATCTGGAGAACGGTTATTACCTTTAGAAAGCCATTTTTTAGTGACACTGCTTAAATTAGTAGCTCCCCAAATTAAAGTGTTATAACCATGAGTGTAGTTAATATCTTCATAAACATCTTGTAGTTTATGTAATGCTTTATCATCGAATATTTCAAAAGCTTCTTGGTAGCCTTTGGGTATTAGATTGTAAAATGTAATACCAGCACGTACATAGGGTGCAGGTTTTTCAAAGGCTTTATCTAATAATTCTTTATGGATTTTTGTAATTGTCACGATATCAGCACTGGCTGGTTTTAACTCTGTATCTTTAGCAAAGGAAACATAATTATCTTTACTGCCATAGTATGATGTGGAGGCAAAGATTCTAGTGGCTCCCGCTAATAATCCATGTCTGCGTAATTTCATAATGGCTTTTTGGGTGTATTCTACTATAACTTTCTGCATTTCGGTTTTAGTGTAAACTTCAGTAGCAAAAGCTCTTGAGTAAATTAGGCTTTGTTGATGTTTATGTTTAATATCTTCGATGCAAGGAATTCCGTTTAATTCCAGCGCAGTGCGCATTAAAATAACGCTAAATTTTTTTCTAATAAAATTAGGATCAGCTGCTTGTAAATCGGCAATCGTTTCAATTCCTAGCAAATTTAATTGCTTTACAATTTTACGACCTACACCCCAGATTTCGCTTACTGAAGTTTGTGCTAGTAATTGTGATTCAAAATCTGGATTAGTACCCCAAACATAAACTCCTTGTAATTGTGGATTCTTTTTCGCAATGTGGTTACTTAGCTTTGCTAAGGTCTTAGTAGGGGCAAAACCTACACATACAGGTAGTGATAAGTGTTGGTAAATATTATTTACCACTTTTTGTCCAAAATCTTTTGCTTGCTCAATATTATCGACTTTTTTAATAATGAAAGCTTCGTCAATACTATAAGGTGTGATTTCTGGGGTAAGGGATTTAAGCTCTGCTACTACACGATTAGAAATATCATCATAGAGCATGAAATTACTAGAACAGCAGTTAAGCTGATTTTTAACTACATTAGGTACTTTATGAAGTGGTATAGCCATTTTTACTCCTAATGCTTTAGCCTCTTCAGAACGGGCAATTACGCAGCCATCGTTATTTGAAAGTACGACAGTAGGTTTATTTAATAGTTTTGGATTAAAAATACGTTCACAACTAACAAAGAAATTATTTACATCTACTAAACCAATTAATTTCATGATTACCTCATCGCATGGATTCGATACACGATAGTGCCCCAAAAATAATAGCCATTGGGTAATGGATATCTCATAATAAAAAATTCTTCGTCATCATGGGCAATGACTGGATCTCCATTTTTAGGTGCAACAGCTTTATCGACAACTAGCTCGTCACCATTAGCAACTTCTGCACTTTCTACTTCGCCAGTTGCTCGAAAGAAAAAAGTGGTGTGCTTGTTTGGGGCTAGTTCTCGATTCAAGTCAATCTCATCTATTCGAACATTTGTTCTAAACATGATTTAATAGTATCATAATATTTCAGACAAAGCATTTTAAAGAATAATGCTAATTTTCCACGATATTAAGTGCTCTTTAGTATCATGGAATAAGACGTTATTTTTTAAATAGATTTTAAATAGAATAGGGGATTTTCATGTCAGGTCACTCTAAATGGGCTACTACCAAGCATAAAAAAGCTGCCTTAGACCAAAAACGTGCGAAATTATTCGCCAAATACATTAAGAATATCGAAGTTGCAGCTAGGCTAGGTGGTCCAGATTCTGAAGGTAACCCCGCATTAGATTTAGCAGTTTCTAAAGCTAAAAAGCAATCAGTGCCCAATGACAATATTGACCGTGCTATCAAGCGTGGTGCGGGTCTTGTCGATGGTGGTGTTGAATACCAAAACATCATGTATGAAGGTTATGGGCCACAAGGTACTGCAATTTTGATCGAATGTCTTACTGAAAATAAGAACCGTGCAGCAGCAGATGTGCGTGTTACAGTAAGCCGTAATGGCGGCAACATGGGGGATCCAGGTTCTGTAGCTTACATGTTTAGCCGTAAAGGTGTAGTAGAAGTCCCTAAAAAAGACTTAACTGAAGATGATGTGCTGATGGCTGTATTAGATGCAGGTGCTGAAGAAGTAACTGATGAAGGCGATAGCTTTGAAGTGCTTTCTGATGCTAAAGATTTAACCGCAGTACGCAGTGCACTAGAAGAAGCAGATATAGAGTTTGACTCTGCAGAAGCACAATTTGTGCCTTCAATGAAAGTACAGCTTGATGTAGAAAATGCAAAGAAATTCATGCGCCTAGTGGATGCACTTGAAGATCTTGACGATGTTCAGGAAATTTACTCTAATGCTGATATTTCTACGGATGTACAAAAGCAGCTAGAAGAAGAGGAATAAAGGAAATCTCTACTGTTAAAAAGACTGCGCGAGTGTTCGGGATTGATCCTGGTCTAACTCGATGTGGGCTCGGGGTAATTGAAGTAGATCATTTAAAAAAAATTAAAGTAGTTAATTACAGCACTGAAGGAACTTCAGCCAAGATGCCACTTGAAGATCGCCTTTTTCATATCCACAAAGTAATTGACCAATGGTTTGATAAATATCAACCAGATGCTTTAGCTATTGAGCGAGTTTTTTATAACCAAAATGTCTCTACTGCAATGGCCACTGCACAAGTTGTGGGGATTGCGATGGTTGCAGCTAAAACTCGAGATATTCCAGTAGAGACCTATACTCCACCTGAGATAAAATCTTCAGTAACTGGTTACGGTAAAGCAGATAAAGCAGCAGTAACAAAAATGGTAATGAAGTTTTTAAAACTAAAGGAAAAGCCAGAAACTGCAGATGCGGCTGACTCACTAGCTATTGCATTAACCCATGCTTGGCGCAGGACTCCACAGTCAAAAACTGGTACTAATACCATGACATCAGCACAAAAGAAATGGATTGCAGCAGAGCTAGAAGTGAAAGCAAGGAATAAATAATGATTAGTACTATTAAGGGTAAAGTTGCTCACATTGGTACAGATTTTTGCATCATTGAAGTAAATGGCGTCGGTTTCAGTATCTCTGCAACTCCAGATACTCTTAGCGAATTCACACTTAATGATGAAGCTACTTTGCAAACATACTTGGCAGTAAAAGAAGACTCGTTAACTCTCTATGGTTTTAAGACAATATCTGAAAAGAGTGTTTTTGAAGCTCTCCTTGCGGTAAATGGTATTGGCGCAAAAACTGCGTTATCGGTATTAGCTGTTTACACTCCAGAGCAAATTTCGATGAATGCTCATGCAGGTGATGATAAAGCTTTTACAAAAGTCCCCGGTATCGGACCTAAAGGTGCACGAAGGTTAGTACTTGAGTTGGCAGATAAGTTAGTACCAGCAGATGAGGTTACTACCATATCGAAAGCAGGCAATAGAGATATTAATTATAGCCAAGCATTGCAAGGGTTAGTAAACCTTGGTTGGAATGAAAAGCAAGCTAAGAAATCTTTGGATGAAACTATTGAAGCTGATGCAGAGTTACAAGGTGCCTCTGTTGCTAAGCTATTAAAGGTTACTTTAGCTGCTATTGGTAAGGCTTCCAAATGAGTTCAGAATTTAATGAAGAAGAACGTATTGTGTCCTCAGTGCAGGTTGAAACTGATGCTGATGTAGAAAAAGCATTACGTCCTAAGAACTTGGATGAGTTTGTCGGACAAAAACGAGTTCGCGATCAACTTGAACTTGTTTTGAAGGCTGCGCAATTACGTGAAACAAGTACAGATCATGTGCTCTTAAGTGGTCCTCCAGGGCTGGGCAAGACTACTTTGGCAATGATTATTGCCCATGAGATGCAGGTGCCACTTAGAATTACCTCTGGTCCAGCTTTACAAAATGCAGGCGAGCTTGCAGCTATTTTGTCTTCATTAACTGAAGGAGAAGTGCTTTTCATTGATGAGATTCATCGAATGTCTCGTCCTGCAGAAGAAATGTTATATATGGCAATGGAAGATTTCCGTGTAGATATCGTAGTAGGTAAAGGACCGGGAGCAACTGCAATTCCACTAGAATTGCCGACTTTCACATTAGTAGGTGCAACTACTAGAGCAGGGCTATTGCAAGGACCATTACGTGATCGTTTTGGTTTTACGGCCCATCTTGATTTTTATTCCATTTCAGAAATTGAAGATGTAATTAAACGTTCTGCAAAATTATTAGAACTAAGTATAGATTCTAAATCTCGTGCCATAGTAGCTTCACGCGCTCGTGGTACTCCGCGTGTAGCTAATAGACTATTGCGTAGAGTTAGTGATTGGGCATTAGTTAAAAACGATGGTGTTATTGATGAAAATGCTGCTAGAAAATCACTTGATATGTATGAAGTAGATACAAAAGGGTTAGACAGATTAGATAGAAGTGTCCTTGAAGCTCTAATCCATAAATTTAATGGTGGTCCAGTAGGTTTATCAACATTGGCAGTAGCTGTGGGGGAAGAAGTAGAGACTGTGGAAACGGTAGCAGAGCCATTCTTAATCAGAGAAGGTTTAATTGGGCGTACTCCACGTGGTCGTATCGCACTTCCAGCTGCGTATGAACATTTAAATATTAAAAAGCCACTAAATGGCAGAGATTTATTTTCGATTTAAAGCCCGGGTTGCTTATTTATATAGGGGGGGGGGAGTGTTACAATTGGATAAGTTGTTTACATAATTTGTTGTAAGGAGAGTCTCCCCATGAGTGTTTTTGATAGTAATAGTGATGTTTCTCGTCGGGCTGTGACTAAGGGTGCTTTATGGAGTGTTCCTGTTGTTAGCACGGCTGTTAGTGCGCCGGCTTATGCTGCTAGTGATGATAAGTGTGATGTGAGTACTATTCAGTTTGTTGATGATGGTGATTTGCCTTATATTCATGGTAAGGGTAGTAGTTTTCCTAGTGATGTTACTATCACTGCTACTCAGGATGGGTCACCCTATAGTGGTTCAATAACGTTGACTATTGTTGGTGATGCCACTTTTGGTGGTGTTGGTAGTGGACAGACTGCTGAAGTTACTATGACAAATGGGACTCTTACCTTTGGCACAGCGACTTCAAGTAGTGGTCTTGTTGTTACTACTAATTCTGTGCTTACTAGTACGGGTATTACTGTTGATGCTTCTGATGATGTTAAGAATTTTCAAATAACTGTGCAATTAGACGATTGTGACAGTGTCACTGATGAGCTTGTATGGTTCTATCCAAACTTAATGACCTGGGGTGCAGGTACTAATGGTGGACTAGGTAATGGCGGTACAAGTAATACTAACACGCCAGGAGCAATAGGGCCTTACCATGTTTGGAGCACAGTTGATGCTAGAACCCATGCCTTTGCGGTAACTGCGGCTGATGATACCACTCCTAATCTTTTATATGCGTGGGGTAATAATAGTTATGGTAAAGTAGGTATCAATAGTACTGATGCTTATCAACCTACGCCTGTGTCATTAGGTCTTACAGTGAAGGATGTTTCTGCTGGTTGGGGGCATTCATTGGCTATTGGTAGTGGTGGGCGTATATGGGCGTGGGGTCTAAATAGCAACGGTCAGCTAGGTAATACTTCTAGTGGTACTAATTTGCTCACTCCCACTAGGATTCCTAATACAACTAGTACTTGGAGTACTATATCAGCTGGACATACTCACTCCGCTGCAACTATTGGAAGTGTACTTTATACATGGGGTAATGATGCTACTGGTCAGCTTGGTAATGGTAGTAGTCTTGATGATAATGTTCTTCAGCCTACTAGTATAAGTGGCACAGCTCCTCAACTGTTGGCGAGTCGTTTTTTCACTTTGGCAGTTCCTTCCGGGGGTGGACTATGGGGTTGTGGATCTAATGGTCTTGGTCAGCTTGGTAAAGGAAATACTACTACTGGTTCTACTTCACTTACGGTAAGTACTGTTATAAGTAACTTGAGTAAAGTCAGTAGTCAGTATGAATGGAGTGTAGGTCTTACAAAAGCTAGTACTATCTATGCTTGGGGCAATAATAATTTAGGGCAGATTGGTAATAATGATTCATCTGGTGGAACCGTACCAACACCAGTGGATATTACTCCAAGTGGCGTGCAATTTTCTTCGGCAAGTGCAGGGTATGCACATGGTGTAGCACTCAGCGATGAGGGCTGGCTATATACTTGGGGTTATAATGATACCGGTGCCCTTGGTAACGGGACTAATACTAACGTATTAGTCCCTACTAAAGTAGGAAATCTACAATGGGATACTGTAGAAGCTGCAACTTCATTTACTATAGGTGTAGCTCGTACTTTTGTACCTGAAGGCTATTCGTACTAGTAGCCTAGTAATTTGGTGTACTTATAAATCTTGACTCTTAGCTCTAAAACAAATAGTACTGAAGCTTATTAACAGTGCTTAGCAATGTTAATATGTATGAGAGTAACTTTTAATTAGGTTAGGATTTTTGATTGAAATCAGAGAGAAAAACACGTCGAAGTAATCGTGCAAAACGAAAAGCTTCTAAGCCTACGTCAAGGCCAAGACGTAGCACGAAGCGTACTAATGTACGAAAAAAGGCGTTCAGTTCATTAGCATTTTTAGCTTTAATTTTTGTGCTATTAATTGGTGGTCTAGGTGTAGCTGTTGCAAAAGCTGGCGCTAGTTGGACACCAAAACTTGCCTTAGACTTAGAAGGTGGTACGCAGATGACGCTTGCCCCTAAAGTCAGTGGCGGTGGCGCAATTAACAGTGACCAACTAAACCAAGCGGTAGAGATTATCCGTCAACGTGTTGACGGTGCAGGTGTAGCAGAAGCAGAGATTAGTACTCAAGGAGGTAAAAACGTAGTAGTTTCACTGCCGGGTATTCCAGATCAGAAGACTCGTGCTTTGATTCAAGCTTCGGCACAGATGAACTTCCGCCCAGTTATTTATATTGCTCCTTCTGGTGTTGGTACAGGTGGTGTTAGTGTTCCAGTTGGCACTGGCAAGCCAAAGAATGCAAGTGATCCAAATTGGGTTACTCAGCAAGTTAAAAAACAATTTAGTGCTTTGGATTGTAGTAAGCAGCCTGAAACGACTAAGGCAAGTGATCCTGCCAAGCCATTAGTGACTTGTGACGCTGAAGATAGTCAAGCGCAGACTGGTCAAAATAAAACTGATGATCAGCAGCAACAGGCTAAGTATATCTTGGGACCAGTTGAAGTGCCTGGTACAGATTTGAAGAATGCAACTAACGGTTTAGCTAGTAACTCTGCTGGTGGTTCGTCTAATACTTGGGCAGTTAATTTGGAATTTAACAAAGAAGGTACTAAAAAATTCCAAGCAGTTACTCAACGTCTAACTAGTATGTCATCTCCACAAAACCAGTTTGCGATTACTTTGGATGACAAAGTACTTTCAGCGCCGGTAAGTCAGGTAGCTATTGCTGATGGTAAAGCTCAAATTTCAGGTAACTTCAACCAGCAAAGTTCACAGCAACTAGCAGAGCAACTTAAATATGGTGCATTACCGATTAGCTTTGATATTCAAAGTGATGAGCAGATTTCTGCTACTTTGGGTACCCAACAGCTTAAAGCTGGTTTAATAGCTGGTCTTATTGGTTTGTTTTTGGTAGTTATTTACTCTATACTCCAGTATCGAGCGTTAGCGATTGTCACTGTCCTTTCATTGACAATCGCCGGTGCATTAGCTTATTTATTCGTGACTCTATTTAGTTGGAGTGAAGGGTATCGTTTGAGTCTTGCTGGAGTAGCTGGTTTGATCGTATCAATTGGTATTACCGCAGACTCTTTCATCGTATTCTTCGAACGTATTCGTGATGAGATTCGTGATGGTAGAAGCTTGATAACGGCCGTAGAAGAAGGCTGGAGACGTGCTATTAGGACGATTGTGGCCTCAGATATGGTTAATTTCTTAGCTGCTTTCATCTTGTTCTTCTTAGCAGTAGGTAACGTACGTGGTTTCGCATTCACACTAGGTATCACGACTGTTATTGACTTAATTGTTGTAATATTATTTACTTTCCCAATGATGAGGATACTTGCTCGTACTGAGTTATTTGGTACTGGTAAAAAGATTTCTGGGCTATCTCCAAAACAACTTGGCGCAAAACCAAGTGCCTATCGGGGTCGTGTTGGTTTTGTAAGCAACAAGGAAAGAATAATAACTGAAGAAAATCTAACGATTGCAGAGCGCAAAGCGTTGAAAGAAAAGGAAGAAGGTAAGTAAAATGGCAAGTTTTGCACAATTTGGTAATGACCTTCACTCAGGTAAAAAGTCTTTCAACATTGTTGGTAAGCGCAAACTTTGGTATTTAATTTCCTTAGTTGCAATTGTAATTTCAGTCATTGTGCCAATTGCAAAGGGTGGTTTTAACCTTGGTATTGAGTTCCGCGGTGGTTCTGAATTCCGAGTTTCTTCATTAGCAGATTCTAAGGTAGCAATGCCTAAAGCAGAAGATGCAGTTAATAATACAGTATCTGGTATCAACCCAATTATTACTACAGTGGGAAAGAATGCTTTGCTTATTGAAACGGATCAGCTAAAGGATACTCAAGCACAGCAACTACGAGGTGTTCTTGCGAAAAGTCTAAATGTCCCAAATGATAAGGTAACTTCATCATTCATAGGTCCTTCATGGGGTGCAGATGTAACTCGTTCAGCATTGATAGCACTTGCAGTTTTCTTGGCGATTGTTTCGTTGGTAATGGCATTGTATTTCCGTACTTGGAAGATGTCACTTGCTGCGCTAGTTGCGCTTTTCCATGACTTAATCATTACTACGGGTATTTACGCAGTTTCAAACTTTGAAGTAACGCCAGCTACAGTTATTGGGTTCTTAACCATTTTGGGATACTCAATGTATGACACAGTAGTGGTTTTCGATAAGATTCGTGAGAATACAGCTAATTTTGCAAACGAAAAGAAACGTACTTTTGGTGAGTTAGTTAACTTAGCCGTTAACCAAACTTTGATTAGGTCTATCAATACTTCAATTGTGGCAGTACTACCAGTAGCATCTATTTTATTTATTGGTGCGTTCATGCTGGGTGCTGGTACTTTGAAAGATCTTTCACTGGCATTATTTATTGGTATCTTAGTTGGTACTTATTCGACGATCTTCATTGCATCACCTTTTTATGCACATTTACGAGAGCGCGATAAGAAGGTAGCTGCACACGATGAAGCAGTATTAGCTAGTCGTGATACAGAAAACGATGAAAAAGTGAATTAGCAACAGCATAGTCGAATTTTATACCTTAAAGAGACTCAGTAATTATACTGGGTCTCTTTTATTGCCTTGGATGTAGATATAACACTGTAGACATAACACCTTGGATGTAGAACTAATTGTCTAATGTAGAAGGAATATTTACGCTACAAAAGCAAAATAGTTCTACATAAGTAAAAATAGTTATTTAAAAGTTTAAAGTATTGCGGTAATTGTATTTGACTTTTAGCTCGGGGGGGGGGGGTATTGTCATTTAATGGCAATACTGAATCAGCCTAATTATGAGGCAAATTACCAATAAAGGTGCGATAAATGTTAACAGAGCTGTTGACGGATGAAACTATTCAAATAACTAATGAGAAATTAAATTGGGAAGAAGCTATTGAACTTGCAGCTCAGCCCTTACTTAAAGAAAAAATAATTGAAGATGAATATATAACAGCAATGATTGATCGTGTTAAAGAATTTGGTGCTTTCATTAATGTTGGAGATCGAGTAGCCCTACCGCATGCGAGACCTGAAGATGGTGTTAACAAAGTAGGGATGTCATTACTGAAAACCAATGAGACAGTTCATTTGCTAGATAAGAAAGAACACCCTATTACGTTATTTATTTGCTTAGCGGCAGCAGATAATGAATCACATTTAGCAGCATTGGCTGGTCTTACCAAACTTTTAATTAAAAAAGAAAGTTTAAATGCATTACTTGATGCTAAGTGGATTAGGTACTAGCTTTATGGTGGAGATGAATATCAAGCAAATCTTGGAAGATTCAGGAGTTGATATGGATAACTTCCAGGTCGACCATGCTGATGTGGGAAGTGTTAGTGCAGATATGGCAGATTATTTCTTCATCGAGCACACTTTAGAAGATTCACTAAGCAATATTCCTAAAGAAAAGCTTGTGCCATTACAAGCAATAATCGATGTAGCTGAAACCAAACAGCAAGTTTATCGAATTCTAGATGAAAATAATATCGAGCACAATTAAGGAGTGAAATTGTGAAAGGAGTTTTAAACCTCTTCGTTTCTATCGTAGGGCAACCTGCAATTCTAATTTCCTTAATTGCTTTGTTGGGATTAGTCTTACAAAAGAAAAAGTTTTCCGATGTAGTACAAGGTACAGTTAAGACCTTTGTAGGTTTTCTTGTACTTATTGGTGGTGCTGGTCTAATTAGTACTTCCTTGGATCCATTCGCTAAAATGTTCCAAAAAGCATTGCATACTCAAGGGGTAGTTCCTAGTAATGAGGCAGTCGTAGCAATTGCTTTACAAGAGCTTGGCACTCCAACAGCATTAATCATGCTAGTAGGTATGATTACAAATATTTTGTTAGCTAGATTTACTCGCTTTAAGTACATATTCTTAACTGGTCAAGCAATGCTTTACATGTCTGCATTTACCGCAGCAATTCTGGTAGGTGCTGGTCTTAAGCCTAGTCCATTGATGATTATTATTGGTGGTGTTTTTGAAGGTACTTTGCTTACTGTAACACCTGCTTTAACACAACCATTTATGCGCAAAATTACTGGTAACGACAGTGTAGCAATGGGGCATACTGGAAATATTGGTTATGCTGCAAGTGGTTATATTGGAAAATTGGTAGGGGATAAAGAAAAATCTACTGAAGATTTAAATATTCCAAAGAGTTTCGGTTTCTTAAGGGACTCTACAGTATCAATTATCTTGCTAATGGGTGTGGTATACATAGTTCTAGCCTTGATGGCAGGTCCTAAATATGTAGAATCACAATTAAGTGATGGAACAAATGCTGTGGTTTATGCACTAGTTCAAGCAGGAACTTTTACTGCTGGCTTCGTAGTGGTACTTCAAGGTGTGCGTATGGTGTTGGCTGAGATTGTCCCAGCATTTCAAGGTATTGCTAAAAAATTAGTGCCAAACTCTAAACCAGCTTTGGATGTTCCTATTGTTTTCCCGTATGCTCCTAATGCAGTTTTGATTGGTTTCTTTGTAAGTTTTTTGGTTGGAACTCTTTCAATGTTTGCGATGGTAGGAATGAAAACTACAGTAATTATCCCCGGGGTAGTAGGACACTTCTTCTGTGGTGCTGCAGCAGGTGTCTATGGTAATGCAACTGGTGGTAGAAAAGGTGCAATAGCAGGTGCAGCCTTCAATGGTTTATTGATTAGTTGGTTGCCATTATTTATCTTGCCAGTACTTGGACAGCTTAAAGGTGCTTCATCTACATTTGCTGATACTGATTATTTGATTCCAGGGCTAGCATTAGGACACTTAGGTCAAGCTGGATCCGGTCTACTTATTGGTGGAATTATTAGCTTTGTTGTGATTATAGTTTTGTCTAGTGCAATTTTGAATAATCGTGAGAAGAAGCTTGAAAAAGCTGAGTAATTAGTTGGTGCATCTTCACGCTTTGAATGTAGAACTAATTGGCTAAAGTAGAAGGAATATTCACTCTATAAAAGCAAATTAGTTCTACATTCGTAGAAGTGGATACTATAGACGATATGCAATGATGCTTTCAGTGAGCTAAAATTGAATAATTGAGACTTACGGGAGGTATGTGTCATGAGTACTGATGAACCAATCATCCAACCTACAGATACGGATAAGCCGAAAGGAACAGAGCTTCAGGCGGAAAAGCTTACTGGGCGTGAGCTTAAAAATCCTCCAAAACTATTGAAACCGCTATTAGAAGTACTGGAAAAGCAGTCTCCAGATGAAGATTTAGCGCCAATAATTCGGGCTTACAATGTAGCAGAAGAAAAGCATCGTGGCCAAGTACGTAAATCAGGAGAGCCATATATCACGCACCCAGTAGCAGTGGCAGCAATTCTGGCTGAATTCGGTGCAGTAGGTCAAACACTAATAGCAGCGTTGCTTCATGACACTGTTGAGGATACAGATTACACGCTGCAGGAGTGTACTGAGGAATTCGGTCCAACAGTGACACATCTAGTTGATGGTGTTACTAAGTTAGATAAAGTTATGTACGGTGAGGCTGCAGCAGCAGAGACAGTTCGTAAGATGATTGTTGCAATGGCTAAAGACGTACGTGTTTTGTTTATTAAACTTGCAGACCGAGTACACAATGCTCGAACTTGGGAATTCATGCCTCGTGATCGTGCTGCAGTTAAAGCTAAAGAAACATTAGAGATTTATGCACCATTAGCACATCGTCTTGGTATTAATCAGGTTAAGTGGGAGCTAGAAGAGCTTTCATTTAAAGTGCTTTACCCAAAGATTTATGAAGAGATAGTACGTATGGTGCAAGAACGTGCGCCAGAACGTGAAAAACTGCTTAAAAAAGTAGAGCATATTATCCAAAAAGATTTAAAAACAGCTCATATTGATGCGGATATTTCAGCTCGAAACAAGCACTATTATTCTATTTATCAAAAGATGATTGGTCGTGGCAAAGACTTCGATGAAATCTACGATCTTATGGGTGTACGGGTGTTAGTAGATACAATTCAAGATTGTTATGCGACTTTGGGAGCAATTCACGCACAATGGCGGCCAATTCATGGTCGTTTCAAAGACTATATTGCGATGCCAAAGTTCAATATGTATCAGTCTTTGCACACCACAGTGTTAGGGCCAGAAGGTAAACCAGTTGAGATTCAGATTCGTACCCATGATATGCATAGGCGAGCTGAGTACGGTGTGGCAGCACACTGGAAGTACAAAGCAGACATGCGTGGTGAGCAAGATGACAGTGCTCCTACGGTTGACTCCAATGTGGATTGGGTAAAATCTTTGGTTGACTGGCAAGCAGAGACTGATGATCCACAAGAATTCTTAGATTCACTAAAGCATGAGATTAGTGGTACTGAAGTTTATGTTTATACTCCAGCTGGCGAAGTTAAAGCGTTAGCTGCTAATTCTACTCCAGTGGACTTTGCCTATAGTGTCCATACAGATGTGGGACATCGTACAGTAGGTGCACGTGTTAATGGCCGAATGGTGCCATTATCTACAGTGTTACAAAATGGAGATACTGTGCAAGTCATTACTTCAAAAGCGCAAAATGCTGGACCAAATAAAAACTGGTTAGACTTTGTGCAAAGTGGTCGGGCTAAGAGTAAGATTAAGCAATGGTTTACTAAAGAACGTCGTGGCGAAGCAATTGAACATGGTAAAACTGTTCTTATTAACTACATGCGAAAACAAAATTTGCCATTCCATCGTTTGGTAACTTCTGAAACTCTAGCAGCGTTAGTAGATGAATCTAAGTACTCCAGTTTAGATAATATCTGGGCAGCACTTGGAAATAACGAGTTACAGCCTTCTACAGTATCTAATAAAATTCTTAGCTATCACGGTGGTGAAGAAGGTGCTAGTGAGGATATTGCAGAGAATACTTTACCTTTTAAGAAAAAGCCACCAAAAACTGATGCTAATACAGGTGTAGAAGTAAATGGAATGTCCGATGTAATGGTTAAATTGGCTCAGTGTTGTCGTCCAGTACCGCCAGATAAGTTAATAGGTTTTGTAACTCGTGGTCATGGTATTTCAGTTCACCGTAAAGATTGTAAGAATGTCAAAGCTCTTGAGCATGATAAAGACCGAATGGTAGAAGTTCGTTGGACTAGCGATCCAGTAACTCACAATGTTTATTTGGCTGAAATTCAAGTAGAAGGTCTAGATCGTAGTGGCTTACTATCGGATGTGACAAAGACACTTTCTGAGCATCAGGTAAATATCATTTCAGCAACTGTAAAAACTGCTGATGATCGTTTTGCAACTTCTAGTTTTGTCTTTGAAATCGGTGATCCACATCACCTATCTAATATCCTTAAAGCTGTCCGTCAGATTGATGGAGTATTTGATGTGTATCGAAAAAATTCCTAGTGAACTCTGGTAGTTGATAGTCTGGAAATTTATCACGTATCATTCGGATACGTCTTAAACCTTGGCGTGCTTTCGGATATTTTCGCTGCTGGGCTTCAAGAAGTTTTTGTTCTACTATGTCAAAGTTGGCAATACTTTTAAGTTGGAAAAGTTGTTGGATTGCTTTTTCAGTATATGAATAAAGGGCGATGTCAAAAGCAGTACGTTCAGGACTAGTAATTTTCAGATTTGAAATATACCAAATATCTTTTCCAGTAATTTGCATTTCATGAATGCGCACTTGGTTAAATCTAAAGTACTTTGAAAGCCGATGTTCTCCTGAAACACTAATAATATCAAGGTGATATGGCGTAGTAGTTAAACCATAAATCCATAAGGCAGTAGTCCAGCCAAAAATGCAGCGTGGTATCACGTACTCTGGTAGACCAGCAGCTGCAGCTTGAATCCTAGTATTTGGCGTATCTAAATAGCCTGTTGTGATATACACGTTGCCAATGTAATGG
This sequence comes from Micrococcaceae bacterium, assembly GCA_047606545.1. Classification (GTDB taxonomy): domain Bacteria; phylum Actinomycetota; class Actinomycetes; order Actinomycetales; family Micrococcaceae; genus JASGDC01. The sequence continues at coordinate 58,070 of JASGEI010000020.1, read as the reverse complement.
GTAAGCAGGTTATCTAAGCACATTGCTTGTAACTCATGAGGGGTAAAATCTCTACCTTCAATGTATATATCATCAGGAGCGATTAGTTGTTCGATAGACGTATTCATATTATTTACTATGCCTATTGAATAAAGAAATAACCCCGAAAGTTCGGGGTTATTTTCATGACCTTGAATATATCATCCTTAAGTCTAGTAAATTTTTTACAAAAATTAGAATTAGTTTTTGTATTAATGCTTACTAAGCATATCTAGCCAGCTTTGTTTAGCTTTGAGCTCATCTTCAAGAGCTTTCTTTTGCTTATCATTTTTGGCATTAGCGATATCTTCTTCCAGTTTGTCAATTGATGCAGTTAACTGGCTTATCATTGAAGAGCTACGTGCTGATTTCTCAGGGTCATTTTCTTCCCAATACTTATCTTCAGCATCTTTGTGAGCCTTCTCAACTGCACGCATGCGACCTTCGATATCACGAGCTTCTGAACGTGGGACTGGACCAATTTCTTCGAAACGGGCTACAATATTTTTAAACTTCTTACGTGATTTACGAACATCATCAATAGGTAGCAAGGCCTCTGCTTCTGCAAGGATAGCTTTTTTCGGTTCAATATTTTCCGCAAAGCTGGAATCTAATTCATCCATAGCTTTTTGCTTGTTATCAAAAAAAGTTTGTTGTGCATCACGGAATTGCTTCCAAAGTTTCTCATCTTCTTTACGAGTAACACGAGGAGATGTTTTCCAATCGTTCATCAACTTCTTGTAATCACGCGTAGTTTGCTCCCAATCAGTGGAATCACCAAGTTTGCGTGCTTTTGTAATTAACTCTTGCTTAATTTTCTTAGCTTCAGCGTTACGCGCATTTTGCTTTGCATAGAATTCACGGCGGTTTTTATCGAAAACTTGGCGTGATTTCTTAATACGTTGCCATAGCGCATCTTCTTGAGCTTTTGGAATACGTGGACCGCGACGCTGTGATGCTTTCCATTCTTCAAAAGCAGTATTGATTTTTTCAGTACTTTGCTTCCACTGAGTTTTATTTTTATCTTGTCCAGCTACTTGTTCAATAGTTTGTACAATTTCTTCACGATGCGCAATTGCATCCTCAATATTTCGTCGGCGTTGCTCTTGCTCTTCGGTCTTTAGATTTTCAAGCTGAGTTTCTAAAATCGTAACTCTCTTATTTAGAGATTCTATATCACCGAAAGCTTTTCCTTGTGCAATATTTTCTTTAATTGCATTAACTGAACGAGTAATATCTCTTGCACTAGCACCGTGTTGTACAATTCGTTGCTCATTTAAGGTTAGAGAAGCGACGATTGCATCGTATTTTTTAGTGAAATAGGAAAGTGCATTTTCAGGGGTGCTATTTGGCACCTGACCAAGTAACTTCGCATCGTCGTCGTTACCAAGAAAAACTCGACCCTCTGAATCTACATATCCTAATTCGTTAGTTAGTGTTTTTTCACTCATAGGTATCTCTCATGTATTTTGTGTTTTATATCAAGCTAATAAACATTATAACGCTAATTTTTTTATAACTATGTATAGTTAAAACATTATTCATTCGATGTCAATTAACTTATACATAGTCGTGAAGGTTAACTCCATGAAGATAGAAGTTAGCATTCTTGTAGCTATAAGTTAGATATGAATAGTCAAAAGGTTTACCGTTAGTTAGATAGAAAACTTCTTTAGCTCTCAAGCATGGGTCACCCTTTTCTAACTCTAATAACTTAGCTTCTTCTTCATCTAAACAACCAATTGTTAAATATTTATCTGAAAAATTAACTATTAAACCAAGTTCTTTACGTACATAATCGAAGAGGGAACCTTTAATTACTTCCTCAGTGATACCAGGGGTAAGTGTTTCTCGATAGTATGAGATTTCAATAGCTAATACTTCGTTTTCTTTGTAATAACGAAGTCGTTTGATGTAGTAAACTTTTTCGCCTTCTTCACAATACAGTTGTTCTGCAACTTCTGGAGGAGGGGTAATTAAATCAAACTCGATAGTTTTTGCTTTTGAACGAATTCGTTGAGCTAGATTATTTGTCTGTAAGTTTATGGCTCCCATAAACTTGTTTCTTCTTACGAAAATACCACTACCTTGTACTTTGTAAATAATACTGCGAGCTTCAAGTACTTCTAAAGTTTTAACAATAGTGGTTTTACTTGTTCCATATTTATTGACTAGTTCATTGAGTGTAGGCAGTTTATCGCCCGGTTTTAAGTTCTCATCTTTAATAAATTTTTCAATATTACTAGCTATTTTTTGATACTTTAACATCTACGTCCTTAACACAACTTTACTAAGTAATTATATACAATTAAGTAAAAATTCTCATAATGTTTGATGCTCGATAGCTATCTAAACTATTGAGTTAATTGAAAATTATCAATCTTTACTTCCTGCTTAGGAGTGCCGTCATTAGAACCGTCTTTAGTACCTTGCTTTGCGGCTTTTTGGATCAAATCTAGCCCAGAGGTAACTTTACCTATTACACTGTAGCCACCAGCAGAGTCGGCAGGAATCTTAGAGTCTTTGTATACAATGAAAAACTGGCTACCTTGTGAATTAGCATCATTAGCGTGCCTAGCAACTGCAATATCTCCTGCTTTATATTGGTTATTTGCTGGTGCATTTTCGACTGGTCCCCACTCAAAACTAGGTCCACCAGTACCATCGCCATTTGGATCGCCACATTGTAAGATATAGATGCTTTCGGTAACTAATCTATGGCATTTTGTGCCATTGAAAAACTTTTTATCAGCTAGGTCCTTAAAAACTGAAACACCTTGTGGCGCTTTTTTACCATCCATTGTCATTGAAATGGTACCTAAGTTAGTTACCATAGTTCCTTTTAATTCTTTATTTTCAGCTATCTTTTTAGAAGGAACTGAAGTGGAACTACCGCCTATGGAACTAGAATTGGTGTAAAAGTAAGTGCCAGCACCGCCTAGTACCAATGCTCCGATTATTGAACCAGCGATGACATTTTGTTTCATTTTTTTATCCATGGTTACTATCTTAAAAGGTTTTTCGTTAGAATTGTGAACAGTTGGAAATTTTCGATAAAGGATTTTAATGGCACGCAAAGCATCACTTTCTGGTTTCCCAGAATGGCTCCCAGAAGAACGGGCAATTGAAAAGTACTTCATGAGTAAACTTAGTGAAGTTTTTACACTGCACGGATTTTCTGAAATTGAAACGCGAGCGGTAGAACCAATTTCGGTTATTGCCCAAAAAGGTGAAATTGATAAAGAAATCTATACGATATCGCGTTATCAAGAACAGGGTAATAGTAAAAAAGATCCCTTGGCTTTACATTTTGATTTAACAGTACCTTTTGCACGCTATGTGAAGGATAATGCGCCTTTTTTAAACTTTCCATTCAAACGTTATCAAATGCAAAAGGTTTGGCGTGGTGAACGTCCACAAGATGGTCGTCAACGTGAATTTACTCAGGTAGATATTGATATTATCAATGAAGAAACATTGCCGTTAACTATGGATGCTCAATTACTGAAAACTATTATTGAAGCTTTAGAATCTCTGCCTTTACCTGGCTTTGTGATGCGCCTTAATAATCGGAAAATTTCCGAGGGTTTTTACCAAGGTCTTGGTATTGAAGATACGGCAAAAGTCCTACAGCTTATCGATAAGTTAGACAAAATTGGAACAGAAAAAGTTAAAAACTTATTATTAGAAGCAGGAATAACCGTAGCGCAAGCTGATAAAGCATTAGCACTTGCTGAAATCCGAGAAAAATCTGCAAAATCTGCAATTGCAAAAATTCAAACACTGGGAGTTAAGTCTGCGCTATTTGACACAGGTTGCCAAGAGCTTTCTGAGTTAATAGAACTTATCGACTCTGATAAAATCGAAGTTGATTTTAGTATCGCCCGGGGTCTTGATTACTACACTGGTGTCGTTTATGAAACTGAGTTAATAGGACATGAAGATTTAGGATCTATTTGTTCAGGTGGCCGTTATGACTCATTAGTAAACACTGGTAAAAAAACTTATCCAGGTGTTGGCATATCAATTGGGTTAAGTAGATTATTGTCTAGGTTAATTGGTAATGACCTAGTGAAGATGAATCGTAAACATCCAGCTGTAGTATATGTTGCTTTAAATAATGAAGAAGAGCATAGCAAAGTTGCGGAAGTTGCTAATAAACTAAGGGCTCGTGGTATTGCTAGTGAAGAAGGTAGTAAGGCTGTTAAATTTGGAAAACAGATTAAAACTGCCGATAAATTAGGAATCCCTTTTGTATGTTTCATACGAGATGATGGTAGTTATCAAATTAAAGATATTCGTAGTGGTAGCCAAGAAGAAATTGATTTAAATACTTGGAATCCGCCAAAAACAGATTTGCAGCCTACAATAATAACGAATTTCGACTGATAAGATATAAAAAGTATTTAAAACAATTCAAGTATTTATAAGGATAAGATAAGCAGTATGTTACGTACACATGAAGCTGGTTTATTAACCGAAAAAAACATCGGAGATACCGTTACCCTTGCAGGTTGGGTTGATCGTCGTCGTGACCATGGTGGAGTAGCTTTCGTTGATTTACGCGATGCTTCTGGCATTGCTCAGGTAGTAATTAATGATGAAGAAGATTTTGAACATTTACGTAATGAGTATGTACTGCAAGTAATTGGTAAGGTTGCTAAGCGTCCTGGAGGTAATGAAAACCCAGGCATTCCAACGGGAATGATTGATATTCGTGCTGAAAAAGTAGTTGTCCTAAATGCAGCTGCACCACTACCTTTTCAGGTAGATGAGCATATTGAAGTTGGTGAAGAAGCTCGCCTTAAGCATCGCTACTTAGATTTACGTCGTCCATCGATGAATAAAAATATTCGGTTGCGTTCTGATGTAAATCGAATTGCTCGTGAAGCACTTTATGAACAAGGTTATGTGGAAATTGAAACTCCAACTTTGACTCGTTCTACTCCAGAAGGTGCTCGTGACTTTATTGTGCCAGCAAGATTAAATCCAGGTAGCTGGTACGCTTTACCACAGTCACCACAGTTATTTAAGCAGTTACTTCAAGTTGGCGGTTTTGAGAAGTATTTCCAGATTGCACGTTGTTACCGTGATGAAGACTTCCGTGCTGATCGTCAACCAGAGTTTACCCAACTCGATATTGAAGCTAGTTTCGTTGATGAAGAAGACATCATGAAACTAACTGAAAAGGTATTGGGTAAAGTATGGTCACTAATCGGAGTAGATTTGCCAGAAAAAATTGACCGTATTACTTATCAGGATGCAATGGATAAGTATGGCTCTGATAAACCAGATTTGCGTTATGATCTTGAGATTACCGAGCTAACTGAATTCTTTAAAGATACGCCATTTAGAGTATTCCAAGCAGATTACGTAGGCGCAGTAGTAATGCCAGGTGGTGCTTCACAGCCACGTCGTCAGCTTGATGCATGGCAAGAATGGGCACGTCAACGTGGTGCTAAGGGGTTAGCTTATGTACTAGTACAAGAAGACGGTACGCTTGGTGGTCCAGTTGCTAAAAATATTTCTAATACTGAAAAAGAAAACTTAGCTAAAAAAGTTGATGCTAAATCTGGTGATTGTATTTTCTTTGCAGCCGGTGGTCGTAAAACTTCACAAAGCTTACTCGGTGCAGCACGTCAAGAGATTGCAAGTCGCGTTGGTTTGATTAATGAAAATGATTGGTCATTTGTTTGGGTAGTTGATTGGCCAATGTTCGAGTCAGCTGCTGAATCAGATGATGTTGCACTTGGTGACGGTGCTTGGACGGCGTTACACCACGCATTTACTTCACCTCGTCCAGAATACCTTGATACTTTTGATAAAGATCCAGAACATGCACTTGCTTATGCCTACGATATTGTTTGTAATGGTAATGAAATTGGTGGTGGCTCTATTCGTATCCACAATGCTGATGTACAAGAACGTGTTTTCAAAGTCATGGGTATTGCAGAAGAAACAGCGCAAGAGCAATTTGGTTTCCTATTAGAAGGTTTCAAATACGGTGCTCCTCCACACGGTGGTATCGCATTTGGTTGGGATAGGATTCTAGCTTTGCTTTCAGGTGCAGAGTCAATTCGTGATGTAATCGCGTTCCCTAAATCAGGAGGAGGCTTTGATCCTCTTACTCAAGCGCCAGCGCCAATTACTGATGAGCAGCGTGCTGAAGCTGGAGTAGATGTAGATCCTGAAGCTGATAAGTAGCTGGTAAATTTACTATTTTTTGCTTAGTTAGTGATATTTGACATGTTTATAGCTTATTATGATAAGTGACTTAAATTAATTTCATAGGATGGAAAATGAGTAGAAAAGAAAAAAGAGAGCTTGAAGCTGAAGAGCATCATGGTCGTAAGAAAAAAAAGAAGAAGATGGGCTTCTTCAAAAAAATGACTATTTGGTTAGTTGTTCTTATCGTGCTTGCTCTTGCAGGTGTTTTTGGTTTCCATTACGGAACAGTTAAGACCGAAACTTGTACTGTAACGGGTTCTGACCGTACTCAGATGAGCAAAAAGAGTGTGTTCAGGGTATACACTACTCCAGCACCAAGTTCATCAGATAAGTGTGGTACTTTCCAGATTCACGATACTGTTTGGTATATGAATTTCAATTCATCTGACTTATACGGTAAGTTGCAGCGTGGTCAAAACTACAAGATTAAAGCATACGGTTTCCGTAATGGTTTATTCTCATGGTTCCCAAATATCGTAAAGGTTGATCCAGGTCCAGCGACGACTTCTCAGCAAAGTCAAAGTAACACCTCTAGTAAGTAAAACTAATTTGCTTTGCTAAACAAAATGGCTCTGTGATTTACACAGGGCCATTTTTGTACCCAGATACCGCCAAATGGCGTATATTCTTACATTTGTAGTATTCAATAAGGCGTATTCTATAAGGAAATACGCCAGTTAATGCAGGGAATTAGATTTTTCTTCAAACTGTAACTTGATTTGAATAGAGTAACTATAATGTTACTAAGATAGTTGTTAACAAGAACGAAAGTTTTAGCATGATTGAAGTATTAAGCCCAAATGAGATTAATAAAGGTAAAGTAAGTGGAAGACTAGTAGGTAATATTCTCCAAACAGTTAAAGAACGTGTTCAGCTAGGCACTAATTTACTTAAAATAGACAAGTGGGTTAAGTCAATGATTGAAGAAGCAGGAGCAATATCTTGTTATGTGGATTACGCTCCTTCATTTGGAAATGGACCTTTTGGACACTATATCTGCACTTCAGTAAATGATGCGGTACTTCATGGAAAACCATATAATTATAAGCTTAAAAATGGTGATTTATTGACTCTTGATTTAGCTTTAATTAAAGACGGAATTGCAGCAGATGCCGCAATAAGCTTTATTGTCGGTGATAAAAAAGCTCCAGAAGATTTAAAGATGATTGAAACCACTAAAGAAGCCTTAGCTGCAGGAATTGCTAACGCAAAGCCAGGGGCCACTATCGGTGATATATCTCATGCAATAGGTGAAGTCTTATCAAGTGCTGGTTATCCAATAAACTTAGAATTCGGCGGGCATGGGATAGGGACAACGATGCACCAAGATCCACATATTCCAAATAACGGAAAAGCTGGGCGAGGTTATAAGTTACGCACTGGAATGATGTTGGCGATAGAACCATGGATTATGGCAGATACTAATCAGCTAATAACTGATACTGATGGCTGGACTCTCAAAAGCGCTACTGGAGCTCGAACTGCCCACACCGAACACACCATCGCTATTACTGATAGTGGTGCAGAAATACTTACTCTACCTTAGTAACAGGTAGGCTTTAAAATATGGTAGATCTTTTTTCGCAAAGTTATAAGCAAGACTCAGATGAAGGGATGTTTGATCAGCGTAGTCCATTAGCAGTACGAATGCGTCCTCAAACCCTTGAAGACTTAGTAGGACAAGAACATTTGTTAAAACCAGGTTCACCGATAAGAGTGTTAGCTGAAAATGATGAAGATACTAACCTTGGGATAGGACCAAGCTCAATAATACTCTGGGGGCCACCCGGTACTGGTAAAACTACTTTAGCGCATGTCATTTCTCGTGGTTCGGGAGGGAAGTTCGTCGAACTTTCAGCTGTTACATCTGGCGTTAAAGATGTACGTGCTGTAATGGAACAAGCATTAACTGATCGTGATGTAAATGGCATAACTACTATTTTATTTTTGGATGAAATTCACCGCTTTAACAAAGCTCAGCAGGATGCATTGCTTCCAGGAGTAGAAAACCGTTGGGTAGTTTTAATAGCGGCAACTACTGAAAATCCTACTTTTTCTGTGGTTTCACCATTACTAAGCCGATCATTATTGATTAAATTAAAAGCTTTAAAAAGTAAGCATATTGAAGAATTAATAAAAAGGGCTCTAGTAGCTGAGCGTGGTCTTAACAAGAAGTTCACTGTTTCTGATAAAGGATTAGATTTTTTAGTTAAAGTTGCTGGATCAGATGCGCGTCAAGCTTTAACAATTTTGGAAGCAAGTGCTTCGGTGGCATTACATAGGCATCCTAAAGATAAAGAAATTACATTAAAAGATTGTGAGCAAGCAATTGATCAAGCCGCTTTAAAATACGATCGTAGTGGAGATCAGCACTATAACGTAATAAGTGCTTTTATTAAATCAGTGCGTGGGTCTGATGTAGATGCTGCGTTGCATTATGCAGCGCGGATGTTGGAATCAGGAGAAGATCCAAGGTTTATTGCTAGAAGATTAATGATTTTAGCAGCAGAAGATATTGGTCTTGCTGATCCCACAGTGTTGCAAACAGCAACTTCAGCTGCACAAGCAATTCAATTAGTAGGAATGCCAGAGGCAAGAATTATCCTAGCTGAAGCTATTGTGCATGCGGCAACTGCCCCAAAATCAAATGCAGTTTATCTAGGCATTGATAATGCACTTAAAGACGTTAGGTCAGGTAAAGGTAGGGTAGTTCCAAACCATCTTCGTGACACTAGATCTGCTGAAGCTGATAAAAGCGGGACACAATATAGATATGCTCATGATTCTGAGTTTCATGTAGTTAATCAGCAATATTTACCTGATGACCTTGTAAATACTAGGTATTACCAGCCTACGAATAATGGTTTTGAGAATACTGTCGGACAACGTTTAGCGAATCTTGATAAAATGCTGGGAAAAAATAGTGAATAATATCTTAAATGGTTTGGTATACGGCTAAGTTTCGCGTATTATAAGTGTGTTAGTCATCAAATGATGATTAACTTTTTGTAACTGTAACTACTAGATATATAATTTGAGGCCCTACTGAATGACAACTTCAAATTCTAAGACTGCTGTCCCACAGGTAGCTGTGGACGACATTGGTTCTGACGAAGATTTCCTTGCCGCAATTGATCAAACTCTAAAAGATTTCGATGACAATGACCTAGTTGAAGGTACTGTTGTTAAGATTGATCGCGACGAGGTACTACTTGATATTGGATATAAAACTGAAGGTGTAATACCATCTCGTGAGCTATCCATAAAACACGACATTGACCCTGCAGATCAGGTAAAAGTCGGAGATAAAATCGAAGCGCTTGTTCTTACTAAAGAGAATAAAGAAGGTCGTCTAATCCTTTCGAAGAAACGTGCACAATACGAACGTGCATGGGGAGACATTGAAAAGATTAAAGAAGCAGACGGCGTGGTATCAGGTACCGTTATTGAAGTTGTTAAGGGTGGCTTAATTCTTGACATTGGACTTCGCGGTTTCTTGCCAGCATCTCTAGTAGAAATGCGCCGTGTTCGTGATCTTGAACCATACATTGGTCAAGAACTAGACGCAAAAATTATTGAACTTGATAAAAACCGTAACAACGTAGTACTTTCACGCCGCGCTTACTTAGAGCAAAGCCAAAGTGAAGTACGTAGCACATTCCTTAACGAACTTGCTGTTGGGCAGGTACGTGAAGGTCATGTTTCTTCTATCGTTAACTTTGGTGCATTCGTTGACCTAGGTGGCGTAGACGGACTTGTACACGTTTCTGAGCTTTCTTGGAAGCACATTGATCACCCATCTGAGGTGGTTGAAGTTGGTCAGCCAGTAACTGTTGAAGTACTAGAAGTTAACCACGAACGTGAACGAGTATCACTTTCTTTGAAGGCTACTCAGGAAGACCCATGGGAGAAGTTCGCTCGTACTCACGCACTTGGACAGGTTGTTCCAGGTAAGGTTACTAAGCTAGTACCATTCGGTGCATTCGTGCGCGTTGAAGATGGTATTGAAGGTCTAATCCACATTTCAGAGCTTGCTATCCGTCACGTTGACCTTGCAGAGCAGGTCGTTAACGTCGGAGATACGCTATACGTTAAGGTTATTGATATTGACCTAGAACGTCGCCGTATTTCACTATCATTGAAGCAAGCTAACGAAGGTGTAGATCCAGAGGCTGAAGAGTTCGATCCAGAGCTTTACGGTATGACTGCTGAATACGATGAAGAAGGTAACTACAAGTATCCAGAAGGTTTCGATTCAGAAACTAACGAATGGCTTGAAGGTTACGATGAGCAGCGCGAAGCTTGGGAAGCAGAATATGCTACCGCTCAGGAACACTGGACAGAGCATAAGAAGCAAGTTGTTTCTCATTCTAAAGCTGAAGAAGATGCTGCTACACAAGAACCAGCTGAAGCTAAAACTCCAAAGAGCAACAAGAGCTCACACTCACATTCTGAAGCACCAAAATCATCTGGTACTTTAGCATCTGACGAAGCTCTTACTGCACTTCGTGAAAAACTAACAGGTAACGCTGAGTAATGACTTTCTTAAAAAAGGGACTCGAATTTTCTCGAGTCCCTTTTTTATTGAGCTAGGTTTTATAAAGGTGTTTGTAAGTAAAATTGTGGAAATAACTAAGGCTAGTTAGACACTGTCATTCTGCTTAGTGGTTAAAGCTGTTAAAATATAGTCATGTTTTTAATTGGTTTAACAGGTGGCATTGGTGCTGGGAAAACTACAGTATCAGAAATATTAGAATCTAAAGGCGCAGTAGTAATACAAGCTGATGAGATTGCACGGGATGTAGTCAAACCAGGTCAGCCAGCCTTGGAAAATTTAGTCAAAGAGTTTGGAATAGACATCTTGAACTATGATCAAACTCTAAATCGTGCTGTACTTTCACAAAAAGCATTTACTAGTGAATTAAATGTGCAAAAGCTTAATAATATTACGCATCCAGCTATTGAAAAGCGTACTCAACAACTTTTTAAGAAGCATAGTAAAGATATCGTAGTTTTTGAACACCCGTTATTAGTGGAACAAGGCTCTGATAAATATCCGTATGACATGATTGTCGCTGTTCAGGCACCAGCAGCACAAAAATTACATCGCTTAACTGAGTTACGCGGCATGGATGAACAAGATGCGATGCAGCGTATGCAAATGCAGACAAACGATGACCAACGAGCAGAAATTGCTGATATAGTAATCGTTAACGATGGTGATGAAGAGCAGCTTGAAGCTGTGGTAAATCAACTTTGGGAAATTATCCAAGAGAGGTCAATTAGCGGTGAATAGTGCTCGCAGGAAAGTTGCCAGTTTAGCACAAGACATTAACCGTATTGTTGCTCCTTTTAAGGTAATCAGCGAGTATGAACCAGCAGGTGACCAGCCAGAAGCAATTGCTCAATTAACTAAGCGTATCAAAAATGGGGAAAAAGACGTAGTGCTGATGGGTGCTACTGGTACAGGTAAATCTGCAACTAGTGCTTGGCTAATTGAAAAATTGCAACGCCCAACTTTGGTAATGGTACAAAATAAGACTTTGGCAGCTCAGTTAGCTAATGAATTGCGTGAATTACTACCAAATAACGCAGTTGAGTATTTCGTATCTTATTATGATTATTACCAACCAGAAGCTTATGTACCGCAGACAGATACTTTTATTGAAAAAGACTCTTCGATTAACGATGAAGTTGAGCGTCTTCGTCACTCAGCAACTAACTCCCTTTTAACTCGTCGTGATGTAGTAGTGGTATCTACAGTCTCTTGTATCTATGGTTTAGGTACCCCAGAGGAATATGTGGCTAATATGCTCACTTTGCGTCAAGGAGATTTTATTGACCGTGATGAGGTGCTTAAAAAGTTCATCGCAATGCAATATACCCGTAATGATATTGATTTTCATCGAGGAACTTTCCGAGTTCGTGGTGACACTGTAGAAATCATTCCAATGTATGAAGAGCATGCTATCCGGATTGAATTCTTTGGCGATGAAATTGAGCGAATATACACATTACATCCGCTAACTGGTGAGATTATTCGAGAAGAAACTGAAATGTATGTCTTCCCAGCATCTCACTATGTAGCTGGTGTTGATAGAATGCATCGTGCGATTAAAAAGATTGAAGAAGAACTTGAAGAACGTGTTCAAGAATTAGAAAAGCAAAATAAACTAGTAGAAGCCCAACGTTTAAAGATGCGTACTACTTTTGATATTGAAAACATGCAACAAATGGGTTTTACTAGCGGTATTGAAAACTATTCACGTCATATTGATGGTCGTGAGCAAGGTAGCGCTCCGCATTGTTTACTTGACTATTTCCCAGATGACTTCTTATTAGTTATTGATGAGTCACATGTAACTGTGCCACAAATTGGTGCTATGTATACCGGGGATGCCTCTCGAAAGCGTACTTTAGTAGAGCACGGTTTCCGACTTCCATCAGCGCTTGATAACCGTCCATTGAAATGGGAAGAATTCTTAGAACGTGTAGGACAAACTGTTTACCTTTCAGCAACCCCTGGTTCTTATGAGTTAGAAAAAGCTGACGGTGTAGTGGAGCAAATTATTCGCCCTACTGGTCTGGTAGATCCAAAGATTGTAGTTAAGCCAAGTAATCATCAAATTGATGACTTATACGATGAGATTAATGCACGTGCAAATCGCAATGAGCGTGTTTTAGTTACTACTTTGACTAAGCGGATGGCTGAGGATTTAACTGATTACTTAACTGAACACGGAGTTAAGGTAGCATACTTACATTCTGATGTTGATACCTTGAAACGTGTGGAATTATTACGGGAATTGCGTCTTGGTAACTATGATGTTTTAGTTGGTATTAACTTGTTACGAGAGGGTTTGGATTTACCAGAAGTATCATTGGTTAGCATTTTGGATGCAGATAAAGAAGGTTTCTTACGTTCGACTACTTCACTAATTCAGACTATCGGGCGTGCAGCACGTAACGTTAGTGGTGAAGTCCATATGTATGCCGATACGATTACTCGTTCCATGAAACAAGCAATTGATGAAACTAATCGTCGTCGTAAAAAGCAGATTGTTTATAACAAAGCTCACAATATTGACCCACAACCCTTACGAAAGAAAATTGTGGATATCACCGATAGTATCGCCAGAGAAGATGCGGATACTGAAGAATTACTCCGCAGTGAGGTAAAAGCGCCAAAGATTAAGACTTCTGAGGTTAAAAATATTGAAGTAACTAACACCCCAGCAGAAGATTTAGTGTCGTTGATTTCAGAATTAACACAACAGATGAAAGCTGCTGCAAGTGAGCTACAATTTGAGGTTGCAGCTAGATTGCGTGATGAAATTTCTGAGCTAAAACAAGAGCTACGAATTATCAGGCAGAATCAATGATTATTTAAGTTTATTATTTTATAATTAATCCTTATGACTGAAACTATTACAAGTACTACTTGGATAATTACCATAGTTCTCATCCTTGGAATGTTAACTTTTGACTATTTTTTCCATGTGCGTAAAGCTCACGAACCTACTTTAAAAGAAGCAGCAATTTGGTCTGCAATTTATGTAGGTGCAGCAATTTTATTTGGTGTTTGGCTATATTGGTATGCTGGACACCAGCATGGTATCGAATACTTTGCGGGTTATATTACTGAAAAAGCCTTGTCAGTAGATAACTTATTTGTGTTTTTAGTCATTATGGCAAGTTTTAAAGTGCCAAGAGTTGATCAACAAAAAGTACTGTTATTTGGTATTGTATTTGCTTTAATATCACGTGCAATTTTTATCTTCTTAGGTGCAGCCTTATTAGCTCATTTTAGTTGGATGTTTTATGTCTTTGGGTTGATTTTAATCTACACAGCAGGTGGTCTATTAAAAGAAGATAACGATGATGATCATAGTGAAGATGCTAATAATATTATGGTTAGAACTTCAAGGAAGCTTTTCCATACTTCTGATAAATATGATGGCGATAAACTTTTTACTGTAGTTAATGGTAAACGTGCTTTAACACCAATGTTATTGGTTATGGTAGCAATTGGTACTTCAGATGTCTTGTTTGCGCTGGATTCAATTCCAGCGATTTTCGGCTTAACTCAAAGTGCATACATCGTATTCGTTGCTAACGCTTTTTCACTTATGGGATTGCGTCAACTATTCTTCTTAATTGATGGCTTATTAGATCGCTTGATTTACTTATCATATGGCCTGGCAATTATTCTTGGTGGAATTGGTATTAAGCTATTTTTGCATGCCCTTCATGAAAATGACTTATGGTTTATTAATGGTGGCAAACATGTAAATGTTATTGAAATTAGTACGGGAATGTCGTTAGGTTTCATCTGTGTTGTGTTGATTATTACTGTTGCAGCTAGTTTAATGAGTAGTGAAGGTAGAAAACAAGCAAAAGGGAAGTGAGCTTTCAGCAACTTCTCAGCTAACTGTGAGAGAATAAGCGCGTGAGTGAAACATATATAGGGTCTGAGACTGCAGAAAAACTTGAAGATTTAAAGCATTCGCTTCAAGAGATAAAACTACCATACGAGATAGAATCAGCCGTACCAGCACGCACTAAAAAAGATGCGATGGTTAAACAGCTTGATGACTATATCATCCCTCGTGTAAAACGTACTAATGCGCCATTATTGGCAGTCATTGGTGGTTCTACTGGGGCGGGTAAATCCACATTGGTTAACGGTATTGTAGGCAAAGCGGTAACGCGTTCTGGGGCGATTCGCCCTACGACTCGTCAACCGATTTTATTGCACCATCCAGATGATCGTGAATGGTTTTCAAATGCCCGAATTTTGCCAAACTTAGCTCGTATTACCGGTACAGTAGTTGATGATAAGAGTGTTAAGGCTACCGAAGCTGGTGCTACTCCAGATGCAGCTAGGATTCATTCCTTAGTACTAGTTGGTGACGAATCAATTCCAAAGGGATTAGCAATTCTTGACGCTCCTGATATTGACTCAGTATCAGATGAAAACCGCTTGCTTGCTAAGCAATTACTTGCAGCGGCGGATCTTTGGGTATTTGTAACTACTGCAAACCGTTATGCTGATGCAGTGCCATGGGAAGTTCTACAGCAAGCTGTAGAACGTGATACTACGGTAACAGTAGTTTTGGACCGTGTTCACAAAGAGGAAGTGAAAGAAATTAGTTCAGACTTAGCTGGTAACTTAGTTAAGCGTGGTCTAGCTGATGCCAAGCTCTTTGTCGTTGAAGAGCATCCACTTGATGATCGGGCAATGTTACCGGCACAAAGCACTGCACCACTTCGAAACTGGCTAGTAAGTCTTGCTGAAAATACTGATAAACGTGATGCTGTAATGCGACGAACTCTTATGGGATCTGTTTCAGCTTTAGTAAGTAATGTTCCGGATCTTAAAGAAGCCGCAACAAAACAAAATAAAAAAGAAGATGAACTACGCGGTATTGTGGTTAATAACTACGATGAGGCAATTAAAAACGTAATTGATTCCACTCAAGATGGCGTCTTATTACGTGGTGAATTACTTTCAAGGTGGCAGGATTTCGTAGGAACAGGTGAATTTTTCCGCAGTGTAGAGCAAAAAATATCTACTTTCCGCGATAAAATTACTTCATTTGTAACTGGTAAACCGATGACAAACCCAAAAGTTGAAGCTGCATTGGAAAGCGGTCTACAAACTATCATGATTTCAGAAGCTGATAAGGCTGCAAAAAAGACAGCTTTTGCATGGAATCAAGATATCGCAGGTAATGCGCTCCTTAAAGGTCAGGATTTAACTAGAGCAAGTGCAGATTTTAAAGATCGTGCCGCTAAAGAAATTCGTAATTGGCAACATGGTCTGCTTGAATTAGTACAGAGTGAAGGAGCCGAAAAACGCCAGCAAGCACGATTTATTTCATTTGGTGTTAATGGCGTTGCTACTACTTTAATGATTGTAGTATTCGCTTCTACTGCTGGTTTAACTGGTAGTGAGGTAGTTATCGCTGGCGGTAGCGCTGCAATAGCTCAAAAACTTCTAGAAGCAGTATTCGGTGAAGACGCAGTACGTAGATTAGCACGTGAAGCTCGTAAGGATTTAGTTGATCGTTGCATGAAACTGATGATGGATGAAGCTCAACGTTTTACTGCACAGTTAGACGAAAAAAATGTTAGACCGCAGGCTATTGCCGATTTGGATAGTTCAGTTAATTCACTGGATCGTCATTTAAAAGGTGAACCTGATCCTGAACCAACACCGATAAAACCAGAATTTGAAGCTACTTCCTCAGTGCAAAAAGAAAATAATCCTAAGCACGAGGTAGTTGAAACAGTGCAAAATACTGAAACAGGGTCTACACAAAAAAATGCTGTACCAGAAAAGCCAACGGCTGCTCCAGTTCACAAACCAAAGACTAATGAAACAAAAGTTATCCCCGAGCTAGATGAAGATGAATTGAGTGATAATGGCTAGAAAACCTAATACAGTTAGTTATGCTGAGCGTCTCGGAGCACTTGAGCATGCTACACAATTAGCAGATAATGTCTTACCTGAATCTTTAATTTCAGAAAGTAAGGCATTAATTTCACGTGCTTCAGAACGTAGAAAGTACTCAGCAGATCATACTGTAGTAGCTTTTATTGGTGCAACAGGTTCTGGAAAATCTTCTTTATTAAATGCTATTGCAGGACAAGAGGTCGCCCGCTCTGCTGCAATTCGCCCAACTACTAGTGAGCCATTAGCTATTATGTGGGATTCAGTGGGAAGTGAATCATTATTATCTTGGCTAGATGTAAAAGAACGTCATGAACTCTCACCAGACCCAGAGCTATCTGGCTTGATTTTACTTGATCTTCCAGATTTTGATTCAACAAGTGATTACAATCGTCAAGTAGTTGATAAGCTCGTTGGAATGGTGGATGTTTTAGTTTGGGTAATGGATCCGCAAAAATATGCTGATGCAACTATTCACCAAAAATATATCCAACCTTGGGGTAATGAAGATGCTGTAACTTTCGCAGTTCTTAATCAAATTGATAAAATCCGTCCAAACGAGCGTCAAGAAGTAATTAATTCAATGCATGAAGTATTAATTGCCGATGGTCTTAAAGATATTAAAATTTTCCCAGTGTCTGCAAAGACAAAGGAGGGGATTCCTGAGCTAAAGCATACCTTTTCTCAAATTGCTCAAGCACGTGCTGGAGCAATTGAACGTTGGAATCTAGATGCAAAGGCTTCTGCCAATAAACTTGCAGCTGCATCAGGTGATGAAACAAAGGTAGGAATTGATGATAAAGCTAAAGCACAGTTAGTAACTTCATTATCAGCTGCTTCTGGAATTGATGAGATTACTGAAAAAGTACGCAAGAGTTATTTACGCGGTACGGCTATCAATACTGGTTGGCCGGTAACACGATGGCTTAAAAAATTACGTCCAGATCCATTAAAAAAACTTGGTATTGAGAATACTAAAAAAGAAGGCGTTTCTACTGAATTGCGTCGCAGTTCAAGAGTTATGTCCCCAGTACAAAAAGCAGCTGCTCACAATGCTGTTCGTGACTTTGTTGACGACAGTGCAAGTAGCGCTTCAGAAATCTGGAAACACTCAATCCGTCAAACTGGATCAGTAGACGAAGGCCAAATTGTAGATTTACTTGACCAAGCAATTGTAAAAACTAACATTGCGCAAGAAAAGAAACCATTTTGGTGGAAAGCTATGAATCTCCTACAATATCTTGCACTATTAGTTGGAGTAGTAGGCTTAGCTTGGTTAGTTTTAATTACTGCACTTGAGTTTTTCCAAGTGGCACATGACTTCAATCCTCCTAACTATAATGGAGTTCCAATCCCGACCTTATTATTAGCTGCTGGGTTGATTTCTGGGCTATTAATAGCATTGATATCCCGTATATTTGGTAGTATAGGGGGTATAATGAGAGCTAAGAAAGTTAGAAAACAATTTAATAGGTCTATTATGAGCGTGGCTGATCAAAATATCATTACTCCAGTTCAAGGGGACATTGATCGATACCATGAGTTCACTAAGGCCACCAATATCGCTAGAAGTTAGAAGTATATAAATAGTAGAGAATGATTAACACCGTAAATGTTCAACGTTCGGTTGTTAGGAACAGCCGAAAATATATCCCAGGATTAGATGGATTACGTGCAATTGCTGTACTTGCAGTTGTTTTTTACCATTTAAATCATAATTTTCCTAAGGGTGGTTATATTGGCGTTGATATTTTCTTTGTAATTAGTGGGTTTTTGATTACTACATTGTTAGTAAATGAATATTACTATAACGGTCGTATTGACTTTAAAAATTTCTGGCTACGTCGTGCTCGAAGGTTGATCCCTGCTTTAATAGTAGTAATTTTTGTCTCAATTTTCTTTGCTTTTATTTCTTTCCATTTTTTTCGTGGGCATGATTTATTAGTTGGTATAGGTAGACAGACCTTAGGTGCTGCCACTTTTAGTAATAATTGGCTAGAGATTATAAAGGGTACTAGCTATTTTAATAGTGGTTCACCGTTATTATTCGTTAACTTTTGGTCATTAGCTGTAGAGGAGCAGTTTTATTTAATCTGGCCATTTATTGCCATCCTGATTTTAGTTAAAACCCAAAATGTCAGAGTTCGTGCAGGACTCGCTGCTGCTTTTGGTGTCATTTCAGCAATTTTGATGGCAGTTATGTATACACCCGGTGCTGACTCAACTCGTGTTTACTATGGTACAGACACTCATGTTTTTGGCTTAATGTTTGGAGCTTGTCTAGCTTTTATTCATACGAATCATTGGTACTTTGTCCGTAGAGTATCACCGTTAACTCACTCTTTTTACCGAAAAATTAGAGTGCTTCTAGCATTATTTTTACTGCCAGTTCTAGCTATCTTTATTTTTAACTTAGATTCAAAATCTAGCTTTACCTACCGTGGTGGTTTGGTATTAGTCTCAGTGATAACCGCATTAATTATTTCTGCATTACCAGGACCAAAGAATATCTTGAATATCCTATTTGAAACTAAAGTTTTGAAATGGGTAGGTGAGCGTTCTTATGGAATTTACTTATGGCATTGGCCAATTATAGTGATTGTTGGCACTATGTTGCCAAAGCAAAGTGATCCGAATAAAGTAAATTGGTGGCAATATGCAATTTCTTTGGTATTAACTCTAGTGTTTTCTGCACTGTCATATACTTTCTTAGAAACTCCAATTCGTAAATATGGTTTCAAATGGCTATTTGTCAAAGCTAAAGAAACTCTTACCACGCAACGTGGACGAGCTAGGTTTGCTGTTGCTACGATTACTGCAGTGGCATTAGCTGGGACTATGGTTGCAGCAATAATTCAAGCTCCAGCTAAAACTCAGGCACAAATAACTATTGAACAAGCTCAAGAGCAGGCTACCAAAGCTAAGCAAGCACAGCTTGCAGCACAAAAAGCGGCTGCAGCTGCACAGCAAAAACAAAATTCAAACGCCATGCAGCAGTATGAAGCTATTAAGAAGCAAGCTTTAGCTAACGGTCAACCGGCTCCGCCTACACCTGATACTCGTGCCGGGATTCCTGCTGGTAATCAGATTACCGTAATTGGTGACTCTGTAACTGTTGCTAGTAGTTTGGAACTTATGAGTACTTTCCCAGGGGTTGATGTCGATGGTGATGTTGGCAGGTCTTGGGTTTCTGGAGTATCTGATATTCAAGATCGGCTTTCAGATGGAAAACTTCGGAAAAATGTCGTAGTTGCTCTTGGTACTAATGGTTTGGTTACTCAAGACCAAATTGAATCATTAGTCAAACAGCTAGGTAATCGAAATATTGTGTTAGTGCATGCTTTCGGTGAACGTGACTGGATTCCAGCTACAAATCAGGCTATGGATGCAGTAGCGGCAAAGCATAAGAATGTTGCAATAGCAAAATGGGATCAAGATATCTCTGGACATCAAGACTTATTAGCTACTGATGGTATCCATCCAAGTGGCGCTGGCGGTGCTATATATGCAAAGTCTATAGCAAATGCTTTTATTCAAATTAGCAATAATAAGAAGTAATTTGTATTAGCTGAACGAACGGTAAGTATGCTAAAATTTTTTAGTGCTTTTTAAATTAGTTATCGAGCAGTTTTCTAAATACAAAAAATATATATTTATTGTATTAATACTGCAATTTATTCAATCAATGGCAAGTTTATACTTGCCAACACTGAATGCCGACATTATTGATAAAGGTGTTATCCCAAACGACACTAAGTATATTTTAAATACTGGTGGCTTCATGCTTTTGGTATCACTTGTTCAAATTGTAGCTACAATTACTGCTGTCTATCTTTCTACTAAGATTTCAATGGGTTCTGGACGTAGTTTTCGTTCTCGGTTATTTAGTAAAGTTCAGACTTTCTCATCATTAGAAGTAGGGAAGTTTGGGACACCTTCTTTGATTACTCGTGGCACAAATGATGTGCAGCAAGTGCAGATGTTCATTCAAATGCTCTTGTTGATGATGATTAGTGCGCCAATTACGGCAATCGGTGGTGTAGTGCTAGCGTTAAATCAAGATGTTGGATTGTCTTGGATTTTAGCGGTTACTATTCCAGTTTTAATTATTGCTGTGGCTATCATTATGAAGTTTATGTCACCGCTGTTTCGTAAAGCTCAAGGTCAAATTGACTATGTTAACAAAGTGCTTCGTGAACAAATTATGGGTATTGATGTAATCCGTGCTTTTGTGCGTAAAGACTTTGAAGTTAAGCGTTTTGACAAAGCAAATACTAGCTTAACTAAAACTCAGACGAAATCCACTCGTATTATGGGGGCAATGTTTCCAATAATTACTGTGATTGTTAACGCGGCAATGGTAGCGGTAATTTACTTTGGTGGTCACCAAATTGAATCTGGTGGGATGGAAATTGGAGCTTTGACGGCATACATTAGCTATATCATGCAGATTATGATGAGTGTAATGATGTCAATGTTCGTATTTTTTATGATGCCACGCGCTAGTGTCTGTGCTAATCGTATTGGCGAAGTATATGAGACTGAAACTACTATTGCTGAGCCAAAAGCTGAGATAGCTCGTGTTCTAGGTAAGAAAGATGTAACAGTCGAATTCGATAACGTCTCTTTTTCTTATCCTGGTGCTGAAAGTGCTGTGTTAACTGATATTAATTTTGATGCTAAACCAGGTGAAATAGTAGCAATTATTGGTTCTACTGGCTCTGGTAAATCAACTTTACTTAATATGGTAAATCGTTTCTTTGATGTAACTAAAGGTGAAGTAAAAATTTCTGGGTATGATGTCAAAGAATATAAGTTGCATTCATTACGAACTCATATTGGTTTAGTTCCACAAAAAGCTTTTTTGTTTAAAGGAACTATCGCTTCTAACTTACGTTATGGTAATCCAGAAGCAACTGATGATGAACTATGGAATGCACTTGAAGTAGCTCAAGCAGCAGATTTCGTGAAGGAGTCTAGTGGTGAACTTGAGGCAGAAGTAGCTCAAGGTGGTGAAAACTTTTCTGGTGGTCAAAAACAACGTTTAGCAATTGCCCGTGCATTGGTTTCTAAACCGCCAATTTATCTATTTGACGATAGTTTTTCTGCATTGGATGTGGCAACGGATGCTAAATTGCGTGCAGCTTTAACACCAGTTACTAAAGAATCAGTAATGATTATTGTGGCACAACGTGTTAGCACAATTGTTAATGCAGATAAGATTTTGGTATTGGATCAAGGCAAGGTAGTTGATACTGGTACACATAAGGAACTCTTGGAGAAATCAAACACTTATCAAGAAATTGTATTCTCACAAATGTCTGAAGAAGAGGCAGGTGTAGCATGAGAGGCGGTGGCCCACGTGGCGTAGCTGTTGCTGCAAATGATAGTAAAGCCTTAAACTTCGGTCCTAGCTTAAAAAGGCTTCTAAGTGAGTTTGGTCCAGATAAATTCTTAATCCTATTTGTCTTGCTTATTACTGCAGTAGCGGTAGGTCTAAATACAGCTGGTCCTAAAATATTGGGACATGGTACAGATATCATCGTTGAAGGTTTCATTGCTTCCAAAACTGGGCATGGTGGTATTGATTTTCATGCCTTGGAACGAACTTGTTTATTAGTACTAGGTGTTTATGTTCTAGCTTCCTTATTAAACTTTTTGCAAAGCTTTGTTGTTGCTGGGGTTATTCAGCGTGCAATGTATCGGCTACGTAAGAAGATTGAAGCGAAGATTCATAAGTTACCACTTAATTACTTTGATTCACAGTCTCGTGGCGATGTACTTTCTCGTGTTACCAACGATATTGATAATTTAGGTCAGACACTGAATCAGACTTTAACTCAGGTAATGGTTTCGGTTCTTACGGTCCTAGGTGTACTGGGAATGATGTTCTATATTTCACCAGCATTGTCATTAATTGCGATTATTACAATTCCAATTTCAATTATTGCTGCCGCACAAATTGCTAAGCGTTCGCAAAAGCAATTCGTAAAGCAGTGGGGTGAAACTGGTGTTTTGAATGGTCATATCGAAGAAACTTTTACCGGTCATGAAGTTGTAAAAGCTTTTGGTCGTCAAGAAGAGGCTATTGAAATTTTTGAGGAATCAAATGAGAAGCTCTATCAGGCAAGTGCTAGAGCACAGTTTATCTCTGGCCTAATCCAACCAGTGATGTTCTTCATTTCTAACTTAAGTTATGTGGCAGTAGCCGTAGTTGGTGGTTTACGAGTTGCTAATGGTCAAATGACTATTGGTGATGTGCAGGCATTTATCCAGTACTCACGTCAGTTTTCACAGCCACTTACTCAGCTTGGTAGTATGGCTAATTTACTTCAGTCTGGTGTAGCTTCAGCTGAGCGTGTTTTTGAACTTCTAGATGCTGAAGACGAAACTGATGAAGCAAAGAATCATGTCGAAAAAGTCAAGGGTCATATTGAGTTTAAGAATGTAGATTTCTCATATAAGTCAGAAGAGCCGCTGATTGAGAATATGAATCTTAATGCAAAGCCAGGTCAAACTGTAGCAATTGTAGGTCCTACAGGTGCTGGTAAAACTACCTTAGTTAACTTGCTAATGCGTTTCTACGATATTAACTCCGGACAAATTTTACTAGATGGAGTAGATACTGCAACAATTTCTCGTGAAGAATTACGTGAAAATATTGGTATGGTATTGCAAGATGCATGGTTATTTGGTGGCACAATCCGTGAAAATTTAAAGTATGGACGTTTAGATGCAACTGATGAAGAAATGGAGCATGCTGCTGAAGTGACGTATGTAGATCACTTCGTACGTTCTTTGCCAGATGGTTACGATACAGTCATTGCAGATGATAATTCTAACTTAAGTAATGGTCAGCGACAGCTAATGACTATTGCTCGTGCTTTCATTGCGAAACCGTCAATCTTAGTGCTAGATGAAGCTACTTCTTCGGTAGATACTCGTACTGAGGTGTTGATTCGTAAAGCAATGGATGAATTACGTAAAGATAAGACTAGCTTTGTTATCGCACACAGGCTATCGACTATTCGTGACGCTGATACCATTGTAGTCATGAATAAAGGTAGTATTATCGAACAAGGTAATCATGATGAACTGATGAAACAGGATGGCTTCTATGCGAAGCTTTATGCTAGCCAGTTTGACTAATTCATAAACTGCTAAATGGACCTAATTCTTACAAAAGGACCCTAAACTTCAAATCCATTTGTAAGAATTAGGTCCATTTGTTATTAGACGAAGTTACTATTACTTTTGAATCGATTCATGAAAAGTGTGAGCGATAAAATGAGCGATATATAGTAAGCTATTATCAAATGAAGATAAATTAGAAAGTTGTATAAATGAGTACTCCACCTTTTAATATTACTAATAAGATGTTGAGTCTTATTGTGAATATTACGGAGCAAGTAACTCGTTTAGAAGTTGAACGAGAGCGTAACCTGCAATTACGAAAGGATAATCGTATTCGCTCTATTCATTCTTCTCTTGCTATTGAACAAAACTCTTTGTCATTTGAGCAAGTTAGCGACATTATTAATGGTAAACGAGTTTTAGGTGCTCCACAAGAAATTCGTGAAGTCCAAAATGCTTATCAAGCATATGAAAAAGTCTTTAAAATGAATCCTTATTCTATTGATGATTTTTTAACGGCACATGGGTTGATGACTCAAGGTTTACTACAAGATAATGGAGAATTTCGTAGCAGTAATGTTGGAGTTTTTGATGGTGGTGGCAAGATAGTCCATTTAGGGGCTAGACCTCAATTTGTTCATAACTTAGTAAGTGAATTATTTCAATGGGGAACAGCTGATGATATACCTGATTTAATTAAAAGTTGTGTCGTTCATTTTGAAATTGAAATGATTCATCCATTTCCTGACGGTAATGGTCGCATGGGAAGATTATGGCAAAATTTAATTTTATCAAAATGGCACCCTGTCTTTGAATGGTTACCGATAGAAACCATTGTTAATGAACACCAGCAAAAATATTACGATATGTTAAATACTGGTGACAAAGAAAATAATTCCACATGTTTTATTGAATTCATGCTTGAAGTTATCCTTGAAACTATTGAAAACCTTGATGTTAACGCAATGAGCGATAAAATGAGCGATAAAATGAGCGATAAAATACAAGAAGAGTTAAATGATAATGAAAAAGATTTTTTAAGACTTATTTATCCTACGCTTAAAAATGGTGATGAGATAATGAATGCCAAGGCAGTCAAATTAAGTGGTAAATCAGCTGCAACTGTCCGAAGATACTTCGCAAAACTAGTAGATGTTGGAGTTTTAAAAGCGGTAGGCTCTAATAAAAGTAGAAGATACTTTTTGCATTTAGAAGAGACATAGATAGCATTTAGTCATGATGAGCTAGTGAAACAAAAAGTATTGTCTTGAAAAGACTTTATGCTAACCAGTTTGTAATCAGTTGCCAATTTTAAACTTTGTTAAATTTTGATGATAAAATTGTGTGATGTTTATTGTTTATAAAAGTAATTAGCTACTTGCTATAAACAATAATTTCATACGGCAGCGAAGCAAAGGTAGATAGAGAAATGAAAAATATTGGCATAATACTAGCAGCTGGTAGTGGTACTCGTTTAGGGGCGCATATTCCAAAGCAATTCTTAAGGGTTGCTGGACGTGAAATTATTGATTATACACTTGAAGCTTTTCAAAATAATGAGCATATTGATGAAATCATTGTGATGTCAAATCCAGATTTTATTGAACGTACTGAAAAAATTAGTAAAAATTATAGTAAAGTTACAGCAGTATTGCCAGGTGGTAAAACTCGTAACGATACATCAAATATAGCAATTAAACATGTTGGTGAAGAATCAAACTTAATATTTCATGATGCAGTGCGTCCTTTTGTTTCGAATAGAATTATTAATGATTCAATAGCAGCATTAGATAAATATAATTCTGTTGATGTGGCAATCCCATCTGCCGACACTATTATCCAGGTGGATGATAATGAAATTCTTCAAAATATTCCTGCACGTGATGCATTACGACGTGGACAAACACCACAAGCATTTAAATGGTCTACTATTAACCAAGCTTACGAACTTGCAATCAAAGATGACACTTTTACCGCTACAGATGACTGTGGAGTTATTAAGCAATACCTACCAGATGAAAAAATTTATGTAGTAGCTGGTGAAGAAAATAACATTAAAATTACTCATACCTTGGACCTCGCTATTGCCGATAAACTTTTCCAACTAAAGACTGCCGAAAGCAAGAAATTTAACGAAGATCGTTATATAGAAAAACTTAATGGTAAGACTTTAGTAGTTTTTGGTGGTAGTTACGGCATCGGAGCTGAAATTATTAAGATTGCTGAAAGTTATGGGGCTCATTGCTTCTCTTTCAGCAGAAGTGAAACTGGAACAGATATTTGTAATGAAGCAAGTGTTAAAGAGGCATTAGATAGCGTAGTAGCAAAACAAGGAAAAATTGACTATATAGTTAATACAGCAGGAAGCCTGTATATAAACCCGCTTGCAGATACTGACACTAAGACAATTCAGGACATGATTAATGTAAACTTTACTGCTGCTGCAGTCCTTGCATCTTTCGCAAAAAGTTATTTAAAAGATACTCATGGGCAACTATTATTGTTTACTTCAAGTTCGTATACACGAGGTCGTGAAAATTATAGTTTATATTCTGCCAGTAAAGCCGCAATCGTAAATATGGTACAAGCGTTATCTGATGAATGGAGCAGGGAAGTAGGCATTAACTGTATTAATCCAGCGCGTACAGCTACTCCAATGCGCACCAAAGCTTTCGGTGAAGAGGACCCTGATACTTTACTTTCGGCAGCTGAAGTTGCAAGTGTATCAATTGATACACTTATAAGCGATTTTACTGGCCAAATTGTAGATGTGGTGCAAAGCAAATAATTGAACTATAAAATAGTAATCTATTTTGCTTAATCAACTGTTATTTTGTCGGTAGTACAGCCTATCGTTATTTCATGGAAGAGTTTAAAAACTATATATAAATGCTTCATTAGCTGAAAGTCGTTGCATATATTTTATGTGCTTTGAGAATTCTCTTTTGATACTGTTTTGTATAATTAAAAATAGTTTTATTTTACTAAGAAGACACGGTGACGTGTGTTTGACATGACAAAGGAATACTATGGATAATCATGTAGCAAGCAAGCAAGCAAGCAAGCAAGCAAGCAAGCAAGCAAGCAAGCAAGCAGAGCTAGTGGTTTATTAAATAACCGCAAGTACAATGAAAATGCAAAACCGAATACGGAGTTTTTAGAAGAACTTCGGATGCAACTTCCTGAGTATTTTACTAAAGACGGTGAATTCGATTTATACTCGTTCCAGAATAAACTCAAATCCAAGAACGTTCAAGAACTTAATAACGGTTATAGGCTTGATTTTATTGGCAAGGATTATGCTAAGAAGCAATCTGGAGAATTGCCTGTTAGTGTTATTATTCCTGATAAAGAGCATAATGAACAAGAACAGAACAAAGTCAGCAACAATCTTTTCTTTACTGGTGATAATCTAGAAGTTCTCCGCCATTTAAAGTCTAGTTACTATAACTCAATTGATTTTATTTATATTGACCCGCCTTATAATACTGGTTCTGATGGTTTCGTCTACCCCGATAAATTTGAGTACAGTGATGAACAATTAAAAGAAATCTTCTCACTAGACGATGAGGAATTAAAGAGACTTAAATCAATCCAAGGTAAGGCTAGCCATTCTGCTTGGTTAGCGTTTATGTACCCACGTCTTGTCCTAGCGCGAAAGCTACTTAAAGAAACTGGAGCTATGTTCATATCTATTGACGATAATGAACAAGCAAGTCTGAAGAGTATTTTAGACGACGTTTTTGGAGTCAGTAGTTTTATTTGTAATTTTATATGGAAGAAAAAGAACGTAGTCCAAAACGATGCTAGGTTTGTGTCTGTGGATCATGAGTATGTTCTTTGTTATGGGAAAAATATTAGTGAGCTCAAATTAAATTTATTGCCACGTACTGAAGAACTTAACAAAAGATACTCAAATCCTGATAACGACCCTAAAGGTAAGTGGACTAGTGTAGCTTTACAAGCTAAAAGCGGAAACAACACTTACAAAGTTACTTTTCCAAATGGTATTAGTTGGGAACCTGTGGCAGGAACATATCCAAGGCTGTCAGAAAAGAGTCTGATGGAAGCTTATGATGACGGCCGTCTTTGGTTTGGAAAACAAGGAAAGAATGTTCCAAGGCTAAAAAAATATCTTTCAGAGGTAAAAGATGGGGTAATACCAAATAGTGTCTGGCCAAACGAAGAAGTTGGTTCAACTCAAGCCGCTAAACAGTATCTTAAAAGATTACTCCAACAAAATGTTTTTGACACTCCAAAACCTGTTTCGTTAATTAAACGGTTAATTAATCTTATTGGTGATAAGGATGCTCTTGTTTTAGATTTTTTTGCTGGTTCTGCGACTACGGCTGATGCTGTGATGAGGCTTAACGCTGAGGATGATGGCACTCGTAAATACATTATGGTGCAATTGCCTGAGCCGGTTCCTGAAGGTTCTGAGGCTGCTAAGGCTGGGTATAAGAGCATCGATGAGATTTCACGGGCTCGTATTGAAAAAGCTGCAGCAAAGATAAGCGAAGAACACCCTGATTATGCTAAAACTGCGGATTTTGGGTTTAAGCATTATTGGGTAAAATACGTTGACTTAGATACGCTTGATAAGCTTGAGAGCTTTGACCCTGACGCGATTATCGTGGATAATCTTGTTGATGAGCTTGAAGGTGGCGTGGATACTTTGCTTGCTACCTGGATGACAGCTGATGGCTACATTCTTAATGAGCTAGTTGAAAAGAAAACCTTTAACAATGCTGAAGCATACTATATTGATAACTCGTTACTGTATATCTTTGATAATACCTGGAACACAGAGAGCACTAAGGCACTACTTAACGCTATAGGTGCAAAAGGGAAAAAGAAGCTTGTTGTTAATACTATCGTTGTTAATGATTATGCCTTGAATTTCAGTACTATGGCCGAACTGAAAGCTAATCTAAAAACTTTAAAGGACTCAAATTTTAACATTAATATTGAGGTTCGTGGCTAATGACTAATAAAGAACTCAAAATTAATCTGGTTGAATTACCACATCAAGAAGCAGCACTTGCCGATATTGTGGCAAGTTTCCCTGAGATAGATGAAATCTCTGAAAAAGATGCTAATGGAATTATTGCTAGTTCTCCATATGCTAATCCACTGATCAAGAATGCGTTTAATGAAAATAAGTTTATTGATATTAAGATGGAAACAGGTACAGGTAAAACATATGTTTATACGCGTATGATGTATGAACTTCACGAGAAATTTGGGATGTTTAAGTTTATCGTGGTGGTGCCTAGCTCTGCAATTAAAGAAGGGGCAAAATCGTTCTTAACTGCTGATTATGTGAGGCAACATTTTAATATGCTTTACCCAAAGGTTGAGTTAAATGTTGGAGTCATTAACTCTGGAGATTTTTCTTCTGGTAAGAAACGTAAAGAAATCCCTAACAAGATTCGTGAGTTCGTTGAAGCTGAAAGTACAAACAAAAACCAAATACAAGTACTGTTGCTTAATGATAAAGGTTTCTTAAACCGTGAAGGCACTTCTTTGTTCAAAGATGACTACGATAGTACGTTGATGAGTGTGGATACTAGTCCTGCTAAGGCAATTGCAAAAACTCGTCCTGTTGTGATTATTGACGAACCACATAAATTTGACCGCAAGAATAAGTCTTATAAGAACATCATTGAAAAGTTAAAACCCGAGATGATTGTTCGTTTTGGTGCTACGTTCCCAGAGGTTTCTAATGGTCGTGGTAGGAACAAAGTTACTTCCATTGATTATTACAGACAAAAACCTCAACATAACCTCTCAGCGTTTGAATCTTTTAGCCAAGGACTTGTCAAAGGTATTTCTGTTTTTCATCCAGAGTTAGCGGGGATTAGCCTCAAAGACAGTTATCGTGTGAAGTCTGTTAAACAAAAAGAATTAGTGCTAGAAAAAGATGGCAAAGAGCATGTTGTTAAGGCAAACGAGGTCTTATCAAATATAGATAGTCGCTTTCAAGGTGGTTTAGAGTATTCTGGGTCCAAAGAACTCTCTAATGGGTTAGCGCTATCTAATGGAATGAGACTTGTCCCTGATGTCTTTACCAATACTTACCAGGAAATCTTATTGAATATAGCTTTAGATAGGCACTTTGAAACTGAACGTGCCAACTTTTTAAGAGAAGATGGACAAGTTAAAACCAATGCACTATTTTTCATCGACACAATTGATGCATATCGCGAGAGAGAAACAGGAAAACCAACCTGGCTAAAAGATAAGTTTGAAGAACTACTTAAAACTAAACTTAGTGATTTAATTTCTGCTGAAACTGATATGGAATATAAATCATTTTTAGAAGCAACCCTTAATGATATAGCAAATTCACACGGTGGCTATTTTGCAAGTGACAAAGCTGGTTCAATTTCAAACGATAAAGTTGCAGAAGAAGTTGATGTAATCCTTAAAAACAAAGCAAGGTCACTTAAGCTCAAAGATGAGAAGGGCAAGTGGAATATTTTACGTTTCTTCTTTTCGCAGTGGACCTTACGTGAAGGTTGGGATAACCCTAACGTCTTTACCATTGCAAAGCTACGTAGTTCAGGCTCTGAAGCCAGCAAAATTCAGGAGGTAGGACGGGGGTTACGATTACCTGTTGATGTAGAAGGTAACCGTTTGGCAGATAGAGACTGGTGGCTAAACTTTGTCATTGATGAAAGCGAAAAAGACTTTGTTGACAAACTACTGGACGAAATTAACGAAGACATCCCAGAACAAATCGAAGAAAATAAGCCAATTGCACTAAATATTATTGAGAAGCTAAAAGAAGCGAAATATGGTGCGGCTAGGAGAGAAATTACTCAAAAGCTTTATGATTCTAACATCATTGACGACGATGATAACGTTATTGACGTTGCAGCGTTGAGATTGCTATTGCCACTTAAAACTCATCCTAAAGTTTCCAGAGGTAAGAAAGAAACTCCAAAAGTTAAACTCAAAAAAGAAAACTGGAATCAAATTAAGGAATTTTGGAAAGAGATATCCAAACGTTACATGGTTGTACTTGAAGATATCAGACCAGAACAACTTAGGGAACTGTTTGCAGACGTCATTAACGACGATGAAATTTTTAATGATAACAAGAGCTTAACAATTAAAGTTTCTAAAGTTAAAAACGTATTGAATGATGAAGGAAAGCTGGCAATATCGAAGACTTACGGAAATGTTGATAATACTGCTACTAATGGTATTGGGAAACTAGCATACAACAAGTTCTTAAGGCTTATATCGAAGCAGACAAGCCTTCCTGTTAAATTCTTGCACGATGAACTCAAGATTAGACTTTGCAAATTGGATGACATTAATTCTAAAATCAACGAAAAAACTCTAGCTAAAATTGTAGATGGTTGGCAGGCAAAGTTCGCCCAATACTATGCTCAACGATATGATTATTCTCCGCTAGACTTCACAGCAAAAGTATCTGTTATGAAGAACAGTAACTTTGTCGATGAAATTGCAGAAGGCGATGTTGGCACAATCGCAATTGATATTGATGTAGATTCACGTAATCTTTTTGAAAAAATACTGGTTGATAGCGAAAATCCAGAAGGCGAAATTGCTCGCCTAAATTCTCCAGAAACTGTGAAGGTTTTTGGGAAAATTCCTCGACGTGCAATTCAAGTCCCAACTTATACAGGTGGCACTACAACCCCAGATTTTGTTTACGTATTTAACAACGATTTGTATTTACTTGTTGAAGCTAAGGCTACTTCCATCAGAGAATCTGAAAAGAGTGCAGTTCAGGCGCAAGCAATCCTCTTTAAGAAAATAAAAAATCTTAAATGGGAAATGGTACAGGATAAGGAACAAGTCCATGAATTGCTGGTAAAACTTGCAAAAGGAAAGAGCCAAGAGTAAGAACACCTAACTAGCTTTTTCCGCTAACTCCCAGCACAATACCTAACTCAACACTAAATAGTTAGTTTAGCACTATTAAAGAACTTTAAATTTGTAGGCATAGTACAAAGTATTATTTAGACTATTGCTGTTAGTTTTTTAATTAGTTAGACTAGTAAAAGAGCAGCAATTAGAACATACTTTCTAAAAAGGGATAATGGATAGGTTAATGGCGAAGCGGATAAAAAATGAACATACGCATCTGGTTGTTAAAGGTGCTAGAGAGCATAATCTAAACAGTGTAGATATTAAAATACCGCGTAACGCTATGATTGTTTTTACTGGGCTTTCTGGCTCAGGTAAATCATCATTAGCATTTGATACGATTTTTGCTGAAGGTCAACGCCGTTATGTAGAATCCTTATCTGCATATGCTAGACAGTTCTTAGGGCAAGTAGATAAACCTGATGTAGATTTAATTGAAGGACTATCTCCTGCAGTTTCTATTGATCAAAAATCTACTAGTAAAAACCCACGTTCTACTGTTGGTACTATTACCGAGATTTATGATTATATGCGTTTGCTTTGGGCAAGAGTAGGAGTGCCACATTGTCCATTTTGTGGTGAAGCAGTTGAATCCCAATCTGCTCAAGATATTGTTGATCAGCTGTTAAAACTTGAAGAACGGACTCGATTCCAGATTTTAGCTCCAGTAGTGCGTCAACGTAAAGGTGAGTTTGTAGATTTACTAGGAGAGTTGAGTAAAAAAGGTTATTCGCGTGCTTTGATTGATGGAAAACGAATAGAACTTACTGATCCACCAAAACTTGCCAAAACATACAAACATACAATCGAAGTTATTGTCGATAGGTTGGTGGCAAAGGGAGACTATGAACGTCGTTTAACTGGTTCTATAGAGACAGCACTTGAACTTGCCGATGGGCGAGTTGTAATTGATTTTGTTGATAAAGCTGAAGATAATTCTGAGCGTCGTCGTAATTTTTCTGAGCATCTAGCATGTCCAAATGAACATCAATTAGAATTAGATGAAATTGAACCTCGTTCGTTCTCTTTCAACAACCCATTCGGAGCTTGTCCTGCGTGCAGTGGTATTGGTAGTAAGTTAGTCGTGGATCCAGATTTAGTAGTTCCGGATAAAGATTTATCTTTAGATGAAGGGGCTATCGCACCTTGGTACCTTGGCAAAGCAACTGCACAATACTGGGGGCGTCAGTTAAAAGCTTTAGGTGATGATATTGGTTTTAAAATGGATACTCCGTTTAAGAAACTTAAAAAAGTGCATCGTGATGCTATTTTGTATGGAAAAGATTTCAAAGTAACGGTTTCATATCGTAATCGCTTCGGTAGAGAACGTCGTTATACTTCAGGTTTTGAAGGAGTCGTAGAGTATATTTTGCGTAAGCACAATGAAACAGAATCTGATTATGCCCGTGCTCGATATGAAGGTTACATGCGTGAAGAACCTTGTCCTACTTGTAAAGGGGCTAGGCTAAATCCTTCCGCATTAAATGTGTTAATTAATGGTAAATCTATTGCAGAAGTTTCTGCTTTACCTATTGATGAGTGTTCTGCACTTTTGAATTCATTGATATTAAATTCAAGACAAGCGAAGATCGCTGAACAGGTATTGCGAGAAATTCAAGCTAGATTACGATTCTTATTAGATGTGGGTTTAGATTATCTTACACTTTCAAGAGCTTCAGGCACACTTTCTGGTGGTGAAGCACAGCGTATTCGTCTTGCTACCCAGATTGGTTCTGGCTTGGTTGGTGTACTTTATGTCTTAGATGAACCATCAATTGGCTTACATCAGCGAGATAATCGACGTTTGATTGATACTCTAATGCGACTACGTAATCTTGGTAATACTTTGATTGTGGTAGAACACGATGAAGATACCATTCGTGAAGCAGATTGGATTGTTGATATTGGACCAGGGGCTGGAGAGCATGGCGGAGATGTAGTCCATTCA
Organism: Micrococcaceae bacterium; assembly: GCA_047606545.1. Classification (GTDB taxonomy): domain Bacteria; phylum Actinomycetota; class Actinomycetes; order Actinomycetales; family Micrococcaceae; genus JASGDC01. The sequence goes on along the minus strand of JASGEI010000020.1, from coordinate 24,381 downwards.
GGTAGTTACAAAAAGTTATTAACTAATAAAAAATCTATAACTGCTGACTACCTTGCTGGACGTAGAGAAATTGAATTACCAAAGAAGCGCCGAAAAATTGATAAGAAACGAGTAGTTAAAATTATTGATGCTTATGAAAATAACCTAAAGCATGTTTCTGCAGCTTTTCCACTAGGAGTATTCACTGCAATAACTGGGGTTAGTGGTTCTGGTAAATCTACACTTGTAAATGAAATTTTATATAAACATCTAGCAGAGAAATTAAATGGAGCAAAACAAGTACCTGGACGCCATAAGAGGATTACAGGACTAGAACATTTAGATAAAGTAATCCATGTAGATCAAAGCCCAATTGGTAGGACACCACGTTCTAATCCAGCTACTTACACTGGGGTTTTTGATCATATCCGTCGGCTTTTTGCAGAAACTCCAGAAGCTAAACTACGTGGCTACCAACCAGGTAGATTCTCATTTAACGTTAAAGGTGGACGTTGTGAAGCTTGTTCTGGCGATGGGACTTTAAAGATTGAAATGAATTTCCTGCCAGATGTGTATGTACCTTGTGAAATTTGTAACGGAGCTCGTTATAACCGAGAAACACTAGAGGTTAAATATAAAGGTAAGAATATTTCTGAAGTATTAGCAATGCCAATTGAAGAAGCGGCAAAATTCTTTGAAAGTTTTGCACCGATTTCTCGACATCTAAATACTTTGGTAGATGTAGGGCTTGGATATGTTCGTTTGGGTCAGCCTGCGACTACCCTTTCAGGTGGTGAAGCACAGCGGGTAAAATTAGCAAGTGAATTGCAAAAACGGTCGAACGGTCGTAGTATTTATGTCCTTGATGAGCCTACTACTGGGCTACATTTTGAAGATATTCGTAAACTATTACTGGTTTTACAAGGGCTAGTAGAAAAAGGAAATACTGTTATCACTATTGAGCATAATCTTGATGTTATTAAATCTGCAGATTGGTTAATTGATTTAGGCCCCGAAGGTGGTTCTGGAGGTGGCACTATTGTTGCTGAAGGCACTCCTGAACAGGTAGCTAAAAAAGAAGCTAGTTATACTGGAAAGTTCTTAGCTGAAATTCTATAAATTGTGATTATGATGAATACTGAATTAAGCTATCGACCACAAAGTGGTGAAATCCCAACTTCACCAGGTGTTTATCGATTTTTTGATAAACATGGACGGGTAATTTATGTAGGTAAAGCCAAGAATTTACGTAATCGTTTAAATTCTTACTTTGCAAATCTTGAAAAATTGCATCCACGTACTTATGCAATGGTAACTACTGCTCAAAAAGTTAAGTGGACTGTAGTTGGTACTGAACGTGAAGCATTACAACTGGAATATACCTGGATTAAAGAATATGATCCTAGGTTTAACGTGATGTTTAAAGATGATAAATCTTACCCATATCTTGCCATTACTTTGAAAGAGGAATATCCAAGGGTTTTTGTAACTCGTGGACCACGTAAGAAAAACATTAAGTATTTTGGTCCCTATGTAAAAGCATGGACAGTTAATGAGATGTTAGATATGTTGCTTAAAGTTTTTCCGGTGCGTACTTGTACAAAGGGTGTTTTTAATCGAGCTAAGTCTTCTGGGCGTCCTTGTCTATTGGGCTACATTGACAAATGTGCAGCTCCCTGTGTGGGTAGAATTTCTCAGGAAGATCATTACTTAATGGCAAAACAATTCGCTCAGTTTATGTCAGGTAAAGCAAAACAATTTATCACACCGTTAGAGCAAAAAATGCAGGCCGCATCTGACGCTTTAGATTTTGAAGCAGCTGCAAAGTATCGTGACGATATTCAAGTCTTAAAAGATGCTTTTGAGCGCAATGCTTTAGTACTTTCACAAGATATTGATGCTGATATTTTTGCTCTTGCTGAGGATGATTTGGAAGCTGCGGCTCAAGTATTTCATGTCCGAGGTGGTAGAGTACGGGGGCAACGTGGTTGGATTGTCGAAAAAACTGAAAACCTGACTACAAAAGAAATATATTCACACTTATTGCAACAGGTTTATGGTGACGAAAGTTCTGATGAAATTCCACCAGAAATATGGTTACCAAAATTGCCAGATAATGCAGATATCCTGGCACAATGGTTGCAAACATTACGTAACGCAAATGTAAAATTTCATATTCCAAAACGTGGTGATAAAGCAAATTTGCTAGAGACTGTCCTTGAAAATGCTAAAGAATCGTTGCGTTTAAATAAAATGAAGCGTGCCGGAGATATTACCAATAGGTCTTTGGCATTACAAGAATTACAAGATTATTTAGAACTTCCAGATAGTCCATTACGTATCGAAAGTATTGACATTTCACATATTCAAGGCACTAACGTAGTGGCTTCGCTTGTAGTTGTCGAAGATGGTATTTCAAAACGAGGCGAATATCGTAAATTTAATGTAACTGGAGATGCCGCACGAGATGATACAGCTGCTATGTATGATGTAGTTAGTCGCCGCTTTAAGAATTATATAGAGCAAAAAGAGAAGTTTAGATATCCACCACAGCTTTTAGTAGTTGATGGCGGACAGCCTCAAGTAAATGCTGCTCAACAAGCAATTGATGATTTAGCTTTAACTGATGAAATTACTGTAGTTGGTTTGGCTAAACGCTTAGAAGAAATCTGGAGAGCTGATGAAGATTTCCCAATTATTCTTCCACGTGGTTCTCAAGCATTATTTTTAGTGCAACGTTTACGTGATGAAGCCCATCGCTTTGCAATTACTTTCCATCGTAAAAAACGGGCTAAATCAATGATTGAGTCTATTTTTGATGAGCTTCCTGGAATTGGTCCTATAAAGCAGAAAGCATTGCTAAGAAAATTTGGTTCAATAAAGAAACTAAAAGCTGCTACAAAGGAAGAACTTTTAGAAGTTTCTGGAATAGGACCTACACAAGCTGATACACTTTTAACATACTTCAACAACTCTGAAGATGCTTCCACTGTTATAGATACGGAAACGGGTGAGATCATAGAATCATGAATCAAGAAGTTGAATTACTAGTAGTTACTGGTATGTCTGGGGCTGGTCGTTCTACAGCGGGTAATGCCTTAGAAGATCAAGGCTGGTATGTAGTAGATAACCTACCACCACAAATGTTACCGGTGCTATATGACATGGTTATTGAGTTTCCACAAAACAATAAAAAATTAGCGATTTTGGTAGATGCCCGTGGTAAGCATTATTCAGCAGATACTGAAAAAGTACTTAAAGATTTACGTGCTAATGGTTTAGAATTTAAAATTTTATTCTTAGATGCTAGTGATCAAGTATTAATTAAACGTTATGAATTAGCTCGTCGTCCTCATCCATTACAAGCTGATGGCACAATTTTGGATGGCATTTCCGAAGAACGTAATTTTCTAGCATCAATGCGTTCCTTAGCAGATACTGTCCTTGATACTTCAAATTTAAACGTACATGAATTTTCTCAAGAAGTTGTAAAAATCTATACTGGTAACACTGCAAGTAAATTACGTGTTACTGTCATGAGTTTTGGTTTTAAACATGGTATTCCAATGGATGCGCACTATGTCGCTGATGTTCGCTTTATTCCTAACCCACACTGGGTTCCAGAGTTGAGACCGAAGACTGGTCTTGATAAAGAAGTTAGTTCTTATGTATTAAAACAAGATGGTGTTGATGAGTTTACAGATAATTACGTTGCAGCATTACGTCCGGTTTGTGAAGGTTATTTAGTTGAAAATAAAAATTATGCCACCTTTGCAATTGGATGTACTGGTGGTAAACACCGTTCGGTAGCAATGACACTGGAAATTGCTAAACGGATTAGCACTTTCCCTAATGTAGAAGTTACTGTTGCACACCGAGATATAGGACGTAACTAACATGTCCTCTGATTACCTGCCAACCGGCCCAATTAATATCGTTAATTCAGGTACTGAAAATGATACTAATCCAAAAATTGTAGCTCTCGGTGGTGGGCATGGATTATATGCTTCACTTAAAGCTATGCGTCTTCTAACTACAGAGTTGACTGCATTAGTGACTGTCGCTGATGATGGTGGTAGTTCAGGGCGTCTTCGTAATGAACGTCCTGATTTACTACCTCCGGGAGACTTAAGGATGGCACTTGCAGCTCTTTGCGACGATGATATTTGGGGTAAAACTTGGCGTAATACGATGCAGTATCGCTTTAATACTTCTGATGAACTAAATGGTCATAGCCTTGGTAATTTATTAATTGTCGCATTATGGGAACAACTAGGTGATCCTATCGAAGGGCTACGTTGGGCGGCTAGATTGCTTGAAGCCAAAGGCGAAGTCCTACCAATGTCGGTTGAACCACTCCATATCGAAGGCGATTTGATTCACAAAGGTGAAATAACCACAGTAAAAGGACAAAATGCATTAGCTAAAGCTCCTGGAACGATTAAAGATTTACGTATTGAACCTAAAAATGCAAAAATTCCAGATGAAGTTTTACAGACAATTGCTGAGGCTGATTATATTATTGTTGGTCCTGGTTCGTTATATACTTCAGTATTACCGCATTTCTTATTACCACAACTTAAACAAGCGTTAATAGATTCAAAAGCAAAGCTTTGCTTCACTATGAATATTAATCTTGATGATGATGAAACTTCCGGTATGAAAGCTGGAGATCATCTGGGAGTTCTTGGCAAAATTGCTTCTGGCGTCGATTTTGATTATATAATAGTAAATAAAGACAGTATCGAAGATGTTGCGAATTTTGAAAAAGAAGCAGCAGCAATTGGAGCTGAAGTCGTTGCGGATAGGTTGTCTCATATTAGTCATTCTGAAGTTCATGACCCATTACGGTTAGCAGCAATCTATAAAGAAATCTTTACTAAAGATTCAAAACAAGGAGTTAATAAATAAATGGCGTTGACCACAGACGTAAAAGATGAATTAGCAAAAATTGAAGTAACTAAGTCTTCATGTAGAAAAGCAGAGATTTCTGCCATTTTACGTTTTTCTGGTGGCCTTCACATAATTTCAGGAAGAATTGTAATCGAAGCTGAGATTGATCATGGCACTGCAGCTAAACGACTCTGTAAAGATATTGCCGAAATGTTTGGCCATGAAAGTGAAATTATCGTAGTATCTTCAGGCGGTATCCGTAAAGGTAGTCGTTATGTAATTCGAATTGTGCGTGATGGTGATTCATTAGCTCGACAAACGGGTTTATTAGATAGCCGTGGTCGTCCAGTACGTGGTCTGCCTCCTTTTATAGTGCAAGGATCTCGTGAAGATGCAGAAGCCGTTTGGCGAGGGGCTTTCCTAGCTCATGGTTCACTAACTGAACCAGGACGTTCATCTGCTTTAGAAATTACTTGTCCTGGCTCTGAAGCTGCATTAGCTTTGGTTGGTATTGCTCGTCGTCTTGGTGTTACTGCAAAAGCTCGTGAAGTACGTGGTATTGATAAAGTTGTTATTCGTGATGGAGATGCCATTAGCACTATGTTGACAAAAATTGGTGCTTTGGAAACTATGGAACATTGGGAAGAACGTCGTCACCGTAGGGAAGTGCGTGCTACTGCTAATAGATTAGCTAATTTCGATGATGCTAATTTGCGACGTTCAGCTCACGCAGCTGTAGTTGCTGGAGCTAGGGTAGAGCGTGCTTTGGAAATTTTGAAAGATTCAGTACCAGATCATCTTAAATATGCAGGAGAACTACGTATTTCCCATAAACAGGCTAGTCTTGATGAATTAGGTCGGTTAGCTGAACCACCATTGACAAAAGATGCAATTGCCGGGCGTATTCGTAGGTTACTTGCAATGGCAGATAAAAGGGCTGCTGAACTTGGCATTCCAGATACCGAATCTAATGTTAATGATGATGATACTCTTTTAAGTTAAAAACCAAAGAAAGAATTCACTCGTAGTTTCCAAGATTTTGTCTTATTTGATGATGCTGTGATAACAAAATTAATGAGTGCATTAGAGAAGGTTTTTAGGTCTTAAATTAAACTGACGTTTCTGTTAGTCTAGGTTTATAGGTAAATTCCTATTGTTATTATATCCAAGGAGGCAATTATGGCTGACTATACACTTCCAGATTTAACTTACGATTACGGTGCTCTTGAACCAAGTATTTCTGGGAAAATTATGGAACTTCACCATGATAAACATCACCAGGCATACGTAACGGGTGCAAACACTGCATTGGAGCAGCTTGCTGAAGCTCGCGAAAAAGAAGACTTAGCAAATGTTAATAAATTGCAAAAAGATTTAGCTTTTAACTTGGCAGGACACGTTAACCACACTGTATTTTGGCGTAATATGTCTCCAGAAGGCGGAGATAAGCCAACTGGTGAACTAGGTTCAGCAATTGATGATCAATTTGGTTCATTTGATGCATTCCGTGCACACTTCACAGCATCTGCACTCGGTATCCAAGGTTCAGGTTGGTCAATTCTAGCTTGGGATTCGTTAGGTCAAAAGCTAATTATTGAACAATTATATGATCACCAAGGAAACCTAGCTACTGGTACAATTCCACTACTCATGCTAGATATGTGGGAGCATGCTTTCTACCTCGATTATCAGAACGTTAAAGCAGACTATGTGAAAGCATACTGGGATATCGTAAACTGGGCAGATATCCAAGATCGTTTTGAAGCAGCGACTTCAAAGACTAATGGTCTTATTCTTCCTAATGGTACAGATAAGAAAGTAGCTAAAGATTAATTTTAGTGAAGCACTAGAAAATTGTGGTTAAGCTTGTCGTTTAACCACAATTTTTATATATTGCTGAAAATATCCTTATTACTCTGCTTTTATGTGGGGAATAAGGTAGAATATTAATGGAAAAATAATAATTCCTCTAGATTAAAATTTTAGGAGATACTCGTGACTACACGCGTTGCTATTAATGGTTTTGGTCGTATTGGTCGTAACTACTTCCGCGCAGCTCATGCAGCTGGTGCTGATATTGATATCGTTGCAATCAATGACCTAACAAGCCCAGATACTCTAGCTCACCTGCTTCAGTATGATTCAATTCTTGGAAAATTAGACGCTAAGGTTAGCGTTGATGGCGATAGCATCGCTGTTGATGATGATTCTTTCAAGGTATTCGCTGAAAAAGATCCAGCAGATCTTCCATGGAAAGACTTAAAGGTGGATATCGTAATCGAATCAACTGGTTTCTTTACAGACGCTGAAGCGGCTAAGAAGCACGTTGAAGCTGGTGCAAAGAAAGTTTTGATTTCTGCTCCTGCTAAGAACGAAGACATCACTATCGTAATGGGTGTAAATGACCATGATTACGATGCAGAGAAACACACTATTATTTCTAATGCTTCTTGTACTACTAACTGTCTAGGTCCTTTGGCAAAAGTTATTAACGATGAATTTGGTGTCGTTAAGGGTCTTATGACTACAGTTCATGCATACACTGCTGATCAGAACCTACAAGATGGTCCACACTCTGATATGCGTCGTGCTCGTGCAGCTGCTTTGAACATTGTGCCTACTTCAACTGGTGCAGCTAAAGCAATCGGTCTAGTACTTCCAGAACTTAAGGGTAAACTTGATGGTTTCGCAATGCGTGTGCCAATCCCAACAGGTTCTGCGACTGACCTAACTGTTGAGCTTGAAAAAGAAGCTAGTGCGGAAGAAATTAATGCAGCTTACAAGAAGGCTGCTGAAGATGGTCCACTAAAGGGTTACTTGCACTACAGTGAAGAACCACTAGTATCTCGCGATATTACTACAGATCCAGCTTCTTGTATTTTCGATTCTGGTCTAACTAAGGTTATCGGTAATCAGGCTAAGGTTATCGGTTGGTACGACAACGAATGGGGTTACTCTAACCGCCTAGTTGATCTTACAGACCTAGTTGGCAAAAGCCTTTAATTGAATGAAGGTGTCACTGTCTAAGGCAGTGGCACCTTTTTCTTTTATAAGCATTAAAAACTAATAAATATTTCTACAAAAAGAGGAAGAATACGATGTCGAATAAACAGCTTCGTAGTATTAAAGATTTAGGAAACTTAGACGGCAAGAAAGTACTCGTCCGTAGTGACTTCAATGTGCCACTTGACGGTACTAAAATTACAGATGACGGCCGTATTAAGGCTTCACTTCCAACTATCAAGACATTGCTTGATGCTAATGCACAAGTGGTTATTTGCGCCCATCTAGGACGTCCTAAAGGTACTCCAGAAGAAAAGTATTCGTTAAAGCCAGTTGCTAAGCGTCTTTCTGAACTATCTGGTGTTGACGTAGTAATGGCAAAGGATACTGTTGGAGATTCAGCTAAAGAAGCTACTGGAAACATGAAAAATGGTGACATTGTTCTTTTAGAAAATCTACGTTTTAATGCTGGCGAAACTTCAAAAGATGAAGAAGAGCGTAGTGAATTCGCTAAACAACTTGCAAGCCTAGCTGATGTATATGTCTCAGATGGTTTCGGTGTAGTACATCGTAAGCAAGCTTCTGTTTATGATGTTGCTAAGTTACTTCCAAGTGCTGCAGGGTTATTAGTTGAAAAAGAGATTGTAGAGCTTTCTAAAGTTACTGAAAACCCAGAACATCCATATTTGGTAGTACTTGGTGGAGCTAAAGTTTCTGACAAGCTTAACGTTATTGAAAACTTACTACCAAAGGCTGATACTATTCTCATCGGTGGCGGAATGTCATATACTTTCTTGAAATCGCAAGGTTATGATATTGGAACTTCACTTCTTGAAGAAGACATGATTGATACGGCAAAGCGCATCGTTAATGAGAGTAAAGAAGGCGGAGCTAAAGTAGTATTACCTGAAGATGTAGTAATGGCAGAAGAATTTGACGCCGACGCTGGTGCTGAAACAGCTGATGTTGATGCACTTGAAAAGACTAAGTACGGTGAAAAAGCAACTGGTATGGACGTCGGGGAGAAGACGAGTGAACTATTTGCTAAAGAAATCGCAAAAGCTAAGACAATTTTTTGGAACGGTCCTCTTGGAGTATTCGAATTTAAGAAATTTGCTAATGGTACTATAGCTCTTGCCAAAGCTATCAAAGAATCTGATGCTTTCAGTGTAATCGGTGGCGGAGACTCAGCTTCAGCTGTCCGTAACCTTGGTTTTGCTGATTCAGACTTTGGACATATTTCAACTGGTGGCGGCGCTAGTCTTGAACTTCTTGAAGGTAAAGAACTACCAGGTATTGCCGTATTACAGGATTAATTTTAGAAGAGGAAATAATTAATATGACACGTAAACCACTTATTGCAGGTAACTGGAAAATGAATCTAGACCACGAAGAAGCTACTAACTTCTTCCAGAAACTTTCTGATGGTTTAGAAGGTGCTGGTATCAACTATAACAAGACAGAAGTAGTTGTTTTCCCACCATTTACTGATCTACGTTCAATCCAGGTAGTTTCTCATGATCTTGATGGTGCTCCAGCTTACGGTGCACAGGATCTTTCTGCAGAAGCTAATGGTGCTTTTACTGGTGATATTCCAGCTAGTTTCTTAACAAAGCTTGGTTGTACTTATGTGCTTGTGGGACATAGTGAACGTCGTACTTTGCATCATGAAACAGATGCTGACGCACTAGCCAAGACTAAAGCAGCTATTGCAGCTAAATTAGTTACGGTACTTTGTGTAGGTGAGCCACTAGAAGAGCGTCAAGCAAAGAATCATGTTAAGTACACGCTAGCTCAAGTTAAAGCAGTAGTAGCACAGTTAACTCCTGAAGAGCTAGCTGATGTAGTTATCGCTTACGAACCAGTATGGGCTATTGGCACTGGTGAAGTTGCCACAGCTGAAGATGCCCAAGAAATGGCAGCAGCAATTCGTAAAGAGATTGTTGAAATTCATGATGAGGAAACTGCTGAGAAAATGCGTATTCTTTACGGTGGCTCTGTAAAGGGTAGTAATGCTGATGAAATCATTGGTCAAGAAGATGTTGACGGTGCTTTAGTCGGAGGTGCTAGCCTTGATGAGGTAGACTTTGTTAAAATAGCTGAAAGTGCTCCAACAGCTTAAGTTAGGGTTTTATGAATCTTGATGTTATTAAAACAATCTTACAAGTACTGCTAGCGATTTCTAGTGTACTATTGACACTTATGATTTTGCTTCACAAAGGTCAAGGTGGCGGACTGTCAGATATGTTTGGCGGTGGTGTTACTTCTAACCTAAATTCATCAGGTGTCGCGATGCGTAACCTTAATCGCATTACCGTAGTCCTAGGTATTATTTGGCTTATGGTAATTGTGAGTCTAGGTATTCTGATGAAGATTCAAGGTAGTTAGTTTAAAAGTCTAAATTATTTTAAAAGTGTCTTGGTAGAAATATCAGGGCACTTTTTATTTATCCTAAATTTTAATAATACTAGAGTTCATTAATTGTGTAGATAGTAATATACTTTTTGAATTTTTTAAAAACTTTGATGTTAAAACTCAACAATATAGTTTAAATAGTTTATACTAGTATCTAATGGCTTAAGTTGTTAGGAAATTTTTAGCTTTTTATATTTTACGATGAAGTAGATGAATGCCTATTATTTTTGTAATTTATATTTGCTCTTAACATTTAAACCGGCTCATTCTGCTGTATACCCAAATACAGTAAACCCTAAATAAACACAAAACCAAAGGGTAGGATGATAGAATATGTCATCCTACCCTTTACCCTTTTAAAGTTACTGCTTCTGATTTGACCGTTTTAAGCCTTTATTAATCCTGTATTTTCTAACAATTCACAACAGCTAAAATAAGACTTTAGATATAAGCTAAAATAAGACTTTAGATATATTTTGTTCTTTTTCATAAGAAAATCTACTCAATAAAAACCCCACTTACTAGATAAATTCAGTATCAGTAAGTGGGGTTAACAAAATGTACTAATTAATTAGGACTTAAGTTGTGATACAGCAGCTTCATCAACTAACCAAAGTGTCTCTTCGGTACCTGAGGCCGCAGCAGCTGGATTGGTTTCAATAGTAGCTTCAGCAGATAGAGATTCCTTAACTGCTTCAGCTTTACCTTCGCCAGAAACTAGTATCCATACTTTCTTAGCATTGTTAATCATCGGCATACTCATGGTTAACCGTTCAGGTGGTGGTTTAGGTGAGTTTTTCTCAGGTAACGTAGTAATCTCTTTTACTTTCAAATTTGCTTTACCTGGGAACAATGATGCAACATGTGAGTCAGGACCCATGCCAAGGAATACTAAATCAAATGCAACTGGGTTTGAGAAATTTTCTGAAATTTGCTTGTTGAAAGCATCAACAGCATCATCTAAATTTTCAAAATCATCAGTAGCAGGGAATTCGTATACTTTTTCTTGATCAATGTCGATGTGGCTTAGTAATGCATCGTATGCTTGTAGTGCGTTACGATCTGCACTATCTGCAGCAACAAACCTTTCATCACCCCACCAGAAATGTACCTTTTGCCAATTGACATCTTTAAGATTTTTATGTTCAGCAATAGCTTCTAGTACAGCAATACCTATAGTGCCACCAGTTAGGACGAAATGTGGTTCGTCACCTTTAGCTTGCACTGCAACAAGCTCTTTGATAGTGCGAGTAGCTATATCTTCTTTTAGTGCATCCTCATCAGGATGACGAATAATATCTTTTGTCATTATTGTTGTCTCGATATCTTTACTTTGGTAACTCAACATACCGTAGACCTTTTGTTAAGGTCTCACCATATACTTCGTCAGCATCCATACGGCGTAGCTCCTCAGCTAAGCAATCTGCAAGTTTACGGTGGGGTAGGTTAATATTTTGTGGGCGTTCATTTGGCTGTTCTAACTCAGCTATTTCATCATCCTTAGTACGTGAGATACGCACTTCGCCTTCAGTAGTTTCAACTGTTACGCTCATAATACCCTCTGCATCTTTATGGCCTTTCAAAACTGCTTTTTGTTTAAAAGCAAAACCAAGCCATGCAGCTAGTAAATATGAACGTGGGGACTTTAATGAACTTTCTACAGTAATTGATTTCACCTTTGTGTTTTTAACACTATTGAAAACAGCTACTAACTGTTCTCGCCAGTAGGTTAAACGTGTCCAGGCAAAGTCAGTATCGCCATCAGTATAGAATTCAGCAAGTTCTTCAAGGGCTTCAAAAGGCTTCTCAGCATTTGCAGAATCAGTAATACGACGCTGTGAAATTTTACCTAATGAAGTAGTAGAAAGATTTCCAGGGAATTCATCTGGCCAGAAAGTCACGATAGGAGAGTCCGGTAGTAACAAGTTACTCACTAGACTAGTCTTTTCATGAATTAGTTCACCCGCAGTTTCCAAAATCACGATTTCAGAAGCACCAGCATCAGAGCCTAAACGAAGTTCAGCATTAATACCAGTTTCTTTTTTCTTACTGTTTGAAGCAAATACAATTACACGACAAGGGTGCTCATGGCTTGCTTCTTTCGCTGCATTAATTGCTTCGTCTTCATGCCCTTTTTCAGTGACGACTAATAATGTCAATACCCGACCAAGAGCAACTACACCGCTTTCTTTACGCAGTTCGACAAGTTTCTTGCCAACTTCAGTAGTAGTGGTATTAGGAAGTTTAATTATCATGGTCGCCTCCAAGTACGTCCGTCACGAGTCATCATATCCTCAGAGCTTTGAGGACCCCAGCTACCTGGAGCATATGTCTCAATTTTCTCTTCACGCTTTGCCCAATGCTTCTCGATTGGATCAAGAATTTTCCAAGAAAGTTCAACTTCTCTGTGGCGTGGGAATAATGGTGCTTCACCTAGTAGTACATCAAGAATCAACTTCTCATAAGCTTCTGGACTTGTTTCAGTAAATGCGTGGCTATAACCGAAGTCCATAGTAACATCACGTACTTCCATTTCAGTTCCAGGAACTTTAGAACCGAAGCGAATCGTTACACCTTCGTCAGGCTGGATTCGTAATACAATTGCATTTTGACCGAAACCTGTTTCATCAAGATTCTTGAATAAACCAGTAGGTTTCTTCCGCATAATCAAAGCAATTTCGGTAACCCTTCGGCCTAGACGCTTACCAGTACGTAAGTAAAATGGTGTATCTGCCCAGCGACGAGTATTAACGTCTAAACGGATTGCTGCAAATGTCTCAGTAGTAGATTCTTTAGAGAAACCTTCTTCGTTAAGATACCCAACAACTTTCTCACCACTTTGCCAGCCGCCGCCATATTGACCACGAGCAGTGTGTTTTGCCAAGTTACGAGGTAAGGTAACTGCTGAAAGTACCTTCTCTTTTTCGATACGCAGATTTTCTGCATCAAAAGCAACGGGTTCTTCCATCGCAGTCAAGGCAAATAGCTGTAATAAATGGTTTTGTATTACGTCACGAGCAGCACCGACGCCATCGTAATACGCAGCTCTACCACCGATACCGATATCTTCAGCCATGGTAATTTGTACGTGATCTACGTTATCTGAATTCCATAGTGGTTCAAACATTTGGTTTGCAAAGCGTAATGCCAAAATATTCTGCACTGTTTCTTTACCAAGATAATGATCAATGCGGAATACGTTGTCAGGAGGAAATACCTTTTCAACAATACGGTTTAGCTCTTGAGCAGATTCTAAATCGTGTCCAAAAGGTTTTTCAATTACTACACGTCGCCAATTTTCATCAGTTTCTTGTGCAAGCCCATGTTTTGAAAGTTTAGTACAAACTTCTTCGAATAATTTAGGCGGAATAGATAAGTAGAAAGCGTGATTACCCTTTGTACCTTGTTTTTCATCTAATTCAGCAAGAGTTTCTTTCAAGTTTTTGAATGCTTCATCATCGTCAAAATTACCTTGAACGAAACGAATACCCTTAGCAAGTTGTTTCCAAACTTCCTCGTTAAATGGGGTACGAGCGTGTTCTTTTACTGATGCTTTCACAATTTCTGCGAAGTTATCGTCATCGTGGTCTTTACGAGCAAAACCAACTAGACCAAAGCTTGGCGGAAGCAAGCCGCGGTTTGCGAGGTCGTAAACCGCGGGCATAAGCTTCTTACGCGATAAGTCACCAGTAACACCAAAGATAACTAGCGATGAAGGACCTGCGATCCTTTTAATACGCCTATCTCTAGAGTCCTTTAAAGGATTAGTCGGAGATTTGAAATTTTCTGCCATGTCCTAGCCTTTTAAGTTAGCGAATGTATTTGTCAATGTCTTAACACCTGTAGCAGTGTCTGTTAAATGCAAGGTAACTACTGGACGACCAAGGTCGTTTAGTACATTTGCATCTCCACCAGCCTGCGCAACAATTACCTGTCCAAAAGTGAAATTAAGTCCAGGAATTTCGATGTCTTCATTGTAAGTGCCAGTTACTTGAAGGAATACACCAACAGGTTTTCCACCCTTATGGTATTGACCAGTAGAATGAAGGAAACGAGGCCCCCAGCCGAATGTTACCGGGCGCTTTGCATATTCTGCAGCTTCTTCACGAACTGCATCAAGTTCCGTATACTTTTCACGATCTAGGTATGCCTGGATTGCTAGGTAACCTTCTTTATCGTCAATAGCACTAGTTAGTTTCTCGACTACTTCAGCAATTGTTTTTGCACCAGAGATTACTTTTTCAGCATGGCTAGAAGCATAAACTTCAACACCTTCATCACTAAGAACTGGTTTAGCTGTATCTTCAGAAACACCCTTGTCTAATAGATTACGAGCGGCTTGTTTTGCAGATTCAACATCAGGCTGGTCAAATGGGTTAATACCTAATAAGTAGCCAGCAATCGCAGTAGCGTATTCCCATAAGTACATCTGTTCACCAAGGCAACCAGCGACAGCAAATTGGTCATCGCCAAGATTATCAGCTTTAGCATCCTTTTGTAGCCGAGCAATTACAGTATCAGGTAGTTCATGCTTAGTTTCAAAATCACCTTCATTAACTACTACTGGCAAAACACCAGTTTGATCTTTACCAGTTGACTCAGCAATTAGTTGCTCTGTCCAATCTGGGAAACCAACAATACCTGAACCATCTTCGACAAGTACAGTCTTGTCACGAAGTGGTTTGGTACCTGCCATTGCAACACCTAGTGCAAGCGCTGGGTTATCCTTGGTATCTTCAAGAACTGCCGCACGAGCTTTACCTGCGTGGTCAAGAAGTTCTTTAATATCGACTCCTGCTAGACCTGAAGGTACTAGACCGAATGCTGTTAGGGCAGAGTAGCGGCCACCAACTTCTGGATCAGCTTGGAAGATAGCATAACCATCTTCTTTAGCTTTCTTTTCCATTGGTGAACCTGGATCAGTAACAATAATGATGCGTTCTGTAGCATCGATATTTGCTTCTTTGAATAGTTTCTCAAAGGTACGCTTTTGAGAATCTGTTTCAAGAGTAGAACCTGACTTTGAAGAAACTACAACAGCCGTCTTTTCTAAGTCTTTACTAACTACACCATGAATCTGTTCTGGATCTGTTGAATCCAAAACTACTAAATCCACACCATAAGTCTGAGTAATTACCTCAGGAGCTAGAGAAGAACCACCCATACCACAAAGTACAATGCGATTCACACCTTTTTCATTAAGCTCTTTTTTCTTAGCTAAAATTGGCTCTACTAACTTCTGTGAAGTTTCAGGTAGATCAACCCAGCCAAGACGCTTAGAGCTTTCATCCTCTGCTTCTTTACCCCAAATAGTGTAGTCTTTTTTAGCAATACGAGAAGCAATTTTATTTTTGATTAATTCATCAATATTGTTATCTAAAGCTTCTTTTGTAATTTTTCCGAGAATTACTTCAGTCATTATTTATTTTCCTTAAGACCAGTTTCTACAGTTTCAAGTAGTTCTTTCCAGCTAGCTACGAACTTATCAAGGCCTTCTTCTTCAAGCTTGTTTACAACTTCGTCATAAGAAATGCCTAGTTTTTCAAGATCCTTAATAACTTTCCTTGAGTCATCGTAAGTACCAGTAATTGTGTCACCAGTAATTTTGCCGTGGTCATAAGTAGCTTCTAAAGTCTTCTCAGGCATGGTGTTTACAGTGTCTTTAGCAACTAGACCTTCTACGTAAAGCGTATCAGAAAGGTTAGGGTCCTTTACGCCTGTAGAAGCCCACAGTGGACGCTGAGTATTAGCACCTTCAGCTTTGAGTTCTTTCCAGTCGCTAGTTTCTAATGACTTTTCATAAACTTCGTAAGCCAAGCGAGCATTTGCAAGTCCAGCCTTGCTCTTTAGTTCATTAGCTTCATCCGTGTCAATCTTATCAAGCTGAGCATCAACTTCAGTATCCACACGAGATACGAAGAAAGAAGCAACTGAGTGAATCTTAGAAAGGTCTTTGCCATTCTTCTTAGCAAGCTTTAGGCCAGCGAAGTATGCGTTAATAACTTTTTGGTAACGTTCTAAAGAGAAAATCAAAGTAACGTTGACGCTAATACCGGCACCAATTACTTCTTCGATTGCTTTAAGACCTTCGATAGTTGCTGGAATCTTAACAAGAAGATTTTCTTTGTTAATTTTCTTAGCAATCTTCTTAGCAGATTCTACAGTTCCTTCTGTTTCACGAGCTAGTAGTGGATCCACTTCAATAGAAACACGACCGTCTACATAATCAGACTTTTCTGCAACTGGCTTAAAGATGTCACATGCGTTAGCTACGTCATCTGTAGTCATTTCAAATACTGCATCTTCAACACTTGCATTTTCTGCCGCAAGCTCTTTTAGCTGTGCACTGTATGCTTTACCGTTTGATAGGGCACCTGCGAAGATTGTTGGGTTAGTAGTAACACCATTGATACTAAATTTAGTAATCATTTCTTTTAGGTTGCCACTTTCAATGCGTTCGCGAGAAAGATCATCTAGCCAAACAGCTACACCATTTTCTAGCAATAATTCAGTTGGAGTAGAAGTCATTATTTTCCTGCTTCCTTGATAGACTTTTGTGCTGCTTCAACGACAGCTTCTGGAGTAAATCCAAATTCTTTGTATAGTGTCTTGTAATCACCAGATGCACCATAGTGATCTAGTGAAATAACTTGACCTGCATCGCCAACATATTCACGCCAGCCGATACCATGTCCAGCCTCAATAGATACTCGAGCTTTAACATCCTTAGGCAATACCTTGTCTTGGTATGCTTTTGTTTGCTCGTTGAACCATTCCACACAAGGCATAGAAACTACACGAGTTGCAGTGCCTTCTTTTTCAAGCTTTTCTTGAGCTTCCATGGCAATTGCAACTTCAGAACCAGTAGCAATTAAAATCACTTCTGGTTTTGAGCCTTTAGCTTCTGAAAGGATGTAACCACCCTTAGCTACATCATTTGCAGATGCATTATCTTTACGATTAAATACTGGAACATCTTGACGAGTAAGGATAATACCAGCTGGACGATCAGTATTGTTTAAGATAGTCTTCCAAGCTACTGTAACTTCATTTGCATCAGCTGGACGCACTACATCGAAACCAGGAATTGAACGTAGCGCCCATAAGTGCTCTACTGGTTGGTGAGTTGCCCCATCTTCGCCTAGACCGATTGAGTCGTGAGTCCAAACATAAATTGAAGGAATCTTCATGATTGCACTTAAACGAATTGCTGGTTTCTGGTAGTCACTGAATACTAGGAAAGTACCAGCAAAAGCACGAGTATGGCTAGTTAAGGTAATACCATTAACGATTGCAGCTGCTGCGTGCTCACGGATACCGAAGTGCAATACGCGTCCGTATGGACCACCGCGCCATTCTTCAGTCTGATGTTCTTTAGGAATGAATGATGGTGAACCTTCAATAGTAGTATTGTTAGATTCTGCAAGATCTGCTGAACCACCCCAAAGTTCTGGAAGTTCAGGACCGATTGCAGTTAATACTTGACCAGATGCTTTACGAGTAGAGATAGGACTGTCATCAGAGAAAGTTGGAAGTGCTTTATCCCATCCTTTAGGAAGTTCATATGTCTTCAAACGTTCTAAGAGCTCTGCTTCTTCCTTATGATCCTTTTCCCACTTTTCTAACTTCTTGTGCCATTCTTTGTGGAGCTTTTTACCCTTTTTCTTAGTTTCATGAGTATGGTCCAGCACTTTATCGCTAACATCGAATGTCTTATCTGGATCAAAAGCAAGAGTTTCTTTAAGACCACGAAGTTCTTCTTCACCTAAAGCAGAACCATGGATTTTACCTGTATTTTGTTTAGTAGGTGATGGCCAACCAATGATTGTCTTTAGTGAAATAATTGAAGGCTTACCAGTTTCAGCTTTTGCAGTTTCGATAGCTTCATATAAAGCATCTACATCTTCGTAATATTCTTCACCTTTTCGCCAATTTACTTCTTGGGTGTGCCACCCATAAGCTTCGTAGCGTTTTAACACATCTTCAGTGAATGAAATATCCGTATCATCTTCAATAGAAATTTTATTTTGATCGTAAATAACAACCAAGTTACCAAGCTCTTGATGACCAGCTAGGGAACCAGCTTCGCTAGTAATACCTTCCATGATGTCACCGTCAGAAGCTAGTACATAGATATGATGGTCGAATGGACTTTCACCTTGTTTAGCTTCTGGGTCCATCAGTCCACGTAGACGGCGTTGTCCGTATGCAAAACCAACAGCAGTTGCCAGACCTTGCCCCAAAGGACCGGTAGTCATTTCTACACCATCAGTGTGACCATATTCTGGGTGAGCAGGTGTATTAGAACCAAAAGTACGAAGTGCCTTTAGATCATCGAGTGAAACATCGTAACCAGATAGGTAAAGTTGGATGTATTGGGTAAGGCTTGAGTGTCCACAGGAAAGAATAAAACGGTCACGACCAATCCAATTCATATCACTAGGATCATGATTCATAACCTTGTGGTAGAGCATATAGGCAACAGGAGCTAAGCTAATTGCTGTACCTGGGTGACCATTTCCAACTTTTTCAACTGCATCAGCGGCAAGTACACGTACCGTATCTACAGCTTTTTTATCTAATTCTGTCCATTCTAATTTAGACATAGGGGGCAATCCCTCCTCATAAATGAATTTATAGTTTTGTACATATCCAGCTTATCCCTTTATTGAGAAGTAATACAGCATTAAGGTAGACTTTACTAATTTATGTACACAATTAACAAGAAACAGTAGCTTAATAGTCGATTATTACCTAGTTCACATTCACTGGTTTTAGTCAAGAATAAAATATAGAAGAATCCCAATATAGATTTAGCTATCTTTTATAGATTTATCAATCTTTAGAAGCATTTCAATCAACCAATCTGGAAATACATTAAGATGTTCTTGAATATATTTCTGACTAGCTTTACTCATTGCTTGGTAACGTTGTTTCACTAATTTATATGGCGCCCTTGCACTCTTAAGATAAAACTCATTTTTATATTGTGGAGTTAATACAGAGATAAAGTCATTTACTTCATTACGTATTTTTATCTCATTAAGAATTGCAGCCGTAGAGCGTTCATGCTTATAGGAAAAAGTAGTGTGATAAATAGCAGAGTCCATAAAATCTTTTAGTATGGCATTTAATTTCCGTTGATCGATATGAGTGGTTTCTTTATCTTCATCAAGTTTTTTAACATTTTTAATATAAGTTTTTAAATCGTGTGGTTCGATAAAACTAGTTTGTGGATGTAGTGAACCTTTAGGTAATCGAGGAGGATAGAGTGTTATGACTCTATCCTGGATTTTCCGAGTTTGCTCATTTTTTAGATTACTGAATTTTGGTATTGGATCTTTCGAATTTTCCACTCGTAAAATTGGCACTCGAGTAGTTTCTGGTAATTTTTTATGTTTATTAGGTGAGCCGAAAGTAATTAAACCTACTGCCTTATATCGCTGCATAAAATCATCATCACTAAGTAAGTTGATTGCACTCATTCCACCTAGACTATGTCCTACCAATAAGACTTCATCGCCAATGCCAATACCAGCAGCTTTTATTGCTTGTTTTATGGTTTCACGATGTCCAGTTTCACTTTTATCTAAAAACTCACGGACACTATTTGGAATATTGTGTACATTAGGGTGGTAGGCATTAAGTTTAAAATGCTGTACACCTGGAATATAAACAATCCAGCGGTAATTACCTGATTTAGTAGTCAACTTTTGAATCAATCTCGCTGAACCAATATTATGCGTTATTTTCAAAATCCTGCATAAATCGGTGTAACTATGGGGAAGTGGTACTTCTAATTCTTGAGTCTTAGAACGCCATTTATAGTTATTAAGCTTTTCAGTTAAGTCTTCTTCAATATGGTCAAAGTCCTGCATTAATTGTGTAAGCTTGTATTTGATATTAGCTTCATTGGCAAGCTGAGATTCAGTAGCTCTTTTAAGAGTTTTATTTAACTTCTTATCAAGCTGTTTAGCTTTTTTACGGAACTCTTTTTTATATTGTCTTTTATAGCTTTCATTCTGAGCTTCAATAAGTACTTTTAGTATTTCATTATGAGTTTTTTCTAATACTTTTGTGTGAGTTTTATTAAGTTTTTGTAGTTTATCTTCTACTTTATTTGCATATTTTGGATATTTTTTATTAGCTTTTAAATTTTTATGAAGAACAGTTTTGCCAGTAGAAACAAGATCAAGGCGATGGTCATTTAGCAAGATTTTTTCGAGACTTGTTTCTGCTTCTACGACGAACTTATTAAATTTAGCTTCGCGCTCAAGTTCAAGGTTTTTATATAGTTCTGTTTTAAGTTCTTTCGTAAAACCTTTAAGTAAACTCTGGAAGGTAAAGTTTAATTCAGCAGAAATACCTAGCAATTCAGCTTCGCGATATTCTTCCATCTTTTCAATACTGGAAGTAACCAAGTCTTTACGTTTTTGTGGGAAAAACTTTTTGCTCTCTTTGTCTATTTCTTTAAGTTTTTTATTAAGTTTTTGTTTCAAATCTTTATCAAGGTTAATTAATATTTTATCGAGTTTCTTTTTAATACTTTTTTCGTAGTTTTGACTTAGTTTAACAACAGTCTCTTCGGAGATATCTTCTGTAGCAAGACTACTGCCAGACTTTTCTAAATAAGGTTTAGACATTTTTTGTGCAAAAGTTGAAACCAATTGTTTTTGATATTTAATTAGCTCTTCTTTATGAAAATTAAGTATTTTGGTGTTACTGGCTTTTATCTCAGATTCAAAGTAGTTTACTTCTTGCTGTAGTTGTTTTTTAATCTTTACCAGTTTTGTCTTTTGTTCTTCAGTGAAAATATTGTCATTTTTTGCAGCAGAATTTAGTTTGGCAATTTTCTTATTGTAGCTTTTTCGAGTCTCTTGAATTAATTTTTTCTCATGTGCTGGAAGTGAAAGTTCATCTTTTTCTTCAATAGCAGCTACTATATTAGGAAGCTCCAGCTGACTTAAGAATTTTTGTTTTAATAGTTCAAGTTCTTCATCATAATCATATTTTATTTTTTGAATGAACGCTTCAATTTCCGTATTAGCTTTTGTTAATCGCTTGAGATATTCAAGATATTGAGTATCGTATTCACTTAATTTTATTTGGCTTTCTCTGGTGATGCCTTTGATATCTCGGTTTTCTTGAATAATTCCTTTTATTTCTTCGGAAAAATAGCTAATTGTTTTTTGTAGATCTTCACTTTTAATGCCGTGGCCCAAAGTTCGGTAAGCTTTTATAACAGATTTAATAATTGCTTTTAATTGTGAAGAGCCTTTTCTTAACTCATGTTTAGCTTTTTCGACAAACAACTCAGCTTCTTCTTCTAAAATCTCAATAAAAATTTCAGTATTACTTTTAAGTTGTTTAATAAAATATTGAGCATCAGTGTCTAAGTCTGCGACTAATTCATTGATTATGTCAGGCAGTTTTTGTGGCTCAAACTCTTCAGTCATTACTTTTTCTACTATCATCTATCAGCTATCTAAAACTAACTGTGCATAATTATACATACCATCAAAGATAAGGTTATAGATAGTGCATGAATGTACAGTCATCTTTGGCGGCATAGCTATAAATTTTACTTTCTTTAAAATTTATAGTGTACAGTTAAATGTACAGGTACAAGTTATTGCACAGCATGAGTTTGACTAGGAAGCAGCGCAAGGCAATGAAGACAATGAGTTACTCAGAATCAAGAAGGAATTATGCCAAAACCTTACAAACCGTTACTGACGATCAGGAGGAAGTAATTATTACTAGAAAAGGCCATGAGCCAGTAGTTATAGTGCCTTTTGATGAGTATCAAGCACTCAAAGAAACTGCGTACTTGATGAAGACACCGGCTAATCATCGACACTTGATGGATTCTATTAATGAACTTAACAAAGGTAATACTAAAAATATCGAGATAAAGGATTTATTAGAATGATGGTTAAGTTTTCCAGCAAAAGTTGGAATGACTATATCAATTGGCAACAGCAAGATAAAAAAATCTTGAAACGAATAAATCAGCTTATTAAAGATATTCAACGCAACGGTGCAGCCGACGGTATTGGTAAACCTGAAGCTCTAAAACATAATTTTTCAGGTTGGTTTTCTAGAAGAATAAATGTTGAGCATCGTTTAATTTATCGAGTTACAGAAGAGCGTGCTATTGAGATTGCTAGTTGTAAGTATCATTATGATTAGCAATCGTTTTAAGTAATTTATTTGGGAACTATATACTTAACTTCCTAATTCTCCTTATATCTTTATTTTCTTTTTGGGTTTTTAGCTCGAATTCGTTTACCATTTACAGTCCTATAGTGATAGCCATTATTATTTTCTTGTTTCAAAGCTCTTTTTATTTGTTTAGTACGTGTATCGTGTGTATTTTTAGTTCTTTGATTATATGAGATTGCGTTAGGTTTCGTTGCCGTTAGTTCTCGTTGTAAGTTACGTTTCTGGTTATATTTTTCGATAACTTTATTTGTTTGTTGCTTTAGAAGTCCTAGTAGTGTGCTTGGGATTTCTTCATTTCCGTATTTATTGTAGAGATGCTCATCTTCTGCCATTGACGTTGAAATAATATTACGTAAGTTACGTTTTGTTTTGCGATTATGCTTTTGTTGTATTCTTCTATAAGTCTTATCAGAAATAGCATCAGGTACTGGTTCTGCAATTTTTTCTACTTTACTAAAAGCAGTTTTGGTATCGATGTTTTTGTATTTGTTAATACGATTTTGAATATCAATTGCAAGATTATGGTTACCTTGAGCAATATCTTGTGCGTTTAGTGGTGTTAGATTTCGGGATTTTAAGTAGTTATTTATTGCATATAGTGGGTTGGTTCCTGATGGAGATCCAGTTAAAGCATATTTAGCGTACATTCTTGATACTAAATCTCTCTTATCTTTAGCGTTATCTACATTTTTTCTTTGCCTATAAGTATCTGGATTTCTAACAATAGTTGTAAGAGCTTTATCTATAGCTTTATTAACTTGTTCAGGTTCTTGAACGTGGACCATGTTGGTGAAGTCATAGAAACTCATAGCACTATACTTATCTTGGCCAAATTGGATTGGTACTTGCTTATATTCGGGGGCTTGCTTATCACTAATTCTTATTGCTTTTGTTTTACTAAATTCAAGTTTATTACCGTGAAGGTTAAAGTCATCAGTGTTATTAGTAAGAACTATAGAAGCACCAATATCATCTGCTGATTTTTTGATAGCTGAATCCGTATTAATACTATCGCTAAGTGGTAGTGAAGGATCATTGCGGTATTCTTCAACTATTTTAGGAGTGCTAGTACGTTCTATACCCTTGTGATGCTGACCTTCACCCGACTGTGCAGTATATTTAATTGCAAAATCCATAGCAGTTTTCATAGCTGCTTTTTTCGCTCTATACATTTTGTATGAATTGCCACGAGGATTATATTGCTTCATAGCAGTATTTAGAAATGTTCTAGACATCTCTCCTAACACTTGCTTATCAACATGTATAGAGAATAAACCTTGTTTATCAAGTTCAGCTAAAACTAAATACTGTTCAGGTTTACTAATAACACTAGTATCTGAAAGGATAATATGGTAATGACGACCAGAATTCAAACCTTATAATTCCTTCCCATTTTCATAGGCACTGTACTTCTTCTCATACTCTTCATCACTAAGAAACATGCCACTGAACCGTTCTGCATCAGCTTCTACTTCACGAGTAATACGCTCATCACGAGCGATAATATCTCCTTCGGAATAGTGCATAACACCATTAATCTCTCTACGTCTAACCTCTGGAGCATGATATTGAAGAATAGTTTCACTTACTTCATGCTTTTCTCTAGCTTCATCAACGGTAATAAGGTCTTCTAATTTTCGAGTCTTAAACCGTCTAAATCGCTCTTGAATACCATCTAACACACTCATTCTTCAACCCTTTGCCTTTTCTTCTTCATATTTGTCTGTATATGCTTTGATTGCTTGGATTATTACAGTGTTTTTAGACATGTAATATTCTTTGGAGATTGCTACTAATTTCTTATCTAGCTCATCTGGGAGTCTTAATGCAATTTGTTTCATAAACTAATAATAGCATGATGATATT
>JASGEI010000019.1:0-90075 GCA_047606545.1 Micrococcaceae bacterium | reverse complement strand
CTTACTTCATCATAAGAACCATTAACAACCATAAAAGAATCAACTCCCCAGCAAAAAACATGTCATATCCAACACAACAATCATACCCCCCCCCTACCAACAAACACAAAAAACAACCCACCCAAAAAACCCAAAAAAGGACAAGCAAACAAAACTTATCAGAACTAATTACAGTCATTACTCACTACCTTTTCCTTATCAAACAGGTATTTCCTTAACAACGTTGCAAAGAAAATAATGCTTTACAAAGAAAAAACAATTGAAAAGTGGATATTGAGTAAACACGAAGTGTGAGTTATTAAGACTTCACTTAAAGTAAAAAACCTGAAGTAATTGGATCTTTAGGATCTACTTCAAATATCACATGCCCCATTTTGTACGCCTTTCCAGTAATTTTGGGGATGATTGCCAATTGATTATACTCAGTAGTTTTCCGCAAAATTCTACCTTCAAAACGTGAACCGATAATAGAATCATGAATAAAAACTTGGTCCTCACTAAAATCACCGGTAGCATACAGTACTGCCATGTGTGAAGAACTACCAGGAATATCCAGTGGTAGCTTAAGTTACAATCCGAAAAGGTTCACCAACCGTGTGATAGGCCACTGCTTCTATTATCAATAGTATTTTTAAAGACTGAGTTTTGCTTAACTCTTTATTATCTTAGTTAGATTTTGATGTAGCCACAATATTCTCCTTTGAATATCCCCTAAATAACACTAAATTAACTTCCAAGTCTTCCGATGGTACTCAGTAACACCGAATTCCTTGATAGCTTCTTTATGAGCTTTCGTGCCATACCCTTTATTTTTATGCCACAGGTAGTCTGGATACTCATAAGCCAAAGTTTCCATGTACTTATCACGAGTAACTTTGGCCACTACAGAAGCAGCTGCAGCAGTTACCGAAGTAGTATCTGCCTTAGCTTGTGTATGTACTAATGGGAAATCTTTACCCTTACCTAACCAGT
Source organism: Micrococcaceae bacterium (assembly GCA_047606545.1). Classification (GTDB taxonomy): domain Bacteria; phylum Actinomycetota; class Actinomycetes; order Actinomycetales; family Micrococcaceae; genus JASGDC01. The sequence goes on along the minus strand of JASGEI010000019.1, from coordinate 89,103 downwards.
TATGAGTGCCGTCTAATATGATAACTTCTGGCAAGATAGCTAATTGCTGCAAAGCACGTACCCCAGCAATCCGTAAGGCCTCGGTAATCCCATATTTATCAATCTCACCAGCAGTTGCTTCGCCGACAGCACATGCTAATGCCTCTTGAATGATAGGTGCTAACCGTTCACGAGCTTTAACAGTCATTTGTTTACTATCTTTAAGCCCGTAAAACTCTGGCTGCTCATCAGTTCCAATTACTGTAACTCCCACCATCACAGGACCAGCTAAACAGCCACGACCAACTTCATCCATTCCAGCTACTAGTCTATAGCCTCCAGCAAATAAAGTGTCTTCAAGTTCGTATGATACAGCCATAATTATTTAGTCACTGAAGCAGCTGTTGATGCCACAGGAATACCTTTAAAAGTTTGCGACGAATCAGATACTTTACCCATTTGAGTAAAAGGGTAAACCTTGTAAATTACTTTACCTTGTATATCAGAAAGCGGAACCATACCATGATTTGCACCATTCATATGATAACGAGAATCTGCTGAATTAGAACGATGATCACCAAGAACCCAAACCTGACCAGCAGGCACTGTGATATCAAAAGAAATATCAGAACTATTATTACCTGGGAATAAATAAGGCTCATTAAGGATTTTGCCATTAACTGAAATCTTATTACCTACAGTCTTTACATGATCTCCTGGCATGCCAATCACTCGTTTAACCAAGAACTCCTGACCTGGTTTAGCAGTAACTCCCACTAAACTACCGACAGTTTTAAGTCCATCTTTAACTGGGCTAGATTGTACTGGAACTTCTGGTTTCCAATCATCTGGACGTTCAAACACCACTACGTCACCACGTTGGATATCTTTATTATTATGAATCCTATCTACCAAAATTCGGTCGTTGATATTCAAGGTCTGTTCCATAGAGCCAGAAGGAATGCTAAAAGGCCTAATCACAAAGTTTTTTACTAACGCTACTATTAACAAAGCGATAATTATTGGCAATAAATACTCTCTAAGGAAGACCATGAGAGTAGAGCGTTCAGTTTGAGCTTTATGTGAAGCCATTAACTATGTTCCTTTCGATGACATCTCCACTATTCTACCTAATGTTCATCAGGATTTTTAGACCACCATTACTTAATTTTTAACGGTTTTAATTGATCTTTAATAGTTTCAAGTGGTGCGTCAGCTTGTAATAGAGTAGCAGCAGTATAGGCACTTTCGATGAGCGCTGTATCAAATAACAGCACCTCCTTTTCAGTCATTTCTATTGCCATTTCTAAGTTCATCTTGGCACTACCCAAGTCATAGAAAGCTAATAAAGTTTCACCTGAATTTTGTTCGAAAGCTTTCAAAATCTTGTCGAAAGATGTGCCGACCTCACCTGCTTCTAATCCTGCGGCAACTGTAATCGGCACATCCTTTGCAACTTCTTTAATAAGACGATTAAGACCTTTACCAATCTCTTTTACATGTGAGACAAGTACGACGCCTTTACTCATCAAATACTCCTGCCTCAAGTAATGACTCGAAGAAATACATACTTGAAGTAGCACCTGGATCAATATGACCTACAGAACGCTCACCTAAGTATGAAGCTCGCCCCTTAGTCGCAATCATATCCTTAGTAGCTTCTTGGGCTTTTTCTAGCACTTCATCAGTAAGTTTTTCCTCTTGGACGGCAACAATAGCAGGACCCCAGACATCTAGCATAGTCTTTTCGCCAGTAGTACTCTTACCACGCTTTTCAATGCCAGACATACCAGCTTCAAGCATTGGCACTACTTGATCAGATACAGCAGCTTTACCCATTTCCATCATTGCAGTTCCATACAATGGACCTGAAGCGCCGCCGACATTACTAATCAAAGCCATAGCTGTCTGTTTGAAAACATCTTGAACAGTATCCGGCTTATTAGTTTCTAGACTTTTGTTTACAGCTTCCATGCCACGTGCCATGTTATTACCATGATCACCATCACCAATAGGAGTATCTAACTCACTTAAGTAATCTTTATTTTTATCAATCTTATCTTTAAAGATCTTTAGGGCTTTTACCCAAGTCTTAACTTCAACCATTAATTTCCTCTCCTACCAAGCTGGGGCTGCTACAGGTTCGTTTAATGCAGCTACCCAATCATCTTCAAGCTTTAGCATTGTTAGTGATAATCCTGCCATCTCAAGTGAAGTCATAAAGTTACCTACTTTTGAGTAAGCAGTCTCGAGATTTTCTTTGCCTAAGATATCCATAACATCGCCGAAGAATACGTATTGTTCCATAAGCGGAGTCCCACCTAGACCATTTACTAATACAGCAAATTTATCGGACTTATCCCAATCAAATGCTTCTTTTAGCTTAGAAGTTAGTTCTTCTGCCATACCCCTTGATGTCTTAATTTTTTCTTTACGGTAACCTGGTTCACCATGGATGCCCACACCATATTCGATTTCGTCATCTTCGAGCACAAAACCTGGTTTACCAACTTCAGGAACTGTAGCACCAGTTAATGCTACCCCGATAGTCTTTAGGTTTTTAACTACCTTTTCACCCAGCTTAACTAATTCATCTAAACTAGCACCGTTACGAGCTGCAGCACCAAGAATTTTGTGGACGAAAATGGTGCCTGCAACACCGCGTTTACCTTGGGTGTAAGTACTATCTTCTACTGCAATATCGTCATCTACTAAGACACTAGCGACTTTAATATCATCCATCTCAGCCATATCTTTTGCCATATCAAAGTTCATGACATCACCTGAATAATTCTTAACGACCATGAGCACGCCTTCACCTTGATCTGCTGCTTTAATAGCCGCGTGCACTTCATCAGGAGTTGGTGAAGTAAATACTTGACCACAAATTGCAGCTTGAAGCATACCATCACCTACAAATCCTGCATGTGCTGGTTCGTGACCGCTACCACCACCACTGATTAGCGCAACTTGTTTCTTAATATCTTTTTGTTTTAAAACATAGGTATTTGGGACTTGTTCAATAATCTCGTGATGAGCTTGAGCTAAGCCCTTGACCATTTCAGGTACTACATCTTTTGGTTCATTAATAATTTTTTTCATGTTAAATAACACATCCTTAACTTAAGGCTAGTGTCAGCATCGGCACTAGTAACTTATAACCCTATTCTACACGCTATAACTAATTAGCTTATGGCGTCTATTCTTACAAAAGAGCCCCGGGTATACACGCCATTTGTAAGAATAGACGCCATTTACTGTAATAATATAAAGAAAAAGACCCCAATAATTTGGAGTCTTTTTACAAATAAGCTTTATTTACTCTTCAGTCTTTTCAGCCTGTGGAGCTTCAGATTTAGCTTCTTTCTTAGCTGGTTTTTCAGCTTTCTTAGTAGCCTTCTTGTCTTTAGCTGAAGGTACATCTTCGCGCTTTTCACGAATCTTCGCAGCTTTACCAGTACGATCACGTAGATAGTAAAGCTTCGCGCGACGTACATCACCGCGAGTAGCAAGTTCAATCTTATCAATTACTGGTGAGTGTACAGGGAATGTACGCTCTACACCAACACCAAAACTAGTCTTGCGAACTGTGAATGTCTCGCGAATACCATCACCAGAACGTGAAATTACATGTCCTTGGAAAAGCTGGACACGAGAACGGTTACCTTCCACTACCTTTACATGAACTTTTACAGTATCACCAGGGCGGAAATCTGGAATATCAGAACGCAATGATGCTTCATCAACAATATCTAAAATACGCATTTTGTATATATTTCCTCTGACGCCGTAGGTCCTCAAAGGCCTTAAGTACTGTCGCGCAATGGCGACGGAACTTCCTTTCACATACTCGCTTTGGGAGCATGCCATACACTTCCAGTAGTTTTATTAACCCCCACGGCAGCCATAAAACCTAGAAGACATACGTATATAATTTTCACATTTTTAAGCTAAAATTTCAAATATTATTGGAATTTAATTCAATAAGTCTGGACGACGTTCTTGTGTACGCTGTATTTGTTGAGTTTTACGATATTCAGCGATTTTTGCATGATGGCCACTCAATAATTCCACAGGAACTTCATATCCACGCCAATTAGCCGGTTTTGTATAAACTGCATACTCTAATAAACCATCGCTGTGTGATTCCTCAACTAAAGATTTTGGGTTTCCTACTACCCCTGGTATGAGACGAACAATAGCTTCAATCATTGCCATCGAAGCTACTTCACCACCGTTTAAAACATAATCACCAATACTCAAAAGCTGTACATCATAATGCTCTTTAGCCCAATGAAATACTCGCTCATCAATACCTTCATAACGCCCACAAGCAAAAACTAAATGTTCAGATTTAGCCAATACATCAGCTTTAGCCTGATTAAAAAGTTTCCCTGCAGGTGAGGGGACAATTAAAGTTGGTTTTTCACCTTTAACTAGTACACTTTCCAATGCTTGAGCCCAAGGTTCTGGTTTCATAACCATTCCAGCTCCACCACCATATGGTGTATCATCTACAGTTTTATGCTTATCTGTAGTGAAATCACGCAAATTGTGAGTTTCAATAGCTAGCAATCCCTCTCGTTGGGCTTTCCCGATTAAAGATATATTAAGACCTTCAAGATACTCTGGAAAGATACTAAAAATATCAATCTTCATCTAACAAACCACCTGGAGGTGTAACATAAAGTGCACCTTCATCGAGGTTAATTTCTGGCACAATCTCTTCCACAAATGGAACTAACCGTTCTTCTCCAGAGTTTAGTTTAATAGTTAAAATATCCTGAATTTCCCGAGCTTCCAACTTAGTAACCTCACCTATCACATTACCTTCTCGGATTACTTTTAACCCTTCGATTTCATGAGGATACCAAGCTTCATCTTCTTCTGGAATTTTCTCTGGTTCTGCATATAAGATAGTGTTACGGAGTTCTTCAGCAGTATTACGATCATTAATCTCAGCAAAACTAATTAAAATGCGATCTTTATTCCAACGGTGACCTTTAACTGTCAATTTTGGCATTTCATCACTATTAGTTTCAATCACTTCACCATGCGCAAAGCGAGCTTGTGGATTATCAGTAAATAGCTGTGCTGTTACTTCACCACGTATGCCGTGAGGTTTCCCAATTCGAGCGATTTTAACTTTCATTAGTTTCCTTTATTAAATCTCTGCCAAATTGATAGAAAAATGGTCTTGCAGTAATATTACCGCAAGACCACATTCAAAATTTATTAACGACGACCGCCATCAGTTTCTAGCACATCAACTCGCACGCTTTTACCTGGAGAGATAGCGTTTATGACTGAACGCAATGCAGTCGCTATACGACCTTGCTTACCAATAACTCGGCCAAGGTCACTTGGATTAACCCGAATGCTTAGAATCTCGCCACGACGGCTGTAACGGCTAGTAATTTTGACATCATCAGGATTTTCAACAATCCCTCTAACTAGATGTTCAAGTGCTTCAGAAAGCATAGTTATTAACTTTCCTTAGTTTCTTCTTCATCAGCTTTTTCTTCAGCTGAGTCGTCATCAGTTTTTTCTTCTGTAGCATCTTCTTCAGTTTCAGCTTTTTCAGCCTGCTCCTCAGAATCTTCATCTACTTCAGATTCTTTCTTATCGTCTTCTTTATCAGCGATAACAGAATCCTTATCTGGAGCTACAAAAGCTTCTTTTTCTTCAGCAGTCTTGTAAGTGCTTTCAGCACCCTCTTCACCTTTGAACTTCTGTAGGTCACCAGTAATCTTTAGTAGTGCTGCAACAGCATCAGATGGCTGTGCACCAACACCTAGCCAGTACTGAGCACGCTCAGAATCAATTTCAATTACAGAAGGATCGTTAGTTGGATGGTAAATACCGATTTCTTCAATCGCACGACCGTCACGCTTCTTGCGTGAATCCATTACAACTACACGGTAAAAAGGTGCCTTTTTCTTACCAAGGCGCTTTAGACGAATTTTTACTGCCACTTGGGTGGACTCTCCTATTTCTTCTCAATGTTTACGGCACGATAGCAAGTTCGTGGGGACAAACAACCATCACACCAACGGATACTTTCATGCGAATAAGAGAGGGTTCGCATGAAAAGAGTTCTTTAATAGTATAACGCTTATTCGTAAAATTATATAACTTAATTTCACCTGAGTTAAGAACTAGCCAATAACAGCAATTTAACAAGATATTTTAAGTGTTCGCATAAATACCTTAATCAAAGAAAAAAGACTGTAATACTTAAATCACAGTCCTTTTCTATAAAACTCATTTGTTATCGAGGAAGTTACCAAAACTACTTGGCAAATTTAACTGTGAAGCATCAAAATCTTCTGGAGTTTCTTGTTTGATATTTCCAAAAGCAGAACCTGGAGCAACAGTATTCTTAGCTTCACGCCTTGCAGCTAATTCTCTTTCGTATTGCGCTTGCTTAGCTGGATTACCACTCTTAACCTTTTTCTTGCCACGCTTTTGCTTACGCTTTGATGATCCACCGCCACTGTAGCTACCTGGCACTCCTGGCATACCACCACCACGGCTCATTTGTAACATCATCTTTTGCGCTTGTTTGAAGCGTTCCATCAATTGGTTAACTTCCGAAACAGTTACCCCAGAACCTGCAGCAATACGGGCACGACGTGAACCATTAATAATCTTTGGTGCACGACGTTCAAGAGGTGTCATAGAACGCACAATAGCTTCTACACGATCTACCTCTCGGTCATCAAACTGTTCAAGTTGCTGCTTCATTCCGGCAGCACCTGGCATCATTCCAAGAATTTTTTTAAATGATCCCATCTTTTTAATTTGCTGCATTTGGATTAAGAAGTCTTCTAAGTTGAAGGCTTCTTCATTAGCAAACTTATCTGCCATACGTTGAGCTTCATCAGCATCAAATTTCTGCTGTGCTTGCTCAATCAAAGTCATCACGTCACCCATATCGAGGATACGAGATGCCATACGATCTGGGTGGAATACTTCAAACTCGTCAATTTTCTCACCGGTTGAAGCAAACATAATAGGGCGACCAGTAACAGAAGCTACTGAAAGAGCCGCGCCACCACGTGCATCACCATCAAGCTTTGTAAGTACTACACCAGTAAAATCTACACCATCAAGGAATGCTTGGGCCGTATTAACTGCGTCCTGACCAATCATCGCATCAATAACGAATAGTACTTCATCTGGCTCAACTGCATCACGAATGTCAGCAGCTTGTTGCATCAATTCCTGATCAACACCCAAACGCCCTGCAGTATCGACAATCACAATGTCATGCTGCTTTGCTTTTGCCTCTTCAATTGCTTCTTCAGCAACCTCTACTGGGTTTCCATCATGAGCAATCTCAAACTCACTAGTAGTACCTGGATGTGGCGCAAATACTGGAACCTTAGCTCGCTCACCCACCACTTGCAGCTGAGTTACTGCGTTTGGACGTTGCAAGTCACAAGCTACCAACATTGGTGTATGTCCTTGAGATTTAAACCAATGTGCTAACTTACCAGCCAGTGTAGTTTTACCAGCACCCTGCAAACCAGCAAGCATGATTACTGTCGGCGGGTTCTTTGCATATTGAACACGACGAGTCTCACCACCAAGAATCTGCTCAAGTTCATCATTTACAATCTTTACAACTTGTTGCCCTGGATTCAACGCTCCAGAAACTTCTTGCCCTAGAGAGCGTTCTTTAATATTTTTAATAAACGAACGAACTACAGGAACTGCTACATCGGCTTCAAGTAATGCACGACGAATTTCACGGGCAGTACCGTCAATATCTGCTTCAGTAAGACGGCCTTTACCTTTTAGATTTTTAAAAGTACCGGTTAACCGGTCTGAAAGTGAATTAAACATAGTACTTATAAGGATACAAGCTAAAATTCATTTTTGAAACAATACCAACTTCTTCTCAAAACGAAATTAACACCAATTATTACCTTTAGAGTGAATATTTACACAAATTTTACAAATTAGCTCAAAGATAAACTGCCTCCATAAATATGCTTCGTAGCGGAAAAATTGCAAAAAAAGAGTCAGATTTTGAAATCTGACTCTTAAATTCTTAAATATTAATTTTTACTGCTCAAGAATGGCATCCACAAACTGCTCAGGTTCAAATGCAGCTAAATCATCCGGACCTTCCCCAAGACCAATTAGCTTAACTGGCACCCCAAGATCACGCTGAATTGCCACTACAATACCGCCTTTAGCAGAACCATCGAGCTTAGTTAACACGATGCCTGTAATGTTTACTACCTCTGCAAAAACTTTTGCCTGCGAGAGACCATTTTGCCCAGTAGTTGCATCAAGCACTAACAAAGTCTCATTAATTTCAGCTTGTTTTTCAGTAACACGTTTTAATTTACCTAGCTCATCCATCAAGCCAACTTTGTTTTGTAAACGCCCTGCAGTGTCAATAAGCACAATATCAGCCTTGTCATCAATACCACGTTTAACAGCATCAAATGCAACTGAAGCTGGGTCAGCACCCTCTTTGTCAGAACGCACAGTTTCTACACCAACACGCTCACCCCAAGTAGTCAGCTGATCAGCTGCAGCGGCACGGAAAGTATCAGCTGCACCTAATAGAACTTTTTTATCTTCTGCGACATAAATGCGAGCTAACTTACCTACAGTAGTAGTCTTACCAACACCGTTAACACCAACCACCATAACTACTGCTGGGTTATCTTCAGGAGTTTCTAAATTTAGGCTACGATCTAAATCGCTATCTAACATCTTAATTAAGCCAGACCTAAATAGTTTTTTAACCTCTTCAGGGTCTTTAATACCTTCAATGCGGACTTGTTCACGCAAACCGTCAACAAGCTCTGTAGTTGCGTCAATACCAACATCAGCAACTAACAAAGTATCTTCTAAATCATCCCAAGTATCCTCAGTAATTTCATCTGAACTTAATATAGATAGTAAACCCCTACTAAAAGCACTATTTGATTGTGCTAGTTTTGCGCGCAAACGCTTCATCCGAGTATCTAAGCGTTCTGGTGAATCATAAAGTGGTTTAACTGGCTCTTTTACTTCCTCTTTTTCTTTGACAAGAGTGTCGCCACCAGTTGTTATTTCTTTATCTTTAGGTTTTCTACCTAATTCAAGACGTTCTTTTTGCTGTTGTTTATTATCAAGGACTTTAAGCCCACTACCACCGAGTACAACAGTAACTACAGTAATAATTTCAGGTAAAAAATGGAGTAAATTCATGTTTTCTATTATCGCATGACTGACAAACAATGTAAGCACAAAAATGAGGAGCGGTTCATGAATTTTTCACGCACGATTTCATTTCCACAGCGTGAGCAAGCCTCTCCTGCTCGACCATAAACATTTAATGACCTAGAAAAATATCCAGATTCACCATTGGTATTTACATAAAGTTTATCGAAGCTAGTACCACCAGCAACAATAGCTTCATTCAGCACATCCTTTACGCTTTTCCACAGTAATTCATACTGCGCCTTAGAAATTTCAGTAGCTTTAGTGCGATAATACAACTTAGCTCGCCAAAGCGACTCATCAGCATAAATATTACCGATACCAGAAACCCAAGTTTGATCTAGCAATAACCTTTTAATTTCACGAGCTTTTTGTGCCGGAGGTACAAAAAGCTTATCCAATGGATCTAATGCAATATGCGCTGTCTTTACTGGCACTTTATTATCAGAATTATCTAGAAACATTCCGCCGAAAATACGTTGGTCCACAAAACGTAATTGTTTACCCTTAGCCAAAGTTAATAAAACTTTGGCATGTTTTTCCAAGGATTCTTTAGGATCTTTAATCAACAATTGACCACTCATACCTAGATGCATTACCAGCACCACATCTTCATTTGGAAAAGTTAGCCAAAGGTATTTACCTTTGCGTTTAATAGCTTCAATAGTTTTACCAGTTAAAAATTCAGTAAAATCTCCAAGTTCATGTCTACGTAATGAGCGGGGGTCGAGGATTTCAACATCAACTATTTCTTCACCAACTAGCCAAGGCTCAAGTCCTAAACGAATGGTTTCTACTTCCGGTAATTCTGGCATAATTTATTTTTCACTAAGTTTTCGCCAAGCTTCTTGGGCTGCGACTTTCTCTGCTTCTTTTTTAGAGCTTCCAGTACCACTAGCTATACGTTTATCTTCAACAATTAAATATGCCGTGTATGACTTAGCATGATCTGGTCCTTCAGCTTCCACTTCATAGCTTGCTTCGCCCTTATTTTGCTCAGCAACTAATTCTTGGACGCTAGTCTTCCAATCTAAAGAAGCTTTTAAATGCTCGGTATTTTCAATCAAAGGCGAAGTTATTCGTAACACCATTTCACGAGCAGTATCTAAACCTTGATCCAAATAACAAGCACCAATAATAGCTTCCATAGTGTCCGCAAGGATTGAGGATTTATCTCGACCGTTAGTTTGGTCTTCACCTTTACCTAACTTAATAAACTCACCGAGGCCTAGTTCACGCGCAATCTGAGCAAGTGCATGAGTGCTAACTACTGCCGAACGACGTTTTGCAAGTTCACCTTCAGAAACATCTGGATAGATGTGAAAGAGTTTATCTGTTACCACTAAACCTAGTACAGAATCTCCTAGGAATTCAAAACGCTCGTTATGCGGGATACCACCGTGTTCATAAGCATAGGAACGATGTGTTAATGCATGAGAAAGCGTCTTGGAGTTAATTTCAACTCCAAGACGCTTTAAAAGTTTATCTGTCATATCAGACTAGATGTCGGCTACTTTACGCCCTTTGTATTCATAGAACAAAGGAGTCCCAGTAGAATCTTCAACAACTTTAGCCTGATGTGGTCGGCTATAAACTACCTGACCATTTTCTACAGTCTTCACAAGTTTTGGTGCACTTGCTTTCCACTGTGAACGACGTGAACGAGTGTTAGCTCGTGACATTTTACGCTTTGGAACAGCCACAATCAGCCCTTTTCTGTAGTGTTATTGTTGATCAAGCCTTCAAGTGCAGACCAACGTGAGTCTATTACTTCGTGATGATGCTCTGGATCGTCTTCCATGCGGAATCCACACTCTGAACATAATCCTAAACATGCATCCTTACACACGGGATTAAATGGTAATTTAGTCACAACCACATCCCGCACGAGGGGTTCTAGATTGATTGTATCATCTATGACAAGATATTGCTCATCGTCGTCGGGATTTTCTTCATATTCAAACAGTGCGGATCCATTAATTTCGACTCCACGCTTTATTGCATCAAGGCAACGCGAACACTCACCTTTCGCAATTGCCTGGATTGTGAAATTGGCAAAAACTCCTTCAACCACTGAATCTAGTTCAATTTTGAAGTTCATTGGTGAATTTTCTTCAACACAAATTACTGGATTCCCAATCTCAGCTGGAGCTTTAATGCGAACATCTTGCTCAAAAGTATCGCCGATATTTTTACGTAGATCAAATATATCAAAAATGAAAGGCGATTTTCCATGATTATTATTTTCAGCCATTTTGCTAATTATACGCTTTATTTTACAAATAAACACTCTAGTTAAATTACATAGTTTTACAAGACCAATAATATTGGGTTAATAAGCACTAAATAACAAATATTATAGCTAATATTTTGTTTCTTTACTGTGCAATTCTAACTGGTAAACTAAAGTAGTTAGATTGTCTCAAAACGAGCAAACAGAGGTGTGTTTATAGTGGAAGACTTTGACAAACAATTAATCAATCGCCTTAAACGTTCCGAAGGTCAACTTCGTGGTGTACAACGAATGATTAATGAAAATAAAGAATGTGTTGATATTGTAATCCAGCTTTCAGCTGTTCGCTCAAGCATAGATAGAGCTATTGGTCTTATAACTGCAGAAAATCTGAAGACTACTCTAGTAGAACCTGAGACTGATACCAAAGAAGAAGAAAAAGAGGAAAAACTACAGCAAGCAATTAATCTCATAGTTAAACGCTAGTTTTAAATCTAAAAATATGCGAAATTGTGTTTTAGTTTAATAAAATGCATGCATTTTATTCATTACTAATCTCGAATATACATTTTTACATGCAAATAGTGGTAGACACTTGAAGTGTTTACCACTATTTTTAGTTATTAAATTTGTTTTAGTTACTACGGACTGCTGCAGAGAATTGATACCCTCCATCACAAACTGTTTCCCAGGTAACTCCAGAGTCTGGAGTCTCAATCTTTTGAGGAGCATTAAGAGCAGAGTTACTACTATCCGTCGTATTTGTAAATGCTGGAGTTGACTTAGACAAACCAAGAGCCCATTGCAAGTTACATCCCCAAGCGTAAAGATCACCATCTGTGCTGATTGCAACAGTATGGTAAGGTCCACCGCCAACGTCTTTCCAACCAGTTACTCCATCAGGGTTCGGCATTTGGCGAATTGTGGCTTGAACTCTACTATCAATTCCAAGTCCAAGCTGACCAGAATTATACCAAGTAACAGTAGTGTAGTTAGAACCAGTGTATACCTGACGTTGATTAAAGCCCCATACCCAAAGTTGATCATTCTCGTCAATAGCATAACCACCCGTGTCAAGACGAAGTGATTTAAACGCAGGCAATGTTACGCTACTTGTCCCATCTACGCCTATTCCAGTAGTTAGTCTTGTCGGCCAATAGCGGTTAGTTGGGTTTGCACCATCACCAATTCTACCTTGCCTACCAGCGCCCCACATCCAAATATTTCCTGATGCATCAAGAGCACCAGAGGTTGGAACAGATATCTCGTTTGCATAACCTGAACCACCACCAAATTGCATAGTACCACCAGCTGCAACTTGCACCATTGGATAAGTTGAAAAGTCTGGAGTACTTGTACCGTTTTGAATCCTTGGAATTTTAAGAATATTTGGTGAAGTAGTTGCATTATAAGTACCTATGCCTAATGAACCATAGAAAGTTCCTGCATCACCTGCTTGATCCCAATTACCGCCCCAAACGACTAATTTACCATCGTTTAAACACGCAATAGAATGCGCTGAACCAGCCGCAACATCTTTAACTCCACCACCTACGTCATTCCATGAAGTCGGAGCCGTACTTCCGTAAACTGCGGCATAGTTTGATGGAATTGAAACTTTTGTCGGCGTGTATGTTATACCAGACTCAAAATTGCTAGTAACGCCTCCGGTATTATTACCAATTTGACCGTTATTATTGTATCCCCATGCATATATCTCGCCGTCATCGCCCACTGCCAAATTATGGGCACCACCAGCACTGAACATAGTCCAGGAACTAACTCCATCTGGCTTTGTTACTTGACCTGGTTTGTTATTAGCTACAGTAAGAGTTGAACCTCTACCAAGTTGCCCCCAACCATTTTGTCCAGAAGACCAAAGCTCGCCTTCCTTGTCCATAAAAATACGGTGCTGTGAACCAGCTTGAACAGCCCCCAAAGTTTCAGCTGCAATTACTTCATCATTTACGTAATTTGGTTGTGAAGGAGTGTTACCACCATAACCAAAGCCACCTTCACCTGTATTATCGCCCCAGTGGTGCAGATTACCTAGAATCCAACTAGCATCTGGGCCATTTTGTGGCACATTAGCGTTGTTAGTACTAACACCATCGTGTCCCAAGAATTCTGCATGAATAGTTAAATTATTGTCAGTAGAATCAGGCAATGGGCTGTCAATCATAATCGTACTTATAGTGCTAGTACCTTCTTGATTCCATTTACCAAAGTAAGCCATACCATTTGTAAATGGCACATCAACGGCAGTAGAACCAGCAACTTTAGTATTACCATTACCGAAGACAGCATTACCACTGGTAATTGTAAGTCGAACAGTACCAGTAGAAACTAAAGTACCTGTGGAATCAGTAACTAATACAGATACCCCATCTGAGAAAGTAGTGCTGTTAAACCTAATTCCCGCATGAATCGTTTGTTCTGGATCTTCACCAGTAGGATCCACAATACTTTCACCTGGACCAACAGTGGTTGGCAATCCATCACCACCATTATCTGTCATCTGATCAAACATAATAAAGTACTCTGGCTCACTTGCAGCATTTGCAGGAACTGCAGTAACGCCAGCGATTACTGGCATAGACCAAAGTGCACCTTTGTTCACAGTTCTACGAGAAATACTTTTACTTACATCATTATAAGAATTACTATCAACCATCAAGGCCAACTCCCTAGTTTGTTACCACAGTATAGCGTTACTACACTATTGTACCCCCCCCCCCATACTTAATTACAAAATAAGGCTACTAAAATCTGAAAAGAATAATTAATGGCTTGGGGTGTCTAAAATTTAACCAATAACTCCAAGCCATCAATAATCACTCTTCTACTATAAACAAAGCATACGGGCTAGTTGCCCCGATGCCCTGTTTCAATAATTCCTCACAATTTGTGTAATAACCATCTGTAGAACTAACCAGAACTGCTTGTAAAGTAAAAATTCCATAAAATTCTAAGATATCTTTAACTCGTATTGGATATTCACTACTTTTGCTACCAACTCGGATAAAACCATCATTATTAATAGATACACCAGTAATAACTAGTGGGTTACCCAAAATATCGAAATATGCATCTCCAGAAATAATTAGCATCACACTGTAGTTTGTTTTCTCATAATCACAAATGTCTTCTTGGTTAACTTTCAAAACAATATCTTTATTAAAAACATCCCCTGGACCTGGTGCTTTTGGTAAGCCTTCCCCGCCTTTATCAACTAACTGAGTAAATACAATAAACTCATCAATATCAAAATACACATCTAATTCATCATTACCTACCTTATTGCTTATTTTGTTTCCCATAGATAACCCCCTTACGGTTATTTGAAATGTAAATGGAAAACCTTTTAAACTCAACAGTATTAACTACCCCCCCCCCGTCAAATAAAACTTTAATGCCTTATTTATAACGCACAAATTACAGGGTATTTTTCATATAAATTGAATAAAAAGTTAGCTTAAATACCGGCTTTTAGTTGGCTTTATCCTGCATAGCCCTACTAATATTATGGGAAACCATAGATTCCACATCTCCATTAAAGAAATGCACTTCTTTCACAATAGTAGAAGATATGTGAACTACCTCAGCAGCAGCAGGCAAGAATATAGTTTCGACACCTGAAAGTTTTTTATTGATAGTGGACATTGGTACCTCGTACTCGAAATCAGAACCATTACGAATACCTTTAACTACTGAAGCTTCGTGTTCTGCACAAAATCCAGCAAGAGTTTGCCGTCCAAGTACTGCTACTTTCACATTAGACAAATGTTTAACTTCTTGTTTTGAAAGTGCTGCTCGCTCTGCTTCGGTAAAGAAATATTTTTTATTAGTATTACTTGCCACTAGCACAATTACCTCGTTGAAAAGCTTAGCGCAACGTTCAATAATATCTAAGTGACCTTTATGTATTGGATCAAAGGAACCAGGGCAGACAACTGTTTCCTTCTTTGGGCTATCATCCATCATAACTCTCCTAGTTATTTTAGGAACACTTATTGTGTAATTAGACAATAACATAATAAACTGAACGTTTTATTCCCAATTAAGCTTATAGAAATAATATAAAAACTCTCTATTAAATCGCTAAATGCTTATGTTAGGATAACCTAAACTAAAAATTATTATTAATGAAAGACTTAAAAGACTATGACTATCCACAAGAATATTACTGATGCTGTTGGTGGCACTCCACTAATACAGCTTAATCGAGTAACACAAGATGTAGCTGCGGACGTTATCGTAAAACTGGAACAAAACAACCCAGCTGGTAGTGTTAAAGACCGTATTGGTGTGGCCATCGTAGATGCTGCCGAAAAATCAGGTGATTTAAAGCCTGGTGGCACAATTATTGAAGGCACTAGTGGTAACACTGGGATTGCTCTTGCATTTGTTGGTGCAGCTCGTGGCTACAAGGTAGTATTAACTATGCCAGAAACTATGAGTATTGAACGTCGTAAGCTACTTAAAGCTTATGGTGCTGAAATTGTACTTACTGAAGGTCCTTTGGGTATGCGTGGTGCAGTAGAAAAAGCTGAAGAGCTAGCCAAAGAGACTCCGAATTCTATTCTTGCTCACCAATTCAGCAACCAAGCAAATGCTGAAATTCACTACAAAACTACTGGCCCAGAAATTTTTGAAGATACTAACGGCGATATTGATATTTTCGTTTCAGGTATTGGTACTGGTGGTACCATCACTGGTGCAGGCAAATACCTTAAAGAAAAGAAATCTGATATCGAAATCATCGCTGTAGAACCAGCTGATTCTCCACTATTAACTGAAGGTAAACCAGGCCCTCACAAAATTCAAGGACTTGGTGCTAACTTCGTCCCAGATATTCTTAATAAAGATATCTACGATGAAGTAATTGACGTGCAATTAGCTGATGCTACTAAAACTGCTCGTACTTTAGGCACTGAGGAAGGCATTCTACCTGGTATTTCTGGTGGTGCTGCAGTGTTTGCTGCTCTTGAAGTTGCAAAGCGTCCAGAAAATAAGGGCAAGAAAATTGTAACTGTATTACCTGACTTCGGTGAACGTTACTTCTCTACAGTGCTTTTCGAGGACTTAAACGAATAATTTTAACTAGGATTTTTAGTTGATGAAATTCATCGAAAGAATTAAAGAAGATATCTCGGCTACCCGAGTCCATGATCCAGCGGCTCGGAATACTGCCGAGATATTTTTTAGTTATTCCGGACTACACGCAATTTGGAATCATCGAATTTCGCATGCATTATGGCGACGTGGATTACGCACTTCCCCACGATTGCTTTCGCAGTTCTCCCGCTTCTTAACTGGAGTTGAAATTCACCCTGCAGCAAAGATTGGTCGTCGGGTATTCATTGATCATGGTATGGGCATAGTCATAGGAGAAACTGCTGAAGTTGGCAATGATGTAATTATCTACCATGGCGTAACACTTGGTGGTACTGGACATGAAAAATGCAAACGCCACCCTACTATTGGAGATCGCGTAATTATTGGGTCTGGGGCAAAGTTGCTAGGTAATATTGACATTGGTAACGATAGTGCAATTGGTGCTAATGCGGTAGTGGTAAATTCTGCACCCGAATGGACTACATTAGTAGGCATTCCCGCTAAAAAACGTCCGCGTAGAAGAAACCCTGAAGAAAAACCAGATGTTAGTGACTTTTACGAAATTTAAATCTTCTAACTACCTGTACATAGAATCAAAGTGGAAACAACTTTTCCAGTAGCTTTTGCGCCAGAACCTGCAGTATAGCCTGTAGGCAAAGTGACCGTTGCAGTTAAGGTATAAGCAACGCTTACACTTAAAACTGTAAGTAGATACATAGTCTGCCCAGCAGATAACGCCGAAGTCAAAACTATTTGCACATGAGTACTACTCAGCGCAGTTACAGTTGCTACACCACCCGAAACTGTTAAGGCACTAATATCAACACCATTATTAGAAGTTATATCAATAACAGTGCCTGCTGGTAAATCATAGCTAGATGCAGCTGTTAAACTAAAACCTTTGCCAAGAAGACCTACAACACCACATGTACCTTTAATAGTAAAATCACCTACAGTTCCAGAACTTGCTGCTAAAGCTGGAACGGCTGTGGCACTGACTATTACGGGAAGTGACCATACAGCACTTTTAACTACATTTCTACGGGATAATCCCGTCTCTTCTAGCTTCTCCACCATAAATTGCCCCCCCCCTTAAACTATACATCAGCACTTATAATACTATGTAACTTTATACTTACAACGTTACTCTGTTATTTAATGAAATTAAATAGTTATTATATAAACTATTTAAAATAATTTAAGTAAGATTTTTATCTGTTATTTTGAATAGTCTATTGACGCAATTCAAAGCCAATAATTAAAGTCTCGCCATATTTCTTTCGAAATAATTCACTAAAATTTTGCTCTTCAATAATTTCTTTAGTACGACTACTTCGCTCGATAATTACGATACTATGTGACACTATCAATGGAACTAATTTAGCTAAAATTTTGTTAATGTTTTCTGTAGAAAAATTATAGGGTGGATCAATAAAAATTAAGTCATACTTTTCTGTCGTATTTTTAAGGTATTTTTGAGCTTCACTAAAAAAGGTATTCAGAAGTGCAGGATTTTTTTTGTTGCTTAATTCACAATTTTTTTTAACGATTTTTAACGCTTTTGGATGATTTTCTACAAAATCAACTTGTATTGCTCCACGACTTGCAGCTTCTAACCCTAATGATCCAGAACCAGCAAATAAATCTAATACCACGCAATCTTCAAGCATGTTATAGCTAGCTAGTATAGAAAATAAAGCTTCTTTAACCTTATCCGTGGTAGGGCGAGTAATATCACCAGTTAAAGTTTGAAGCTGTTGCCCTTTTAACGCTCCCGCAATTATTCTCATTAGTTTTTTTCCAAATATTCTTCAGTATCCTCATCAAGGAATCTATCCAAGGTTTGTCTTAATAACTGATGTTGTAATAACTCTGGATCACTGGCAATTAATCGTCTTGCTTCTTGCCTAGCTGTTTCCAGAATCTTTTTATGTTTTGTAACTTTCAAAAGTTTTAACGATTTTGAAGCTCCAGATTGTTTCGCACTTAAAACATCACCTTCACGACGTTGCTCCAAATCAAGCAATGAGAGCTTGAAGCCATTAGTAGTAGAAGCTACTGCATCTAAACGATCTAACGCTTCGTGACCTGGTTCTAATTGAGTGACAAGCAAACATAATCCTGGTAAACCACCACGACCTACACGTCCACGTAATTGATGCAACTGAGATACCCCAAAACGATCAGCATCCATAATAACCATCATTGTGGCGTTATGTACGTCGACGCCCACTTCTACCACAGTAGTAGAAACTAAAACATCCAAATTTCCAGCAGCAAACTCTGCCATAGTCCGATCTT
Source organism: Micrococcaceae bacterium (assembly GCA_047606545.1). GTDB lineage: Bacteria > Actinomycetota > Actinomycetes > Actinomycetales > Micrococcaceae > JASGDC01. The sequence continues at coordinate 70,244 of JASGEI010000019.1, read as the reverse complement.
TGTATTGGACATCAAGCTTAGAGTGCAAGATACCCACTTGCACTTCTGGCAAGTTATTTTTAACAATTTCAGCAAATTCTAAAACTGACATCCGTTTTGGTGGATTACCTGAAATTTCTGACTGTTCTTCATCACTAATTTTAGAACAAACTATATAAACCTGATAACCTTTAGCTACCTCTTCTCTAGTCCTAGCTAAAATTCTTCCAGCCCAACTTGGATGCTCTACCAGATTTACTACATGAGTAGTAATCGGAGCTCGGCCTGCTGGTAATTCATCAATAGTAGAAACTTCCAAATCACCAAAAATAGTCATAGCCACTGAACGTGGAATAGGTGTTGCAGTCATAATAAGAGTATGCGGATAGCTATCCTTACCTCGTTGTCGCAATACATCGCGCTGATCAACCCCAAAACGATGCTGTTCATCAATAATTACTAATCCTAAATCTGCAAACTGCACATGCTCAGAAAGTACTGCATGCGTGGCAACTAGTAAATTACATTGTCCAGAAGCTAAGTTTAAGAGTACTCTTTTCTTTTCTTTAGTGCTCATTGAACCTGTTAAAAGTGAAGCGTAAACTCCTTTAAAATTTAACTCACCAAGATAAGCATAGATTGATTGAAAATGCTGGCTTGCTAATACTTCTGTAGGTGCTAACAACACTGTCTGACCACCATGCTCAATGATAGTTAACATAGCTCTTAATGCCACAATAGTTTTACCAGAACCTACATCACCTTGCAGTAAACGGTTCATTGGGTGTGTTTTGGCTAAATCAGCAGCAATCTCATCAGATACTCGTTTTTGCGAGTTAGTTAATTCAAAGGGAATCATCGCATCAAACTCTTCTAACACCCCACCCGATTCAGCTTTATATGATTTTGCTTTTTGCTTTTCAATATTAGCTTTACGCATAACTAGGCTAGTCTGAGTTAAAAAGGCTTCTTGGAATCGAAAACGATTTTGCGCTGCAAAACTATCTTGTAAATTTTGCCCTTGATGAATATTTCGATAAGCCTTGGTTAAATCAATTAAACTCTGGCGCTCTAGAATATCAGCTGGTATTGGGTCTTCTAGTGTGACTGGCAACATATCTAATAAAATCCCAATGGCACGTTGAATCATCCAAGTACTTAACCTTACCTTAGCTGGATACAGTGGAATTGGCCTAGCAGATAGTGCTGCAGCGTCATCATAGTCAGCTATTAATTGAAACTCCGGATGAGACAATGTTAAAGCCCCTTGGTAACTAGTAACTTTGCCAGAAAATATCCCTAATGCACCTATAGGTAATCTACTCTCTAAACCATACTGGTTAAAAAAAGTTAGCTTTAAAAATTGGTTATCTTCTTCACCTTGTATCAATACTTCAGTTAGCAGTCCTCGTCGCGAATACATTCGACGAGATTTTAGACTCACAACTCTTGCAACTAGAGTTGCTTCTTCATCAATTGGTAACTCACTAATCAGAGTCAACTCTCCCCGTTCTACATAACGCCGTGGAAAATGATTTAATAACTCACCTACAGTTTCATAACCAAAATTATTTTTAAAAGCCTTTGCAGATTTATCACCTAAATAATTGCGTAGTCTTTCATCGAGAAAGGAAATGCTCCCACCCTCTTCCTGCAATAGCTTCATCATCTATGTAAATACCATTACCTGATACCACTTTCCCAATCTGATGAAATTCTTTTGGGATTTCATTATCAGCAAAAGTAGCAAGTAAGTTATGATCTTCACCACCATGAAGCATAAAGTCTAACGCTTGCACTTCAGTGATTTCAAGAGCTGAAGTAAATTTTGGTAGGTATTCATCAAAAGCTGAACTATCTAACTTTATTGCTACTTTGCTAGCACTCGCAATACGTTTAGCATCTTTTAACAGTCCATCAGAGGTATCAATCATGGCATGAGCTTTCGTAGACATATTATTTAAAGCAGGCCTTGGTTGTAGTTGATAATTTATGAAGTCGTTATTTTGAGCGACAAGCTTGCCTTCTAACGTAGCCAATGCAGCAGCTGCTAATCCTGGAGTTCCATTTAATGCAATAATATCTCCAATTTTGGCTCCAGCCCTAGTAATTGGCTTTTCAGCTACTAACTCACCAAAAATTGTTACCGAAATTGCTAATTCGGCACTACTAGATAAGTCACCACCAATAACACTAAAATTATCACAATTATAATGTCTGGCAGCAGCTGCAATTCCAGTTGCCAACCCTTCAAGATAACTAGTTTCAGTAGTTTTAGGTAAGGCTAAATTTAATAACATTGCCGTTGGGCTTGCCCCCATCGCATAAATATCAGCAGCATTTTGCACAAATGCTTTAAAACCTTGTTTAAACCCAGAGTTACCTTGCCAAGAAAGCCGAAAGTCTTGATTTTCTACCAATAAATCTGTACTAGTAACTAATTTTTTACTTGGAATGGCTAAAACAGCAGCATCATCACCAATTCCTAAGTCAATATTAGGGTTCTGTGGCAACTTATTTTTAAGCAAAGCAATAATTTCGTACTCTGATAAATCAGCTACCTGGACCATCGGTAATGCAATCTAATAATTATTCACTACTTATGTAATGCTAACTTTACTAGCCTATCAAGTAATTCTTGATAGCTAACTCCATGTTCTTGCATCATTAATGGATACCCACTAATTGGCGTGAAACCAGGCATAGTGTTTACTTCGTTAATAATGTATCTACCATCTTCGGTGTAGAAAAAGTCTACGCGCGCAAGATCCTTAAGCTGTAAAGCATCAAAAGCTTTTAATGCTAATTTTTGCATAATTTTCAAATCTTTTTCTGGAATTTTTGCTGGACATTGCGCAACCGCTGCTCCTTGCAAAATATACTTTGCTTCGTAATCGTAAAACTCAACTTCATCATTCATAACGATCTCAGAAGGCTGTGAAACCGTAGGCTTTGGGTCTCCATCAAGCACTGCAAACTCAATTTCACGACCAACAATACCTTCTTCGACCAAAATAATTGTGTCAAATTTACGAGCTGCTTCAATAGCAGCTTCCAAGTCAGAAGCATCTTTTACCTTAGTAACCCCAAATGAGGAACCAGCACGACTAGGCTTTACAAATACTGGAAACTTTAATTCTCCAGCTTTAGCAAGCATTTCAGCTTTTTCATTTTTCCAAGTACGATCTGTGATTACAATACCAGGCGCTACCTCAAATCCAGCAGCAGCAAGCAGTACCTTAGTAGTCTGCTTTTCCATACAGCTAGAAGAACCAAGCACATCACTACCTACATAAGGAATATCAGCAAGATCAAGTAATCCTTGAATTGTGCCATCTTCACCGTAAGCACCATGTAAAACTGGGAAAACTACATCAATATCAGCAAGATTCTTTACTCCGTCTTTGCTAGTTTGAATCCAAGTTTTAGTTTCAACGCTTTGATTTGGGTAAACAGTCCAGTCACTCTTAGTGACAGTCGGTTGCTTGCCACCATCATGAGAAAACTTGTACTGTACTTTATCAGTGGGTACATAAGTCCATTGGCCATCTTGAGTAATCCCAATTGGATATACTCCATAACCATTTGCTAATAGGTTTTCAACAATGTTTGAGGCAGTCACACAGCTTACAGAGTGTTCTGAAGAACGACCACCGAATAATACAGCTACATTAGTTTTACTCATTTAATTAACACTTTCTAGCTATCTTTGTGAATATCATTAGTAATGATATTGCCATCATCGTCAATAATTGCATTCCCGTCAGTTTTCATATCCCAACGATGTTCAGGAGCTTTTTCGCCACGAAGTTCCTCTAATAACTCTGTAACCGCATCCATGATTTTTTCTGTAGCATTATGTAATAAATCACGGTCAATTTCTTTACCTTTGAATTCAGATAAGTCTACTGGATCTCCGACAATTATTCGGACTTTTGGTCGGTTAAACTTAGCCTTTGCAGTCCCAATCGGCATAAAATCTAGAAGACCCCAATGAGCTACCGGAATAACTGGTGTATCGGTTTCCAGTGCTAAGCGAGCCGCCCCAGTTTTACCTTTCATCGGCCAACGCTTTGGATCACGAGTGAAAGTACCTTCAGGATAAATTACAATCGTCGAACCATTAGCTAACTCTTGACGAGCTTCAGATAAAGCCTTGGAAGGATCCTTGGCATCACGATAAACCGGAATCTGGCCAATACTCCTTAACGCGCCACCTACAATTTTATTCTTAAAAAGGGCCCCCTTAGTTAAGAATTTTGAGGCATAACCATTTGCATAAAAGAATCCAGTCAAAACTACTGGATCAGCATTAGTCAAATGGTTTGGCGTAGCAATGTATGCTCCGTTTTTAGGTAACTTCTCAGTGTGTAACCATTGAACCTTAAGCAACATCCTAGTTAGACGATTAGCAGCGCTACCAAGGACTCGCCAGGCAATATCTGTTTGTGAAGCGTCCTTACGAACCATGATTAACCTAATCTTCAGTAACTTCGAAATTAGCTCCTAGCGCCCTTAGTTTCTTTGAGAAATTCTCATAACCACGGTTAATAATCTCAATACCCTTAAGATGAGAAACACCTTCAGCGCTCAAAGCTGCAACTACATGTGAGAAACCACCACGTAAATCAGGAATCACCATATCTTTGCCCTCAAGTTGTGTAGGACCAGCTATCACTGCTGAGTGACGGAAGTTACGCTGACCGAAACGACAAGGAGTGCCCCCAAGACATTCACGGTAAACCTGAATGTTGGCGCCCATTTCACGTAGTGCTTGTGTGAAGCCAAAACGATTTTCATAAACTGTTTCGTGTACGATTGAAATGCCTTTTGCTTGTGTCAAAGCAACTACCAAAGGCTGTTGCCAGTCAGTCATGAAACCTGGATGTACGTCAGTTTCAATAACAGCTGATTCAAGTTTATCCTTAGAGCGGAAGAAGTGCATACCTTTTTCGTTAACATCAAAACCGCCACCGATTTTACGAAATACGTTTAAGAAAGCCATTAAATCAAGCTGGTTAGCACCATTTACTTGGATATCACCACTAGTTGCTAAGGCAGCTGAAGCCCAAGATGCAATTTCGTTACGATCTGGCAATGCATAGTGTGTATACCCGTGCAGTTTTTCAACACCTTCGATACGAATAACACGATCTGTAGAAACAGAAATAATAGCACCCATTTTCTGCAAGACTAAAATTAAGTCTAAGATTTCTGGTTCAGTAGCAGCATTTGAAAGTTCAGTAATACCCTTTGCTTGAGTAGCAGAAAGCAATACTTGCTCTGTAGCCCCAACGCTTGGATATGGAAGTTTGACTTTTGCACCAGTCAAACCATCTGGAGCAGAAATATGGATACCTAATGCACCTTTTTCAATTTTGGCACCGAAATTACGTAATACTTCTAAGTGGTAATCAATCGGGCGATCACCAATTTTACAACCACCAAGGTCAGGGATAAATGCTTCACCTAGAGTATGAAGTAGTGGACCACACATTAAAATAGGAATACGAGAGTCACCAGCGTGCACCTCAATATCCTTCATCGCAGCAACTTCTACATTAGCTGGGTCCATAATTAGTTCGCCACTATCTTTATCGCGTTTAATCTCAACACCGTGTAATGATAGCAAAGAGGTAACGACATCTACGTCTTTAATTTCTGGTACGTTACGTAGAGTCGAAGGACTGTTGCCAAGAACCGAAGCAACCATTGCTTTTGGCACTAAGTTCTTTGCACCGCGGACTGTAATTTCACCTGATAGCGGAGTGCCGCCTTTAATTGTTAATACGCTCACTATTTACTTTCTTCTTCAAAAACACTTCAAAACTATAATACTTCCAGCTAGTGTAATAGTCCATAATCGCCACAGTAATTGGACTGCTAATAGAACACCTGCATAGGTATAATTATTCCCTGTGATGACGCTCTATTCTATCTAAATACTTTTGCTCACGATGCTCTTGGTACACTTTAGCTTTTTTAGCTTGTTTTTCACGAATAATCTTTGCTCGATATTCACGTGAGAAAGCTTTGTCGAATGAAAGTGCGATATCTTTTCTGGCTTCTAGAGCAGCCTGTTGTAAATCAATACGATTTAACGCAGCACGAGCAGCTTCCTCACTAAGCTCTTGGTTAACGAGGCAATGTGTAATTAGTTGCCTTGCTTTATCGAAACTTGGATGTTCATGGTGAGAATCCATTTCATGGAAAGCTTCTTGAATAACTTGCATATCGTATTCTTTACGTTCTTCATCTTCCGTTAAATCAAGATCAAGATACTTAACTAGCAAAGGTAACGTCAAACCTTGCACCAGCAAGGTACCAATAGCCACTGTGAAAGCAGTAAATTGAATTAAGGTAACCGCTTGATTCTCTGCCCCATTTTGTCCTGCTAATGGAATTGAAGCAGCTGCAGCTAAAGTCACAATGCCTCGCATACCCATCCAAGAAACAAGTAAACTATCTTTCCAACCTAGTGAAGGGGGTAAGATTTTTGGCGCATGATGTTCGCTATAAACCATGCCATTACTCACTGATAAGGAATCTGTGTTTTCAGCAATATTGGTAATTCGCTTATTTCTAGCACGCCAACCTGAGAATAGTAAGAATGAGTATATTGCACGAACTGCTACCACAATTAGGGTAATAACTGCAGCAAACAAGAGACTCATGCGTAAACTTCCAGTTTCTGTCCGAACTTCTAAAATCATGTAATGTGCTTGCAACCCAATATAAGCAAATAAGAAACTTTCGATTAGCAAATCAATCACTGGCCAAACATTAGTTTCAATAAGACGAGTCTTGTAAGTAGTATCTGACATAGCTTTAGGATTAAAAGCCATATTAAAGGCAACTACAAATGCGGTAGTGACTACCGCAAGCACACCTGATGCATGGAAATATTCAGAAATCTGATAAGCCACAAACGGCATCAAAATATTCAATGCAATTTCAAGAGATGGTTTTTCAAGCTTTCCACGGATAAAACTTAAACACCAACCAAGCACTAATCCGACCAAAATACCGACAATACAAGAGTAAATAAAGTAAATTACTGGCTGTCCGATAAAATTCTCTTCATTAGTTAGCATAGAAACTGCCACTGAAAATAATACTAAAGAAGTAGCATCGTTAACTAAAGATTCTCCTTTTAAAATTGAGACAATTCGATGCGGGACGCCCTCGGAGTTTTCTTCCGAAACCATAGTTACTGTATCAGGTGGTGCAATAACTGAGGCAAGCACAAAAGCCCCAAGAGTGCTAATTGCTGGGTTTATTATTGGCACTAAATAGGTAATTACTAGACAAGTAACCACTACAAGTCCCACACCCATGCCTAATATAGGTTTCAAATTTTTAAAGAAGGTAGTAAACGGGAAACCAAGTGCGGCAGAATATAATAATGGTGGCATTACCAAAGAAAGAATTACTTCGGGTTCCACTTCGATATGAGTTACCCCCGGGATAAATGAAATTGCAGAGGCAAAAGCTACAGTTACTAACCCTGAATGAACTTTCCAATTTCGCGAAATACTTGTAATCATTAGCGAAAAAATAACTGTAATTAACAAAACTGCAATTGACATAAGAAAACCTCTTTAAAACCTATCCCTATCTATTTTAATAGAATTTTCTGGCAATTAGTTGAGTTACTTAAAAATGGTTTTCCACTACACTGGATATTATGGCTACAAAAAATGAACCAATCGTTTGGATTGACTGTGAAATGACAGGACTAGATCCTAAAATAGACTCTCTTATTGAGGTTGCAGTTTTAATCACTGACTCTAACCTTGAAGTTTTAGACACTAAGGGGATAGATATTGTAATCAAAGCAGATAAGCCAGAAGCTGTGGAAAATATGAATGATTTTGTAACTCAAATGCATACCAACAGTGGTCTTATTGAAGAAATAAAAACAGGTGCAGATCTGCAAGATGCTGAAGCAGAAGTTTTGGCTTATATCCAAAAATTTATCCCAAAACCTGGCAAAGCTTTGCTTGCAGGTAACTCTATCGGCACCGATAAAGCCTTTTTAAGCGAATATATGCCTAAAGTAGTGGATCATTTGCACTACCGAGTAATTGATGTTTCTACTGTTAAAGAATTAGCGCGTCGCTGGTTTCCTCGCGCTTACTTCAACGCGCCTAAGAAAGCTGAAGGTCATCGTGCACTTGCTGACATTATCGAGTCAATCAAAGAATTGCAATACTACCGTGAAGCCGTTTTCTTAGCTGACCCAGGTTATTCTTCAGAAGAACTTGCTGAAATTTCCAAGAAATACAATTAACTGGTATAGTATTGAAGCGTGGTATTCATTAAGTTCCAATGGATAACCTGTGGTGGCTATAGCTCAGTTGGTAGAGCACCTGATTGTGGTTCAGGGGGTCGCCGGTTCAAGCCCGGTTAGCCACCCCGATTAACCCCTGTTTTCTAAGGAAGCAGGGGTTTTACTTTTTTGGTTATTTTGGGAAACTGGGCGTTTAATGGGCGAAAAATAAAAATAATACTTAAATTAAACTAGCCTTAAAGAGAATCCTAGGATTACCTAATTAATCAGTTCATCGTGAAGAAAAGTACAGGAAATAAGCGGTCAAAACCAGTGAGAAATTGAAAAATTCATTTAGTAAGTTGCAGCACCAAAAAGTATGTGATTAACTTATAACCATGAGAACGAAAACAGTAACACGTCGAATGCACACCGAGGGGTGCTTTGTCGTGTGCTCTAATTAGTCTCGGTATACGATAAACACTCCGGCAGTTCCGTATTGGACGGGCTGCTTATTTTTATGGCAAAGAGACTATCAAAAAGTTTTAAGGAATTTAAATAAAAATGTTCTCCAAGAAGTTTAAAAGTATTGTAATCGCGTTCATTCTAACAATCACTGCTGCTTTTACAGTTACAGCTTGTGGCAGTAAGAGCAGTTCAAGGACTGATGGAAAAGTCATAAAAATTGGCACCACTGAAGCTTCACAAGACTACTGGAAACCATTCCAAGAAGCAGCTAAAAAGCGTGGTATCACCATCGAGCCAGTTAGCTTCTCTGACTACACTCAGCCAAATCAAGCACTTGATCAAAACCAAGTTGATTTAAACTTGTTCCAACACATTGCTTTCCTTGCCGACTACAATGTTAAAAACAATAAGAACTTAACACCAATTGGTTCAACTTACGTAGTGCCATTAAGCCTATACTCTACTAAGTACAAGAAACCAAGCGAAATCCCTGAAAATGGTAAAGTTGCTATTCCAAATGACCCAACTAACCAAGCACGTGCATTGCTAGTATTGCAAAAAGCTGGACTTATTAAATTGAAAGATGGTGGAAATATCCTATCTACTCCAGCTGATATCACTAGCAAGAAAATAACTGTACAAACAGTTGATGCAGCTCAGACTGCAGCTAACTTAAAGTCAGTTGATGCGGCAGCAATTAACAATAATTTCGCATCTGATGCAAATCTTGACCAAAACACCGTTATCTTTAAAGATGATCCAAATAGCGATGAAGCAAAGCCATACGTTAACGTAATTGTTTCTCGCCCAGAAGACAAAGACAATAAGGATTACCAGAAGGTTGTGGAAGCATACCACGATCCAGAAGTTCAGAAAGCAGTTGCTGCACAAAGCAAGAACACTTCCGTAGAAGTTAAAAGCAAACAAAGCGACTTACAAGACACTTTAAAGAAACAAGAAGACGTAGTTAAACAAGCAAGTAGTAAATAGTATTTAAGGTGGTCGGTAATTTTATCGACCACCTTTTCCATACAAGATTTTCCATATAAAGGAGAAAAAATAATTTATGAGTAAACTCATTGAGTTTAATGAAGTAGGAAAGGTTTTTGCTTCAGGCAGTAAAAAAGTAGCTGCTTTGGCTGATATAAACCTTGAAATAGTTGAGGGTGATATTACTGCCATCATCGGATATTCTGGTGCTGGTAAAAGCACTTTGGTTCGTTTGATTAATGGATTAGAACAAACAACCTCTGGAACTGTTACTGTTTTGGGTAAAGATATCACCAACATGAAAGAAAAAGAGCTGGAAAGTATCCGCCCAGATATTGGGATGATTTTCCAGCAGTTCAACCTATTCTCTTCTCGTACAGTTGCTCGTAATATTGCTTTTCCTCTTGAATTAGCTAATTGGGATAAAACAAAAATTGCTCACCGTATGAAGGAACTACTTAATTTCGTTGGGTTAACTGGCTATGAGAATAACTATCCAAGCCAATTATCAGGAGGGCAAAAACAACGCGTTGGCATTGCTAGAGCATTAGCTACCAACCCAAAAATTCTCCTTGCTGATGAATCAACTAGTGCACTAGATCCTGAAACTACTAAAGAAATCTTGAAACTTCTTAAAGAAGTTAACGAAAAGTTTGGAGTTACTATCGTAGTAATTACTCACGAAATGGATGTAGTAAAAGAAGTCGCCGACAAAGTTGTAGTCATGGAACAAGGGAAGATTTTGGAACAAGGACCTACCTACCAAGTATTCTCAAGTCCAAAAACTCAAAGCACTAAGAGCTTTGTTTCAACTGTGATGCCTCGTACTCCTGACTATGAGGAGATTGAGCAGATTCGGAAGAATCATCCTGGAACATTGCTATCCGTAAAACTATCTGATGAATATGAACTAGGTCCCGTAATTACGACTCTTAATGAAGATTACCAAGTAAATGCAAATATTGTATTCGGTGGTATTAGCACTCTCAACGGCAAACGACTAGGAGCTATTACTTTTGCTTTAACTGGTAAAGATGTCCCTGGTGCAATTTCATTTATTCAAGAAACTACCGAAGCCGAGGTGATTTCTCATGACTGATTGGTCAATGTTACAACCTGTTTATTTCCAAGCTATCGGACAAACTTTGATTATGGTCTGTATTACCTTGCTTGTCGGCGGATTTTTTGGATTAGTGATAGGCGTATTACTATATGCCACTCGTGAGCATGGACTACTAGCAAATCGTACTGGTTACACCGCACTAAACGTAATTGTTAATATTATCCGCCCAATTCCTTTCGTAATTTTCATGGCTGCAGTAGCACCACTTACCTTACTGGTAATGGGTTCTACTATTGGTACCACTGCTGCCCTATTTCCACTAAGCATTGCTGCAACTTTCGGTATTAGTCGTATTGTGGAACAAAACTTAGTATCAGTTGATCCTGGAGTTATCGAAGCTGCTCGTTCAATGGGTGCTAGTCCATGGCGCATCATTCGCACTGTATTAATTCCAGAAGCACTTGGTCCATTGATTCTCGGCTACACTTTCGTATTCATTTCTATTGTGGACATGACAGCAATTGCTGGTGCTATCGGCGCTGGTGGCTTAGGTAACTTCGCTATTCAATATGGTTACCAACGTTTCAATTGGACTGTAACTTTTATCGCAATTGTCACAATTGTAGTTATCGTACAACTGGTGCAATATTTGGGTAATAAACTATCTCAAAAAATGTTACATCGCGGCAAGTAGCCTAAATATAAAAAGAACCTGGTTAGTTTTCCAGGCTCTTTTTTAATACTTTTATTTTACCATCACTACCCTGCCCATTTTCTTACTAAAAGGACATTTTCGTTTCTAATAAGGGGTGGAAATAGCGTTTTACTAAGAAAATGCGAATAGTTAACATATAAATACCGTACAGCTTCCTAAACTCAGTTCATATTAGGACTGTTTTTATATTGTTAATCTTCTATATTGTTAGGCTAAAGTTGCCCTGGTTTGTCGAAAACTTTGGAGTTAAGAGTTATTCTGGATTCGGAATTCTTACCAATAACGTACATTAGTGAAAGAGTTGGAATACCATAAACCCGGTTATCCCGGATAATAGCTTTATTATCTTCTGGTCCAAGTTTCGTGGTTTTTTCTAGTAAATCTAACCAAGCTTGCTGCCATTCATCTTCTGGTAGACCCGCCAGTTTCTGGAATTCAGGTAACCAAAGTTTGATGCGTGGAGTGCGGAAATCATCCATATTATCGTGAGCTACCATATGTATTCCTGGTTTTATTTTTTCACGAATTACTTTTTTACCGTTATAACTGGTAATAGTTGCTTGATGTGACTCAATTTCTACAAGATTAAAACTTTGAGTACCAGGTGCTTCTGGGACTTGTTTACCAGCGATTGCCTCAAGCACAATACCACCGCGTGAAGCTAGACCTTCTGGTGGCACTGGTAAAAACTCGATACGGTTAAGGATTACTGCCAGTTTCTGTTTTTTATCAGAAGCAGCTAACCAAGCACCACCAGCTTCACGGTCATGTACACCAATAACATCAGGATTGTCAGGCCACCAAGGACCTACTGGGTCCCAAGGACGCTCTGGATTTTCATCACGTATCGCTAAAAACCTAATATTTTGATTTTTATCTTCAGGTACTTCAATAATTACAGTACACATGATTAACAGTTGTTAGTAAGTATCTTCAATATCGTGATCTGAATTGATACGAACATCGTTAGCAATTACAGCAACTTTGTCGCTATCGACGGATAAGAATCCGCCACGAGTTTCAGCAACAATCTCACCCTCATGAAGAGTTTTAATAACTAACTTTCCTTCTTCCATAAGGCCAAGGACTGGAGCATGCCCTGGCATAATACCAATGTCACCGCTAACTGTACGAGCAATAACCATAGTTGCCAGACCATGCCAAATTCGGTGGGTTACCGAAACTACATCGACCTTAAGGGTTTTTTCATTAGTATCATCAGCCATTATCTACCCTTGCCAAGACTCTTCTTAATCTTATCCCAAGCCTGATATACATCGTCCATACTACCAACATTGAAGAATGCTTGCTCGGCAATATGATCAACTTCACCATCACAAATCATGCGGAAGCCCTCAATGGTATCTTTAAGTGGCACAGTAGAACCTTCCACACCAGTGAACTGCTTTGCAGTATAGGTATTTTGAGATAGGAACTGCTGAATACGACGAGCACGAGATACTGTAATCTTATCTTCTTCAGAAAGCTCATCAATACCCAAAATCGCAATGATATCTTGAAGTTCTTTATTCTTCTGCAATATCTGCTTAACTCGGGTTGCCACATTGTAGTGATTCTCGCCAATGTACTGTGGGTCCAAGATACGAGACGTCGAAGTAAGTGGGTCAACCGCTGGGAACAAACCACGAGAAGCTAAATCACGAGTAAGCTCAGTAGTTGCATCCAAATGTGCGAAAGTAGTCGCAGGAGCAGGGTCAGTATAGTCATCAGCAGGTACATAAATTGCCTGCATAGATGTAATAGAATGACCACGAGTCGAAGTAATACGTTCCTGCAACTGCCCCATTTCATCAGCCAAGTTTGGCTGGTAACCTACTGCAGAAGGCATACGACCTAGCAAAGTAGACACCTCAGCACCTGCCTGAGTGAAACGGAAAATGTTATCAATGAACAATAACACATCCTGATTTTGTACATCACGGAAGTACTCTGCCATTGTCAATGCACTAAGCGCTACTCGCAAACGTGTTCCAGGTGGCTCATCCATTTGGCCAAATACTAACGCTGTATCTTTCAATACATTTGCTTCGTCCATTTCAACCCAAAGGTCATTACCTTCACGAGTACGCTCACCCACACCGGCGAATACTGAAGTACCACCGAAGTTACGAGCTACACGAGTAATCATCTCTTGAATCAATACTGTTTTACCTACACCAGCACCACCAAAAAGACCAATCTTACCACCTTGAATATACGGAGTTAGCAAGTCAATAACCTTGATACCAGTTTCAAGCATTTCTGTTGAACCTTCAAGGTGATCGAAAGAAGGAGCTTTACGGTGAATTGGCCAACGTTCTGTAATCTCAAGTTCGGAAGCTTTCACATCTAGTGGTTCACCCAATACGTTAAATAGGTGCCCTTTAACCACATCACCAACTGGCACACTAATCGGAGCTCCCGTATTGCGTACCTCGGTACCACGAACCAAACCATCCGTAGTCTGCAAAGAAATCGCACGAATTAGATTGTCACCTAGATGTTGTGCTGTTTCAAAAGTTAGAGTACGGGTCTCACCTTCGAGAGTTACTTCAGTAGTCAATGCATAGTAAATCTCAGGTATCGCACCTGAAGGGAACTCAACGTCAACTACTGGACCGATAACTCGTGCGATACGACCAGTTGCACCAGTTACGGTTTCCTCTTCTTTTGGAATATCTGAGGTAGTTTTTTCTTCAACTACCTCAGTTTTTTCAACAGGAGCCGTAAGTTTAGACTTCTTTGCTTTTTCGTTCTTCATATTAGTTTTAGTCTCTTCTTCGTCTGAGTTTGTAAATTTCTTAAAAAAGTTTGCCATATTCTCTAACTTCCTAGGGCATCAGAACCAGCAATGATTTCGGTAAGTTCCTGGGTAATTTCAGCCTGGCGAGCTGTATTTGCTAATCGAGTGTACTTCTTAATCAATTCATTTGCATTATCAGTAGCTGCCTTCATAGCCTTCTGACGTGCAGCTAACTCTGACACTGCAGATTGCAACACTGAGTTAAAAACACGGGCTTCTAAATAACGTGGTAATAATGCGTCAAGCACTGCAGTTGGTGAAGGCTCAAACTCATATTCCGCTGGAATATCATGCTCTTCTTCAATTTCAGTACCATCATCTGCAACCAGCTTCTTTGGTGCCGGCAATAGGCTATAGACCTCAGGTTTTTGTTCAATCATGCTTACAAAGTTAGTGCGCACAATATAGATACCATCTACACCACCATGATCAGTAGGTGTTTTGAAATCTTCTAACAACTTACGTGAAATAATCTTCGCTTGCTGCTGAGTAGGACGATCCGTGTTTCCAGTCCAAGACTTCTTGTACTTAATATTACGGAATGTATAGTAATTTTCAGCTTTTCGACCATAAACATACAAATCTACCTGAATCCCACGTTCCTTAAAAGATTCAAACTGTTCATCAGCCTTTTTCAGTACATTTGATGAGAAAGCTCCTGCCATCCCACGGTCAGAAGTCATCACTAACATAGCAACTCTACGTAGTTCTTTTGGCATAGTAGTTAACGGATGATTGATATGCCCAGCATGTCTTGAAACCGCAGAAATTGCTTTTGTAATTGCATTGGCAAACGGAAATACGTTATCTACCCTACGACGTGCATTTGGGATACGCGAAGTCGCAATCAATTCCATCGCGTTAAACATTTTACTCATAGATTGAGTAGCCGAAATTTTATCGCGATAAATCCTTAATTTAGCACCCATTAACTACTTCCTAGCCTTAGTCCTCAGTAGTTTCTACTTTTTTGTCTTTAGTTTTTTCTGAATCTTCTGTATCAGTTTCTGCTGATTTTTTAACATCAACTTTTTCTGAATCTTCTGAACTCTCAGCAGCTGTTACATCTACTGCTTCTGAATCATCATCTGAGTCATGATAGTTAGCATCATCAGTTTTACTCTCTGCCTTTGTTTCCCCATCATCACTATAATCTTCATCATCTTGCGAACTTGATTCAGCTTTCTTTAGGATCTTAACCATCTCTTTTGGATCGAAAGTCTTCTTGAAAGTGAGAATTTCACGCTCAAGAGCAGACTTGGTATCATCTTCCAACTTACCAGTTTCAGTAATAGTTGTAAGTAATTGGGTATTGTTCTTTAGATGGTAAAGGAACCCTTGTTCGAAGTGACGGACATGTTCCGTTTGCACATCATCAAGATAACCGTTAGTACCTGCCCATACTGATACCACTTGGTGTGCCATCGGATAAGGTGTATATTGCGGTTGCTTCAAAAGCTCCATCAAACGCTCACCTCGAGTAAGCTGCTGACGACTAGCTTCATCAAGGTCGGAAGCAAACATTGCAAATGATTCCATATCACGATACTGGGCTAAACTAATCTTTAAAGTACCGGATACATCTTTCAAAGCTTTAGTTTGTGCTGCACCACCTACACGTGATACTGATATACCTACGTCAACAGCTGGGCGTTGGTTTGCGTTAAACAAGTCTGACTGCAAGAAAATTTGACCATCAGTAATTGAAATTACATTTGTTGGGATATATGCAGATACGTCATTCGCCTTAGTTTCAATAAGTGGCAGACCGGTCATTGAGCCAGAACCCATTTCTTCACTAAGTTTCGCACAACGCTCTAACAAACGAGAGTGTAAGTAAAATACATCACCTGGATATGCTTCACGACCTGGAGGACGACGCAACAATAATGATACCGCACGGTATGCTTCTGCTTGCTTTGATAAATCATCAAAAATAATCAAAACATGCTTACCTTCATACATCCAGTGCTGTCCCATCGCGGAACCTGCATAAGGAGCAAGGTATTTGAAACCAGCTGAGTCAGAAGCAGGCGAAGCCACGATAGTGGTATATTCCATCGCGCCTTCTTGCTCTAAAGTCTGACGAACTGAAGCAATCGTAGAAGCTTTCTGTCCGATTGCGACATAGATACAGCGAACTTGCTTTTCTGGATCTCCAGATGCCCAATTATCACGCTGGTTCAAGATAGCATCCACAGCGATAGCCGTCTTACCAGTTTTACGGTCACCAATGATTAACTGACGCTGACCACGACCAATTGGAATCATTGCATCAATTGCTTTAAGACCCGTTTCTAGTGGTTCATGTACTGACTTACGCTGAGTCACACCTGGGGCTTGAAGCTCAAGAGCACGGTGGTCATCAGCTTCGATACTGCCTTGTCCATCAATTGGTACACCTAGTGGATCAACTACACGCCCCATGAAGTTATCACCTACAGGTACTGACAAAATTTCGCCGGTACGTTTAACTTCCTGACCTTCTTCAATCTGAGCATAGTCACCCAGGATAATCACACCAATTTCACGCACATCAAGGTTTTGTGCAAGCCCAAGAGTACCGTCTTCGAACTTTAATAGTTCGTTTGCCATAACTGAAGGTAAACCTTCAACGCGAGCGATACCGTCACCAGCTGTTACTACCCTACCAACTTCGGCACGTGTGTCTGTGCCAGGTTCATAAGAAGAAACGAAGTCTTTTAACGCTTCTCTGACCTCATCTGTGTTGATGGTCAAATCCGCCATCTCATCCCTGCTCTCTATTTCCAAACCACTATTGCTAGTGGTTAATTAATTCTTTTAAGTTTATGATTTCAAATTACGGTTCATATTCTCGATTCGAGAAGCTACCGTACCGTCAATAATTTCGTCCCCTACCTGAACTCGCATTCCACCAATTACTTCAGGTTTAACTCGTACGTTAAGGACGATTGGGTGGTTATAAATCCTCTTTAGCTGTTGATACAGACGTTCTGTCTGTTCTTCGCTTAACTCAATTGCGCTATCTACGTTTGCTACGTATTGTTCTTTGCGCATAGTTATTAGCCAAATTAACTGAGTAATTGCTTGACGTACTCGATAACCTCGAGGGCAAATAAAGATTTGCTTTAGCAATTCTGCAGGTAACGGCGAATAATTCTTAAATAATATATTCGCAAACTTTTCTTTTGCTTCAACTGGAGCAAATACGTTATCTAATAACTGCTCAATTTCTGGATTCGCATCCAGAATATTATCGGATTCGATAAGTTCAGATTCTAGATCATAGAATGTATCTTCGCTCTCTGCAATGAAAATTGCAATCAGCTGAGCAAAAGTTTGCAACGAATCTAGCAAGTCTCTACCACTAGTCCAACGCTGAGTAGCATGCTCAAGCAAAATGGCCATCGTAGGAATACTTACTTTTTTTGTAAATAAACGACTGACGAATTCTTGACGTTGCTCTACTCTAAAATTGAACTCCGTAAAAGCATGCTGAGCTTCAGTAGAATTATACAAAGCTCGAATAGCTGCATTTAACTCTTCTACAACTGTAATATCTAAGCTGGCTAATTCAGGAGCAAGTATCTCCTGTAATAGTGCATACGAATCTGAACTCTCGCTCATTAGTCCCCTACTCTAACCTTGTCGTATTGACCTGGTTTTTCCAAGTTGTCTAGGAAACGCTCAATCACTCGTTTAGAACGATCATCATCCTCAAGTGATTCACCGACAATTTTTTCTGCCAAAGAAGTAGCTAAACCACCAACATCATTTTGCAATGAAAGCTCGGCATTATTGCGCTCGGACTCAAGCTGCTTGTGACCTAATGCTATGATTCTGTCAGACTCTGCCTGAGCCTGAGCTTTCATCTCTTCGATGATACGCACTCCATCAGCACGAGCTTGTTCACGAATACGATTTGCTTCTTCGCGAACTCCAGCTAACTGCTGATTGTATTTACGCCTTGCAGCATCGGCTTCACGTTGTGCACGCTCAGCACGAGATAACCCACCTTTAATAGCGTCAATACGCTTTTGGAAGGTTTTCTCGAACGATGGCGACACCTTTTTTACCACAATATATAACAGAATGAAGAAGCTGACTGTAGTAATCAGGATTTCCCATGGGTCTGGTATCAGTGGATTAGAAGTCGTAGTCGTAGCTCCAAGCGTTGAAGAAGCGGTTGTATAAATACTATCCAACATGACTTAAATGTTTGTCCTTTAACTGATTACGAAAGCAAGTACTAGGCCAAGAATTGCAAGTGCTTCTGCAAGAGCAGCACCGATGAAAGCAATTGGCTGTAGAATACGCTGTGCCTCTGGCTGGCGTGCTACACCGCTAACATAAGCAGCGAATACCAGTCCTACACCAATACCGCCACCAATAGCAGCAGCACCGTATCCGATAACGTTCAATGAACCTGTCATTGTTTTTCCTCTCTATGGGCCTTTTGGGGCTCGTTTTGTTAAGTTACGTAAAAATTAATGTTCGTCTGCTAATGCACCTTGAAGATATGAAGCCATCAAAAGAGTGAATACATAGGCCTGTAATACCATGATAAGCGCCTCTAAGAAATACATTGCAATACCAAGGAAAACTGCAATAATACCTCCGCCAAAACCGACTACGCCACCGTATTGTAGAATTAAAAACTCAGCACCTGTGGCAAAAACCATGATAACCAGGTGACCGGCAAACATTGTGGCAAATAGACGTAATGCGTGAGTAACTGGACGTACTAGAATATTTGAGAAAAATTCAATCGGTACTACTAGACCCAAAATTGGTCCTTTAACTCCACCTGGCACACACATATTTTTAAAGAATCCAATAAAGCCATGTTTTTTTATACCAGCACCTACCCAAACTACGTAAGCAACAGCAGCTAGTACATAAGCGCCACCTACATGGGAAAATGTAGGTAATTGTAAAAATGGAATCATTCCATAAACATTATTAACTAAGATAAACCAAAAGAAAGTAAATAGTAGTGGAACATAACGCTTAAAGTCTTTTGAACCAATGATGTCACGAGCAATACCATTTCTAACGAAGTTATAACCCATTTCACCGGTATATTGCAGCTTACTAGGAACCACTTCTTCTTTTTTGCTCGCCATCACAAAAAAAACAGCGATGATGATTGTAGAACAAATCATCAAAAGCATTTGCTTACTGAAACCTTCTTGCGCTCCCCAAGGTATTAGGGCACGAAGGTGCATATCATCCAGGCTCGGTGGCGTATATTGCACTAATTCCTCCGGGTCGAAATTGATGAACTATTAACTTTTTCTTCTATTAATACTACCTTATAAAAGGTCTAGTTACGAATATCCCTTTAAGCATGTTATTCCTTATTCCCATTGGAGTATAGAGGATACAAAACTATGCAATAGTGATACAAAATTAAAACATTTTATCTTGATTATTACCCATTTTTACTACAAGATAAATTCCAAGCCCTAACCCAAGAATTCCACCAACAATACCTAGCCAAGGCATGCTGACTGCACTACCTATTAAATAACCAGCTAATCCCCAAAAACCAGCACCAACAATTAAGTATGCAAAAGCACGAATTCCATAATCAGTCTTATTTTCAAGTTCACGGTTTTTCATGTGGCTCCCTATCAAAATATGGTCGCCGTTGGTTCATAAATGCTAAAGATTCTGCTACGGACCAAACCAAAATACTAATTAATGCAGTAAAAAAGAATGCTTTAACTACTAGCCAATCTGGACGCCCTATAAAAGTTAGGACAAGTGGGAAGATAATAATTTTAGCTAAGTAAGATATTACAAATCCTAAAAGTAATTTCGAAGGCCATTTATTCCAGAAAAGTTGCCCTACCAATAATGTTAAAGCACTAAAAATCAACACTACTGCCCCACCAAATCCAGCGCTAAGAAAACCATTCTTACCATCAAGATACCAACATACCAACATACAGGTTAGCCATACTGGTAAAGTGATTTTTGCAGTAGCAAATAATATTTTATTCCACACTTTCGGCTACCTTATCAATTGATTTTGGATTTCTGGTTAAGTGCAATGCCCCAATAACCGCTGCAACATCTATAATTAATACTAACCAAAATGGTAAAAAGGCAAATGCAACTATACCAAAAGCAATTACAGCAGTCCAAGTATAAAGAGTTAATACGGCACTTACATGTGAATGCCCAATATTAAGCATTTTATGATGTAAATGCATTTTATCTGGCGAAGTCGGTGACATTCCAGCTCTAGTCCTGCGAATAATCGCAGAAATCATATCGAATAGTGGCACCGCAATAATTGCAACTGGCAATAATAAAGGCATGAAGATAGGCAATGATTCAGTTTGTGAAATAACAGTGGGATCTACTTGTCCAGTTAGAGTAATCGCTGAGGCTGCCATCAATAAACCAAGCAACATTGCCCCGGTATCTCCCATAAAAATCTTTGATTTGTAAAAATTATGAGGTAAGAATCCTAGACAAATACCAATGGTTATGGCAATAATTAATGTCGCCGTATTTGAATAATCATCTGGTGTAGCGTGTCTAGAGAAAAGATAAGAGTAAATAAAGAAAGCGACACCGCCAATAGCACAAATACCTGCTGCTAACCCATCAAGACCATCAACGAAATTCATAATATTAATACAGGTTACTACTACGAGAATCGTCAATACTAACGCCATGGTAGAGGAGCCAAGCACAATACCACCTATAGGCAATGAAGTTAACTGAGTGCCTTGAATAGTCATAATTGCAGCAGCTAAAATCTGTCCTCCAAGCTTTAAAGTCCAGTCTAAATCCAAAACATCATCAGCAATACCAAGAACCATCAAGATAGTTGCAGCTTGCACTACTCCCCAAACTTGGGAGTTAACTGCCAAAATATCGGTAAGGAAAGGCATTTGTCCAGCCATCACAACTGCAAAACAGAGCCCGATATACATCGCAACACCGCCTAGCCTTGGCATTGGCTTGTTATGCACATCACGCTCACGTATTGGGCGATAAATATCAAAATGGCGAGCAAAAAGTCTTGCTATGGGGGTGCAAATATAAGTAATTGCTATCGCAATTAACATTATTAAAACGTAGACTCTCATACTTTAATGTCAGTAACTACCTTTTGTAACTCTTCTGCTGAGATACTTCCTTGCCGAACAATTTTCATTGGACTCTCAGTAGCATCAACAATAGTAGAGCTTTCATTTTCAGCTCCTAAGTCACCAGCATCAAGGTAAACTTGCACTGCTTCGCCAAGCTGTTTATGTGCTTCTTCAATGGTCGTAGCTGCTTTTTTACCATGTCGATTTGCAGATGAAACTGCCAAAGGTCCAGATAAAGTGATAAGTTCCAAAGTATCTTCTTGATTAGGTACTCGTAAAGCCACGGTGCCCTTTGTTTCCCCTAAATTCCAATCTAAAGTTGATTGTGCATGAAAGATTAGGGTCAATCCACCTGGCCAAAATTTATCCATTAGCTTTTGGGCAGCTTCAGGAACATCACGTGCCAATGTTGAGACAGAATTTTTACTTGAGATTAATACTGGAGGTGGAAAATTTGTACCTCGAGCTTTTGCTGCTAATAAAATCTTCACTCCAATATGTGAAAATGCATCAGCAGCTACCCCATATACTGTATCAGTTGGAACAACCGCTAATTCATCAGCATTAATAGCTGTTTTAGCTGCAACAAGACCAGCAGTACGCTGGTCTTTATCACTCAAATCGTAAATTTTGCTCATAGACACCATTTTACATATTTATAAGAACAAGTGGGTAGTCGAGCTTTTATACTTAGCTAACTTTCAGGAAATCAATGCACTATTCTTAACTACAAATGACGTAATGTCTTACAAATTTGAGTCATATTTTGAGACTAATGTGTAAGACATTACGCCATTTAGCTCATGATTTAATAGCACTGACAAAGCGTGGACGCCCAGTTAAATCATTATGTTTTTCAACCTTTTTCCAATTTCCAGAACCGACCAATAATTCCGTTAAATAGTCTTGCTGAGTTTCAGCATGCTCCATTGCAAAGAAACCCCCTGGTTTCAATAAAAATTCAGCACGTTTAATAACCTGTTTTGGAATCTTTGTGCCATCTGGATTACCACCATATAGTGCTAATTGTGGATCAAATTTAGCGACTTCAACTGTTTTAGGAACATCAGTTTCTGGAACATAAGGTGGGTTAGAAAGTAGTACATCTACTCTGCTTCCCAAGTCTGGTAAAGCAGTATTGAAATCTCCTTGCACAACATTAACTGTTAAGTTTTTAGTGTTTTCTATTAAATAAGGTAAAGCTTTTTTGCTAAGTTCCACTGCATAAACTTCCGTATTAGGAATCTCAGTAGCAATGGAAGCTGCAATAGCTCCCGATCCAGCGCATAAATCAACGACCATACTGTCAGCTTTAAAATGCGACATTGCAATCTCTACTAGAAGTTCAGTTTCAGGACGGGGAATAAATACTCCGGCGCCCACCAAAAGTTCAAGGTAACGAAAAGGAGCTTTACCAGTTAAATGCTGCACTGGAATATTGTTAGCCCTTTGTACTAACAAATCTTGGAATTTTTGTTGCTGAGCTAAAACCATATTAGTTCCCATAATAAGTTTTAGTTGCAATTCATTACGAGTACAATTCAGCACATAACAAAGCAGGAGTTCAGCATCCACTTTCGGACTTTGAACTCCTGCTTCGTTAAGAAAATCTGTTGCTTCAGTTAACAATGCTTTAAGTTGCATTATTCTCCGATAGCATCCAAACGAGTTGCCTCATCAGCTTCTATACAAGACTGAATAACTGCGTTAAAATCACCATTCATAACCTGATCAAGGTTATAAGATTTATATCCTGTACGGTGATCAGCAATACGGTTTTCCGGGAAATTGTAAGTTCGGATACGTTCTGAACGGTCCATTGAACGCACCTGAGAACGTGATGCTTCTGACTTAGCAGCTTCCAACTCTTCTTGCTGAGCAGCTAACAGGCGTGCCCGCAAGACACGCATCGCAGCTTCACGGTTTTGAATCTGTGACTTCTCATTCTGCATTGCAACCACAATACCTGTAGGCAAGTGGGTAATGCGTACTGCAGAGTCTGTGGTGTTAACTGACTGTCCGCCAGGACCAGAAGAACGGTATACGTCAATCTTCAAATCATTTTGGTTAATTTCAACTTCGTCAGGCGCATCAACTTCAGGAAATACCATGACACCAACAGCAGAAGTATGGATACGTCCCTGAGATTCGGTAGCAGGTACACGCTGAACTCGGTGCACCCCACCTTCAAACTTTAAGTGTGCCCAAACACCTTCCGCTGGGTTTTCTGACTTACCTTTAACCGCAATCTGTACATCTTTATAACCGTGCAAATCAGACTCAGTCGCAGAAATTACTTCGACCTTCCACCCTTTGCTTTCAGCATATTTAGTGTATGCACGTAACATATCGCCAGCAAATAGTGCTGCTTCATCTCCACCAGCACCAGCTTTAATTTCCAAAATCGCATTACGTGCATCATCTGGATCACGTGGGATTAGTAAACGACGTAAGTTTTCAGCTAATGGTTCAATTTGTGGCTCTAGCTCTGCAGCTTCTTCAGCAAAACTTGGATCTTCATCTGCAAAATCTTTTGCAGTTTCGTAATCGTTAACTGTGTCTTGCCACTTTTTATGAGCTTCAACAATTGCACCTAGTTCAGCAAAACGACGCCCAAGTTTACGAGCTTTACCAGCATTAGCATGGACAGCTGGGTCTGCTAATTGATCCTGAATATCGTTATATTCATCAATTAAACCCTGTACTGATTCAAACATAATTAATTACTTTCGTTACTACCAGGTGTAGTCTTCTGAACCTGCATTAGGAACTCTACGTTAGAGTTAGTTTCTTTAAGTTTATTAATCAAAAGTTCTAATGATTGCTGTGTATCAAGTGCTGAGAGCATTCGACGTAACTGCCATAGAATCTTAAGTTCTTCAGGAGAAACAAGGTTTTCTTCACGACGTGTACTAGATTCATTCACATCAACTGCTGGGAAGATACGCTTATCAGCAAGTTGGCGACTCAAACGCAGTTCCATGTTACCAGTTCCCTTGAACTCTTCGAAAATAACTTCATCCATCTTAGATCCAGTCTCTACAAGAGCTGTAGCCAAGATAGTTAGTGAACCACCATTTTCGATATTACGAGCAGCCCCAAAGAAACGCTTTGGTGGGTAAAGTGCTGCAGAATCAACACCACCAGAAAGGATACGACCTGAAGGAGGTGCAGATAAGTTATATGCACGGCCTAGACGAGTCATTGAGTCAAGAAGCACTACTACATCATGACCCATCTCTACCAGACGTTTTGCTCTTTCAATAGCAAGTTCAGCAACAGTAGTATGATCATCAGCTGGACGGTCGAAAGTAGAAGCAATAACTTCACCTTGTACGGTGCGCTGCATGTCAGTTACTTCTTCAGGACGCTCATCAACAAGCACCATCATCAAGTGAACTTCTGGATTATTTTTAGTAATTGCATTTGCAACTGCCTGCAACATTAAAGTCTTACCGGCTTTTGGTGGCGATACAATCAAACCACGCTGACCTTTACCAATTGGAGATACCAAATCCACTACTCTAGTACTGATGTTCTTTGAATCAGTTTCAAGACGTAATCGCTCCTGTGGATAAAGTGGAGTTAGTTTTGCAAAGTCTACACGGTTAACCATCTCATCAACTGGATTACCGTTAATAGTCTCTAATTTAACCAGTGCGTTAAATTTTTGACGACTATTTTCACCTTCACGAGGTTGACGAATTGCACCTGCAATAGCGTCTCCCTTACGCAAATCATACTTCCGGACTTGCCCTAGCGAAACATAAACATCATTTTGACCAGGCAAGTAACCTGCGGTACGAACAAAAGCATAGTTTTCTAGGACATCTAGAATTCCTGCAACTGGAATCAATACATCATCTTCGCGGATGTCTGGTTCGTCATCATAGCGACGCTTACGGTTATTACGATTGCGATCACGGTAACGGCGATTGTTGCTATTACGATTACTATTCTTATGATGTGAGTCGTTATTAGATCTATTATCTGATTGCTTATTGTCTTTAGCCTTGTCATTAGTCTTTTCTTTAGACTCATTTTCATCACTTGAGTTTTCGTTCTTATCTTTCCAGTTCTTGCGGTTACGACGCTTACGAACTGGCTGCTTTTCCTCTTCCTTACTTTCGCTAGGATCTGGAAGTACCATTACGATTTCTTCAAGCTTCTCTTCAACTTTTTTCTTTTTGGCTTTTTTGGTATCTGAACTGTCTTTAGCAGGTTCTGGCAATTTAATATCATCTAGTGACTTTGTCTCACTGTCCTTATTGCTTTTGCCTTGCCTTTTACTTTCAGTTTTTTTCGTTGAAATCTTTGGGCTAATAGAATCGCCACGCTTATGTGCTGCGATAGCCTCTACTAAATCATTTTTGCGCATCTTGTATCCGCCAGGAATACCTAATGAAGATGCTAAAGTCTGTAACTGAGCCAACTTCAAGCTGCTCAAACTCGCGGTTTCTTGAGTTTCCGCCACTAAGGACCCTCCCCTTGTGTGAATTATGAATATCCTTAAATCTTTGAAAAACTGTTTCTAAGACTAGAGGGAAATTTTTGAACATTAAAATTAGAAAAATTGAATCAAAATTAATTCAACAAATTAGATTGTAACCTAAATTACGTATGTATATCTAGTCTTAGCGCGTGTTTAATTAAAAATTAAATACATGCATCTCGAGCTAGTAGGTCTTCTTCTGTCTCCCCTTTAATAATAACCTTCGTTTTCCCTTTATTAACAGCTACAATTGCTGGCCGTTCTACATAGTTAAAATTACTACCTAATGCCCAGCAATAAGCGCCAGTAGCAGCAACTGCAATTAAGTCACCGCGTTCAACATCTGCTGGTAAATAACCATTTCGCACTACAATATCTCCAGATTCACAATGCTTACCGACCACTTTAGATACTGCTGGTTCTGCTTTGGAAATCCGACTTGCCAAAATTGCTGTGTAGTCTGCATCATATAAAACTGGTCGTGGATTATCACTCATGCCACCATCAACTGCAATGTAATTTCGAGCACCCTCGACTAACTCCACTTGTTTGATACTCCCGACAGAATACAATGTGAACATCGCAGGACCAACAATCGAACGCCCTGGTTCAATAGAAATCTTTGGACATTCTAACTGGTATTTATCACAAGCTGCTGCCACAGCTTTCGCAAGTTCATTAGCAACTTCCTTTATATCACGTGGATTATCGGCTTCTGTATATGCAATACCATATCCACCACCTAGGTCCACTTCATGTACTGTAGTTTCATATTCTTTTTCTACCACTGAAGCAAGTTCTAAGATGCGCTCTGCTGCCATTGCAAACCCTTCTGGGCTAAATATCTGCGAACCGATATGACAATGTAACCCTAAGAAATCAAGATGTTCATTCTTAATTACTGACTCAATGGCTTCGTTAGCTTCACCAGTTGAAATTGAAAGACCAAACTTCTGGTCTTCATGTGCAGTAGCAATGAACTCATGAGTACTGGCATGAACTCCTGGTTTTACTCGAATCATAACCGGAGCTTTAACATCCATACGTTCGGCTATTTTTGCTAGTCTTGGGATTTCATCTAGACAATCCACTACAATACGACCAACCCCTAGAGTAAGAGCTCGTTCTAGCTCACCATCAGACTTATTATTACCATGTAAACCTAGGAGCTTACCAGGCATTCCACTCACAGCAGCTAACGCCATCTCACCATTAGTACAAGTATCAAGACGCAATCCTTCATCGCGTACCCAACGAATTACTTCACTACACAAGAAAGCTTTACCCGCATAGTAAACATCAACTTCACCACAAAGTTCTTTAAAAGCTTCATCAAATGCAGATTTGGTACCTTTAGCACGATTTCGAAAATCTTGCTCACTTATTACATACAATGCAGTGCCATATTCATCAGCAAGTTCACTAACACTGACACCTGCAACTTCTAATTCACCATCAGCATTACGTTTGACATCAGTTGGCCAAAGTTTTTTACTCACTTCGTTAATATCTGTAGGTTTTTTTAACCATTCTGGAACTAAGGCCATTATTACATCCTTTCAGGTGCACTTACACCTAATACATTTAAGCCATTTTTAAGCACTTGTTTTGTGGCATTACTTAACTGTAGTCGAGTACGGTGAGTATCTGTAATTTCCTCATCACCTTTTGGTGCCACTCGGCAAGAGTCATACCAACGGTGGTAGGCTCCAGCTAATTTTTCTAAGTAACGAGCCACTCGATGTGGTTCACGGAATTTTGCAGCTCCAGCTAATACTGATGGATATGAACTCAAAGTCGCTAACAGCTCTTCTTCACGAGGATGAGTTAGCAATTCAGGCTTGAAGATATTATCTTCAACTCCGGCTGCCTTTGCATTACGTGCGACTTGATTCGTACGAGCATGAGCATACTGTACATAAAATACTGGGTTATCGTTAGATTTCTTTTGCAATAAATCTAAATCCATATCTAATGGTGAATCCACTGAATAACGCACTAATTCATAACGTGCTGCATCAGTACCTACCAAGTCAACAAGATCATCAAGTGTCACAATAGTGCCAGCGCGTTTACTCATTCGATATGGTTTACCGTCTTTAATTAAGTTAACTAACTGACCAATCATTACTTCAACTTTATCATCAGTACCTGAAACAGCTTGTGCTACAGCACGTAATCTATTGATATAACCATGATGATCAGCACCAAGCATATAGAAACAAATATCGTAACCACGATCAAATTTATTTTCAAGATAACCAATATCACCAGCAATATATGCAGGCTTTCCATCAGATTTAATGACTACCCGATCTTTATCATCCCCAAATTGTTCAGCCTTTAACCACCAAGCATCTTCTTGTTCATAGAGATAACCTTCTGCTTTTAATTTTTCAATAGCTTTCTCAATAGAGCCATCTTCATAAAGACTGCTTTCCGAAAAATAAGTATCAAAAGGCACATTAAAGCTTTCCATACTTTTCTTAATCTCAGATAGCATCAACTCAAGCCCTGCTGCCCTAAACTCTGCGATAGCTTCAGTTTTGTCAGCTTTCAAAATCTCAGGGTTTTCGTTAACAATTTGCTTAGCAATATCGTCAATGTAATCGCCAGCATAACCATCTTCAGGCGTTTCTTCACCTTTTGCTGCTGCATAAAGTGAATTGGCAAACTTATCGATTTGACTACCATGGTCATTTACATAGTACTCGCGATCTACATCAGCACCTTGAGTTTGCAAAACTCGCGCTAAACTATCCCCCACTGCTGCCCAACGCACTCCACCGACATGAATAGGTCCAGTAGGATTTGCAGAAACAAATTCTAAATTAATCTTCTGTGTTTTTAATAAATCATTAGTACCAAAATTATCGCCTTGCTCCAAAATAGTAGGCACGATTTGCCCAGCTGCCGCAGTATCTAAGACAATATTAATAAAACCAGGGCCAGCAATATCAACACTAGTTACGCCGTCGAGATTTTCGATATAACCTTTGAGCGCTTCGGCTAAAGAACGTGGTGCTTGCTTTGCTTGACGGGCTAATTGCATTGCTATATTAGTCGCCCAATCCCCATGATCTCGATTCTTCGGGCGTTCCACTTGCACAGTTTCAGGCACTTCAGCAAGGGAAAATTTCTGATCATTTACAGCTGCAGCCACACACTCAGCTAAGGCTTTAGATAATTCTTCTGGAGTCATATAACCAAGTTTAACGGCTAGCGAAGCTAACGACAAAGAAGATAGTGACTGCACTAAACTTAAATTTCTTACCTATACTCTTTTGCACTGCAAAATTTGTCAGTAGGTTTCAGTGCATTCAGTATGCAGTATGTTTAAACACACGTTTTATGCTCAAACATACTAAAGTTGGACAAAGTCCCACCTAGTTTTTGTATTTATTTTGTAGAGCTTCTAATGAATTCTGTTAAGCTGGAATTTGTCTTGAGTCATAACAAGTACCAAAGCTATTTAAGTGTTGTTTATACACATCTCTAGAGCCCTTTCCATAACCAAGTAGTTTGCTAGAATCGCTAGTTACTTTGGCAAGTCTCTTACCAAAATACTTTGGAGCCCAGTCGAATTCAGAAAAATCAGGATCAAATTTATATGCAGCAATCCGCCCTAATAGCCCACAAATCCAATCAGCGCACTG
Source organism: Micrococcaceae bacterium (assembly GCA_047606545.1). Classification (GTDB taxonomy): domain Bacteria; phylum Actinomycetota; class Actinomycetes; order Actinomycetales; family Micrococcaceae; genus JASGDC01. The sequence continues at coordinate 40,712 of JASGEI010000019.1, read as the reverse complement.
AACTGTATAATAAAGGTGACTTTCTACTTCCATTGGAGGCTCTAAAAGACGTACTGCATCTTGGTGAGAAAACATGAAAGAAGCGGACCCGGCAAAAATTTCTAAACGTTCTCGATCGCCTTGCTTATCAAGAACCATAAGAAAATTCTCATCTTCAGGTAAATCCCAGTGGATACGTTTAATGAGCTGTTTCATTGCATGATCATAACGGTCAGCATTGGTATCAGAAATTTCAGTTGGACCACCACGTGGTTTCTCTTGTCCATAAAAAACTACTTGTGCTCCCAAACGATCCAAAAGTGAAATTACTCTATTGATAATTCTTCTTGTTTCTCGGTATTTATTGATGTTTGTAGTCGTGAGCAGTGCGGAACCCTTCTTTTCCCAATGTTCAACCTTCTTGCCTTTAGCAAGTACTTTCACAGCTATTTCTTCCTTAAGTCCGGATTCCTTAATTTTCCTAAAAACACCTGTAAGGGCACGGACTTTATCAGCTGGAATTATAAATCCACCTAATCCAAATACTGGGTGAGTTTTATATGAACTATCGTAACGTCCGACATATGCCCCATTATGCCCAAACTCATCAAAGTACCCTATATACATGATTTCCTTCATTAACACGAAAGCCCATGTCTATACATGGGCCTCGGAAGTGGAGCACTATTGTGCGTCCTATAAATAGGATACAACAGGAAACTCCGTAATCAAGACTTTAGTAAAAACTTTTAATAAAACTGTAACTATGCTTTAAATAGGGATGAAAATGTTAATTCAGAATTAGGATTTATCTTTTCCGCATTAAAATAAAACCTACCACCCGCAGCAATAAACCCTGTATTCTTCTTTTAAAGCACTCAATACACTGGACGTTAAGCCATAGTCTTTCAAGTTTTTCTTCGAAAAAACAACTGAAGCGTCAATTAAAGCACCCATAAACCAGTAACCCCTCAAATCTTGTTACAATGAAAACGCTATTATTATGTTTACAAATAAAAGTATCCCCGACAGGAATCGAACCTGCGCGCACGGTACCGGAAACCGATGCTCTATCCACTGAGCTACGGGGACTTAACAAATATTATTCTACACATTCATAATTGATTAAGCACTTCTCAAACAAAATTATGCATGTTATAGTAATTTCATTATGAAGAACGCATCTTAATACCCAAAACAATCTGTTAAAGCACTATTTTATGGAGTTAAGATGCCTGCAATTATTTTAAATAACATTTCTTTCTCATTTTCTGAAGATTACTCTATCTTTAATAACGTAACTGCTAGTTTTGGCGAAGATAAAACCGGAATTGTAGGTCGAAATGGCGCTGGAAAATCCACACTATTCAGACTAATCCTTGGCGAAATTAAACCACAAGAAGGCACAATTACGACACCTAAAAACATTGGATATTTGCCACAAAAACCCACTTTGAATGCTAAGAGTATTGTTACAGATTTATTTGGAGCTACCGCTAAGTTACAAGCACTTAAGAATATTGAAGCTGGCAGCATGGATACTACTGATTACGATATCTTAGGTGATGATTGGGATATCCGTGAGCAAATTGTAGCAAAACTTAGTTCCATTGGTCTTACCGAGATAAATGTTGAACGAAAACTCGCCACACTTTCTGGTGGTGAAGTTATGCTTACTGCCTTAGCTGGTCTACAATTTCAAGATTTTCCAGTAGTACTACTTGATGAACCAACCAATAATCTAGATTTAGCTACCAAAGAGTTGTTATATGAACAGATAAGAAATTGGAAAGGTACTTTATTAGTAATTAGCCATGACATTGAGCTTTTAGAACTAATGGATGAGACTGCGGAAATTTATAACAAAGGCATAGATATGTATGGAGGTCCGTATAGCTTTTACCAAGAAATTTTAGCTACCGAACAAAATCGAGCTTTACAACTAGTAAAAACTGCTGAACAGAAAGTAAAGCTTAAAAAACGGCAACGACAAGAAACTGAAAAGAAATTAGCCACTAAGAAACGAGTTGGTAATAAAGCATTTGCAGAAAAACGTGCGCCAAAGATGATTATGAACTTACGTAAACGTAAAGCTCAAGTTAGTGCTGGTAAATTACGAGACCAAGCTGACAATCAGGTAGCAACTGCCAATAATGACTTAGTTAATATGTCCGAAAAAGTCCGAGACATTACAAAAATCAAAATTGATTTACCAGACCCTAAGACTCCAACAAATAAAATTTTGGTAAAACTTTACTCTCCAATGGAAGATGTAGTGATTAAAGGACAAGATAGAGTTGTGCTTACCGGCAAAAATGGCATTGGAAAAACTCAACTTATTAATGCCTTACTTACCAATACTGCCACCAAAGCTACTTATGGCGAAAGTTTTACCAAACGTATCGGTCATTTGCCGCAACGATTAAATAATCTCAGTGAAGAAAAAACTCTCTTAGAAAATATCCAAGAAAGTGCTCCCAATGCTCTTGATAATGAAATTCGAGCCCAACTAGCACGCTTTTTATTTCGAGCAGATCAAGTCTATAAAAAAGTGAATGAACTCTCTGGTGGTGAGCGTTTCCGAGTATCGTTAGCAAAATTGCTTCTTGCTAACCCAGCCAATCAATTACTTATCTTGGATGAACCAAGTAATAATTTAGATCTTGATAGTGTTAATGAACTAGTCTCTGCATTAGAAAATTACCGAGGTGCTACCTTGCTTATTAGCCATGATTTAAACCTAATTTCAAAAATTCAGGCAGATACTGTCATCAAGCTCACAGATAATGGTATAGTTATCAAATAATTTTCACAGCTTAGGATTTATTTTTCTAGGCTGTTTTGATTATACTAATGCATGCTTATTCATTCGATGAATATTCATTCCGTGGGTGAGCATTAAAGTAAAGAAACTAGAGAGAACAAGGAAAACAAAAATGCCGAAGCAGATTTTCCAAATAAAACCGGTCGAGAAATCGATTAAGGACACCCAAAAAGAAGGCCATAGCTTAAAACGTCAACTTACTTCTTTTGACCTGGCAATTATGGGTGTCGCAGTTGCGGTCGGTGCCGGCATTTTCTCAGTCGGCGCAAATGTGGCTGCATTCTATGCTGGTCCTGCTGTAACTATTTCCTTTGTATTGGCTACAGTAACTTGTGGCTTCGCAATAATGAGTTATGCAGAATTTGCTAGCACTGTACCAGTATCTGGTAGTGCTTATACATACACTTACTCCACAATGGGCGAACTTATGGCTTGGATTATTGGTTGGGACTTAATTCTAGAATTAGTCGTTGGTGCCAGCTTAATTTCACGCTTCTGGGGTGTATACCTTGATAACTTCTTCACTTCATTTGGATTAAATGTTCCACAATCATTCCATATTGGTGGCATGGAAGTTAACTGGGCTCCAATTATCATTGTTGCACTATTTACTACTCTGCTAGTACGCGGCACAAAGCTTTCAACTCGCGTTAACAACATCTTTACAGCAATAAAGATAGGTATCGTATTGTTTGTTATTGTTGTTGGTGCTTTTTATGTTAAATCTGCAAACTACCATCCATTCATCCCACCTGCAGTTTCGGCAAAAGGTGGCAACACTGGTGGCGTACTTGAACAATCAATTTTGCGCCTTATCACCGGAACACCTCCTGCTGAATACGGTTGGTTAGGTATCATGAGTGGTGCTGCAATTGTATTCTTCGCATTTGTTGGTTTCGATATTGTGGCAACTAGTGCTGAGGAAGTTAAGGATCCACAAAAGAACTTCCCTAAAGGTATCTTTATGGGGCTTGGAATTGTAAGTGTTTTGTACCTACTTGTTTCACTTGTTATTACAGGTATGCTTCCATACACTGAATTTGCAAAACAAAAAGATCCATCATTGGCTAGTGCATTCATTGAAGTAGGTGCGCCATGGGCTGCTGGTGTTATTTCTTTCGGTATTCTTATTGGCTTGACTTCAGTAATCATGGTATTACTACTTGGTATGAGCCGTGTGGTATTCTCAATGAGCCGTGATGGCCTACTACCTTACAACTGGTCTAAAACTGATGAAAAAGCTGGAACTCCAGCTAGGATTCAAATCGTTGGTGGTATTATAGTTTCCTTCATTGCTTCTTGCACTAACATTATGGCACTTGAAGAGATGATTAACATCGGTTCGCTTAGTGCTTTCATTCTAGTAAGTATTGCTGTAATCATAATGCGTAAGAAGCGTCCTGATATTAAACGTGGATACAAGGTGCCGTTTGTACCAGCAATTCCAATTATCGCAGCGGTATTGTGCTTCTATTTAATCTTGAACTTAACTGCATTTACTTGGGTAAGGTTCTTAATTTGGTTAGCAATCGGTTTCGTTATTTACTTCACATACAGCATGAAGCATTCTCGTCTTAACATTGAAGACGAAACGGTTGGTAATGAATCAGAAAACCTAGTAAGCACATTAGAAGAAAATAGCGCTCCTGGTAGCAATACTACAGTTGATGCTGTTGATGAAACTACAAAAGAAGTTAGGTAATTGATAATTATGGCAAAGCCACCTTTTGGACTGCTACTTGATATTGATGGCCCAATTGCATCCCCAGTAACTCGGAAGATTTCAATTCCATCGATTATTACTGATTTGCTTTACTTAGCTAAAGCCGAAATTCCAGTAATCTTCAATACTGGTCGTGGTGATGTATTCGTCAATGAACAGGTGGTGCAGCCGCTACAGGCTGCCCACCTACCTGACCATATTACAATGTATACAATCTGTGAAAAAGGTGGGACTTGGGCTACTATTACCAGCCAAGGTTTAAAAAATTTACATATTGATCACGATAAAGAACTACCTGCAGAATACTTCAAAGGCGCTAAGAAACTTATTGATGAAAAGTATTCTGACTGGATGTTTTTCGATGACACCAAACACACTATGGTATCTGTGGAACAACATGAAGATATTGACAATGAGCAATATCGTAAAGTTCAAAAGAAATATGATGCCGATGCAGTGGCACTATTCCAGAAACTAGATATTCCAGCTGTCTTAGAAGGCAAAAATACTTCTGATAAAGATCCCGAATTTATTATTGAACCAACAATCATCTCTACCGATATCCAATCTATTAATGTAGGTAAAGATGTAGGTGCAGCGCGAGCGGTCCAACTAGCTAAAGACACTCATCACTTACCTGATACTTGGTATTCAGTCGGAGACTCACGTAGCGATTATGCTATGGCTGATTGGCTACATGAAAAAGGCTATGAATCAATCTTTGTAGATGTTCGTCCAGCTGATGGAGTTCCAGAAAAACCATATAAGATTATGACTTATGGAGATAAAATCCATGATGAAGCTTGTGCTGAATTTTTAGCTGAACGCGTACAAGAAGTAAAAGCAACGCAAAAATAGAGTAAAATTAACAGCATGGAAATTAAGATTGGTATTCAAAACACAGCACGTGAGCTAGTAATTGATACAAACGAAGATAAAAAAACTATTGAAGAACAGGTAACTAAACAGCTTAGTGAGGAACTGCTACGCGTCAAAGACGCCAAAGGTAACACCACTTTAGTACCTACAAAAAATATTTCATACATCGAACTGGAAACTGCGGCGCCACGTAAAGTTGGTTTTGGCGCAGCACTTAATTAATTATTGTGACCCAAAAATTTAGTGACTTTAATATAGATGACCGGATTGTGACTGCCCTTACCAAAGAGGGCATCACTTCCCCTTTCCCAATTCAAGCTTTAACCTTACCAATTGCTCTTAATGGCCAAGATATTATTGGCCAAGCACAAACCGGCACAGGCAAGACCTTAGGTTTTAGTATTCCGATTTTACAAAAAATCTTAGAAACTAAAAATGACAATAAAGTCAGTGCTTTAGTGATTGTGCCAACTCGTGAGCTAGCTACTCAAGTTACCAAAGACATTAATCAAGCAGCTGCTAATACTAAGATTAAAACTGCTTGTATATATGGCGGACGCTCTTATGAGCCACAGATTAAGCAGTTAAAGCGTGGCGCCCAAGTAGTAGTTGCAACCCCAGGACGCCTATTAGACTTACATAATCAAGGTTTAATTAACTTTAATTTAATTGAAACTATTGTGCTTGATGAAGCAGATAGATTACTAGACTTAGGCTTTTCACAAGATATTGAACGAGTATTCGAACTACTGCCTAACAAGCGTCAAACTATGCTGTTCTCAGCAACAATGGCTGCTGAAGTAATGGTACTGGCTCGTAAATACTTACAGCACCCTACTCATATTAGGGCAGAACATGATGAAACTACTTCTGGTGCTGCGAACGAAAATATTGAGCAGTTCGTATATCGGTGCCATGCAATGGATAAAGATGAAGTACTCGGTCGTATTCTACAAAATGAAAAAGCTGAGCGCATTATTATCTTTACAAACACTAAGCGAGTAGCTTCTAAAGTAGTTAACGAACTTAAAGACCGTGGTTTTGATGCTCGTCCACTGCATGGAGATTTAAACCAGGATAAACGAGAACGCACTTTAAATGCTTTCCGTAAAGGTCGCACTAAGATTGTAGTGGCAACTGATGTAGCTGCTCGCGGTATTGATGTTGATGAAGTTTCTCACGTGATTAATTACGAATGCCCAGATAATGAAGAAACTTATGTGCATCGAATCGGCCGTACTGGTCGTGCGGGCAATTTGGGAACTGCAGTTACTTTTGTGGACTGGGAAGATATGCCAAAGTGGTCTTTGGTTAACAAGGCACTTAAGTTAGATAACCCAGAGCCAGTAGAAACTTATTCGACATCTGAGCATCTTTTCGCTGAGTTAAGTATTCCCAAAGGAACTAAAGGCCGAATAAAAGCTGAGACTCCAAAGCAAAATATTAGGGATAATAAAGCAAAACATACTAGCCGTCGTAATAATAAGAATTATCGTAACGATAATTCTAAACGTAATGATGAGCGAAAACCACGTCGTAACCGCCAACGCAAACGTCGAGTTATTCGTAACGACGATAACAAAAGTGGGGCTTAATAAAGGAAAATAATGGCTAGGCAAAACTTTGTAGCTGATTTACATACTCATTCTTGTGTTTCAGATGGCACTGATACTCCAGCAGAATTAGTAGAAAAAGCTAAAGCTCAAGGAATTGCAGTATTAGCATTGACCGATCATGACACTACCTTTGGCTGGAATGAAGCAATTGCTATGGCTAAAAAAGTAGGCTTAAATCTAATTCCTGGCATTGAAGTTACATGCAAACATGTTGGTAAAACGATGCATATATTAGCTTATTTACCAGACCCAAAAAATAAATACCTAGTGGAAACTTTCGCTACCCAACGAGATTTTAGAGAAACCCGAGCAAAAAAAATTATAAAGCGTTTAGCTAAAGACTATGACATTACATGGGAAGATTTGATTAAGAAATTTCCAGATACTAGCATGACAATCGGTCGTCCCCATATTGCTGACACATTAGTTAAACTGGGTTATTTTAAGGACCGTACTGAAGTTTTTGGAACGGTATTACAACACGATTCGCCTTATGTAATACATCAAAAGAAAATTAGTGCTGAGGCTGCATTGAATATGGTGCGTGATGCTGGTGGTGTTTCAGTAGTAGCGCATCCAATGGGTAGTAATCGTAATGCATACACTATAGCTGATATCGAAGAACTAGTACCATTCGGTCTCCATGGTGTTGAAGTTTATCATCGAGAGCACAGCCAAACGCATCAAGAAAAGTTAAAAAAGTTTGCAGAAAAACACAATTTAATTATTACTGGTTCTTCGGATTACCATGGCACTGGTAAGGCAAATAAACTAGCAGAAAATACAACTTCTTTGACAGCGGTTAAAAAAATTATTGAACTTGGTAATGGCACTGAACCTATACTATCTTCTAACCTCTAGACCCCATTTTCTTAGTAAACGTCTATTTTCGTCGCTTATATGCAAAGAAAATTGTGTTTTAGTAAGAAAATGCGGTAATAACTTGTACAATATTTAAACCACTTCACACTTAACGATTAACTCTGTTAAACTATTCTCTACTAATATTTTTATCTGATTTTTCCTGTCAATTTTGAAAAGGTTTAAGCATATGGACTTACATTTATTTACTTCGGTGTTTATTACACTGTTTGTAATTATGGATCCTCCTGGCACTGTGCCAATTTTCATGAGCTTGACCAAGAAAAATACTCCTGAAGAACGAAACAGTTTCGCATTACAGGCAGTCTTAGTTGCTGGTGGAATTATTGTGGCATTTGCACTCTTCGGACAGCAAATTCTTGATTATATGCAAATTTCACTACCAGCTATGCGCATGGCTGGCGGCTTGCTACTTGTTATCATTGCCCTTGAGTTATTGTCTGGAAAAACTGGTGAAAATGATGAACCAGATGAGCTTACTCCACGAAATGTAGCTTTTGTCCCCCTAGGTATTCCACTAATGGCTGGTCCAGGTGCAATCGTTACTGTAATGCTATATGTACGTGAAGCAACTAATGGCGCTCAAATTAGTGCTGTTGCACTAGGTGTTTTATTAGTATTATTTATATTCTTCTTATTCCTACGTTTCTCAGGCGTAGTTCAAAAAGTCCTTGGTGCAAACGGCGTAGAACTTGTCACTAAAATCTCTGGTCTATTGCTTTGTGCTATTGCAATCCAAATGATGGCTGACTCGACACATGAATTTATTTCAATATGGATGAAACATTAGTTCTGCTACCAGCGTTTTCCCAAGAATATCTCAGATAACTGCGGTAATCTCATAACAAGCGGTTGTGCGGTATTTTGAAAGGAAAATGGCTGTGAGCGACGAATTGAATAATAATGATAAGGGCAAAGAACCCAAATTCACGACTCCTCCCGAAGCATTCAATAAAACAAAAAATAATCTTGACATTGGTCTAAGTAAAAATGATGACGAAAAAAATGTAGCTTATAAAAATACTCCTAGTGCTAACGAAAAAGATAAAACTACCCAGAATAATGACGCTAATAAATCAGGAGATAAAACTTCTTCAAGCAAATACCGCTACGTTCGTGAAGATAAAATTCAAAAAGGGCATCAACCTGAAGACACTGAGATTAATAAAAGCAAAAATGTCGCAAAAAATAATGATACTAACATAAACAGTAACGGTCCTAAACCACTTGAACTAACTCCACAAATCAAACGTGACTATGCTTACACAAATCCTAATGTAGGAAAACAAGATAAACCTGACATTAAAACAAAAGCTATTAGGAAACTAAGATCACCAAAACCAAATGGAAAAAAACCAAACAAACGTGGCATTGCTATTGTTGCTGTAGCTGCAATAGTAGGTGGTGGCATGCTAGTAAATAGCGAGCGTGAAAGCTATCAGACCTATGATGGTGGTTATGATCAGCATTATTCAGTTTCCAAAGATGGCAAACAAGAATCTGCAGACGCTAAAGTAAATTTTGGTGATACTGTGCAGTGGGAGAAAACTGGCGTTGAAATGACTATCAACGACCCAAAAATCGCTAAATCTACTGATGAAACTGAAGGTACGGATTCTAGCCAGTATTTAGTATTTACTGTAGTTTTGCATAATAGCTCTAATCACACAATTTCCAAAAAACAGCTACGTGATATTGAGCCAACACTTTCATATGGCGATAGCCAAACTGAAGCAGATCAAGTTACTGATGATAGTAATAACGTTACTAACAAACACTTCAAAGAATTAAAACCTGGCGATACGCAACGTCTACGCTATGGTTTCGCAGTACCTAATAGCGGTCTTGACCAAATATCACTTGATATGGGCAAGCCAAGGTCAGCCGAACAAAATGCCGTATATGTTGGCTCTTACACTACTGATGATAGTGGCGACTCAGGTGATGATTTAGGCTTCTAGACCTAGACCAACACCTTTTTACCTAGTTACTAATGTAAGTCAGGATGAGCTTCTTGGATTTCCTTACGCACAATTTTACCTTCAGTAACATTCAACCCTGCTGCTAACGTAGGATCCTTATCAAGTGCTTCCAATCCGTTAGCTGCAAGCTGCACAATATATGGCAAAGTCGCATTAGTCAATGCAAAAGTAGACGTCCTAGGCACTGATCCTGGCATATTTGCTACACAGTAAAAAGTTGATTCATGTACTTTAAAAGTTGGCGCTTCATGAGTGGTAGGTTTTGAATCTTCAAAACAACCACCTTGGTCAATTGCAATATCAACTAAAACACTACCCCGATGCATTTGTGAAACCAACTCATTACTAACTAACTTAGGGGCTTTAGCACCTTTCACTAGCACCGCTCCGATTACCACATCCGCTTCTTTAACAGCTTTTTCTAAATCAAGTTTGTTACTTACAATTGTCCTAATACGACCTTGGTAGTGATAATCAAGTTCAGCAAGTCGTTGAATATTGGTATCCAACACAGTCACATTAGCGTGCAGACCTACAGCCATAGAAACCGCATTTTCACCAGCAACACCACCGCCGATAACAACTACACGTGCAGGCTGAGTACCTGGCACTCCACCCATCAATAACCCACGACCACCTTGAGTCTTCATTAAAAAGTAAGAAGCCACTTGTGCAGATAATCTACCAGCTACTATACTCATTGGTGCCAACAGTGGCAGACTACCATCTTTAGCTTCTACAGTTTCATAGGCAATAGCGTGCACCTTTTTCTTCATTAAGGCTGCAGTAAGTTTCTTATCAGCAGCTAGATGCAAATAGGTAAATAAAATTAAACCTTCTTTAAGTCGATGGTATTCACTGGCGATTGGTTCTTTTACTTTAAGAACCATATCAGCGATTTCCCACACTTTATCAGCACTATCAATAATCTTTGCACCCTCAGCTTCGTACTGTTCATCAGGGATATTTGAGCCTAATCCAGCATCTTTTTCGATATACACTTCGTGGCCAAAACGAACTAATTCATGTACACCAGCTGGAGTAATTGCCACTCGAAATTCATTATTTTTTACCTCTTTTGGGATAGAAATTTTCATATTTGCTCCTCATCGAACTTAAATTTTAACCACCTTTATCATAAAGATAACATGTAAGTGGTTTTTTTGAAATATGCTTTTCTAGCTAGTTATCACTGATAAATAGCGTTAGAATTGTCCCTATGAATGATAAAAATAATACTCCATTGACTGACACCCAAAAGGACCGTGTAGACAGTAGGTCTCGCCGTCCAAGCTCTGAAGAATTCAAGAAATTTATTCGTACTGATTGGGCGGAAAGCAGCCAAACTGATATTGAAACTTTAGAAGTTGCAAAGTATACAAAACAACGTCGTGCTGAACTTTCTAAAAAATTTCCTGGCGATCGACTTATCATCCCTGCTGGTGATTTAAAAGTTCGTAGTAACGATACTGACTATCGTTTCCGCGCACATTCTGCATTCACACACTTTATTGGTACTGGTGCAGCTACTGAACCTGGTGCAGTACTAGTCCTTGAACCAGAAACAGACGGACATAAAGATATCTTGTATTTCTCTCCTGCTAACGATCATGGTAGTTTCGATGCTTATGCAGATGCCCGTCGTGGTGAGTTCTGGGTAGGTCCTCGTTCTTCCCTTAATGAAATCAAGACTGCGTACGATATTGACACTAAAGATATTGCAGACTTCCCTAAAGATATTAAAGAGAAAATTCCTGGCAAAGTACGTATTATCCGTGAAGCTGATCCAACAATTGAACTAAAACTTAACGAAATCCGTACGGAATCAGCTGACGAATTAACTGAATTAGATGCTAAACTTTCTGAAGCAGCTGCTGAACTTCGCTTAATTAAAGACCAATACGGTATCGATGAAATGCGAAAAGCAGTTGCGGCCACTGTTGACGGCTTTGAAAATATTGTGCGCAATATTCCAGTTGCAGTTAAGACCAAACGTGGTGAACGTGTAGTAGAAACTTCATTCTTCTCCGTAGCTCGTGTTAAAGGTAATGAGCTTGGTTATGATGTTATTGCAGCAAGTGGTAATAATGCCACTACCCTACACTGGATGCGTAACAGCGGACCAGTTAAAGAAGAAGATTTGCTACTAGTTGATGCTGGTGTCGAAGTTGATTCACTTTACACTGCAGATGTTACTCGTTGCATGCCAATCACCGGTAAATTCTCTGAAACGCAACGTAAAATATATCAGGCAGTTCTTGATGCAGCTGATGCAGCTTTTGAAGTCGCAATTCCTGGCAATAAATTCCGTGATGTCCATGATGCAGCTATGAAAGTAATTGCAGCTCGTTTAGAACAATGGGGTCTCCTCCCTAGCACAGCAGCAGAAGCACTGAATGAAGAACTTCAGTATCATCGCCGTTGGATGGTGCACGGCACTAGCCACCATCTTGGTATAGATGTCCATGACTGTGCACAAGCACGCGAAGAACTTTACCTCGATGGCACTATCGAAGAAGGCATGATTTTCACAATTGAACCAGGTCTGTACTTCAAAGAAAATGATCTAAAAGTTCCAGAAGAATACCGTGGTATTGGTGTTCGTATTGAGGACGATGTCCTAATCACCAAAGACGGTAACGAAAACCTTAGTAAAGCTTTACCTCGTAAGCCGGCTGATGTCGAAGCGTGGATGCAAAAGATTCTAGCTAACTAATCAGCTTTTTTATCTGGATTGTCGGCGTCTTCGATTCGCACTCCGAATCGAGGGCGTCCGTCATCTAGATCTTTAAACTCACCTTTTGGCTTATAGTTATCTTCCTGAACTTCTTCGTTATTTTCAACTGAGCTAGATTCCTCAAAATTCTGTTCCTGCCGCACCTGTTGTTTTTGAATATCTTCGATATTTATAAACTGCACTTGCTGTTCTTTTGGCATTTGGTGCAAAATCTTATTAGCATCACGAGCGACACGATCATCAACAATTACTTCATAAACGCTAGCTACTACTCGAGACATTGAAGTGAAGTCACGACGCCCTTTATTCATTGCATGGGTAGCTACTGATAATAGAATCCCCATTGCTGCCCCAATAGCAATTGCAGCAGGTAGGATATTTGCATTTGAGCTAAAAGACATTAATACGCCAATAAATAACCCAAACCACACTCCAGAAAAAGCACCAGAAAGTGTAACACGAGGTAGAGTTAGCCTTCCTGTCACTTGTTCTATTTGCTTTAAGTCCGTACCAACAATAGACACTAGTCGTACTGGGAAATTACGATCAGCAAGATAATCTACCGCTACTTGAGCTTCAATATAAGTTTGGTATCGAGCAATTACTGTACCTTGTGGGATACCTTGAGTCTTTAAAAAAGCATTTTGGTTATTTGGTGGAAACATACTCATAGCAGTAGATTACCAAAGTAACCTTAAATATAGCTGGAAACTTTGGCTATAATAGAAGTAATGAGTTTAACAGATACAGTTTTCGTAGCAAGATTAATAGGCTTAGACGTTTTCGAACCAAATGGTGACCGAGTTGGTCGCCTACGTGATGTAGTGATAACGCCTAGGCCTAAAGGGCTATCCCCTCTTGTAGTGGGTATCGTTGTTGATACACCGCAACGTAAGCGCTTATTCTTCCGAATGGAAAAAGTGGAAGATATTAAAAGCCAGCAAATTATCGTGCGTAACACTGACAACATTAAGAAATTCGAGCAACGTGGTTATGAAAAACTGGTAGCTGCCGAAATTTTTGACCGTGAAGTGACTCTTATCGAAGATAATTCCAAAGGAACTATTGAAGACGTAGCATTTACTAAACGTAAATACTTCTTTAAAATTACTGATATCTATATTCGTCAAGGACGCACTAAGTCTCCTTTGGGTAGGTTTCGGAAAGGAACTACTCGGCTGGTGCCATGGATTGACACTGTACATGATGCTCAAGAAGAACCTCAAGCCGCAACTCAGTTCATTCATGCACATAAAGATGAAAATCCTGCAGACTTTGCAACAGCATTAACTGAAGTTCCGGTACGCCGACGTATTGAAATTGCTAATGAACTTTCAGATGAACGCCTCGCTACTGTAATTGCTGAAATGAGTGATGATGACCAAGTCCTTATTATCGAATCATTAGGTAGTGAACGCGCAGCACTCGTCTTGGAAGAAATGGAACCAGACGATGCTGTTGACTTACTAGATGAACTATCGCCAGCAAAAGCAAAAATTCTACTTGATTTGATGGATCCAGACGATGCCGAAGAGTTCCAACGCTTAATGGCTTATGAAGATAACGTTGCTGGTGCATTGATGACCCCTGAGCCAATTATTTTGCCGCCAGAAGCTACAGTTGCAGAGGCTTTGGCTCATATCCAACAAGAAGATGTGTCTCCTGCAAATGCATCTTCAATTTTCATTTGTCGTCCGCCATTAGAGACTCCAACTGGCACCTATCTGGGGTCAGTTCACTTCCAGCAATTATTACGTTCCACCCCTATGGAACAAGTCGGTAGTCTAATTGATAAAAATGTCTCACCTGTTTCTGACCAGACTCCAGTAGCTCAAGTAGTGAAAAAACTAGCAGCCTATGACATGGTAACTATCCCAGTAGTAAACTCGAAACAAAGTTTGGTAGGTGCAGTAACTGTAGATGACGTACTAGATGAAATTCTTCCAGAAGACTGGCGTGAACAAGAAAGTTTTAAAAAAGAAGAGATAGAGATTGGAGAAGACGATGGCTGATAAAAAGCATAAGAAAAAAACAGACATCACTACTCCGCTAGGACGCTCTAGAAAACGTTTTTTACCAAGAAAGCCGGACCCCGATGCTTTTGGGCAAATGACGGAAAACTTTGCTAGATTCATGGGTACCCCAAGTTTCTTAATTTACATGACTATTTTCTGTGGCGTTTGGCTGGCTTGGAATACTCTTATGAAGGAAAGCTGGCAATTTGACCCACGTGCCCAAAACTTCACTTTGTTGACTTTGATGCTTTCCTTGCAAGCATCTTATGCAGCACCACTATTGCTATTAGCACAAAACCGTCAAGATGACCGTGACCGTGTAATTGCTGAAAATGATCGTAGAATTGCAGAACGCAATGAGGCAAATACTGAATACTTGGCTCGCGAAATTGCAGCTTTACGTATTGCCCTACGTGATGTGGCGACTCGCGACTTTGTTCGTTCTGAGATCAAAATGATTATGGAAGAACTAGATAAAAAACGTGAAGAAGAAAAAACAGAAACTAATCCTGAAATAACTGAATCTAAATTGCATAAATCTGAATCAATAGAAGCTAAAAAAGATGGCCCTACCTCCACATCTTAGGCCCACTAATGCTATCCAAGCACTAGATATCAATGCCAAAAAAATAATTGCTGTAACTAGTGGCAAAGGTGGTGTAGGCAAATCTACTGTTACTGCCCTACTGGCTAGTGATTATGCTCGTAAAGGCTTCAAAGTCGGCATTGTAGATTTAGATGTTTTTGGGTTTTCAATTCCCAAATTATTTAAAATTACGGAAAAAGCTAAACGCGCTGGTACGCTAATTAAACCTGTCGAAGTTAATGGTTTGTATCTAGTCTCTATGGGAATGTTTGTAAACGAGAATGAAATCGTCGCTTGGCGCGGGCCAATGTTACACCGTGCAGTACATCAACTTTTAAATGATGTAGCTTTCCCTGAACTAGATTATTTATTCCTAGACTTACCTCCTGGAACTGGTGATATCGCTATCTCCATGGGACAACTATTGCCACAAGCAAAAGTGCTGATTGTCACTACGCCACAACCCCATGCAGCAGATATCTCAATTCGCACGGGCCTACTTGCAAAAAAAAATGATCAAGAAGTAATAGGTGTCATCGAAAATATGAGTCACTTCATCACGCCAGATGGTAAGGCTTATGAGATTTTTGGTGCTAACGGTGGCAAAAAGATTGCAGAAGAACTTGATGCTGAACTACTTACTAAAATACCTATCGTAGCGGAAACAGCTAGTGATAAGCTAATAACAAAACCAGATATTGCTAGTCCGGTATTAAAAGCAATTGCGAAAATAAAAATTTAAACTACATGAATTTGTGTAGTTAGAAAATTACAAGCTCCATAGTTTGGTATTTTCCCAACCTGGAATAACTCCCATCCCTTTTTCCAAAGAAACAATAGGTACGTGAGGAAACTTTCGTAAAATTTTTTAATATTTCGAGCTTCTTTCATTAAACCTTTTTGCTTCAACAGATATACCATTACGCATAAAACTGGATATAACTTAGTTCTTTCTCCTTTCTTAAGAGCTGGTAAGTGTTCTTTTAAAGTAGGGTATTTTTCGATTTTATTTCTACTCAAATTCTTTGTCTACTATAGATTAGTTAGAGCGTAGTTTTTCAAATAAAATTCCACAGGCTACGTTTAATAAGCTACGAATACTGCTTAGTAGTTCCCCCAAAAGACCTTTAGTTATGCACTCCAGAATCCTGAGGTATACATTTTTATAGTTTCTTTACGAAATTCCGTGTGGGATTAAGAAAAATGTATACCCTGAAGTTAGTTATCCACATAAGGATATTCTATATTAGGGTTATAGACCAAAAAAGTGAATGATGCCCAGCTTCTCGTCTTTATTTATATGGCTTAGAGGTAGTTAATAATTTTCTCTACTAAGTAGCTTCTGGATCAAATGGTGCAGCTGCGCCAGTAGGTAAACTATCAACAGTAACAGTAGACTTCTTCGCTGCTTCTCTAGCTAATTTTACGTTTTCTTCTGGAGTTCGTTTTGCAGCCTCTTCTGTAGATTCACTAGCAGTGTTATTTGCACCAAAAGTCGCTGGAGTATTTTCTTCACTCTTTGTAAACCCTGAAGCAGCTTCACTAATGCTAGTAACTGCAGAAGACACTGCACTTATATTTTTACCTTCTTTGATACCCCTAACACCTGAAGTAGCAGCTGTTACTAAGTTTTTAGTGGGAGTAAGTACATCAGAGTCAACAGCTGAAGTGAAGTCAGTAACTGTAGACTTTACTTCATGAAGAGTGTCCGTGACATCTTCTGATAATGCTTCTTTAATAATTTTTCGAGGATCGTACTGACGTGGGTCAAACTTTTTGATATCTGCCATTGAGATAGAGTCTTCCCCCATCTCATCTTTTATCTGAGATTTCGCACTCTCAGACATTTCACGTATTTTACGAATATAATGTGCAAGATCTTTAGCGTACTTAGGCATCCGATCGGGACCAACAATAAAAATGGCAATGAAAATTAGTATCATGAACTCAGTACCATTGATACCAAACATATTGCTACTTTCCCTGTATAATCCCGATTTTGCTACTTATTAGCAAAATTACGTTCAAAGTACTCTACCAAACAGCGTACCCCATAACCGGTAGCGCCTTTTACATATTCATCATAATCTTTAGGGAAACGTGCTGGTCCAGCCATATCAAAATGTGCCCAAGGTATACCTTCTGCATAGAATTCTAAGATAACTGCAGCGGCAACGGAGCCACCACCAATATCGTAGTTTCCCTGTAAGATATCAGCATGAGAACTCTCTAACATTCCGCGATACTCATCATAAGCAAATGGCATTCGCCATAGATACTCACCACTTGCTTCACCACTTTCGATCAAACCTTCTGCAAGACCATCATGTGTTGAGTAGAAACAACTGTGTTGATGCCCCACTGTCATAGTAGAAGACCCAGTCAAAGTAGCAAGATCAATAATGAAATCTGGCTTAAGCTCTAATGCTGCATAACCAATCGCATCAGATAATACCACTCTACCTTCAGCATCAGTATTTATAATTTCCATAGTCTTGCCACTATAACTAGTAACAATATCAGCTGGGCGATATGCACCACCACCAATATGATTTTCAGCCATAGCCATTAAAGAATCAATTTTTACATTCAACTTAAGCTGTGCCGCTGCACGGATTACGCCAAATACTACAGCTGAGCCGCCCATATCAGTATTCATAATTTCCATACCAACACGAGACTTTAAGTTCACACCACCAGTGTCAAAAGTAATACCTTTACCTGCCAGAGCATAGTGTGCAGTATTTTCATCTGCTCCCTCTGGAGTGTAAGTAAGATGAATTAGACAAGGCTTATTTACCGAACCTTTACCTACCGCCACAATGGCACCAAAGCCACGTTCTATTAATTCTTCATAGTGAATTACTTTGACTTCAAGGCCTGGAATGTCACTTAGTTCTTTAACCTGTTCAGCCATCCATTCTGGATTTTTAATCGATGATGGGAAGTTTGTTAAATCACGAGCAATAAAAGTGGCCTCAGTCCGAGCTCGAATAGACTTAAGCAAATCTTCATCTAATCCAACTACGTTTACCACTTTTGGCTGCGCAGGTGGAACTTCAGTTAGTCCAAAACGTGGGTGGCGGTAAGTAGCGAGAATCAGTGCTTCAACGAAGTTTTGCTGTGCGTTAGCGTCATAGTCTGCAAGCCCATCAATCCATAGCACATCAGCGCGAGTTTTTCGCGCAACAAAAGCACCTTTAGCACGAAAGTCTGCACCTTTAGTGTCTTTTGGTAACTTACAAGTATACTTAGCATCCTCATCACTAACTTTTGAAAGGTCAGTTACAGAGTTTATTTCGGGAAGTTCATATTTTAAGTCCATCACTTATCCATGTTACTCGCATTGCCTTTATAGATAAAGTTAGATTCCCTGGAGAACTACTAAAACTTTTACACCATTAGAAGAAGCTGTGTACCAATAGCTATTTCACTAACTAAAACTTACGGTGGCCAATCGCCACCTTGTGGCAAAGGTACAAAGTTCCAAAGCTCCCCTACCCAAAGTATTTGCAACGGGATTGAAATGCAAAGGATAGCTATTAAGATAATTTTAGAATTTATTTTCATGACTAGTGCTAAAAGCATTGGGAAAAGTGGAATTAGCATCCGAAAAGTGCTGGTTTGTGGTTCAAATACAGCAAATAAATATAGCCCATAAGCTGCGCACCAAAGCTGCAGCTCAATACCAAGTTCTCGACAAGGCTTTGAATATAACGCCCAGAAAAATAATCCGAAGATGATAACCGGCGCTATAACGCCAATCGGCCCTAACATATAGACGCCAATTTTAAACCAAGGCTCAAACAAGACTAAATCTCCGCTACCACGCCATGACATTTCAGTTTTGGTGTATGCATCTGGAATTCCAGTCACGTATCCTGCTAAGAAAGCCCAAACTAGTGCCCAGATACCTGAGTAAACTACAAGTGCTATATTCTGGTAAAGTTCGCTTTTGCTTTTGAAATCTTTGGCAATAAACCAGCGGTAAAACGTGTAAAAAGCCAGCAGTGCTGCCCAAGGAGCACCAATTGGTCGTGATAAACATAATAAAGGAATTACTAGAAAAAGCTGTGGATAATTTTGTTTCCTCAAATAGTATAAACAAATTGCTAACAAGAATAACTGCAAAGATTCTGCATACGGCACTTGCAAAATCGGGGCAACAGGCAAAAAAGCAATTAATGCTATCGCCCAAAGCGTTTGCGTATGATTAGCAACCGTTCGAAATAACTTATAGATGACAAGAGCCGCAAGAAAACCTAGTAAAGTAGCTGTTAAAGGGGCTAAATATAACCAGTCAACTGTCGTAACTTTATTTAAAAGTTTTACAATTGCTGGAAATAATGGATAAAAAGCCCAAGGACTTTGTTCTACAATTCCTATTTCATCTTTAGGCAGTTTATTTGGATAACCAGTATCGTAAATTGTTTGGTACCACTGACTATCCCAAAATTGTGTGTATTGAAAATAACTTGGGTGTGGACCAGTCCAAGGATTATCTGGTTGAAAACTGGCAGTAGCCAGCATAATTAACACTGATACTAAACGAGCTACCCCATAAATAAGTGTTACTTGCCACTGCCATGCCAGTCGGGAAAAACGTGTCAAAATTTTACCGAACACTTACAAACTATTCTTTCTGAAGTTTTTTACGTTTATGACGTTTTTTAGCAACTGGTTTCGCAGGATAATCCAAAAACCCATTCGGTATTTGTTTGGTGTAAACAATAAAACCAGTCAGTACTGCAATTAATACTGCCACAATTATTAATAACATCATGAAACTCTACCTAGTTTATTACCTATTACTATTTTTAACGATGTAATTAACTGCTTCTTCAGGGACATCAGTAATATAGAAACGCTCTAAGTCACTTTCATTAATCATGCCCTCAGCAAGCAAAGCATCTTTGCACCATTGAAGCATTGGTTCCCAAAACTTCTTACCAACTAAAACGATTGGGAAGTCTTTAATTTTATGTGTTTGCAACAACGTCAACGCTTCAAAAAGTTCATCCATAGTGCCAAAGCCGCCAGGAAGCACGATAAAACCTTGTGCGTATTTAACAAACATTGTCTTACGGACAAAGAAGTAACGGAAATTAATTCCCAGATCTACATACTCATTTAGACCCGTCTCAAAAGGCAACTCGATACCAAGGCCTATTGATTTTCCACCTGTTTCCTTAGCTCCTTTATTAGCAGCTTCCATCGCACCTGGTCCGCCACCAGTAATTACTGCATAACCAGCTTTTACAAGTTGCTTACCTACTTCTACGCCAATTTCGTAATACTCACTACTAGATTTAATGCGAGCAGAACCAAAAACACTAACCGCAGAAGGTAACCCTGCCAGCGCGTCAAATCCTTCAACAAACTCACTTTGGATACGTAATACACGCCAAGGGTCGGTACGAACCCAATCATCTTGACCGGAAGTTTGCAGTAATCTAAAGTCGGAAGTGCTGTGGCTCTCTTCTTTACCACGACGGATGAAGGTGCCTTGTACAAATTCTTTTTCAGTCATGCTTTTAATGCTAACATCAGCAAGCGTCTCATAACTATCAAAAACTTACGAAAAGGGTATACTTTTGCCTATGAGTTCTTTAATTATTGATGCAGAAAATTTAAAGAAAAACTATGGTCATGTGGAAGCACTAACTGGATTAAACTTAAATGTCGCCCCAGGTGAAGTTCATGGTTTTCTAGGTCCAAATGGCGCCGGTAAGTCTACTACTATCAAGGCAATTATGGGCACAATCAAGCTCAATAGTGGCAAACTAGAAGTGCTCGGTGCCAACCCTTGGAAAAAACCAGAAAAATTACACCAAAGTATCGCTTATGTACCTGATGAAGTAACATTGTGGCCTAACCTAACAGGTGGCGAAATCATTGATTTCCTTAGCAATATGCGCGGAGGGATACCGCAACGCCGTATCGATGAATTAATCACTAAGTTTGAATTTGATCCTACGAAAAAAGCACGCAGTTACTCTAGAGGAAATAAACAAAAAATCGCTTTAATTTCAGCATTAGCTACAAATGCAAAACTTTTCGTATTTGATGAACCAACTAGTGGGCTAGATCCCATTATGGAACATGTTTTCCAAGATGAAGTACTTAATAAGCAACTCGAAGGTGCCACCGTGTTACTTTCTAGCCATCATCTAGAAGAGGTAGCAGCCCTTTGTGACAAAATTACTATTGTTAAAGATGGTAAGGATATTGAGTTTATTAATAATCCGCATGAACAGCTATCAAACGAGGAACTACAAGAAAAATTCCTAACTCATTATTTAAGCGATGAATAAATGAAGCCATTAGAAATTGCAAAGAAAAATCTGAAACAAGATAAAGTTTTATTGGTTATTGCACCAATCTTAATAGGGCTGTTACCAATTTTTACTTACCGTTCTTTCCTTGACTTATTCCCTACTGATAGTGATAAATACAAAATGGCTGCCGAAATGGGAACTAATGGATTTTTCAAAATTTTAATTGGTCCAATTTACGACATTACTACTCCAGGTGGCTTCACTGCATGGCGTGTAGGTGCTTTTACTGCCTTATTTGCTGCAATTTGTATCATGATTGGAATTATACGTACTTCACGTAAAGCCGAAGAAAATTCCTCGGTCGAGCTCTTACTTTCTACTCCGATAAAACGTAATGTACCATTAGCCGCAAGTTTTACCACACTCGCAATTTCTTGTATATTACTTGGAGTTACTACTTTTTTAACATTGTTACTAAACGGAGCTCCTTTTGCTGGCACTACGCTACTTAGCTTAGCCTTTATCTTCATTACTGGCACTTTTGGAGTTATCGCATTATTACTTGCCCAAATATTTGACGATAGTCCCAGTGCTACTGCCTATAGTTTAGGGTTAGTTGCTTTTACATTCCTAATACGTGTTCTTGGCGATTCAAAAGATGAATTACATTGGATAAGTTGGATGTCTCCCTTCGAGTGGGTAAACCGCACCGAAAGTTATGCTAAAAATGTTTGGGATATCTTAACTGTGCCTGCAGCAGTAATTGCAGTACTTAGCATTGTTGTTTGGAAGCTTTACGAAAATCGTGATATTGGGGATGCTTATATTCATCGAGACTATGGCAAACCAAACGCTCCAAAATGGTTAAAATCGACCCTTGCATTAAGTTATAAACTAAATACAGCCAGTTTATTACGTTGGACAATATCTACAATCATATTAGCTTTAGTAATGAGCCAAGCTGCTACTTCAGCAGGTGATGTTGCTAGTGCTAGTTCAGAAGCAGAGCAAGTGTTCCAACGTTTAGGTGATAGTTTGACAATGAACCAAGCAATGGTTAATTCATTAATTATCATATTGGCGATAGTTTTAGCAGTATTTCCAAGTATGATGATTAGACGCATGACTAGTGAAGAGCATGATTCACATCTAGCTTTCTTACTTTCCTCAGGTCCAGTTAGTCGTATTAAATGGTACTTCTCTTATGTCTTACTAGCTGTTTTAGTAACAATTTTCCTATTCGTTGTTGCAGCATTAATTTTTGCTTGGAACACTTCTCGAGTACTAAATGGCGTAGCATTTGAGAAGGTATTCTTAAATATTATCGGCTACCTACCAGCAAGTTTATTGATTGCAAGCATTGCTGCACTGCTGTATACAATGGCACAATCCACGATGAAACTGACAATGTTACCTATTACTCTAGTAGCACTAATCACAATCATAGGTCCTATCTTTAACCTGCCAGACTGGGCAATTAAAGTTTCACCTTTTGCATCCGTTCCAAATTTTTACGAAACAAATCCATATTTCATTCCATCGCTAATATTTGTGGGTGCCGCTATCGTAATCTTTTGTTTAAGTGCACTTTTCTTTAAACGCAGAGATATTGAAAGTATTTAAGTCATATACCTATTAAGAATACTCATAAACTTATATAGCTAATTTACTTCAGCAGTAGTAGCATTGATAATATCTGTGCAAAATAAGATTTAGCTTCTATAAGTTGTGCAAAAATACAGCAATTAATCTCACTTATACAGATATTCCATACTTAATCAAAACCCCCAATTTAAGAAAAGGATTTATGAAAAAGCAAACTGTAGCAAATCCAATGCTTACATTGATTCCAATGTTATTGGCATTCTTCATGATTATGGTAGACACCACTATTGTAAATATTGCTATCCCTACTTTGCTAAAACATTTTAATACTGACCTAACTACTCTATTGTGGGTTAACAGTGCTTATGCATTAACGACTGCTGTACCACTACTATTAACTGGGCGTTTAGGTGACCGTTTTGGTCAGGATAAATTATTCCTTGCTGGAACTGTAGTATTCACACTTTCCTCAGCTTGGTGTGGTTTTGCACATACTGTCGAGGAATTGATTATTGCACGTGCCGTTCAAGGTCTTGGTGGAGCAATGTTAGTGCCACAAACAATGGCAATGATTGCAAAAATTTTCCCACCAAAAGAACGAGGCAAAGCTCTTGGTTTCTGGGGTGCTGTTGCCGGTGTTGCAACTATCTTTGGGCCACTTATCGGCGGTGTAATCGTTGACTCACTTGGTTGGGAATGGATTTTCTTCGTTAATATCCCATTTGGTGTAATTGCGGTAATTATGGCAATTAAGCTGCTTCCTAACTTTGAAGGTCAGAATATTAAACTAGATTTCATATCTATCGTACTTTCTGGTGTAGGTATGTTCTGTATCACTTTCGGTTTACAAGAAGGTCACCAATACGATTGGGGCAAAATCACTGGTGTTATTAGCGTGTGGAACTTAATTATTATCGGCGTTATCTTCATGATGCTATTTATTTGGCGCCAAAAGACAGAAGGTAAAAATTCGCTATTACCATTACGTTTGTTTAGAAGCCGAAATTTCATCCTAGCAAATGTTGCCGGTTTTTCTGCTAGTTTTGCAATGCTAACATTCTCACTACCATTTACTTTATATCTACAGACTGGACTAGGGATGGATCCTACTAAAGCAGCACTAGTATTCTTACCGATGTCTTTAGTATCTGGCGCATTTTCACCTTATGTCGGTAAAATAAGTCAAAAAATTGAACCTCGCTTTATCGCGACAGGTGGTTTCGCACTATATACTCTAGGTACCATTGGGATTATTCTGACAATGAACCCACAAGGTAACTTACTCCCAGTTATCATATTCTCATTGATAACTGGTATTGGTCTTGCTGGAGTATTCTCCCCAATTAGTAATATCGTGACCCAAAGTGTACCAGTTGCAGACTCTGGTATCAGCTCTGCTGCTTTCAATACAATCCGTCAAATTGGTGGTGTATTAGGCTCTGCAATCGTAGCTTCGGTAATGTCTACTCAGATTAAAGACCAACTAACTAACGCTGCCCATGCTAATGCAGGCAGTATTCCAGTACCAGCCCGTGATCAAGTAGTTAACGGCATTATTAATGGTGCTGGCGGTGAATTTTCTGCGCCACCAAGCTTCCATGCACCTGCAGGAACTCCAGCAACAATTATCGAAAATATTAAAAATGCTGTGGATACTATTTTGCGCCAAGGCATCACGGATGCAACATCCCACACTCTTTATCTAGTAGTCATAGTAATGCTTATTGGTACGATTGCTACACTATTTATGAAAAACTTAAACGTGACGCAACCTAATGAACAGCCTACCAAGAAGGAAAATAATGCGACTTGATCTGAAAGCTGACGTAGCTGATTTAACAGAACAACTTATAAATATTAATAGTGTCTCTGATAATGAAACTAAGATTGCTGACTTAGTAGAAAAAGAACTAAAACAGCTTAATTATTTAGAGGTTACTCGCAACCAAGATGCAATCGTAGCTCGTACTAATTGGGGTAAAAAACGCCGTGTTATTCTAGCCGGACATCTAGATACCGTACCACTACCTACTGTACCTGGTTCAAAAGGCACAATACCTGCAACTGTTAAAGACGGGATTCTCTATGGTCGTGGTACTACTGATATGAAAGGTGGCGTAGCTGTTCAATTAGCTTTAGCTGCAAAGCTAGCTGACGCAGCTTTCGATATCACTTATATCTTCTACGACCATGAAGAAGTAGAAGCTTACAAAAGTGGTTTAGGTCGTCTTATCAAAGAACAACCAGAACTTATTACTGGAGATTTTGCTATCTTACTTGAACCAAGCGATGCTCATGTAGAAGGTGGCTGTAATGGTACATTACGAGCAAAGATTGCAACTGTAGGCCTTGCTGCCCACTCAGGTCGAGCTTGGAAGGGCAAGAATGCTATCCATATGCTTGCTCCAGCACTAAATACATTAGCCAATTATGAACCAAAAACTATTACTGTTGAAGGTCTTGAATACCGTGAAGGACTAAGTGCAGTGCATATTGAAGGTGGCGTTGCTACTAACGTAATTCCTGATAATGCTCATGTGTTAGTTAATTACCGCTATGCACCAGATAAGACTGAGTCCCAAGCACAAGCTCATATCGAGGAAGTCTTTAAAGGTTTCGAAGTAGAAATAGTAGATTCCGCACCAGCAGCACGTCCAGGTCTTGATTTACCTGATGTCAAGAATTTCGTTGAGGTAGTTGGGATGGAGCCAATGCCAAAATATGGCTGGACTGATGTAGCACGTTTCAGCAAAATTGGTATTCCAGCAGTAAACTTTGGCCCAGGAGATCCGATGTTAGCACATAGTGATAATGAACATGTGCCACAACAAGATATCCGTGCTTGCTATAATTCTTTGGAAAAATGGCTTACGAACACTGCCACAAATTAGGAAGAAAATTATACACTAAGATTATGGATCCAAGACAATCAGACGTTAAAATCAATAATTTCCTAGGCATGGTACTACAAATTGGAGTACTTTATGGTCTTAGTACTGCCGCTTTTAATATGTTCCCACCACCAAACAATATGGTGGGTGCAATTTTCCTACCACTTATTGCAGCTGGTCTCTGGGTAGTGTTTTTAACCCCTGGGGCTAAAAGAGAACTAGATAAGCCTTGGCGGGTAGTAGGAAAAGCAACTATTTGTATAATTGCGTCATTGTTGCTTTGGTTTGCTAATCTGCAAACCTTTTCTACTGCACTTGCTACATTAGCAATGATTCATCTTGTTATTGCAACTATGTGGGATACTGTATAGTTTATAAAGCTAAGCGAAACTTACTTAAGTAAGCACCAGAAAGATAAAAATGGAAAAACAAAACGACAACAACGAACCAGAAATTAATAACGAAAATATTAGCCAAAATAACAAAAATGTTAATCATGGTAAAGAAGAAGTTAAAAAAGTAATTTCTGAAGAATCACATGAAACAGTTAACACTCAGCTAGAATCTAATCAAGATACAGATAATAATACTAAAGCTGCAGATGAAACGGTAAATGAAACCAAAACAACGGCTGAAAACATTGAAACACAAACGGAAAATGCAGTTAAAAAGGAAAAAACAAGCACTGTAACTAAAACTGCTAATACCGAACATAAAGCTAAGGCTAAATCTGGTGGAAAATCTAAGAAAGATAAGGGTGGCCTAATGTACGTATTGGTAGGAGCAATAGCACTTGCCTTAATACTGACACTTTTCAATCTTATTCGCCATAATCATAGTGTGGAATATAAGATAACAGCTACTGGCTCTGCAACTGTTACTTACGATAAAGGTAACGCAAATCAAAAAGTAAAGAAAATCCATAAGAGCTACCATGAAACAGTTAGACTTACTGAAAATAAGTTAAATGCATACCAAGCACGCGTAACTGTAGAGTCAGCTGCCAAAGATAAAGCAACTACTCAAGCTTCTTGTGAAATTTACATTGACAAGAAACTAGTTGCACAAAAATTCCTATATGGTGCAAATAGCCACACTACGTGTACTGCACATGCATATAGCAAGGAAATCAAAGCTGCTAATCCTAACTTATATAAACCAAAAACTCGTTTACCACGTCATGCTACACAGTCTGTAAACTTCAAGTCTTGTCAAGCAGCACGAGCTGCTGGTGCGACCCCACTATTCAAGGGACAGCCTGGATACAGCACTACTCTTGACCATGATGGTAATGGTATTGCATGTGAACCAACTAATAGTTAAATTATTAATTAAAAATCCCCTAGGATTTTAAATCTAGGGGATTTTTAATACTCTTTTGCTAGCTATTAGTTTTATTAAGCTTATCCATCACTTCCTTGGTATTATTAACTTCAAGAATTAACCTGTCATATTTCTCATCTTTAAGATCAATCACAATAGCTTTATCTCGATTATTGATATTCCAAAAAGTTTTCTTTCCTTTTGATACGAACTTTAAGTTTACCGTCAGTAATTGTTATAGAAGCCAGATATAGTAAAACCCTTACTCCATAAAAGGAATAAGGGTTACCGTGTGGGGCCAGCGGGACTTGAACCCGCGACCAATGAATTATGAGTTCACTGCTCTAACCAACTGAGCTATGGCCCCAGCCTAGTCAAAATTGACCTAAGTATAACTTTACCGACCTTTGCGCATTATTTCAAAATACAGGCCTGTAGTACTTCTAATAGTTTTTGTGCTGATTTATCCCAACTGAATTTTTGACACTGTTTCAACCCTTTTTCTCGCTGTTCTTCCCATAAACGCTGATCTTGTAACCAATGTAATTGCTCTACAAAAGCAAGTTCAGTAGTGTTGTCTGCAAATAATGCAGCATCCTGAGCAATCTCATGGAATATTGGGATATCACTACATATGACTGGTGTTCCTACTTGCATAGCTTCAATAATCGGAATCCCAAAACCTTCAGCTTTTGAAGCAGTAACTGCAGCGAAAGCATTGCTTAAGATATCATGATATTCTTTATCACTAACACCATTATCAAAAATAAGCTGTTTAGGGTTATCAGCTAATTGAATTAGCTGTTTCTTAACTTTACTACTAACTTTGCTCAGTAATCTTAATTTAAACTTAGGAAAATGATTAATTGTTTTAACTAACAGCGCCACATTTTTATATGGAATAAATGATCCCATATAAACTAACTCATTTTTACGTTTTGACAATGGTTTTTGTGAAGGTGTTACCCTGTCCACTGCATTATAAACTACTTCAACTGGCTTGCTAGTTAACCGATGTTTTTCAATCTCAGCCTTGCTAGTTTCACTTACAGTGACTACAGCATCGGCAGAATTTAAAAGCAATCTTTGTGGGAAATATGCCTTATGATATAACCTCCAAATTGCCCTAATATGTGGTGCAAAATCTTTAGGTGGCTCTGGATATTCATAATAAATTAAATCATGCAAAGTGAGAATTGCTGGAAACTTCTTACCTCTTAACCCAACTGTCTGCATTGGCGAATAGAAAACATCATGGTTTATTTCATTAAGTTTTCTGGCGCTAAATGGTTCTTGTGGACTCGTCGGCGCATGAAACATGTGGAACTTTGCATCTTTAGGTAGCTTTGTTTTTTGCTGCTCATCATGAATCAATAATTCTAAAGGATGTAATTTATGCAATGCATTAATTATGCACTCAGAATAACGGCTAATACCATCATAGCCATCAGTCTTTACATAGCGAGCATCAACAAGAATACGCTTCATAAGCAACCTCTTACAATAAAAGCCTTAGTCCAACACGAACTAAGGCTTGAGAATCGCTCTCCCGACTGGGCTCGAACCAGTGACCCTTCGATTAACAGTCGAATGCTCTGCCAACTGAGCTACGGGAGAATACTTTATATAGTGTAGCACTCATTTTTTATTTATGCCAAATTTTTTACATAAGAAATTTTGTTAAGTAAATGCCTCTTGGATTTAACATACGAATAGTTCTATACAAATATTTAAGGACTAATATAGAGGGCTTATAAAACTATAGCCCTCTATATAAAACTATAATTAGTCTTCCTTCTCTACATTAAGCTCCTTAGAAATTACTTCCGTTAGATCTTCTGGCGTTACTGTAGATGAGTAACGATGAGTAACGTTACCTTCAGCATCAATTAAAAACTTAGTGAAGTTCCATTTAATTGAACCTGGTTCATCAACGTAAGGATTCATTGGAGCAATACGGTCTACGAATTCCTTAATTGTAGCCTGATCGCCTTCATCTTCTGGCTTTTCTTCACGAAGCCACTTGTATACTGGTGCTGCATCTTCGCCATTTACATCAAGTTTCCCAAAACGTGGGAATTCAGTTCCATAAGTAATACGGCAGAAACTATCAATTTCAGATACATCTCCTGGAGCTTGTTCATTGAACTGGTTACATGGAAAATCCAAAATCTCAAAGTCTTGATCTTTGAACTCTTTGTATAGTTCTTCAAGTCCTTCATATTGCGGTGTAAAGCCACATTTAGTTGCAGTATTTACAACTAAAAGTACTTTGCCCTTATATTCTTCAAGAGAAACTTTTTTTCCTTCTTGGTCTTTAACGGAAAAATCATAGAATGTTGTCATGGTAATTACCTCCACTTCCATCTTATTACAGATAGCTAAGAACTAATATGAAAATCTAAAAAATTAATATGTTGGTTGCCATAACTGAATAGGATTTCCTTCAGGGTCTACTAATGAAGCAAAAGTACCCATTGGATAGTTTTCTGGATCTTTATATACTTCAATATCGTTATTTTCCAGATTCGTAATCATTTCTTCAAGATTATCGACGCGGAAATTAAGTCCCCAACCTTTATCATTGCCAATCTTATTATCTTCGCCATAAATAACGCCTAAACCAGGGCTTACTGCAAATGGCTGAAATGCGGTAACACCAGCTTCCTGTATCCAAGGTTGATCATCCATACTTGCAGGAACCTTAGCAATTCCAAGGAATTTTTCATACCACTGTGCTAATTTTTCTGGATCTTTGGCTGTGAAGAAAAACCCACCAAAACCTGTTACTTTCGCCATAATATACTTCCTCAAATATTTATATTTACTCCCTGCAAGAATACCACTGATAGTGTGTTGTTTTGAATAGAATAACAATATTCTAAGTTAAGATTACAAGTAATTGTACAAAATAACGCTAAGTAATAGCTAAAGGATTATCATGAGATTTCTTGAGAAACTTGTTACGCCCCTGGGTAAAGCATTGAAGAATAAACGACCAGGCACAAAGAACTCATACCAACATCGTCCTGAGCTACAAGCAATTGGAAATATTGAATTAAATAGTAGCTCTTTTCCTAACGGTGCAGCAATTCCTGATAAGCATGCAGGTAAAGGCCGTGGCGATAATCTATCTCCTGAATTTCACTGGACAAAGCTGCCAGAAAGCACGAAACAGTTAATGTTTATCATGGAAGACATCGATGTTCCTGCCGAAAAGCCGATACTTCACTTCTTGGTTTTCTTTTCACCTGAAATTAAAGACTTACCAGAAGGTACATTAACTTCTGATAATTCAGCACTTACTTTCATCCCTGATCGTAAAAAACGCAGGCAATACAACGGCCCTAGAGCATTACCTGGACATGGTATTCATCGTTACTTATTTCATTTGTATGCTTTGGATAAAGAACTTGAAGTCACTGACAAACATGATAGTATCGAAGCTATTTTACCTGAAGTTAATGAACATGTATTAGCTTCAGGACACTACACTGGTACTCAAGCCCGCTAAATAAATTTGGCTCTCATACTTGAGAGTATTCTAGGTATTGTAAAGCAAACCACGACGCTCAATCTCAATATCGATAAGCTCCGTCTGAATTTCCTTTAATTCTTGCGTTGATGCGATAGGGCCTAATCGACTCATTCGCATTTGTGCATCAGTTTTTGCTCTATCAAGTTCAAGTACTTTTAATCGGACAACCATTGCTTGTGAGTATGCTGTTAGTTCAGTTTCCGTACTTGCAGGCAAATCACGCATCGCAAGCTCTCCCACTAACGGCACTAAAATTCCTGGAACTTCTGCACGAATTTTACCAACCCATTCATTAGCCCCGACATTGTCAAAAATTGCTTCGCGGATAGCTTTAGCTACTTCAGCGTACGCTTCAACTTCAAAAACACTTGTCAAAAATAAGTTCTTTGAATCTTCTGTTAACAACTCAGGATGCTGAACCATAACTTCTAGAGCTTCCCGTTCCACTTGTGCTGCCTTGTCCTGTGGGTCTGGCCGCAAATAAACTTTAGTTGGTGGTAACTCTTCAACTGTAGGTGTTATATTCGCTGGCTCTGGTTCTTGCTGAACTGACGTAGGTATCGTTGCTGGATTTAATCGCATTTGTCGTTCGACATCTTGCACATCAACACCTAACCAACTTGCTACTTTTCGTATATAAGCTGGGCGGACCATTGGGTCTTTAATCCTATTTAATATTGGTGCTAAACCTGTCAACGCCCTGGAACGTTGCTCGACAGTATCGAGTTGATATTTATCAAACTCTGTCTTTAATTTGAATTCAAAAAGTGGAGTTTTTGTAGCTAACAAAGCATGTAATGCTTCATTACCTTTATTTAGCCGTAAATCACAAGGATCCATCCCAGCTTCAGCAACTGCTACATATGTTTGCGCTGCAAAGTTTTGATCCTCTTCAAAAGCCTTTTCAGCTGCCTTCTTACCAGCTTCATCACCATCGAAAGTAAAAATTACTTCAGCATTTGGTGCATCAGCCATCAATCTACGAATAACCCGCACGTGTTCATGACCAAAAGCAGTGCCACAGGTAGCAACAGCCGTTTCAATTCCAGCGGCATGACAAGCCATCACATCAGTATACCCTTCAACCACTACCACTTGTTTTTTAATGGCAATAGGTTTTTTAGCCTTGTCTAATCCATACAAAACTTGTGACTTTTTATAGACTTTTGTGCCATTTGTATTTAAGTATTTAGGGCCTTGATCTTCATCATAAAGTTTACGAGCCCCAAAACCAAGAACTTGATTAGAACCATCTTTAATTGGCCAGATAAGACGTCCACGAAATTTATCAATAGCACCACGTTGCCCCATAGATATTAGGCCAGCTTCATCCATTAATTTTTCGCTGTAACCACGACCCTTTAAGTGCCTAATTAAGTTATCCCAACCGTTTGGAGCATAACCAATTTCATATGAATTAATAAATTCTGGCTGAAAACCTTTCTCAAGCAAAAAGGTACGAGCAGTTTGTGCTTCTAGACTTATTAATTTTGAAACGAAAAATTCTGCTGCAGCTTTATTAACTGCCAAAAGCTGTTGCCTAGTACTACCGCCAAAACTTTCCTTATCAAAAGTACCCTCTTCATATTGCACCTGAACTCCGTATTTTGCAGCAAGTTCTTCAACTGCTTCGGAAAATGAAAGTTGCTCCGTATTCATCAAAAAAGAAAAAATATCGCCACCTTCACCACAGCCAAAACAATGATAATAACCAGCTTGTGGTTTTACCGTAAATGATGGAGTTTTCTCATCGTGAAATGGGCACAGTCCTTTCCAGGTACCGACTCCGGCACTCTTAAGAGTTACTGTCTCTTCTACGATGGCTTTTAGGTCTGCTCGCTCTCGAACTTCCTCAACTACATCACGCTTAATAAATCCTGGCATATTATAATTCTAACTTGTACATCAAGAGCATAATTTTTTGTGTAAATTAGTGGCAGACCAATCAGTCAACGAAGCTACTTGGTCAATGATTACTCGTTTGGCTTGCTTTTCATCCTGTGCCACACGATAGCTTTCCTTAAACTGTTGCTCTAAATGTTGTGCTTCAGTTTCCAAAAGTACTTTAACTAGATCTTGCAGTATTTTACGTTGTTCTTTATATACTGGCTTACTTTCTTCTTTCACCATCACAAAGCTGGTGGTTATCCCCTTTAACACTGCAATTTCATCGACAATATTAGGTGGCACAATTAATTCTGCATTGTATCGAGTTAAATTTCCTGGACCATACTCACTACGAGTAGCAAGCAAAGCAGCTTGTGTGAAATGACCAATTAGCTGACTAGTCATATTCTTTAGCTTAGTGGCATTGTTATGAGTCAACCCGTTTTCATTAGAAGTCACTTTCGCCCAATAAGATTTATCCTCTAGATTAGCAAGAGCCATTTCAAGCTGTTCGTCACTAGCATTTGGCAAGTACCATTCTTGGGTATAACGAATTATATTTGCCCTATTTTCTGGATCGTCTAACTTAGTTAAATTAATCTTACCTGCAGTAACAGCATCTTCAACATCATGTACGGAGTATGCAATGTCATCGGATAAGTCCATTACTTGAGCTTCAATAGGTGTCTTCTGGTCTTGTCTACCAGCACGCAGCCATTCAAAAACTTCAATGTCATCTTCATAAATTCCGAATTTATGCGTCTGTTTACCATTTTTAATTGGTGCATCTTTTAATAACCAAGGATATTTACAAGTAGCGTCAAGAGTCGCTCTTGTTAAATTAAGACCAGCTGCTTTACCAGTTTTGGTATAAGACTTCGGTTCTAATCGGACTAATAGTCGCATAGTTTGTGCATTACCTTCAAAACCACCAATATCTTTAGAAACTTCATTTAAAGCAGTTTCACCATTGTGTCCAAACGGCGGATGCCCTAAATCATGGGCAAGGCAAGCACTATCAACCACATCTTGGTCACATCCCAAGAATGCAGCTAACTCTCTTCCTAGCTGGGCAACCTCTAAACTATGCGTCAAACGAGTACGCACGAAATCATCGGAACCAGCAGTAACGACTTGCGTCTTAGCACCTAACCTACGTAATGCTGAAGAATGCAGAATACGAGCACGATCACGTTGAAATTCACTCCTGTGCTGCGTATGATGCACTTCTGAAACCCAGCGGGTACGATCAGCATCAGTGTAATCCGTCATCTAACTTCCTTGTTTTTTAAGGGAATGTGTACTTTTGCGTAATTCTAGCATGATTGATGACATATAAGAATCTAAAAGTATATTATTGTTTGCCGAACTAAACTTAGCTATCAACAAAAATTATTATGAGCTAACCGCCAGAAGTATCATATTCGGCATGTTTAATCATGGCTTGTTGTTCTTCATTTAACTCACGACTTTCAATCCAACTGTATGGTAATTTAGTACGTTTTGGGTTGCCAGCACGACCACGACGGCCTTCTGCATCTTTTCCTGGATACGGAGCATCTAAATCTATTGAATCGAAAATCTCTTGCAGTTGCGCTAGAGATTCTACGCTAGATAGTCTACGACGGGTATCTCCACCAACTGAGTAGCCTTTGAAATACCAAGACATGTGTTTGCGCAAATCACGTAATCCTACGAATTCATCACCAAAAAATTCTGTTAATAGCTCTGCATGGCGATAGGCAGTTTCAGTTACTTTACGTAATCCTGGTTTATTGCGTTCTGCACGACCTTCGAAAGCTGCTTGCAAATCGCCAAATAACCAGGGACGACCTTGACAGCCACGACCAATTACTACCCCATCAATTCCAGTTTGCTCGACCATTTCAATGGCATCTTCAGCGGAAAATATATCTCCATTGCCCAATACCGGTATATCCGGCAATGCTTCACGTAGTTCTGCAATTGCTTCCCAATCTGCTTGCCCCGAATAATATTGGCTTGCAGTACGACCATGTAGTGCTACTGCTGCAACACCAGCATCACGAGCAATTTTTCCAGCATCAATAAAAGTTAAATGGTCATCATCAATGCCTTTACGCATCTTGATAGTTAGTGGGATATTACCTTCATCAGCAGCTGCTACTGCACGTTTGACGATATCTTTGAATAAATCTATCTTCCATGGCAGTGCTGCTCCACCACCTTTACGTGTGACTTTTGGTACTGGGCAACCAAAATTAAGATCAATGTGGTCTGCTCGATCTTCTTCCACCAGTAGTCTAACTGCAGCTTCTACAGTCTTAGGCTCAACACCGTAAAGCTGCACTGAGCGAAACTTCTCATTAGCATCGTGAGAAATAATGCGGAAAGATTCAGGTTTGCGTTCTACTAAAGCACGGCTAGTAACCATTTCAGCAACATAAAGCCCACCGCCATATTCTTTACAAAGAGTACGAAAAGGAGCATTAGTAATACCTGCCATTGGAGCTAACACCACTGGAGTATCAATGGTGTGCTTGCCTAACTGTAGTGGTTTAAGTTTTAACTGTTTTGTCATAAACCTAAAATTTAGCAGCCAATTAGCTTTGTAGCTAAGTAATCCTTAACTTCCTTGATAGGAATACGAACCTGTTCCATTGTGTCGCGCTCACGCACAGTCACTGCCTCATCATCAAGGCTATCGAAGTCAACAGTGACACAAAATGGGGTACCAATTTCATCTTGACGACGGTAACGACGACCAATAGCACCGGCGTCATCGAAGTCAACATTCCAATACTTACGTAGTTCAGCAGCTAAATCTTTAGCTGTAGGAGTTAGCTTAGCGTTACGGCTAAGTGGCAAAACGGCTACCTTTACTGGAGCCAAACGTGGGTCAAGCTTAAGCATAGTACGCTTTTCTGGCTTACCTTTAGAATTAGTAACTTCTTCTTCCACATATGCATCAACAAGGAATGCCATTAACGCGCGAGTTAGACCAGCGGCAGGCTCAATCACATAAGGAACCCAACGCTCGTTATTAGCTTGGTCAAAGAAAGAAAGATCAGTACCAGAAGCCTTAGCATGAGTTGAAAGGTCATAATCAGTACGATTTGCTACACCTTCAAGCTCGCCAAATTCGCCACCTGAGAAACCAAAACGGTATTCAATATCTACAGTACGTTTTGAATAATGTGAAAGTTTATCTTTTGGATGCTCGTACCAACGTAGGTTATCTGGATTAATACCCAAATCAACGTACCAGTTCATACGCTGTTCCATCCAGTATTCTTGCCATTGTTCGTCTTCACCAGGCTTAACGAAAAATTCCATTTCCATCTGCTCGAACTCACGTGTACGGAAAATGAAGTTACCAGGTGTAATCTCGTTACGGAAAGATTTACCAATTTGACCAATACCAAAAGGTGGCTTCTTACGAGAAGTAGTCAAAACATTTGCAAAGTTAACGAAAATACCCTGAGCAGTCTCTGGACGAAGATAGTGTAGACCCTCTTCATTGTCTACAGGCCCAAGATAAGTTTTAAGCATGCCAGAGAAGTTAATTGGCTCAGTCCATTCACACTTACCACAATTAGCACAATTGATGTCATCTAGCCCATTTGCAGGAGGACGACCTTTTTTAGCTTCATAAGCTTCTTCGAGATGATCAGCACGATAACGACGATTACAGTTTTTACACTCAACCAAAGGATCATTAAATACCTCTACGTGACCCGAAGCCTCCCAAACTGCACGAGGCAAAATAACAGAAGAGTCCAAACCAACAACGTCATCCCGGCTAGTAACAACTGCACGCCACCACTGCTTCTTGATGTTTTCTTTAAGCTCTGTACCCAATGGACCATAATCCCAAGCAGAACGAGTACCACCGTATATTTCACCAGCAGGATACACAAAGCCACGACGCTTTGCTAACGAAACAACAGATTCCAGACGAGTTGGTTGTGCCATTAATTTTCTCCAAAAATAAAGACTAGAAATTCTTATAAGACATCAGATTATATTCTATCTCAAAATACCTTAATACGATATTTTCAAACAGAGAGTATCAGATAAATTTTACTATTTACTATAGTGTTGCAAGAACTCTCCTACATGCTTTATCTCTGCAGGTGAAATAGAGTGTCCAATGTTCTGATACATAACTTTCATTAAGTTTGTATGTTCATTTAGCCAAGGTACAGTAAAGTCGATATATTCTTTTTCAATTACTTCATCTTCGGTATCACGCCCCCAAAAGAATGGGAATTTTTTATTTTCTAGTTCTTTGTCTTTTGGAAAATCACGGTCAATCACAAAACCGCTCAAACCAACTACTGAAGCATAACGTTCTGGATAAGTGCGCATAAGTGAAGTCGCCATAATCATTCCCATTGAGAAACCTAGTAGACTAACTGAACTGTGGTTTTTACGCAAAGATTCAATAAATTCGGCAAGTTCTCCTACAACTTGGGTTACTTC
Source organism: Micrococcaceae bacterium (assembly GCA_047606545.1). GTDB lineage: Bacteria > Actinomycetota > Actinomycetes > Actinomycetales > Micrococcaceae > JASGDC01. Next base: position 3,503 of record JASGEI010000019.1, on the reverse strand, counting down.
ATCTTTCGCTCCTCTAAATTCCAAAGTTCCTTTTGCATTAGGCGAAACATTGAACCAGGTATGACCACCAAATGGCATTGCTATTGGAGCCTGAATTGATACATAATCAAGGTCATTAGGTAGTGCTGGAAATAGTCCAGCTAAATCTTGTGCATCAGAACCATATCCATGCATTAAAATCACTAATGGCTTCTCAGAGTCTTTGATATCTTCGGAAGCAAATATTGTCTTAAAATCTTTCATACAATAAGAATAACCTCTTGAACTAACCATCAAACGGATTTTCTTAGTAAAAGACTATTTCCACGCCATATATGCAAAGAAAATACTGTTTTAGTAAGAAAAAAGATTGGGCACTAACCACCATTAAAATGCTTGCTGTATTAAACTACTATGTATGAGTAAAAATAAACAATATCGTATAGAACATGACACAATGGGCGAGGTAAAGGTGCCAATAGATGCCCTATACAGCGCACAGACACAACGAGCAGTAGAGAACTTCCCGATCAGTGGTCAAGGTCTTGAAAAAGAGCACGTGCATGCCTTAGCTCAGGTTAAGAAAGCAGCGGCAAAAGCTAATCTTGAGCTTGATGTAATCACCAAAAAGCAAGCTGATGCAATCATTGAAGCAGCTGACGAAGTTATTGAAGGTAAACATGATGACCAGTTCCCTATCGACATCTTCCAAACTGGTTCAGGAACTTCATCAAATATGAATACTAATGAAGTTATCGCTACTCTTGCTAGCAAAATTGCTGGTGAAGAAGTTCACCCTAATGACCATGTAAATGCTTCTCAATCTTCAAATGACGTGTTCCCTACTTCTGTTCATGTCGCTGTTACTGACTCTTTAACTAACAAGTTAATTCCAGCCCTTGAACAACTTGCTAAATCACTTGAAAAGAAAGCTAAAGAGTACGAAAATATTGTGAAATCTGGTCGTACTCACTTGATGGATGCTACTCCTGTGACTCTTGGCCAAGAGTTCGGTGGTTATGCAGCGCAGGTGCGTTACGGTATTGAGCGTATTGAAGCAGCAATGCCACGTATTGCTGAAGTCCCACTTGGTGGCACTGCAGTCGGTACTGGTATTAATACTCCGCCTAAGTTCTCAGCGCGAGTAATTGAACTACTTGCAAAAGACACTGGATTACCATTAACGGAAGCTCGTGACCATTTCGAAGCACAAGCTAACCGTGATGGCCTACTAGATGCTTCTTCAGCACTAAAGACTATTGCCGTATCGTTTAGTAAAATCAATAACGATTTACGCTGGATGGGTTCTGGTCCAAACACTGGTCTTGGCGAAATTGCTATTCCTGACCTACAGCCTGGCAGTTCAATCATGCCTGGTAAAGTAAACCCTGTTATCTGTGAAGCGGCTCTTATGGTATCAGCTCAGGTAATTGGCAATGATGCTACTACTACTTGGGCAGGTAACTTCGGTATCTTCGAGTTAAACGTTGGTATTCCAGTAATGGCTCGTAACGTATTAGAGTCTTCTCGTCTACTTGCTAACACTGCAATCGTTATGGCAGAAAAGATGATTGATGGTCTTGAAGCAAATGAAGAACGTGCTCGTTTCTTTGCAGAAGCTTCTCCTTCGATCGTTACACCTCTTAACAAGGTTATCGGTTATGAAGCAGCAGCTAAGATTGCCAAGCATGCAGTTAAAAACAAACTCACTGTCCGTGAAGCTGTAATTGATCTTGGTTATGTAGAACGTGGCGAAATCACTGAGAAGGAATTAGATAAACGTCTAGATGTACTGTCCATGACTTCACCAAGTGATAAGTAATTACTTTCTATAAGAAATGGTGTCCTTAGCTAATTAGCTAGGGACACCATTTTTATTATAAGAGTCAAATAAGAACCAATACACATGCCTGGTCCATAAGGAAAAACTTTTTTTCGTTGAATAAGACCATAAATAGCAGCACTTGCAGTTATTGAAAACAAAGCGAATAAGCTATGTTCTAAACCATAATACCCATGAACTACCCCCAAGACTGCAGCAAATCTGACATCACCACCACCAAGCTGTTTACTTAAGTAGAGAACTCTAAAAAGTAGGTAAAAGCACAAAGCTCCTAAAAGGCTCATAACTATCAAGTCTGTTTTACCCTCAGCTTTAACCAAAGTTAAAAGAAACAACACGACAAATAACCAGCGCACTGCTGTGGTCTCTATCCGAAAAGTCCTTACATCTTTGTATGAAACATACAAGTAGCCAATTGCTACTACTCCCAGAAATGTCGCTTCTAGGAATTTTGGCAATTAGCTCCTTTAGCTAGAAGTTGTTTGTAGAATTAATTTACCAATGTAGCAGGAATATTCACTCTACTTTCACAAATAAGCTCTACATTCGAAATTGAGGCTTTGGTTTTATATTCAAGGTTGGCTAGCTAAAGTCTAAATCCTTGATACCAAATAGTGCAGCGGCACCAATCAATGGTCCGTAGCCATCAAGACCAGTTGGTACGATTTCCACATCAATAAACTTGAATTCTGGGCGCTTGATAGCTTTTCGAGCTGGTTCAAGCAACAAATCACCAGAGTTAGCAAAACCGCCACCAATTACCACTAAATCAAATTCTAGAAGTGCCATCGCTGAAGCAATAGCACGACCAAGTGCAGTACCAGAACGTTCGAAAGCCCGCAAAGCAATCTTGTCACCATTACGCGCATCTTCAGCTAAGTCTTCACCTGCAAGCTGCGAAGTATCTTCGCCTTTACGCCAACCTTGCTTAATAGCCCATTTCACAGTGTTAGGACCAGAAGTCACTGCTTCAAGACAGCCAAAGTTACCACAAGCACAACGTTCTAAACCAAAATCTGCCACTTCAATATGACCAATATGTCCTGCATTACCGCTAGTACCACTAAGTGGCTTACCACCAATAACTAGCCCCCCACCGACACCGGTAGAAACAATCATTGCTAAGAGGTTTTCTACATCAGTACCTGCACCTTTCCAGTGTTCTGCAAGGGCAATGCACACGCCATCACTAGCTAATCGCACTGGGGTGCCTGGAAATACTTCTTCGACTTTTTTAACAATTGGGAATTCACGCCAAGCTGGCAAATTCAGTGGAGAGATTACTCCTCTGTTCAAATCAAGTGGTGCTGCACTACCGACACCAATACCGATAATATCTTCATCACCTTTTGCAGCTTTCATTACTCTAACGCAAGCATCAAATAGTTCTTCACTATTCTTGTCACGACCACTTTTTTCAATTGAAACTGATTCTTTTACTATCTCGCCATCGAGAGTTACAAGGGCACTAGCAACTTTAGTACCACCAATATCTAATGCTAATATCATGTACTTATTTTACCAGTGATTTAGCTTAGTTTATCTTATTACCGATATAAAACAATGTTGTAAGCATACAACCTAGGGATATTGTCTTGCTTACAACATTGCTATTATATTTTTACTCTAGGAGAGTAAAACCTTATTTATCTTAGTATGAATAACCTTGTGGCACGAAAGT
>JASGEI010000018.1:0-209722 GCA_047606545.1 Micrococcaceae bacterium | reverse complement strand
GCTGATGCTTGTCCAGGTGCCGCCACCAGATGGAGCATCAACCTTCGTGAACACATTACGATCAGTAGTATCACTCAAACCAAGCGCACCACTAACATTGTACCCGCTTGCGTACAAATCACCAGAAGAAGACAAAGCCAAAGAAAAATAACTTCCTGCGCTGATGCTTGTCCAGGTGCCGCCACCAGATGGAGCATCAACCTTCGTAAACACATTACGATCAGTAGTATCACTCAAACCAAGCTCACCATTATCATTTTGCCCGGTTGCGTACAAATCACCAGAAGAAGAAGACAAAGCCAAAGAGTGAAAACGTCCTGCGCTGATGCTTGTCCAGGTGCCGCCACCAGATGGAGCATCAACCTTCGTGAACACATTACGATCAGTAGTATCACTCAAACCAAGCTCACCATTATCATTTTGCCCGGTTGCGTACAAATCACCAGAAGAACTCAAACCCAAAGAAAAACTAGCCTGAACCCTTGTGCTGATGCTTGTCCAGGTGCCGCCACCAGATGGAGCATCAACCTTCGTAAACACACTACGATCACTAGTATCACCCAAACCAAGAGCACCACTACCATTGTACCCGGTTGCGTACAAATCACCAGAAGAAGACAAAGCCAAAGAAAAATTATGTCCTGCCTTGATACTTGCCCAGTCTGTTTTAGGTTCATTAGCACCAACCTGCACCGGCGCATAACGGCGATATCCCGTACCATTAGAACCAGAAAAATTGGCTCCCCAGCCATATAAGTTACCAATATTAATCACCATGTCATCACCATTACCACCAGAACCAGTTTCCACACTAGTACCCTCAATCTGGGCATGAACAATAACACTATCACCAGGCTTTAAACTAGAAGCAAGGAAAAGAGGGTTACCACTATCTTCTGTACCAAAAGTAGCAATACCTGCACCATTAAGCGCAATAGTAACAGTATTAGGACCAGTATCCTTAGTAGTGAAATTAGCATTATTACTAGTAACAGTTAAAACCACATTCCCACTAACAGTACAACCATCAGCAGCAGTAACCTGCACACTCAAAGTACCATCTTCCACCTTACTGCTGCCCTCAGCATAACCATACGGAAAAGCATAACCCGGAGCAGGAACACTACCCACAGGAAGAAAATTAATAGTATAAGTAGAAGGATCACACGCACTAGCAGCAAAAGCCGGCACACTCACCGCCGTAGCAACCACCGGCACACTCCACAAAGCACCCTTCGCCACACTACGACGCGAAACACCAGAACCAAACCCACTACGAGCTTCACTAGACTCTAAATCTTTACTAGACATAAAAATAAAACCCAATCTCAAATAGACGACAAAACAAAAGCTAACAACATAAATACTACCCCCCCCCCCCATACAAAAAGTCAAAATAACCGACACCAATAAACCCAGGAAAATAACAAGAAAATACAAAAAATTCTCACGATAATTGTGTTATGTCTACAGACATCACAGCATAGTTAAATATTTAAGAACTACTCGTGCCAATTCATTTTTCGTACCACTAAAACTTACTGGTTCTTTGCCTTCTTTGAAAAGAATAGTGGCGCTGTTAGTATCGGCTCCGAAAGTCTTGCCACCAGCTACGCTGTTAACTACAATAAAGTCGCAACCTTTACGTGCAAGCTTTTGTGCACCATACTCAAGCTCAGTGTTGTTTTCATCACCAGTTTCTGCTGCAAAACCGACAATTAGTTTGTTGGAGTTTTTAAAGCTAGCTAGGATGTCTTTAGTCTTCTTTAAATTGATAGTTAAAACATCATTAGCTGTTTTTTTAATTTTGTGATTAACAGTAGAAATAGGTGTGTAGTCTGCCACAGCGGCTGCCATAATTAACGCATCAGCTGTTTGCATTGCTTCGTGTACTGCGTCGTACATTTGGGCTGCTGACTCTACTTTTACTTTTTCTACAGCTAAATCTTTTACAAAAATATCATCAAGTGTATGGATAAAGATTACTTCATGCCCAGCTTCATAAGCTTCTACTGCTAAAGCCAAGCCTTGCTTACCTGAAGAACGGTTATGGATATAACGTACCGGATCAATCGCCTCTTTAGTGCCACCAGCCGTAATCACAATTTTCATTGCATATTTTCCATAACAAACTTATAAATATCGACCGGTTCTTCCATACGTCCAATACCAGTATCTTCACCTGTTAATCGTCCAGAGGCTGGGCCAAAAATCTTAAAACCACGTTCTTCTAGGACTTTAACGTTTTCTTGAGTTGCAGGATTACTCCACATTTCAGTATGCATAGCTGGGGCAAGTATTATTGGACAGGTAGCCATTAGCATAATATCACTTAGTAAATCATCTGCTAACCCAACCCGAGTCTTAGCAATAAAGTTAGCCGTAGCTGGCGCTACTATGATTAAATCAGCTTCTTTAGCGACTTTTACATGATTTACGTTTTCTACATCGTCAAAGACATTACTGGTAACTTTGTTACCACTTAAAGCTTCCCAAGTTGCCTTACCAATAAAATTATATGAAGCTTCAGTCGGCACTACTTTTACATCATGTCCGGCTTCTTTAAAAGCGCGCACTAAAAAAGTTGCCTTATAAGCGGCAATTCCTGCACAAACTCCTAAGACAACTTTCATAATCTTACCTAAGAGTTGCTATTCAGACTCTTCAGTAATAAACGTATCAGTTACGAAAGGTTCTGATGCCTTAATTTCAGTACCGTCTAGACCTGTACGAGCATCTTCTTTAGTCTTGGCAACTAATTTACCTTCGTTGATTTCACGAAGTGCAATTGAAAGTGATTTTTCATTAATTTCACTTTCAACTAGTGGACCTACATGCTGCAAAAGCCCTTCGTTTAACTGTGAGTAATATGCATTAACCTGACGGGCACGTTTAGCTCCATAGATTACCAAAGCATATTTGTTATCACTAACTTCTAGAAGTTCATCAATTGATGGGTGGATGATTCCTTCATTTTCAAGAGTTGACATCTATATCTTTCTTACTTGTTTTGCAAACCAATTATATTTGCGATTTTTTCCACAGCATCGTCAACATTGTCATTAACGACTTTATAGTCAAATTCTACCGCAGCTTCCATTTCTTCGCTAGCTGTTTCCAGCCTAGTTTTGATTTCCTCAGCACTTTCTGTGCCACGACCTTTAATCCTAATGGTTAAATCTTCCCAAGTGGGAGGTTCGATAAAAATACTCATTAAACCTGGAACACGCTTTTTAACCTGACGCAATCCTGCTACATCAATTTCTAAAATCGGACATTTTCCAGCTGCATTAATGGCTTTAATCTCTGATAGCAACGTACCGTACTTATGTTTACGGTGTACAGTAGCCCACTCTAGGAACTCATTATTCTCAATTTTATTGTTAAATTCATCTACCGATAAGAAAAAATAATGCTCGCCATGCTTTTCACCTGGTCGAGCCTCTCTTGTAGTAGCTGAAGTTGCCACAGAAACCTGTGGATAATTCTTTAACAAGCTTTTAACTACAGTACCTTTACCGACAGCTGTAGGACCAGAAATTACTACAAGGGGGAAATCTTTTTTAGCTTTACTACTCATCTACTAATTATAGTCGTTATTTTCCTATTAAATGAAATTGTAATCTTAATCTACAATAATAGGATTCTTTTCATGGTCCTTTTTATATAAGAATGAAAGCTTGACCGAAGCAAGAGTAACTGCGACATGTAATGCAGAAGAAGCAGCAACTACAGCGACTTCATCATGATATAGCTTCTCAAAAGTAAGACGAATTAAGTTATTAATAATAAAGCCAGTTAAAAATACTACTGCTGACCAAACTGTGCCTCTGACAAACCATTTATCCCGAGATTTCGAATAATAAACTTTTACAGTTAGCGAACGCATAGCCCCGAATAATAACCCAGTAAAGACTGAAATAATTAGATAAACGATTACTTCATCGGTAAAGCTTAAATTACGGCTGTGTTGCCAAAGTGAAACTACACCGACCAACAAGATAATTTCGACACCTTTAAAAGACCGCTTTAGTTCCTGTTCTTTCAGAATAAAAATAATAGTGACAACTATTAAAACTATTGTCATTGGTGGAATTGGCAAATTTCCCATTTTATTTTTCTTTCTTATTTAACTGAGATTGTATTATCAACTGTCTTTTCAATTAAATGCTCAATGTCAGCAATAGGCGCAGTTTCAGTTTTACGCCCTGGTTCAATGGTAAATCCAGTTTCAACTGGAATATCTCCTAGATACCAGCCGATTGTTAAAACTTTCCCTTTAGCAACTACTTTACCAATCATGCCCATAGTGGTACCTACTTTGGTAATTGCTTTATTAGGAATAAGGACATCTTGAGGTTCTTTTTCGAATACTAACCCATGTTCATAAACTGCCAAGGTAGCCCGATTCTTTACCCCTAAATCATGTTGAGCAATCCGTTCAAGCGGTCTGTCTGCATAAACAGTGGCTACATAGACTCCATCAAAAGTCCCTTGTAATTTGCCTAATTTATAATCTAGATTTTCTCTCGGTGCTTGCTCTGCTTTTTGTGACTTTAATTTATTTTGCCAGCCTTTTTGCATACCAAAATAAACTAAAGCCAAAGTGGCAATTGCAAGAGTTACTGCAACAAAAGCTGTCATTGTAACGTTTCTTTCATTTTATCTATACGTCCTAGAACGCCGTTAACAAACTTAGGTGATTTGTCACCTGAAAATTCACGAGCCAAAGCTACTGCTTCACTTAACACAACTTCTACTGGAACTTCATCGTTAAATAAAATTTCCCAAGTGCCAATACGAAGTAGCGTTAAATCCACATTAGGCATCCGGCGTAAAGTCCAACCTTGGGCAAAAGACGCTATTGTTTCATCAATTTTTTCTTGGTTTTCACTAACACCTGCTATTAGCTCTTGAATATATGCATTTGGCGGTGCTGCTTTTGGATCACGCTGTTTTAACCGTCCTTGATATAAAGAAACTGGGTCAACATCACGTTGCGATGCCTCAAACAAAATTTCAAATGCTTTAGTACGTGCTTTAGTACGAGTTTTCACTATTCTTTTACGCGACCTAGGTATTCACCAGAACGAGTATCTACTTTAATTTTTTCGCCTTGGTTGATAAATAGTGGCACGTTTACGTTATAACCAGTTTCAACTGTAGCTGGCTTAGTACCACCACTTGAGCGATCACCTTGCAGACCTGGTTCTGTATAAGTAATTTCAAGAGTTACATTAGCTGGAAGCTCCACATAAAGTGGCTCTTCACCATGCATTGCAATCTGAACTTCTTGATTTTCTAACATAAAGTTTGCCGCATTACCTACTTTTTCCTTAGTCAAAGTAATTTGATCGTAAGTAGTAGTGTCCATAAATACATAGTCTTCACCATCTTTATATAAGTAAGAGTATGTACTACGATCAACAGTTTCAAAATCAACTTTTGCACCTGCGTTGAATGTCTTGTCAACTACTTTTCCAGAAAGGATGTTTTTCATTTTTGTACGAACAAAAGCACCACCCTTACCAGGCTTTACATGCTGGAATTCTATTACGTTCCATAGTTGACCATCAATATTTAGGACAGAACCATTTTTAATATCATTACTTGTAGCCACAATATCTTCTTTCTATAGAAAAATTAACTGTATTTATTGTAACGGATTTAGCCTTGAAGTAGCTCTTTCAGAGCTAGTTTGTAGGAATCTTTTCCAAAACCAGCAATCACTCCAGTAGCAACTGGTGAAATCACACTTTTATGGCGAAAATTCTCTCGAGCATGAGGGTTTGAGATATGAACTTCAATAAGTTTTAAATCAAAATCTTTTAGCATCGCACAAGCATCAGCTAGTCCATAAGAATAATGAGTAAAAGCTGCTGGGTTTATGATTACATCATATCTTTTTTCGATAGCCTCATGAATCCAGTTAATTAGCTCACCTTCATCATTAGTCTGCCGAAAATCAATATCACCAACTATTTCTTTTAACTCAGCTTCAATACTGCCTAAAGTATCTTTACCATATATTTCAGGCTCGCGCTTACCTAACAAATTAAGATTCGGGCCATTCAAAACCATAATAGTCATCGTACAATTTCCTGATAGCTAGCAAATAATAATGAAGCATCTGGCACCTCTACTATTGTCGGTTCTCCAATGTCTTTTAACACTACAAAACGTAAAATATCACCACGAGTTTTTTTATCGCGTTTCATAACTTCATAAAGTGAAGACCAGCGTGATGCAATGTAAGTAGTAGGTAATCCAACCATTTCTAATATCTCACGATGACGTTGCACTACTTCATCTGATGTCTTACCTAGAAGTGCACCTAACTCAGCAGCAAATACCATACCAATTGCTACTGCAGCGCCATGACGGAACTGATAACGCTCAGCATGCTCAATAGCATGACCAAGAGTATGCCCATAGTTTAAATATTCACGCCTACCTGTTTCTTTAAAATCCTCAGTAACAACCTCAGCTTTAACTTTTATAGCACGAGTTACAACTTCAAAGAACTCTGGTGAATTTATCGGCAACTTACCGTTATTTTCTTCCACAATTTCTAAGATGCGTTCATCAGCGATAAAACCACATTTCACAACTTCAGCCATCCCAGAAATTACTTCATTTTCAGGAAGCGTCTCAAGCGAGTTAAGGTCAGCCAACACGGCTAGTGGCTTATGGAAAGAACCTACTAGGTTTTTACCTTCAACAGTATTAATACCCGTCTTTCCCCCCACAGAAGCATCTACAATACCTAATACTGTAGTAGGCATATGGACTACTTTAATACCACGTAACCAAGTGGCAGCGACGAAACCACCTAAGTCAGTCACAGCACCACCGCCAACAGTCACAATTGCATCAGACCGGGTAAAATCAGATTTACCTAAAATTTCCCAACAGAAAGCAGCCACCTGGATATTTTTACCAGATTCTGCATCAGGTATCTCAGCTATGATTGCTTCATAACCATGTTTTAATAACTCTTCACGAATCTTTTCACCAGTTAAACGTAAAGCTTGTGGATTAACTATTAAAACTTTTTTAACAGTTTCACCTAATGTAGGCGCTAATTTATTTAACAAGTTCCTACCCACAGTAACTTGGTAACCATCCACATCAATAACTTCATGCTGCGGCTTTCGCATTTTGCTACCATGAATCAAACCAGCTGGAATTTTCTTCTGCTGACTGCCAAGTAACGGACTATCTATTAAATTACGCACCTTTTTTGCCACATCATAGATACGCATATTATTGGTTTGCACAATATGTGTAGCTACTTCTTCATAGTGTGGGCGACGCTTTTGGGCAATTGCTCGCCATGCTTCGGCTGGGTTTTCTAGTAGCAACGGCCGATGAGTAGTCCTAGTGACGCGTTCAATGGCTTCATTTTCATCAACGTCAAGGAACACGACCCGTTGGTTTTTCAAAAGTTCTCGAATCGAATCACGTAAAACTGCGCCACCACCAAGAGCAATAATTCCAGAATAGTTTTCAATAAGATTACGGACTACTTTTTCTTCAACATTACGGAAATAATCTTGTCCATAATTCTCAAAAATCTCACTTATCTCACCATACTTTTCAGTAATTACCTGATCGGTATCACGCCAACCTACACCACTTAGTTTTGATAATGCCCGAGCTATAGAAGTTTTACCAGCTCCGGGTGGTCCTACAAAAATTACTAAAGGTTGTATCACAGTTATACCCCTTTCGTTTTCATGGAAGCTGGAATATTTGCACGGTAGTTTTCTAAATTACGTTTAGTTTCCACAATCGAATCGCCACCAAACTTTTCAAGTACTACCCCAGCTAAGGTTAGGTTTACCATCGCTTGAGCTACTACTCCAGCCGCTGGTACTGCACAGACATCGGAACGTTGATGATGCGCTTTGGTAGCTTCACCTGTTTCTACATCAACAGTTTTAAGGGCTTTAGGTACCGTAGCAATTGGTTTCATAGCAGCACGAACACGTAATACTTCGCCAATACTCATCCCACCTTCAATACCACCAGCACGATTACTCTGACGAGTTAAAATTTCATTTTCAGTTTCAATTTCATCGTGTGCAAGATAGCCTTCTCGGCTTGAAGTAGTAAAACCATCACCAACTTCTACACCTTTAATTGCTTGGATTCCCATTAAAGCTTGAGCAAGCTTTGCATCAAGTCTAGTGTCCCATTGAGAATAACTACCTAGGCCAGGAGGTAAACCATAGGCTAATACTTCGACTATTCCACCTAAAGTTTGTCCAGTTTTATGTGCTTTATCTACTCTTGCCACCATCTCTTCTGAAGTTTTCGCATTAAAACAACGTAATGGATCCGCATCAAGTCTTTCAGTATCGGCTGGCTTTGGTAATTTTTCAGTTTTATTAATAACTTCAGCAATTGAAATTGTGTGAGACACGGTTTCAATCCCTAGTTGACTTAAAAAACAGGCAGCTACTTCACCTAGAGCCACTCTAGTAGCTGTTTCACGAGCACTCGCACGTTCTAATGCAGGGCGAGCTTCATCAAAGCCATACTTTTGCATTCCAGCTAAGTCTGCATGTCCAGGCCGTGGGCGGGTTAAGGCTTTATTTCTTGCAGAACCTTCAAGTTCTCTTGAGTCAACTGGATCAGCTGACATTACTTTTTGCCACTTTGGCCATTCCGTGTTTTCAATAATAATTGCAATTGGGCTGCCCATAGTCTTACCGTGACGTACACCGCCGGAAAATCGAAGTTGATCTTCTTCAAACTTCATGCGTGCACCACGACCATAGCCAAGTCTACGCCTAGCCAAAGCTGCTTTAATATCTTTTGTTGTTACTTCAACGCCGGCGGGAATCCCTTCAATGATTCCGACTAAAGATTCACCATGTGATTCACCAGCTGTTATCCATCTATACATAAGTACTATTTTTTCACACTTTTACTCATTGTGCTTAGAATTTCAGCTGAATTACGCGTAGTGCCGGTGAAAATTTGTACTTGTCTAACAGCTTGATGCAAAAGCATCTCAATTCCTGGGATAATCTCTACTTTTGCTGTTTCACAATACTTAGCTAATTCACTTGGCCAAGGATTGTAATTTACATCAAAAGCCAAGTTTGTTTCTGTTAAGTCTAGATTACTTTTATAAGCTTTAATGGCGTCTTGTGGAAGTGTGGAAATTAAGTAATTTGTCTTAATTACGTCGTTAAGGTTTCTAACAGTACATCGAATATTTAAATGTTTAGCTAGCTTTATAATATCTAAAGCTTTGTTTGGACTTCTCAAAAATAACTCAATATTAGAAAACCCTAATTCTGCTAACGCACAAAAAGCTGACATCGCTGTTGCACCGCCACCCAATACAGCAACTTTGTCTTTACTATCAATTACTTGGTTCGCATTGCTCAAGGCTTGGATAATTCCATAAACATCAGTATTATAAGCCGCCCAAGTCTTATCGGCATTTCGTTTTAAAGTATTTGCAGCACCTGTAAGTTCAGCATATTTATCTAGATTTTCAGCTATAGAAAATGCCGCAAACTTATGCGGCATTGTTATAGATAAGCCAGCAAGTTCTGGATGATTTTTAATGAAATCTATAAACTTACCAGGGGGAACTTCAAATTTTTGATAATTAGCTGCAAAGCCTAAATATTGATAAGTAGCATTGTGAAGCTGAGGAGAAAGGGAGTGAGCTATTGGATAGCCCACTACCCCTAATTCAGCTTTCATATGGTACTAGCCTCCAGCAGAAGTACACTTAGATGGATTATCAGAACACCACTGATTAAACTCTTCAGTATACTGGTTATGCTGTTCAAGAGTAGTCGCGAACTTAGTTTCACCAGTTTCTGGATTAACAGTTACCCAGTAGTAGTAGTTGTTTTTCTGTGGGTGCAAAGCAGCATCAATAGCTTTCTTCGATGGGTTACCAATTGGACCAGGAGGTAGTCCCTTATGCACGTATGTGTTGTAAGCGTTATTGGCATCCTCGCGTTGTGCATCAGTTGTTGAAATCTGGATATCACCCAAACCATAACCAACTGTAGAGTCAAGCTGTAACAGACCATGAGTTTCTGTGTTATTTGCAGAAAGACGGTTATTTAAAATACCTGCGATAACTGCATAATCGTTTGGCTTACCTTCTTTTTGCAAAATACTTGCAATAGTTAAGATCTTGAACTGTTGGTTTTCATCCGTGATGCCTTCTTGCTTCAAAATAGATTTTTGAGTATCTACCATCTTTTGAATAGCATCTTTAGCCGAAGTGTTTTTATTCATTACATACAAGTTAGGAGCCAAATAACCATCAAGATTTTTTGCCTTTGATGGAAGACCGAATTGTGTAGGGCTACTACCCAAATTATCTAAGTCATCACCACTAAAGCCAAAGCTACTAGTTAAGGCTTTAAATACATCTTTTTGCGTATAGCCAGCGTTAACTGATACTGATCTATTATTTTCAGCATCTCGAATTGGCTGAGTCATTACATTTACAGCATCTGAAGCTTTCATACCTTGCTTAAACGTGTACTTACCTGGCGGAATACTAGCAGAGTCTGGGTCAGCAGCAAAGGCTTTCAAGAAACTACCTTGTGATTTAACTACACCTTGCTGTACCAACGCATTAGCAATTGCTTGGCCACTAGCACCCTTTTTAACTTCAACAGTAGCTGTGCCATGACCAGGACCTTTATAATCTGCATAATATGGGTCCGGTCGTAGGAACGGAGCTGCAAAATAAATTAATGTTGCTAATACTGCGACTAAAACACCGATAGCAATACGCATTGAATATTTAGCACGCTTATTGCTCTTAGTAGTCACAAACTCTTTAAACATGGAGTCATCATCATCTTCATGTCCAAGTTCCTCTTCAGGAATATAGTGACTCTCGTCTTCCTCGAAGAAAGAGCCAGTTTCATGATGCTCTGCTTCTAGTTCATGACTATCATGTATATCAATATCATGCTCATCATGTGTTAGCAACTTTTCATCATCAGTAATATTACTAGTATTAGCACTATTACTCTGAACTGTCCCTACAGCTGCTTTAACAGTTTTTTTCTTCTTTTTACGTCCTCTAAGCCCTCTGAAAGCTCCGGTATTTGACTTTGCAGAAGCGGGAGCCTTTAAACGCTCAGCTCGTGCTTGACGTCGGTTTTTAGGCTTTTCAGTTTCTTCATGGAAGACTTCAGTAGCATCAGCACTATTCTGAACGTCAACAATAGAATCTTCATGGCTATTTGATGGTGTCGATGCGACACCAGTAGCTGATCCTAAGTGATTGTCCAGAATTGAAGTATCAACATCACGGTCAGGAATAACTGACTCGTACGTTTCCTCTTCTAAGTCATCTTGAGCATGACTTTGGACTGATTGCGGTGTATTTGTAGCAGAAGAACTCGTGTTCGCTTGACTAGTCCCTTCGCTGTATATCAGGTTATCTAAGATATCACCTGGATCGCCAGCGTTATTATTAGGGTTCGTCCCACCAACACTCGGTTTAAAGCTAGGTTTACTTGGCGGTTTAGAAGGTTTCTTAGGAATACCTTTACTCATGAATCTTCCTTCCTACCAGATTTACCAGGAACTTCTTCACCGGGAATCCTTCCTGTGTTTCTTTCTGTATCCAATGCATTCTGAAGTATATCAACGGCCGCCACTTGATCGATTATCTTTCGATGCTTAGCAGTCTTTAAGCCATTTGCACGCAAAGTGCTGTGTGCTCTTACCGTACTTAACCTTTCATCAAATAGTCTTACGGATATTTTAGGAAGTCTATCAGACAATAACTTAGCATAGTTTTCTGCCAAATTTGCTGAAATACCATCTTTTCCGGACAATAACTTTGGTAAACCTACAATTATTTCCATCGCTTCAAGCTTTTCAGCTTGCTTGACAATACTTGTAATATCGGTTGATTCCTCATGATCACGCGGTAAAGTCGCTATTGGTGAAGCTAAAATCCCTATCGGATCACTTTTTGCCAAACCAACACGAACTTCACCAACATCAACACCTAAACGGACACCAAAACGCATAAACGACATTCCTACTTACTAAGTTCAGATTCTACTGCAGCAAAAGCCTTATCAACAGCAGTTACATCTGAACCGCCACCTTGAGCCATATCGTCACGGCCACCGCCTTTACCACCTAATACTGGTGCTGCAACACGGACAAGCTGTCCAGCTTTAGCACCATTATTACGAGCTTCTTCGGTAGTTGCCACAATAATTGATGGCCTACCCTTATTTTCAGCAGTTACGACAATTACTGCACTTTCATTGCTTAGTCGCTCACGTACCATGTTCACAATTTCACGAGCAGTGTTGCCTTGAGTTTGACCTAAATGCTTTGTTACCAACTGGAAATCACCAATTGGTTTAACAGTTTGTGCAATTTCAACAGCTTCTTTTGCAGCACTTTCTTTACGGAACTTTGCAAGCTCTTTTTCAGACTGCTTTAGTTTTTCCATTAATTGTAAGATGTTATCTTCAACTTTTTCTGGTTTAGTCTTCAAAATTTGAGTTACATTATGCAAAATTGAACGTTCAAGTGCTAAATGTTGGAAAGCATTAAAGCCGACGAAAGCTTCAATACGACGTGCTCCAGAACCCACAGAGTTTTCACCAGTAATTGCTAATGAGCCTACTTGTGAAGAGTGATCTACGTGAGTACCACCACAAAGTTCTACCGACCATGGTCCACCTACGGTGACCACACGCACTATATCATCGTAAGTTTCACCGAATAGTGCAAGTGCTCCGCGTTCTTTAGCTTCGTCCATAGACATGTATTCATCCCAAACCTTAAGGTCGTTACGAATAGCTTTGTTTGAGACTTCTTCAAGTTCACTCTTAGTCTCTGGCGAAAGTGCTTCATTCCATTTATAGTCAAGACGCAAATAACCTGGTTTGTTAAATGAACCAGACTGAGTAGCGTCAGGACCTAAAATTTCCCGCAGTGCAGCGTGAATAATGTGCGTACCTGAGTGAGCTTGACGAGCTTCTAGACGCCAATCAGGATCTACTTTAGCCTCGACATTCGTATCAAGCTGCAACTCACCTTGTTTAACGACAGCATCGTGTACGATAACGTCTTTAACTGGACGCTGAACATTTGACACTGCAAGTTCAAGGTTATCACCAAGAATTAAACCATGGTCAGCTGATTGTCCACCAGCTTCTGCATAGAATGGTGTCTGGTCAAGAACAAGCTGTACCTTTTGCCCTTCTGCAACGGCATCAACTTCTTTACCATCTACCAAAAGTGCCTTAACACGTGAATCTGTTTCCAAAGTTTCGTAGCCTTTGAATTCTGATTTGCCACGTTCTTTAATCTTTTCAAATACACCTAAATCAACATGTCCTGTCTTCTTAGCTTGTGCATCGCGGCGAGCACGCTCTTTTTGCTCTTGCATTAAGTCTTTGAAACCTTTTTCGTCGACTTTAAGCCCAGCTTCACTAGCTGCTTCAAGAGTTAAATCTAATGGGAAACCATAAGTATCATGCAAAGTAAACGCTTGCTTACCTGATACTGACTTATTTTCCTTTTTAGCAGTAGTCAATACTTCATCAAGCATATTGCTACCTGCTGAAATTGTGCGTAAAAATACTCGCTCTTCTTTATAAGCAATTTTTGAAAATTTATCAAAATTTTCTTCAAGCTCTGGGTAAGTTGGCTTCATCGCTTCCATTGAAGCAGGGAATAGTTCTGGGAAAGTAGCCTTATTAACTCCAAGTAGTCGCATTGAACGTACTACACGTCGTAGCAATCGTCGTAATATGTACCCACGACCTTCATTTGAAGGCACTACTCCATCAGAAATTAACATCAAAGCAGAGCGTACATGATCAGCTACTACACGAAGTTTTACATCTGTATCAAGTACATCTTTGCCTTCAGTGCGCTGATACTTAACACCAGAAATTTCAGCAGCTTTCTCAAGCACTGGATATACTTCATCAATCTCATAGAAGTTATCTACACCTTGAAGTAAGAATGCCAGACGCTCACACCCAAGACCAGTATCAATATTTTTCTGTGGCAAATCACCTAGAAGATCGAAACTATCTTTAGGGTCACCATAACCCTTGTATTCACCGCGCTGATATTGAGTGAAAACCAAGTTCCAAATTTCTAAGAAACGATCTTCGTTTGAACTTGGACCAGTACCTGCTGGCCCGTATTTTTCACCACGGTCATAGAAAATTTCAGTATCAGGACCTGCTGGGCCTGGTTGACCAGTTGACCAGAAGTTTTCTGCCATTGAACACTTTTCTATGCGTTCTTCAGGAATAGAAGTTTGAGTTAACCAAGCATCTAACGCTTCATCATCTTTTTCATAAACTGTCACCCAAATCCGCTTTGAATCTAGACCATAACCACCGTCATCAACTGAGCTAGTTAATAACTCCCATGCATAAGAAATCGCTTCCTTCTTGAAATAATCTCCAAAAGAAAAGTTACCGTTCATTTGAAAGAAGGTACCATGGCGAGCAGTCTTCCCTACTTCTTCGATATCGACGGTACGAATACACTTCTGAACACTAGCAACTCTAGTGGAAGGTGGCTTCTTTTCACCGGTCATATATGGAATAAAAGGCACCATACCTGCAACAGTAAATAATAAAGCTGGGTCTTCAGAAACCAGCGAAGCGGAAGGTATTATTTTGTGACCTTTTGATTCAAAGAAATCTAGCCAACGTTTTTTAATTTCATAAGACTTCATGTGATACTTAACTTTCCTTTAAAACTTGATTCAAAACTTGTAACTTTTTACGCTTAGTAACTATATGGATCTTCGTTACGAGAAACGGCTTTTTTGATTACCCCAGTGATTCCAGAACTTGAGGAATTAGGATTAGCTGTGTTTGCCTTGGTGGCTCTAATTTTTTTGAATAAAACTTGGGCGATACCTAGAACTCCATCAGCACCACCTTGCTTTGCGTTTTCTTCCACCGCCTTGCTAGTTGCTGCTGCAGTGGCAGCACCTATTAGCATGTACACAACTCTTTTCACAATTGATTTTCCTTAAAAGTTTTACTTTTTGTTCAAATCCCATTCTAACTGATATTAATTAGATATTTTAGTACATGAAAAACCTAAGGGATAAAGCATATAATTAATAAAATTTAATAATGGAATTTTACACTATCTAGAGGTGTAAAACTTATGAGAAGAAATTAAATAATTATTAACGTAACTCAATAGCTAATTTTCTTAATTGCTCTGCCCTCTCATAGTCAAGCATTTTTAACATTCTATCCAACATGCTACTAAATTCTTTTTCATCTACTTTTGCTGCTTTAAGCAAAACACCAAAATTATCAATTGTCCCAGCATTAATTTCTTCTGCTAATGCTCTCCCCTTGGGCGTCAATCTTACATTTTTACGACGCCCATGATTTGGATCTTGCTCAGTAGTTACCAAGTTTTCTTTTTTCAGTTCAACCAACATGTTACTTACCGCTGGATCACTATTACCAAGTTCAACTGCTAATTGATGCTGGGTTAATGGGTCGTTATTAAGTATTATCAACAAAACCAAAGCACGATTATAGCTAATACCAAACTCTCGTCTTAAATATACATCTGCTGATCTATCTAATTTTGCAACTAACAAATGCAATTTACGAACAGTATACCTTCGCATATTTACCCTAACGATATAACATTTTAACTTTGATTGTATCAGGAAACAGTAAAAGTATAATCTTCATAAGGAGTCTTGGAGCTAAACATATAATTTTCCAACATAAAAAGGGAGAAAGCAAGACATACTTTCTCCCTTTTACAGTGCGTGTTAACACCAAAACTATCGCGCGTAGTACTCTACCACTAAGTTTTCTTCACAAGTTACTGGAACTTCTGCACGACGTGGACGTCGATTCAAAGTTGCCTGAAGCTTTTCAATATCAACGTTCAAGTACTCAGGAACATCTGGAAGTAAATCCTGATGTGCACCTGCAGCAGCTACCTGGAATGGAGTCATCTTTTCACTGCGTTCGTGAACATGAATCATCTGACCTTCTTTTACCCTGAAAGAAGGGCGATCTACACGCTGACCATCAACAAGAATGTGACGGTGAACTACTAGCTGACGAGCTTGCGCAATTGTACGAGCAAAACCAGCGCGTAGCACAAGTGCGTCTAGACGCATTTCAAGAAGCTCAATCAAGTTTTCACCAGTTAGACCAGCTGTTTTACGTGCTTCTTCGAAGACACGAGCTAGTTGCTTCTCACGGATACCGTACTGCGCACGAAGACGTTGCTTCTCACGTAGACGAATTGCGTAGTCAGACTCAGTCCGACGGCGTGAACGGCCATGCTGGCCTGGTGCATATGGGCGGCGTTCGAAATAGCGAGCCGCTTTAGGAGTCAAAGCAAGACCTAAGGCCCTGGATGCTCGAACTTGGCGTCGAGCACGTGTTGAATTAGACACGTTGTCCTTCCGTAGTAATTTATAATGATTAAGCAAAGTTATTGCACATAGCAATAACTACCTCGTATATTCTAACGCACAGATTAACTAATATCTAGCATTCAAATACCAAATCATGTAAGCAACTTATTAAGTTTATCTAATTCTAGATTTATATTCTCTCAATACAACTTAGAGTTATTCTATCTGGATTTTTACATGCTTTTATATGGGTTTTTACATAATTTTGCGTAAGATAAAGTTAAATAGATAATTCGCAAAATTAGCTACCAGAAAGAAAAGCAAATGACCACTATCGATTTAAACGAAGATAACTTCCTAGAAACTATCCAGCAAGATGGAATCGTCCTAGTAGATTTCTGGATAGGTTCATGTAAGGCTTGTGAAACTTTCAAACGTACATTCGACGACGCTTCAAAAAAACATGAAGACATTGTATTTGGAAAAGTTGATACTGGTAGGTATAAAACTTTAGCAACAGCAATAGAAATAACTTCAAGGCCCACTTTGCGAGCATATCGTGACGGTATTCAAGTTTTCTCTCAAGCGGGTGCTCTACCAACAGAAGCAGTGGAAGATGTAATTGACCAAGTTCGTGCCCTAGATATGGAAGCTATCCATAAGCAAGTGTCCGAAATGGCAGAATAATATTAACTTAAAATTTACAATAAATTAAGAAGAAATTAAGCTACCTTAAACCGGGCTGATAACACCTGTTGTTAATAGACTAATTAATACTATGCCTAGTGCTAAACGGTACCAGATGAATATCGAATAGCTGTGCTTAGCAATGAACTTTAATAGCCAATCAACTGTAGTATATGCAACGATAAATGACACTACAGTAGCAGTAATGGTAGGACCCCAACCTATACCTGTAGAAATTTGATCATATTCTGTAGCAATTTGTAATACAGTAGCGGCCAATAGTGCTGGAATACTTAGAAAGAATGAGAGCCTAGTAACTGTCACACGGTCAAAACCCCGTAGCAGACCTGCTGACATAGTCGCACCAGAACGAGAAATACCCGGTATCAGTGACATACATTGCACAGTACCGATTATCAAAGTATCTTTCCATGTAGTATCTTTTTCACCACGTGTTTGTGGAGCATGATTGTCTGCGTACCACATAACGCCACTCCATATTATCAAGGCACCTGCTACCACCCAAAGACTACGCAAAACACCTTCAATTTCATCTTTGAAAAGTAATCCAATAATCCCGATTGGGACGGAACCAAGGATTACTGCCCAACCAAACTTATAGTCGTTTTTTCGCTCTTCTTTATTTGCTATACCTTTTAACCACGCAGCGCCTACTCGCCAAATATCTTTACGTAAGTACAATAAAGTTGCAAGAACTGCACCTGATTGGATGATTGCAGTAAACGCTGTGACGCTAGGGTCATCGATTCGGTAGCCAAACAGCTTTTCAACAATTGTTAGATGTCCGGTACTTGAGATTGGTAGGAACTCAGTCACACCCTCGATAATGCCGAACAATACCGCATGCCACCACTCCATATAAATTTTGCCCTCTCGTAGTTATTTTTTGCTGAAACGTCCAGCCAAATTCTTAGTAATTGTATCACTGTGTTAATGCATAGTGCTATATTTTATGTGACTTTTACAGATACTTATATTTCGTTTTAACTCTAGCTCATATTCTCTTAATTTAAGAACAAAATACTTAGTGAGCAGCATCGTGCCAGTTCTTACCAATACCAATATTTACATCAAGTGGCACAGATAATTTGATAGCATTTTCCATCTCTGTTTTAACTAGTTCTACCACTTCTTCTTGCTCACTAGCAATAACTTCTAAAATAAGTTCGTCATGAATCTGCAATAACATCTGAGACTTGTAGTTGCCTTCTTGCAATTTACGCTCAATACGTATCATTGCAACTTTGATAATATCGGCAGCAGAACCTTGAATTGGCGCATTAAGTGCAGCACGCTCAGCCATCTGACGCATTTGATAATTATCACTATTTAAATCTGGTAAATAGCGTCTGCGCCCCATGATAGTTTCGGTATAGCCATCTTTCTTAGCTTGAGCTACTACTTCGCGCAAATATTCACGTACTTCACCAAAACGGTTAAAATAATCGTTCATCATTTTACGGGCTTCATCAACAGAAATACTTAGTTGCTTAGATAGCCCAAAAGAGCTCAGACCATAAGCCAAACCATAAGACATTGCCTTTACTTTGGCCCGCATGTCAGGAGTTACATCAAATGGATGAACATCGAAAATTTGTGAACCAACATAATTGTGCAAATCTTCCCCTGCCTTAAAAGCATCTATTAATCCAATTGATTTTGATAAATGAGCCATAATACGCATCTCAATTTGTGAATAGTCTGCACTAACTAAATTGTCATAGTCTTTACCGCAAATGAAAGATTTACGAATTTCACGTCCAGTTTCACTACGGATTGGGATATTTTGCAAGTTTGGATTAATTGAAGATAGCCTACCTGTAGAAGCAATAGTTTGCTCAAAAGTAGTATGAATTCTGCCATCGTCAGCGATAGTTTTACGAAGTCCTGCGACAATCTGGCTTAATTTTGTAGAGTCTCGATAAGCCATCAAATTAACTAAGAATTCGTGTCCAGTCTGCTCCAATAAACTTCGCAGCGATTCAATATCTGTAGAATAACCTGAACGAATCTTTCTTGTCTTTGGCAAGTTAAGCTCTTCAAATAAAACTTTTTGCAGTTGTTTTGGTGAAGATAAATTAACAGGTTCTGAAATTAAGGAAAATGCCTGTTCCTCTGCAGCTTTAGCACGTTTAGTTACTTCAGCTTCTAAGTTACCTAATAAGTCATCATCAACAGCAATACCTCGATGCTCCATTACAAAAAGCACATAAGACATTGGTATTTCAATATTTACTAATAAATCCTGTCGTTTTTCATAATCAACTTCTTTAGTCATTTGCTCAAGTGCCAGCAAAGTACCTTGCGCTATCATTGCCGTATTTTGGATAATACTGTTATCTTTTTCCGCTTCAGCATCACCCATAATATCTAGCTCAAGTTGCTCTCCAGCTTCTTCGGTTTTTATCACTGGGTTTAACTTGATATTTGCTAACTGTGGAATTAAATCTTCAAGTAAATATTCACGACGTTCTGGATGAGCAATATAAGCTTCTAGATATAAATCCCTATTAACGCCTTTAAGCATGTATCCTCGATTAGCTAAACGATGTAGCATTTCTTTTAAATCATAGACAGCTTTTTCGCTATTTTTATCAAGTAAATACTCATTCAATGCTTTATCAACAGCTACATCAATATCACTGAACTGAACAGCATAAGCATTATCGTTATCTGCAATTACGATACCTTCAGCCTCTCCTTCTTCTGGCCAAAGCATCAAAGCATGTGTTTGTTTTCCAAACTTTTTGATAATCTTTGCATCAGTAACTATCTGCACTTCGCTACCAGAGAATTCTTTAGTCGACCCCTCTAAGGCAAGTTTGTCATAAATCTTAAATACTCGGTTACGTAAAGTACGGAACTCTAGCGCATTAAATGCTTCTTCGAGATCTTCTTTACTAATATTTTGGAATATTAGGTCATCAAGCTCAGTTTCTAATTCCAAATCAGTAAGAAGTTTATTAAGTTTTCGATTTCGGACTACATTATCGATGTTGTCCCGTAATGCTTCACCGACCTTGCCTTTAATTTCATCTTGATGCTCAATAATTCCAGCAATATCGCCATAAAGGTTAATCCACTTTACAGCTGTCTTTGGGCCTACTCCTGGAACTCCCGGTAAATTATCCGCTTTTTCTCCTACTAGAGCAGCTAAAACCGGATACTTATCTGGTGGTACCAAATATTTTTGCTCTACAG
Source organism: Micrococcaceae bacterium (assembly GCA_047606545.1). Taxonomy (GTDB): domain Bacteria; phylum Actinomycetota; class Actinomycetes; order Actinomycetales; family Micrococcaceae; genus JASGDC01. Next base: position 189,405 of record JASGEI010000018.1, on the reverse strand, counting down.
TTTTAGGATCAAGGTTAATTAAATCTGATACTCCACGACGAGGATATAGTACAGTAACATCATCGTTAACTAGCTGGAAAGTATCTCGATCACCACTGACTACTAAAACTTCAGCTTCATCTTCTAATCCATATTGTGACCAGGTAGCCAAAATATCATCAGCTTCATATTCAGATAAACTCATATGTTTAATATTCATTGCATCTAGCACTTTTTGAATAAGCTCAATCTGACCTTTAAACTCTTCTGGAGTCGCACTACGACCAGCTTTATACTCAGAATACTCTTTTGTACGGAAAGTTGGACCAGACTGATCGAATGCCACTGCTAAGTGTGTCGGTCTTTTATCACGAATTAAGTTTATCAACATCGAAATAAAACCATGCACTGCATTAGTATGCTGCCCAGTAGTCGTTTTAAAGTTATCTACCGGGACTCCATAATAAGCACGGAAAGCTAAAGAGTGTCCATCAATAACTAATAACCGCTTTATTTCTTTTTCTTCTGAAGTTTTTGAGCTCATAAATATAGGATACTAGAGTAGAAGGTTTTTAGTACAAAAGAAATAAGGAGCACAAAATGGATGCAAAAGAACTAGGCCGAGAAGTCGGAGAATTAGCAGAAAATATGGGTATTAAGATAGTAGAAGCTACTCCAGAAAAACTAGTAGCGACCATGCCTGTCAAAGGTAACACTCAGCACTATGGCATCTTAAATGGTGGAGCTCATGTAGTTCTTGCTGAAACCTTAGCCTCTATAGGAGCTTGGTTGCATGCACAAAATGTCCAAGAAGGTAGCAGAGCCGTAGGCATTGAAGTAAGTGCCTCACATCATAAAGCTATTTCTGAAGGCACTGTAACAGCTACTGCAACTGCAGTACATCTAGGTGGTCGGATTGCACACTACCAAATCGTAATGACTAATGAAAATGGCGATAAGCTCTCCACTGCGAAACTTACCGCCATGATTTCAAGACCTAAATCTTAATTAACTTGATTGATAATCGTTTGAGCTACTTCTTTCATGCTCAAACGCTTATCCATTGAAGTCTTCTGAATCCAACGGAATGCCTCTGGTTCAGTAAGCCCCATCTTTGAAGTAAGCAAAAATTTTGCCCGATCTACAATCTTACGAGTTTCAAACTGTTCTTCTAAATCATTAACTTCTGACTCAAGAGATAAAATTTCCTCATGACGTGATAATGCTATCTCAATTGCTGGAAGTAAATCTTGTGGAGTGAATGGTTTTGTCACATATGCCATTGCACCAGCTTCAGTAGCCCGTTCCACTAGTTCTTTTTGGCTAAAAGCAGTTAATAGTACTACGGCCGATAGTCGTTTCTTGCTGATTTGTTCTGCTGCTGAAATACCATCAAGTATTGGCATTTTAATATCTAGAAGCACCAAATCAGGTTCATGTTCTTCAGCTAATTCAATGGCTTCTTGACCATTATCAGTCTGAGCAACTACCAAGAAACCGTTTTCTTTGAGGATATCAACAATGTCAAGGCGAATAAGAGTCTCGTCTTCTGCAACGACTACTCGCTTAATCTTATTAGCCGATGTCTTTGCAGCTTTCCCGTCTACTGGGTTCATGATTCTTGAGCCTTTCCATATAAATTTACTTTTATGACTTGTGTTTCATTTTATCTTTACAGGTTAAAGCTGTAAACTTGATAATGCAAAACAAAACACCTAAATTTGTTTTATGCCGAAATGGCGGAATTGGTAGACGCGCTGCACTCAAAATGCAGTATCTTCGGATGTGTGGGTTCGAGTCCCACTTTCGGCACTTTTAATTTCTCGGATAACCTTGAATCGTGATTATTTTTAGCCTTTAATAAAATGCGGTAAATAATCTTAATTACAAGAACAACAACTAATATCTCAAGTAGATTTTTTTATCATTTGGCATAATTCTCGCCGTATTTCCCAAAGGTAAGATAACTTGTGGGTCAGTATGTCCAAAGTCTAAATTTTGAATGATTGGAATATCAGAACTATATTCCCTAACCGCCTCAATTACCGTTTCACGTTGTTTTTCACGATACTCAGCTTTCCAAGGTGCATCATTTTGTTTTTCAAGACTCCAGCCTTGTGGCCTACCTATTAAAACTGCCTGAATTTTATCGTTATCAAACCAACCACGCTCACCAAAACCAGTTAATAGATATTTAATCACCCAATGATCTGGAATATTTTCTGAAGTTTCAAGAGCTAGGATTACACCTTTCATATCTTCAGTTTTAGGTAAATATTCATTTGCACTAACTTGAGCTATCACACTTTCTACACAACCGCCCCAGATGATTCCCTTCGCTGGCGCATCGCCATCCCAATGCCAGCCTTCATTAGTTTCCAATAACCTAGGTTTAGTTAAGTTTTCTTGATTAGCCCAATCCAAATTAACATCAGTAAATTTATCTGTAGCTGGTAGCTCAAACTCCCCCATTTTAAATAGTGCTTGTTTCAAAGATTCTATTGTTTGAGCAAACATTCTTTGGTTCATTCCAAACTGATTCATCACACTACCACCGTAGTAAGATGGGATACCCAAATTCCATAAGAAATTATGAAAATGCGTATTATCACTAAAGCCAAAGAAAGGTTTTGGATTAGCCAAGAATACTTCTGGATCTAAATACTTGATTAGCTTTATCTGATCATTACCACCAATTGAAGCAAAAACAGCTTTATTATTCTCATCTTCAAAAGCTGCCATCAGGTCTTTAGCTCGTTCTTGTAATGAAGAACCAAATTTTCTCGTAGTAGGGTACTCTACCGGTTTTAACTCAAAAACCTCTCGCATCCGCTGCAAACCTAAGTCTTGTACCCAAGGAAAAATGCCCGGAAGACCTGCAGATGGCGAAATAATGCCTACTTGATCTCCAGCTTGCAACTTCGCTAATTTTTTAAACTGTTTCATATTAATCATTATGGCATAACATCATATTATGCATCTTAAGTACTGTACCTATGATACTATTCATATATAAATATGAATTAGGAGATGTCATGATTACCCATAGACTGCCATTCAAGCAAATGTTACTTGCTTATGCCTGCGTACTAACAGTGCTATGCATCTTTGCCCAGATTGTTGTTGCAGTTAAAGGCGATGATGTTGGTGCTATGTCTGCTTTGGCGTTATTGCCAGCATTTTTTTATTACTTGTATTTTAATAGCCGAGCTAGTTCAAAATTAAATAGAGTACGCTTTGGGAAGCTAATTACACACTTCATCACGTTCCTAATCGTAAACCTTAGCTATCATATTCACGCAGCAATTGTGGTAAACCATGCAAATAACACAATGACGTTACCAAGCGGTTGGTATGGTGTACTATTTGGCATGTTTGTAATCTGGGGCATTGCTCTAGCGATACACACTGTTATATCTATTGCAAACAGTGGTTTTGAAGAATTAGATGTACGATCATGATTAGTGAAGATGAAGAATACCAACAAGAAGTAGTTAAACGTTGGACTGAAACCCACAAGAAAAGTATGACAATGTTTGTAATTCTTGTAGGTTTGAGTCAAAAACCAATGTGGTCCAAGGAATTAATGGAATGGATAGTAGATATTACCAATTGGACTATCACGGAGCGTGGACTCCATCGCACTTTACAACGCACCGCAAAACTTGGGCTTATTGACTACGAAAATACTACTTCACCAAAATCTGGCGCTAAACGTAAGGTTTATAAAATAACTGAAATTGGTAAAGACGTTACTAAAGCTATTAAAGATGAGAGCCTAATATACTTAACTACCCCAATCTTCAAAGAATTACTAACTAAAAGCTAATATTGCCTAATTAAACAAGAATTTGAAGCTATTTTATTAGATTAATCAACTAAGCATTTTATTTTTAATTAATTTAAAATCATGTTCATTGATTTCAAAAACACCAAATCTAAATTTAAAACCCCAATAGCGTTTATCTTCAATAAAATCTAATTCTGAAATTAGAGGTCGTATTGGGGTTTCTTTTGCATCATAAAACTTAACATTACGTCGCGCTGGATGAAAATCTGGAGACACTATTGCTTGGTATGGCTCCGTATCGGTAATTTTGCCGATAGCAGTGAATGCCTGTACTGACTCACCAGCTTTGAGATGAGTTTTTGGTGAGTAAAAAATAAGCCAATCCCCTTGTTCCATCTTGCGCAACATATGGGGTTTACCGTGATTAGCTTGAGCGAAACCACCTGCTACCCCACGCAATACATGGTCTTTACTTACCGTATTAATCCAATACTTCGGCATTCGATACTCCTCTTTATTACTTCCTACGATTTTTCTTATTTCCTATAGAAATTATGGAAGGAAATAAGAAAAACCAATGGAAATAATTAACCTCTCTCGCTATAACGTAGCAAATTTAGCTAAAATCTTCTCCATTGTGTTCACATTGCGACTAGTTAGTTTATCTTTAAACTTTTTATCACCTAATACTCTTGAAAATCCAGCCTTTAAAGTAGAACCTTTTGGCAATTGCCAATAAAAGACATCGTCAATAACTTTGGCCTTTTCATTTTCAACTGGAGTTATTTGTGAGAAATCATTTAAAAGTTTATCCGCAATTCCAGCTTCAGTAACAAAAACATAGCGGTGTAAGTCCTTATTAGCAGTAAAAGGAATATTCTTAACCATGTCATCGATTTCAGTAGCTGTTTTAATAAACATGTGGACATCGAAACCATAACGTTTGGTCATCACTTTTTCTAACATAGGCTTTAAATCAGTAACTGGTTTATCTGAGTGAAACAGCACATTACCAGTAGCTAAAACAGTGGTAACTTTTTTAATACCAGCATTACTAAAAACCTTTTGCACATCAGCCATTTTCATTCTAGTGCCATTTACATTAACACCTCGAAGAAAAGCACAGTAATTATTTTCCATAATATTCCTAAACAAAAATGTCTTAGTCGATATTACTAAAAGTATCGACTAAGACATTTCCTTTAAATTTTAATCAAAGATTAATTCTGTTCTTCTTTAGCCTCTGCCTCTTCAAGTTCTTCAAGAGCTGGCCAGTAACCAATACCCCGCAACTGATCCCGCGCTGAACCTTCTGAGTTAAATACTTCATGCACTCGAACACAGTTTGTAGAACCACTAGTACCTACTGGAGAACCAGAAACTACGACCACAAGATCATTCTTCTCAATGTCAGTTTGCTCGACTAGAATATCATCAGCAACATCAAGAATCTCATCTGAGTTTCCAATCTTCTTTTCAGATACCTTACTATCTACACCCCAACAAAGTGCTAGCTGATTACGAGTCTTCTCAGTAGTAGTAATACCTACTAGAGGGACCTTTGGACGCAAACGAGACATACGACGAATTGAGTCACCTGAAGATGAGAAAGTAACGATTGCTTTAACATCAAGAGTATCTGAAAGCTCTTTTGCAACCAAAGTGATTGCACCACCATAAGTTTTTGGTTGAGAACCAAGACCAGGAATACGAGTTAGACCATGAGCCTCACTACTTTCAATAATCTTAGCCATAGCTTTAACAGTTTTTACCGGGTACTTACCTGTAGCAGTCTCACCAGAAAGCATTACCGCATCAGCACCATCAAGTACTGCGTTTGCACAGTCAGAAGCTTCTGCACGAGTTGGAATTGGGTTTTCAATCATTGAGTCAAGCACTTGAGTAGCAACCACAACTGGTTTTGCCCAACGACGAGCTTTTTCAATAATACGCTTCTGTACGATTGGCACCTCTTCGAATGGCAACTCTACACCAAGGTCACCACGAGCTACCATGATAGCGTCAAAAGCATCAATAATATCATCTAGATTATCTACAGCCTGTGGCTTTTCAATCTTTGCCATTACTGGAACGATGATGCCTTCTTCTTTCATGATTTCATGCACACGTTCTACGTCTGTACCATAACGCACGAAAGAAAGAGCTACTAGGTCTACACCCTGGTTAAGCGCCCAGCGTAAATCCTTCTCATCTTTTTCACTTAATGCAGGAACATTTACTGCTACGCCTGGTAAGTTAATACCTTTATTATTTGATACGTCACCACCGACAACTACCTCAGTTTCTACGTCAGTACTAGTAACTTTAATAGCGCGAAGCTCTACTTTACCGTCATCAATAAGCAGTACATCGCCAACTTTTACATCTTGAGGAAGACCTTTGAAAGTAGTACCACAGATATCTTTAGTACCTTCGATATCGTTAATAGTGATAGTGAACTTGTCACCTTCTTCGAGTGTATGTGGACCATCTTTGAAACGTTCAAGACGAATCTTTGGCCCTTGTAAATCAGCTAGAATTGCAACAGCTTTACCAGCTTCATTTGCAGCTGCACGAACGTTATTGTAACGATTTTCATGTTCACTGTAGTCACCGTGGCTCATATTAAGACGGGCAACGTCTACACCAGCTTTAACAACTTTTAGAGCTTTGCTGTATTGATCAATAGATGGTCCGAAAGTAGCTACAATTTTTGCTCTTCTCATTTTTCCTCAATCTGTAAATTTTTTATACCACTTTTACTATTGTAATATGCCTAGACTAATAACTTAAGCCTTAAGCTTCTTGGGTATTTTTCTTTATTTTCTTTTGACGCTTTTGTAGATAAAACAAAACGCTAGCTGCTACCAGTGCCATGATGATACTGGTAACTTGGTTAACTCTTAATCCAAAAATATGCTCTGCTGGATCAGTGCGAATTGGCTCAATCAAGGTCCTACCTATACTATACGCTATTATGTAAGCACAGAATAATGTCCCACTTGGCATTCGATACTTTTTATCTAACCAAAGCAATACTAAAGCAGCAGTAATATTCCACAATGACTCATACAAAAAAGTAGGATGATGGAGTATATCAGCAGACGCTCCAACTGGGAAGGCTGGACTACTAGGGTTAAGCTTCAATCCCCACGGTAAAGTAGTCGCAGTTCCATATAACTCTTGATTAAACCAATTACCCCAACGACCAATTCCTTGGGCAATTAATAACCCTGGTGCTGCAGCATCAAAAATTGCAATTGGATCAACTTTGTAATGCTTACTTCCAAAATAAATAGCTGTAGCAGCAGCTGGAATAGCTCCCCAAATAGCTAATCCGCCATGCCAAACTTTGAATACCTCACTAGGGTCAGCATCTGAACCAAAATAATAGTCATAGTGAGTAAAAACATGGTAGATACGACCACCAATAATACCTGCCGGTAATCCTAAAATAACTAAATCTAAAATTACTTGAGTATCCCCACCTCTGGCTTGCCAGCGCTTCATTGTTAACCAAGTAGCAATTGCCACTCCAGTTAAAATACACAACGCATAAGCATGAATTTTAATCGGTCCTAGCTCAATATACGACCAAGAAGGTGAAGGAATGTATGCTAACACGACTTATTCATGTTCCTCAGCCAATTCTCGCATACCTTTATTACCTGCTTCCAGGAATTGTTGCACAGTTACAGCAGGATCATGACTAGTTACCAAAGCTTCACCAACAATCGCAGCTTTAGCACCATGTAATGCATAACCATAAACTGTTTCTTCATCCAAAGCACCTGATTGCGAAACAATTAGACCATCTTCTGAAAAATAACCTTTTACATCTTCGAAATGTTGCGGATCAAATTCTAAGTTTCGTAAGTTACGAACATTAACACCAAAAATATTGGCTTCAATTTCAGCGGCTCTTTCTAATTCAGACTCGCTATGAGTTTCAACTAACGCATGCATACCCAATTCATGAGTTAAATCATAAAAATCTTTTAACTGCACATCGTCTAAAATCGATACATTAAGTAGTGCTAGATCTGTACCATAAGCACGAGCTTCGTAAAACTGATACTCATCAATCATAAAGTCTTTACGCAATATCGGAACTTGAACCGCATCTCTAACCTCACGGAGATCATTTAAATTACCCATGAAATGCCGCTCTTCAGTTTGCACACTAACTATAGATGCACCGCCAGCTACATACTCTTTTGCTAAAGCCCCCGGGTCTGTAATTGCAGATAAAATACCTTTTTCAGGCGTAGCACGCTTAACTTCAGCAATAATTTGAAAACCATCTTTATTTAACGCTTCAAAAGCATCTAAAACTGGTGGACGATCTTTAATAATAGCTTCCAAAGTAGCTTGTGGCAGTGAATACTTTCGATAAGCAAGGTCTTCTTTAACGCCATTAAGAATAGTGTTGATAACAGTCATAATAAGTTAGAAATACTTCCTTTTGTGTCTCTTCTCACAATTATACCGCTGTTTTGGCAGTGTTTCAGACTAGTAATTTTTATTGCTCTTATTTAGCAACGAATCAAGTAACATTCCACCAAGTGCAGCACCAGTAGTTGGCTTATCTTGAGTCTCATATTCAGCATTGAATCTATGCACATCTAACTTAGCTAATTCAACACTTTCAGTAGCTAACTGCTCAGCTTGGCGTGCCAAGTCTAATGATTTAACTACCTTACGCTCAACAAGCTCCTTGGCTTCTTCAAGTGTCTTTTTTGCAAGTGCTAATTTAACTCGTGCATCTGCACCAACAGCGCCACGACGAGCCATAATGAAGTCTTCTGTTGCTGATATTTGGCTTTCGGCAACTAATAGAGCATGGTCAAGTGATTCTTGTGCTTTAACTTTCTTAATGTCTTCATCACGGACAATAGCCAAAGATTCTTCAAGATTAGCTCGGGCATCATTTATTTTACGACTAGCTTCAAATGGATTTACTGTATTATGCTTTTCTGCATCTTTAATTTCTTTAATAGTATTTTCTACTCGTATGATCGCTCGCTGAATACGTACTTTATGTTTGCTGTTTTCTGCAATTCTATTTGCTTCAGCAAGTTCGTTATTTAGTTCGCCTCGTTTGCTATAAAGGGACTTAGTAGCTTTTTGCAAACCTTCAGCACGACGCTGCACAGAATCTACTAGTTGTTGGGTTTGCATTAATGCATGCTCAGCATAACGAACTTTCATCACTGCCATGCCTTTATTACCTGTTGTGATGTATTCCTGAGCTTCATCAATCTCATTTTCAGCAAAGATAACACGATCTTTTGCTTGTTCGACATTATCTTCAATTTCTTGCAAGGCAACTGAAGCATACTTTTCTTTAAGTTTCTCAAGCAACTTATCCGTATTGCGAATATTAATTACTTTAAGACGGAAATCTTCCCTAATACTAGAAAGACGATCTTCAACATCATCACGTTGGTCACGTAAATCATCAAATACACTACGTTCTAACTCAAGCATCCTCATTGACTCTTCACAACGCCCAATAATTTCTTCAAGAATATTTTGAGCTTCAGCTAAATTATTGTAGCTTGAGCTATCAATAATTTGGCGTAGACTATAACTCTGCTTAAGCTGGTAATTAGCCTCAACCAAGCCATTCTTGTAACGAGTAGTTGCAACTTCACCAAATTCAGCAATTGCGAAGTTTAGTTCTTCATCCCCAGCACGTAAAGCATCATCCAGGTCTACCAACGCTGCAGAAGCTTTAGTATCCAATTCTTTTACTCGATCTATGTCACTTTGCGCCATTAAGGTCGGTGGTGGTAATTCTTCCCTACGAAAATGTGGTGTTTCCAATTCTCGTCTCTGTTGAAGAGTTTTTTTGCGTGACATAGCACCGGCAACAATTAGCCCTAGCACCACAAGCTCAAACATAATAACCTAATCCTGTAAATAGTCGTATCAGTCTAATAGTACATTTATTTCTAGCTATTATAAATGTTTTATAGTTGTTGCTGAATGTAATGCAGCTATTGTAGCTTCATAGCCCTTATCTTCATTAGCTCCTTCAACACCAGAACGGTCAACAGCCTGCGCTTCTGTATCGCAGGTTAAAACTCCATTGCCAATTGGAATTCCAGTCTCTACTGAAATTTTCATCAAACCATAAGTGACTCCATCACATACATAGTCAAAATGTGGAGTTCCACCACGGATTACCACTCCCAAAGCCACGATTGCATCATAGCCCTTTTCAGTCAAGGCTTTTGCAATAACTGGAAGCTCTAAGCTACCTGGAGCAGTGTAGTAATCGGCTTTAATCCCAGCATCATTTGCAGCCCGTGCTGCGCCATCTTTAAGCGCCGACATAATTTCATCATGCCAAGAAGATGCAATAACACCTAATTTTAAATCTTTTGTCTTATTAATATCCAGTTTTAATGTAGGTAACCCGGCACCGCTCATTACTTTTCCCCCTGGCTAATGTGAGTCTTACCATCAAGTTTTAAATTATGACTCATACGATTTTTTTTAGTAGTTAGGTAATCTAAGTTTTGTTCTGTTGGCGAAATTTCCACAGACAAGATATTAGCCACTTCAATACCATGATTAACTAAGAAATCAGCTTTACTTGGATTATTACTTAATAATTGTAACTTTTTAATTCCCAAATCACGCAAAATATCAAGTGCTCCTGTATAGTCACGCTGATCTGCTTTAAATCCAAGTTGTAAATTTGCATCAAGAGTATCTACACCTTCGTCTTGAAGTTTATAAGCATTAAGCTTATTTAAAACCCCAATACCACGTCCTTCATGACCACGTAAATAAACTAAATAGCCGCCCTTTTTATCAATTAATTTTAAGGATTCGTGTAATTGCTCGCCACAATCACAACGATGAGACCCGAAAATATCGCCCGTAATACATTCTGAGTGCAATCGTACTATTGGAACTTCCCCTTTAGGTACTTCAGAACTCACCACCACGTGGTCCGTATCAAGATAGGTGTCGTGATACGCCTGCATATCAAATACTCCATATGGAGTAGGTACTTTAACTTTGTCGCTCTTTTTCATGTGAATCTTTTTGTTCTGCTAGGTAGGTTATTAAGTCTTTTATCGTAATTACTGGACAATTGTGCTGTTTTCCAAATTCCTGAACTTCAGGACCACGCAGCATTTCTCCAGTATCAGAAACTAACTCTGCAATAACCCCTACGGGGGCTACCTGAGCTAACTGACATAACACCACTGCGGCTTCGGTATGACCTTGCCGCTCTTGTAATAATCCATTTTTTGCTACCAATGGGAAAAGATGCCCTGGACGGGTAATGTCTTTAGGTTTAGCGTCCGCACTCGCAAGCACTCTAGCACCAAGTGCGCGATCAGCAGCACTAATGCCAGTAGTAATTTTTTCAGCTGCATCACAACTTACGGTGTATGCAGTACCTTTAGAGTCTTGGTTGTCAGCAACCATCTGTGGTAACTCCAAAACTTCAGCACGATCTCCTAACATCGGGACACAGAGCACTCCTGAACTGTAACGTACAGTCCATCCAACTAACTCAGCAGTGGCAAATTGTGCAGCAAAGATAATGTCACCTTCATTTTCACGGTCTTCGTCATCCATCACTAAGACTGCTTTACCAGCTGCAATGGCATCAATTGCTTCTTGAATCGTGTCCATAATTTATTTACCTGCTAACCGCTCTACATATTTAGCTACCACATCAACTTCCAAATTTACGCTATCGCCTACTTTCTTAATGCCAAGCACTGTATCAGCTCTAGTAATCGGAATTAAACCTACTTCAAACCATTGTTCTAGCTCATTAAGTTCACTAACTTCAGTCACAGTTAACGAAGTTCCATCAATTGCTATTGACCCTTTTTCAGTAATGTACTTAGCTAGTTCTTTAGGAACTACAAAACGTACAGTTTCCCACTGACCATGATCTTCACGGTTTACGATCTTCCCAGTTCCATCAACATGACCTTGCACTATATGACCATCCAAGAAAGCACCCGCACGCATCGGCAATTCCAAATTAACTTCATCATCAACTTGTATATCACCAATGTTAGTCCGGTTTAATGTCTCACCCATAACTTCCATCGTTAAACTATCACCATCAATTTCAATAGCAGATAAACAAATTCCATTAACTGCTATAGAAGCTCCTAGCTGCATTTCCTTAGCACTTTTAGGGGCACTAATTTTAATCAAAGCATCTGCATCACGATGCGTAAGTGCAAGAACTTTACCTTTTTCGGCAATAATGCCTGTAAACATCGTGCTATGCCTTCTTTCTAGGAATAAGTTGAAGCTTAATATCATTACCCATTATTTCTGGAGTGAAGATTGGATCATATACTAATTCTAACGCCTGAGAAATATTTTGTATCCCTAAAGAACCTATTGCACTAATTCCATCACCTAATATCTTTGGGGCTAGATAGCAAATTACTTGATCTACTAAGTCATTTTTGAAAAACTGTGCTAACAATCCAGAGCCACCCTCGACGATTACTTGCTCAATATCTGCTGCTGCCAATTCTTCAAGGACTTCTTGCAAATCATGAGTTTTAAATTGATGAAAACCTCCAGGGCTTTGTCGTACTTTTGCAGTTTCTGGAAGTTTACGTTTTCCGATCACTACCGCAAGTGGCTGCTTCGCCCCTGGAATTCGCGCTGTTAATCTAGGGTCATCTTTTAAAGCTGTACCAGTGCCAACAATCATCGCATCAGCACGCGCTCGATCCCGGTGAACATCATCTCGAGACCCTTCACTACTAATCCACTTACTACTACCATCAATCGCGGCGATTTTTCCATCAAGAGTCTGAGCGAACTTAATAGTTACGAATGGGCGTTCTGTTTTTTGAGCTAAGAACCAACGACCGTTAAGTTCTAGAGCCTTATCTTCTAAAACTCCTGCTATTACTTCAATTCCAGCAGCTTCAAGCTCTTTTTTACCACCACAAGCTTTTTTTGATGGATCATAAGAAGCAATCACGACTTTTTTAATCCCCGATTCGATAACAGCACGAACACAAGGATTCGTACGACCAAAGTGAGTACAAGGTTCTAAAGTCACATACAAAGTTAATGTTGCAGGATCAATTTCCTCTGACAACTTTGTCAAAGCTTCTGCTTCAGCATGCAGTGTACCAGCTCCGCGATGATGACCAGTAGCTACAACAGTACCAGTATTATCGACTATCACAGCCCCGACAAGAGGGTTCGCTCCACGAAACCCCAGCTTAGCTAGTTCAAGGGCTTGTCCCATATATTCTTCGTGTTCTTTAAGCATCATTACAATCATAACGCACCTACTACTACGAATGTAGAACTAATATGTGTAAATACAGTGAATATTCTTACCCAGATTAGTTCTACGTTCTTTATAATGATTAATAGTCATTAAATTTAAGGAATATACTTGTGCATGGAACTTTAACACTAGCTGGAACTCCCATTGGCAATAGTAAGGATGCCTCCCTTAGGCTTAGGGAAGCTTTAGAAACTTTCCCAATTATTGCAGCAGAAGATACCCGTACTTTAAAGCAACTTCTCCATCGACTTGGCATTAACACTGAAGCACGACTTATTAGCTATCATGAGCACAATGAACGTAATAGATCAGCTGAACTCATTGAACTCCTACAAAATGGTCAAGATATTTTGGTAGTTTCTGATGCTGGAATGCCAACAGTTTCTGATCCAGGTTTTTCAGTAGTTAATGCCGCTATCGAAGCTAACTGCCCAGTAAGTGTTATTCCAGGCCCATCTGCAGTGTTAGCAGCTCTGGCAGTAAGTGGTTTACCGACTAATAAATTTACTTTTGAAGGCTTCATTCCTAAGAAAAATAATGAACGTAAAAATTTCTTAACAGAATTAAAAGCAGAAAAACGCACAATGGTATTTTTTGAAGCGCCACATCGTATTATTAAAACTGTTAAAGCAATAACAGAAATTTTTGGTTATAATCGACAACTAGTTTTAGCTCGAGAACTTACTAAAAGGTTTGAAGAGATTATTCGTGGTACTACCTTAGAAGTGTTAGAATCTATAACGGTTAAACCACCTAAAGGTGAAATTGTGCTAGTTCTTGCTGGCCACACACCAAAACCGGCTTCAATAGCCGATGGGCTTACTGAAGTTAAGCAATTAGTCAGTACTGGAATACGCCTTAAAGATGCTTGTAAACAAATTGCTAAAGAAACTGGGTTAAGTTCCAAGCAACTTTACGATGCAATGGTAAATAGATAAGTTATACTATTTTTTATGTCACGCTTTTATTCACCTCTGCTGGGTAAAATTACCCGCAAAGCAGCAGAATTACGAGGTGGTGGCTCTGCATTACCAGGGCTCATCATGGAAAAAATTGACCCCACTTTTATCCGTACTACTTTGGCACAATTACCGCAAGGTGTAGTGCTGGTAAGTGGTACGAACGGTAAAACTACTACCACTAAAATGGTGGTAGAACTCCTTGAAGGCCAAGGCCTTAAAGTTTTCACTAATAAAACTGGTAGTAATTTCGCACGCGGTGTCGCGGCTTCACTTATTAATGAAGTAGATCTAAAAGGCAAAATTAATGCTGATATCGCTGTTCTAGAGCTGGATGAAGCTCATGCAGTACATTTTGTTAAAGATGTGCCACCACGTTATGCGCTTTTGCTTAATGTGATGCGTGACCAGCTTGATCGTTTTGGTGAAATTGATAACACCGCACGCATGCTCCAAGCAATTGCAGAAGCAACAACCGATACCGTAGTGCTAAATCGTGAAGATAAAAGAGTTGCTAACATAGCAACTCAGGTACAAAAAGCTGAGGTTAAATACTTCGGTCTTAGCGATGAAGTACGTACGCTATTTCCTAGTGATGATGATTTACATAGTAAAGAAAAAAGTTCTATCACTTCTGATTCATTGCCTAGGGCTGAAGTTACACTAGAAAAGTTTGATGATAATTCTGCAACTTTCAATATTGAAGATGAAAATATCACTACTGACTTACAGTTGCGTGGTGTTTATAATATTTTCAATGCAGCAGCGGCCCTTGCAATCTCACGAATTGCAGCAGGTAATAAGCATGATGAAAAACGCCTCATTAAAGCTCTAAGTGAAGTAAAGCCAGCTTTTGGTCGTGGCGAAAAACTGAACGTCGATGGTGATGACCTAGAACTCATTTTAGTTAAGAATCCAGGCGGTTTCCGCTTAGGACTTAGCTCATTTAAACCTGAAGGTCACAAAACTATGATTACTATTAACGATCAATATGCCGATGGTCGTGATATGTCATGGCTTTGGGATGTAGATTTTACTTCTCTTAAAGAAACTGGTGTAGAAATAGTTTCTGGAGTTCGTGCTTATGACATGGCATTGCGCCTAGAACATGATCAAGTAGCTGTTACCGAAATTGATTCTGATTTAACAGCTGCATTAAAGAAGTTCTTACAAGCTACTAAAGGCCATGATAAGCATCTATTCTGCACATACACCGCGATGCTTGCCATCCGTAAAGAATTAGCAAAGATTACTAAAGTTGAGGCAGTAGAATGAGTGAAAATAAAGGCACTTTAAATATCGTGCAAATTTACCCAAAGCACATGAATATCTACGGTGACTATGGTAATACCCTTGCTGTACAACGTCGCGCCGAAGCACATGGCTATAAAGTAAAAATTTCTGATTACAACGTAGGCGATACTTTCCCCAAAGAGGTTGATATTATCCTCGGCGGTGGCGGTCAAGACTCCGGACAAAGTAAGATTTACGAAGATTTACTAGCACATGCTGATGACTTCAAAAATTTAGTTAACAATGACACTCCAATATTAGTTATTTGTGGTCTTTACCAACTTTTTGGTAATTATTTCCGTACTAACACTGGCGAAAAACTAGAAGGCATCGGGATCCTTGATGCTGAAACTAATGCTGATGAAACTCGTCGTATCGGCAATATCGTGGTAAATAGCGAAGAATTCGGCGCTATAGTCGGTTATGAAAACCACAGCGGTCAGACTTTCCTTGGTAAGAATGTACAACCATTAGGCACTACAAAACCTGGCGAAGGTAATAATGGCGAAGATAAAACTGAAGGTGCAAGATATAAAAATGTGATTGCTAGCTACCTTCATGGTTCAATCTTGCCAAAGAATCCAAAAATCACTGATTTCTTGATTGAAAAAGCTGCTATTAACAAATTTGGAAAGTTTGAACCAGAAAAATTAGATGATAGCTTAGTGGAAAAAGCACGTAAAACTGCTATGTCCCGCCCTCGCTAATCCCTTGGCCCATCACATTTTCTTAGTAAATGTATTTTTTCTTAGCAAATACACAACGAAAATACCGTTTTACTAAGAAAATACATTTGAGTTGCTAAGATTATCTCAAATTTGTCATAAAAGATAGAGCTAGAAACCAGCTGGCAATGGCTTATCGTGGATTACAGTAAGTTTTTGACTTGCACGAGTCAACGAAACATATAAATCCCCTACCTTACCAGCTGCAGTAAATAATTCTGAAGGCTCTACCACAATTACTGAATCAAACTCTAGACCTTTAGCTTGTTTTGGAGTTAAAGCATAGTCGTAATCAGTAGCATTCTTAGCAATTATCACGCTCTGTCCCAATGAAAATTCTGCTTTATCTTTTACAAGCTGAGTATTTGCCACTTTAATTAAATCTGAAGTTTGAAGGTATTTAACCTCATAATCACCATCACGTACTGCTTTTGGTGCTTTGGTTTCAAAACCAGCAGCTTTTGCAACTCGATTAGCCACATCCATAATTTTTGCTGGTGTACGATAATTAATGCTCAGCTCTTCTAGATGATAGCGGTCATCGACAAAAGGTTTTAATACTTCATCCCAAGAATGAGTTCCCACTGCTGAACTAGTTTGAGCCACATCGCCTAGAATGGTCATTGATTTTGATGGGCAACGAGAGAACACTAAATGCCATTGCATAGGTGAGAGCTCTTGTGCTTCGTCCACTACTACATGTTTAAAAGTCCAATCGTGGTCTTGAATTACTGCATCACTAGCGACAACACGTTCCACTAATGAAAATTGGTCAGCAACCTGTTCTGGTGATAATTGAGGAAAATTCTCATCTAAATGACTATTTTCTAGGGCCATTCGTGCATTTTCTAAATCCTTTTCACGCTGTTGTTTAGCTCTTAGTTGTTGCTGCTGGTTACCAGGCATATCTCCTAATAAATCATGTAATTCAGCCAAGAGTGGAATATCTGCTTGCGTAAAGTTTTCAGTCTTTTCCCTCAATAACGAACGAGCTTCAGATTCGGTAAATAATCCCTGACAAGCCTTAAGAACTCGTGTTTCATTTACAAAGAATTGTTCTAAGAGTTTATCTGGTGTCAATGGTAACCAAGATAAGTTAATTGCTATTCGAACTTCACGACTGCTACGAATATCGTCAAGTAAAATCTTTTCTGTTTCCTCGTTAATCTTCATACCTTTTTTGGTTTCAACTTTAATATGCTGTTTCACCAAAATATTCATTAAGCTCTGAGCATATTCAGCCCAAACTTCATTGTGTGGCTTTTTTGAGATTCGCACTTGGTTTTGTGCTTGCTGAAAATCTTTACGTGTTAGTTTTAATATATTGCCACCAACATCAAAAATTTTATCTGCTGCTGGAACTGTTTCACGCTGCGCCACTGCCCGTTTCAAAACTTCAAGCATTTTCAATGAACCTTTAGTTTTAGCAGTCATTTCATTAGGTTCTTCAATTAAGATACCTGGAGCTGGATACAGCTGATTCACAGTACCCATAACTACACCTGTTTCCCCCAAAGATGGCAATACATTTTCAATATAAGTTAAAAACATTGAAGAGGGGCCTAAAATTAACATACCGTTATTTGCAATACTTTCACGTTGGTTATAAAGCAAATAAGCTGCTCGATGTAAAGCAATTGCAGTCTTACCTGTACCTGGAGCACCCTGGACTACCAATGTCTTACGGTGATCCGAACGAATAATTCGATCTTGTTCGCTATGGATGGTAGCTACAATATCCCCCATTGTTCCAGTTTTAGGAGCTGTAATTGCAGCAAGTAAAGCAGTGTCAGAACTAGATACTTCTCCTGGCTTTAATAATGAAGTATCCAAAACCTCATCTTCAAGAGCAGTAATTTCTTGGTTTTTCGTCATAATATGGCGCCGTTTAGCTACATTCATCCTATCTAGAGCAGTAGCTTGATAGAAAGCACCCGATTCAGGAGCACGCCAATCTAACAGAATAGGGTTACTATCATCATCACTCATCCCAATACGACCTATATAATGCTGCTTGCCCGTATCATGTGTCAATTTCCCAAACATTAACTTTTCATCAACATGGGATAGCTGCGCAATACGATCTTCATAGAATGCTGCAAATGCGTCGCGCTCTCCCACTGTTTGTGGCGTACCATGCGCACCAGCTTTGCGGACAGTCTTTAACTTAATGTCTGCATCAGATTTCAATTCTTCAAGACGATGATAAAGAAAATCTAAGTATTTTTGCTCTTTAATAATTTCAGCTTGTTGGGTGTTATCGTTCATAAACTTCCTTAAAAACAGTGCCATCAATTTTAACTCTTTATATTCATAGTTATCAAGATGCCGTAAACTTGAATAATAATGAATATTGTTCAAATAGTTGGCTCAGCATTAATGCTAATCGTTTTACTCTCAGTCATGTTATTTGTGCCTTGGCGCATAGTCGTTAAAAATGCACAACTACCTAAAAAGACCGAAAAAATGCTTAAATACACCGGAATTGTAATGGTATTACTGATGTTTCCAGCCATGGGCCTTGGGCATGGAAAACATATTGACCCTTTACGGCTTTATGGCGATAGTATGTTTGGTATTATTTGGGTTGCTTTTGTCTGGTCCAGCATTGTGGGATTCCTCGGCCTTATTATCCAAGCAATTATCAAGAAAAAATCGCCAAAAATTGTTTCAGCGGTTGCTTTAATCACGATAATTTCCATGCTTAGTTATGGTTTTTATGGTGCTAATAAACAGCCAGATATGAACTATGAAACTATTAAACTAACAAAACTCAATCCAAAACTTAATGGCACCAAAGTTGCGTTAATTTCTGATGCCCATTTTGGTCCAATAAACCAAGAAAAATGGATGGCTAAAATCGTCCAACGCATAAATGCGGAAAATCCAGATGTTGTAATTTTTGCTGGCGATATTGCTGACGGAACTGCAGAACAACGCAGAGCTGAAGCTGACGAATTGAAGAATATTAAGGCATCCACTCGTGTTTACGTGACTGGCAACCATGAATATATTGAAGGGGTCATTCCTTGGGAAAATGAAATTAAATCTTTCGGTTGGAATGTATTAATAAATGAAAATGTCGAAGTAAATAAAAACGGTTCAAAGTTTACCATTGCCGGGGTAGACGATGCCTCTGCAGTTCACTATGACATCCCAGGTCAAGCACCGAACTTTGATAAAGCAATGGCTGGAGTCGATAAAGATAATCCAGTAATTATGGTCGCGCACCAACCAAAACAAGTTGAAGGATCTAAAGTTCATAAAGTTGATTTACAAGTTTCTGGACACACCCATGGTGGGCAAATTTGGCCATTTGAGTATTTAATTCCATTAGATCAGCCAGTAGTTGAGGGGTTAGAACAGATGAGCGATACTACACAATTATTTGTAACTCGCGGTATTGGCAGTTGGGGACCACCACTTAGAATATTCGCCCCTAGCGAAATAAATATCTTAGAGCTATCAAATCAAGGATAATGAGATTATGAGCAACGATGATATTATTGCACAACGCTCCAAGCGGATTGCAGAACTTCTTCCCGAAAAAACTCATGCCGATGTTTGGCAAGAGATTAAGCAGTTGCATGTGCAAAATATGCTCGATTATGTAGAAACACATCAAAATTTTGATGCTGCATTGCATGAATATTCACTTTGGCAAGACCAACTTCCTATTGGCTTAAATTTACAAAATAGTCCTGACGACGAAGACATTAACGGTGCCCTATTTGCCTGTGGCGCTTATGTTCAGTTAGGGCTTTATAACCCCGAGCACTATGGGAAAGCTGTAAACTTAGCTAGTAAGATGATTAAAGCCACCAAACAACAAATTAACGTTTCTTCAATGTTTCATATGATGCGTGGTGATGCTTACCAGTGGCAACGAAAGTATGAACTTGCCTATGAAGATTACCGACAAGCATTAAACTTTAACGATATTCTGTTAGAAAAATATTCAGAAGGCGTTGAACTAACTATGTTGGAACTAAGTAATGCTGCATTACACCGCAGACTTTTTGATAATTTTATATTACAAAATGAGTACACTCAGGCAGAGCTAGTTATTCAAGACTTTGAAAAACGTCTTGTCGATAATGAACAACGAAATTTAGCTGCTCATATGTATTTAGATTTGGCTCATGACTACCATCGATCAGCTCATGAACATCATGAAGAAGAACATCTAGAGCCAAGCTTTTCGCTTTTAAACCATGCACTAGCACTATTTAGCGAAAACGATGACAATGGTAAATGCGCATTGATACATCAACATATCGGCAGCATCATGATGTGTGCTGGCGAACATGAAAAGGGTAAAAAGTATTTCCGTAATGCATTGGCATTACATGAAATTGCCAAAGACGAGCATTGGGGACCTACAACAATGTGCCTGGCCATTGCTTATCAAGACGAAGGCGATATTGGCGAATTTGAAAAGCTAATGTCACTTGCTGAAAAACGTTTTGCAGACTACAGCACTCACGATATGAATGCTGAGTTCTTACATGAGAAAGCTGCTTATTATTGGTTTAATGGCAACTTAGAAAAAGCGAAAGACTACTATAACCGTAGTCAGGATATTTACGATATGTTAATTGATCCACTTGAAATCAGCTCAAGACCACATGCTGAAACTTGTGATTACTGCGACAGTTCGCCAGAACTAGTGGAATTCTTTAACGAAATTCAATTAGAACGCTTAGACCTTAATGACTTTAAAATCTAATTAAACTATGAAACTTTAACTTCAGTAGCTCTAATCCTGACCGTAACTGCGAACGCTGCGACAACTAAGAATGCCACAACCAACAATATCGCAGTCTTAAGTCCATAATGCTGACCAAGAAACCCAAGTGCAGGTGGACCTACTAGGAACGCGATATACCCACCTGTAGCAACTGCACTAACTCGTTGTTCAGGACGGTCTTTACTATCTCCAGCTATTGAAATTGTTACTGGGAATCCTAATGAAGCACCTAACCCCCAGAATGCTACACCTAGAATGATTAGAATTGGTTGAGTTGCTAATGATACTAATAAAACACCAATAGCGGCAGTAATGATACTGCCGAAAAGTACTCCCTGTTTACCAAATCTGTTAATCAA
Source organism: Micrococcaceae bacterium (assembly GCA_047606545.1). Classification (GTDB taxonomy): domain Bacteria; phylum Actinomycetota; class Actinomycetes; order Actinomycetales; family Micrococcaceae; genus JASGDC01. Next base: position 168,240 of record JASGEI010000018.1, on the reverse strand, counting down.
TAGCACTCCAGTAAACCTACCAATTGTCATAACAGCAGTAAAAGCTGCAAATACTGCAGAACTTTGTGCAGCACTGTATTTAAGTCCATCTACCACTAGTAACGGTAACCAGTCATTTGCTGCTCCTTCTGTAAAAGCAAGGGCAAGTAAAACTACCCCCAGTAACAATAGATTCTTATCTCGCCAGACACTTTTATCATTAGCTACTTCCTTTACTTCTGTTACAGAAGTATCATTATTTGAGTTTTGAATCGGTAAACCAAGATAAGCCCAAATACTTATTAAACCCATCAAAACCACACCAATTGTAAGATGCCAAGCTACTGGGAAATTAATTGCAGTTAATCCGATTCCCACGATAGCCCCTACTAATGATCCCAAGCTAAAGCAACCATGTAGCGCTGGCATTACTGGTTTTCCTAACCTATTTTCGACGTCAGAGCCGTCAATATTAAGTGCAATATCAGCTAAACCACCACTAGCACCAGAAATAAATAAACCTAAGAAAACACCAGAAATAGTGCCAAAACCTGTACTGATAGCTGTTATGGTATTGCCAATTGCCATGAAAAAAGCACCAATTCCAATAACTGGTCTTGTCCCAAAACGACGCACCAAACGCCCGGAACTGGTAATACCAAGCATTGAGCCACCTGAAAGTCCTAGTAACACTAAACCCATTATTGCTATCGAAGCATGGATAGAATCACGAATCGCAGGTGTGCGAGTAATCCATGATGCCATCGCAAAACCGACAGAAAACATGAAAACGAATAGCGATAAACGCCATCTACGAACTTCAGATAACTGCATATAAACCTTAGTGTGGTAGTCCTCTTCCATGTGGTGCTGGCCAAATTTCCAGCTGCTCTTTACTACTCAAACCCAATTCCCTAGCTGCGTGTTTAAACCAACTAGGATTATTTAAAGCAGCCCGTCCAATGAATACGGCATCAGCCTTATCTGTGGCAATAATATCTTCGGCTTGAGAAGCTTTAGTAATCCTACCAACAGCAGAAGTAGGGATACCAGCGCCTTCTTTAACTACCGTGGCAAAATGGATTTGATAGTCATCATTTGCTGGAATCTTAGCTTCAGCAATTAATCCACCTGAAGACATATCAACGAAATCAGCACCTGCAGCTTTTGCCAACTTAGCGTATTCTACAATCAGCTTTTCATCAATACCACCTGATGTCCAATCAGTACCTGAGAAACGTACAAAAATCGGATAGCCTTTTGGTACTACTCTACGAACTTCAGCCAAAATTTCCGTCAGAATTCGTGAACGTCCTTCAGTATCGCTACCCCATTGATCATCACGAGTATTGCTTAGTGGGCTTAAGAATTCATGAATTAGATAACCATGTGCGGCATGAATTTCAATTACATCAAAACCCACTATCAAAGCTCGTTTTGCCGCTTCAACGAAATCTGAAATAATCTGCTTAATTTCAGATTCACTTAAAGCTTTGGGCGCAGTTAGTCCAGTAAATGCCTCTTTAGTAGGAGCATAAGTCTGCCAACCACCATCAGTTCCTGGAATTGAACCTGACTTGTCATTATCGAACTCACGATAAGTAGAAGCTTTACGACCTGCATGTGCTAACTGAATTCCCATTTTTACTTGACCTGCTGGAGCGCCATCTGGCTTAATACTGTGAACTGCTGCAACCACTTTTTGCCAAGCTTCAGCTTGTTCATTAGTCCAAATCCCAGTATCGTTTGGGCTGATACGACCTTCTGGACTAACTCCAGTAGCTTCTGCCATAATCAGAGCAGCTCCACCTAGGGCAAATGCACCATAGTGCATCATATGAAAGTCATTAACTACTCCGGCTTTTTCTTCAGTACAAGAATACATACACATCGGCGGTACCCAAGCACGGTGTTTAAATTCGACATTTCCCACTGTTATCGGGCTAAATAATTTAGAAGTCACAATCTTCACTTTCAGCTCTTTAAAATCAACTACCGAATACAACGCATAAACTTAGTTTTTTATTCACAGATTGAACATGTTTAATTGAAACACTATTTATCGTAGAATAACAATAGATTTAAGTTGTAATTTACGAAAGACTAACCAACAAAAATATGGAACAACCTAAGGCATTAGACTTCAAACTACCTTATGGTAATCATGATGTCCATATTGCTGGTCTAAATCATCGTAAAGAGCAGCTAACTGTTGCATTATCAGGCTACTCTCCAATTGAGGAACGTCCTGGCCGTACTGGTGGTAAAGCACGAAAATATCATATCTTTGTGCAATACCGTCCAGAACCTGGTAATGCTTATGATAAACAAGCTGTTGCAGTTTATCTTCGTGGTATCAAGATTGGTTATATTCCAAGGAACGAAAACCGTAAACCTTTCGAAGTGATCAAACGTATTATTCTTTCTGGTTATCGTCCTATAGGTTATGCTTCGATTTCCACTGATACTAACTCCCGAAATCAAATAGCTTGGGTTTCCGGAACACTGCACTATACCCCAGATATGTATCTAGGTTTACCAGAACATCGTTTACCTGATGAAGACTATCTAACTTTACCAACTGGTCGAGAACTTAAACTTATCACTACTGATGACTACCGTAACGCTCTTGAACGCTTTGCTATTAATCCAAACTTAACTAATGTACTAGTAACGCTAGAAGTCACTCAGGACCGGTTAAAAGACTTTATAGAAGTCTTCATTGCAAACGTACCCGTGGGACAACTTTTCCAAGGTACAACATCAAAATTCTTAGATTTCATCAAAGAAATAAACTTAAAAGGTAAATTAGTAACTGCCCAAGGCACCATCATTGTGAAAGATGGTAAACCCGAACTAACTGTTAATATCGCTAAACTTCGTGACATTCCAGAAGATTTCATAAATAATCCTACAACCGCATACCCTGTAGTGCTAACTGAAATAGAAGCGATGAAGCAAGATCTACCACAGCAATACTACGATTGGGCCGAGGATATCATCTTTGATTATGGTGATGAGAAAGAAGAAGAACTTGAAGACGAAATCCGAAATCTACAAGTAGAGCTATATTACTCAGAAACTCTAGGCGAATCTCTAGAACTAACTACAGAATTTGAAAATCTAGAAGTTGCGCCACTTCCTGATATTCGCAATCCAAAAACTTTCGAAGCCGCCAAGGATTTCTTGGATGAATTGCACGATAAACTCAAGCAACACATCAGTAAAAAAGAACCAAAAAGAAAAGATAAAACAAAAAATTCAAATAGTAAAGCACTTGAAAAGAACAGTGCTAAAAAGATTGAAACCAACAATGCCTTATCCGAACAAATAGCCGAACTAGAAGATAAAGCAAAAACTTGTGAAACAGCCACAGAACTTTCCAAAGTAGTCCAAGATTTCGAAAAAATCACAGATCAAGATGACAAGACTACAAAGTCAGATGAAGCTGAAGCTAGTTTTGTTAAAACAGTAACAGCTCATCTTGAAGCCATTAACAAGAAATACCGTTACGAGGATGCCTTCAAGGGTATAGCCCTAGATACTCCAGATAACCAAAATAGCACTATTAATGGCAATGACAATGTAAAAAAGTCAAAAACGAATACCCACGCACCACGAACTATCAAAACAGATCCAAGCAGTCCTTTTGCAAAACTGGAGAGAACTTTACAAAAAGTGCCAAGACTAGCAATAGAAACCATAAGGGCAATTTTGTTGGTATTAGCAATCGCAGCAACATACATCACGGCACGAGATAACCACCCTCTTCTTTACTTATGCGTGGTCATACTGGCGATAATCATAGTGAGCTACGGTGCTGATGCAATGAAATACTGGACGATGCGGAGTAAAAATAAATAGAAAGCTACTCTAGATTAGCCTTAGAATCTCCTTGATATACTTATAGTCATGTTTTAAGCATATTCTTGGGTAATCTGGCGTCAAAAATAGCTTTAACCTTTACATTCCATTACTTGAGATAGCAGAAGTAGTAGCAGTTACTACCGTTAGTATCGTAACAACAGTAAATGTAGTGATTGACCTAGTTACTAGATACAAACGTAAGAAGTAACAACTACCAGGAAGAGCCCCTAGAAATAGGGGTTATCTTCCCTCCTATTATAACACGAGAGGAATAAAGACCATGAGTAAGAAACTTAAACTAGTGGCGGTTAGGTTTGGTACAAGTTTTGGTGTCAGTTTCTCATTATTTTTTCGTATTCTATAGGGGTCATTTTCCCTAGTTTTCGCTACCTCTTAGTTTTAATGCTCTTTATTTATATGTTTATTCTATCTTATTTGCTTTGTTTTTCCAACTTAAGTTTATTGTATTTATTGGCTATTATAGTTATATTCTTAACTTAGGTTGTGTTATAATTAAGTGTAAACAAGGTTAAAAGATATAGAGACTATCACATTGGTAGTAGCAGGCATTGCGACGGTCGCCGATATCGTTTCAAAAATCATCGACCGCCACAAGCCAAAGAGATAACTAAGTTATCAAGTGGAAGAGCCCCCAACAATGGAGGTTATCTTCCCTTTCATAATAACACGAAAGGAATAAGAGGAACTATGAAAATATTTAAAGGAATAACCACTGCGTACATGTTTTACACACTAGCAACACTGATATTAACACCACGATACGGATATAATAACCTAACGGTATTTAATATCTTTATATTCGGTGTAGCTACAGCACTAACAGCAGTAAATATTATTGATGAGCGTAATGAGCGGAAGTAAACGCTATGCCTGCACATATTGAATTAGCTGGAGCAAAGCTAGAGAAAGCTCAGGCAGTCGATAAAGCCAAAGTTAAACTAGATAAAGCTGAGCAAGCACTTAATCAAGCAATACTAGAAGCCTTAGAATATGGCGTAAGTAAAGCTGAACTAGCTCGGAGATTAGAAGTTTCAGAAACAGCTATATATAAAAAAGCTAAGAAGCTACAAGGAAAGTAATATGCTTCACTTTCACTAACCGTCGTCATGCAATTTGGTGGCGGTTATTTTTATATATAACAATAAGCTCTCAGTTGATTTTATCCTTGTGAGAGCTTATTACTTTTATGTTATTTCTTTTTAGCACCTAGCTTTACTCGCAATGTTTCATATGATAGTCCAGCATGTTTTGCTATGAGCTTGTGTTGTATATTTGCTTGGTCTGCTTCTAGTATTGCCTGCTCATATTCATGTTCAGCTTTTTCTTTACCTTTACGTGCTATTGTTACTTGTTCTAACAGTGTAGGGCTACTGGTTGTCTTTGGCATAACATTCACTATTCCTTTAAGTCTATAGCTCTAGTGGTTACTAAGCCTAGAGTTAGTGCATTTAATGCTACTAGGTATTTACTTGGTTCATTTTGAATAATATATCCAATTAGTGCTATGGCAAATAGCACTGCTAGTGTAGTGTACTTTCGTTTGCTCATTGCCTTTGCCTCTACTTTGCTATAATTGTTATAGGAGGTTGCTGGAGAAGTATTTTTACTCCTCCAGCTCTCCATCTGTTAGTCTTTATCAGACTTGTTGCTTTTATCTCTAATAAAACTAATTATTATTAATATGTTTACAACTGTAGAGATTACTTCAGGGTTACATAACAATTACAACCCTGCAAGCCAGGGTTGAGAATCTTCTTAAGGTCTCCTTGATATACTTAAATTTCCCAAGTTTTCGCGCCCTCAGGGGTTGAGAATCTTCTTAAGGTCTCCTTGATATACTTAACCAGGCGTTAAATCACGGAACTTATATGTTGAGAATCTTCTTAAGGTCTCCTTGATATACTTAAGCCCAGGAGGCAACACATGGAAACGGCGTTGAGAATCTTCTTAAGGTCTCCTTGATATACTTAGGAAAACTGAAAACTGTTACCGCATCTGGTTGAGAATCTTCTTAAGGTCTCCTTGATATACTTACAACAAGTCTAAGAAGACTACCGAATACGTTGAGAATCTTCTTAAGGTCTCCTTGATATACTTATGCTTTATGGAAATAAAATTTTCCACTTGTTGAGAATCTTCTTAAGGTCTCCTTGATATACTTAAGAGAAGTACGGTCAATCAAAATAAAATGTTGAGAATCTTCTTAAGGTCTCCTTGATATACTTACCCTACAGCTAAACCTACTTTTAAGGCGGTTGAGAATCTTCTTAAGGTCTCCTTGATATACTTATTATGCTTACGCATAAACAATTGCCAATGTTGAGAATCTTCTTAAGGTCTCCTTGATATACTTAAGGATTTTAAGATTAATCACAGAATTATTGTTGAGAATCTTCTTAAGGTCTCCTTGATATACTTATCAACTTTTATAATCGCGACGTTGTCGGGTTGAGAATCTTCTTAAGGTCTCCTTGATATACTTAGAAAATGGTGTAAAACTACACGGCTACCGTTGAGAATCTTCTTAAGGTCTCCTTGATATACTTACAGCAAGAAATGGACGGACGAATATATCGTTGAGAATCTTCTTAAGGTCTCCTTGATATACTTAATTAGCTACTTATCCATCTTCTTACTTGGTTGAGAATCTTCTTAAGGTCTCCTTGATATACTTAGTATTTCTTTTACTTGGAATTTTCATAAGTTGAGAATCTTCTTAAGGTCTCCTTGATATACTTAAGGATTTTAAGATTAATTACAGAGTTATGTTGAGAATCTTCTTAAGGTCTCCTTGATATACTTATTGCACAAGATGATGAGCATGATTATGTGGTTGAGAATCTTCTTAAGGTCTCCTTGATATACTTACAAGATTATCCACATAAAAGGTCGCACGGTTGAGAATCTTCTTAAGGTCTCCTTGATATACTTATGTAATTGGTGTTAGGTACTTAAATATAGTTGAGAATCTTCTTAAGGTCTCCTTGATATACTTAAGGAGACCGATTTTACCCCTATTTTTAGGGGTAAAATTAATTTTTTGTGTCTAAAATTTTGTGAAACTTAATCAAATAAAATAAGTTGTTCGGGAATAGCTTCTGGAACTAAAATCTTTTTATTTTCAAAACGCCATGCTCGTGCCCACTGTTCATCAGTTAATCTAAAAACTCTAACAGCACCACTTACTGGAATGGCACCTTTAACTATTTTTAAAGTTCTACCAGCACTAGCTGCATTAAAAACATGTTTAACGTAAACACTAAATTGCAGCATATCAAAACCCTCATCAAGTAATATATTACGATAATTAGTAGCAGCTTTACGTTCTTGTTTAGTTGTCACTGGAAGATCAAACATTACCATTAACCACACGGGATCAGCCATCTTAGTTACCTTGCCATATTGGCACTTTTAATTTTTTATTGCCTTCAATATGTTGAGCAAAATTTTGTACAAAGCTGTTCAACTCGGTAATCCCTGTAGCACCAGTTTCATTATTAAAAGTCTTACTCAGTACATTAACAAGTTTTTTTCTTATATTTGCGTCTTCCATACCAAGAGTTTCATCAAGTTCTACAACTACTGAATCAATGACTGGGCGAAACGGTTCCATTAAATCATCTGCTAACGCAAAAACATTTGCTCTGTTCTTATGATGGAGTCCAAGAGTTGGCCACAAACCAGCAGAGCATATTGCTTTAATAGTATAGCCTCGTAAAATGGTATATCCATAATTCAGGGCACCATTATGAAAATCTTCACCATCAATATCACGTTTGAAATCTTTCCACATAAAATGTGGCCAATAATAAGCCGCAGCTTGTCCTTCAATATTAGCGGTATCCCCTGATAATACTTTATTGGAAAGATTCTGCAAGAATAAAGCTTCTTCTTTTAACCCTCTTTGTGTAAAGTTAGCAGATTGACCTAATACCTTTCCTATTACTATTTGCTTCCATGCACTTTTTGTTCTGGGCAAAGACATATTATGTTGTGCAATATGTCTAGCCCCTACCCTAGTATTATTCCCAAATGGGAAAGTAATAGAGTAAGGAACACCACGCCAATCTACATGCTGAACCATAACTTGATACCTGGCACATAAATTAAGTACACCAGCTCCTAAACTAGTTTTGGCACCCACAATTATTTGAGACAATGGTTCGATAGCAATTCTTTGCTCTCGAACCATCAACCCACCACGCATAGTTTTTACTTTTCCAACATGGTTTGTTAAATCAAGTACTTGCCAGCTAGCCATATTAGCTCATTGTTTAAAAAGCTTTTTGATTTCCTCAGATGGTGTCCAAGAAACAAATACATCAGTTTCATCACGTGGTTTCCATCGAGGTTTACCAAGAGCTGTACGGCGGATAATCTTAGTTCCTTTTTCTTTCAAAAGGCTTTCGATTATTATCCTTGTGTTACCTTTTACGACTTTTTCTATTATTTTATTCTTTTCATTTTCTTTTAAGTTATTCAAACCTTCTTCAGCTAATAAAAGTGGCTTTAAAAATAGTCTATTACGAGCTTTTTCAAAGCTTCTAACCTGCCAACGAATTTCTGGAACTTCTTGTACACTTCGCCCAAATTCATTCTTGACTTCAGAAAAATTATCTAGGTTAATTTCCACTTCGTCACCAGGTAATAAAATACCAATTTGTTGATATTTTCCACCATCTAGAAGATATTTGGTAATTTTTTGGTTGTACCCTCTGCGGAAAATTTCACTATGTTTTTGAATCTTAAAGGTAAATATTTCATCGTCTGGAATACTTACAAGATCAACTCCATGGATTACTATACCTACAATTTCAACTTTTCCTTTAGCACTTTGCCAAGCAATTACACGAATATGATGTGTTGATTTGCCAAGGTCAGCTGCGCCAGTTCGTACTTTAATACTAGTAGTATTTGGCAATAAGAAAATGTCATCAGTTGCAGTTAGTCTCTTGCCAGAAGCTGTAATGACTTCTCTTTCTTCATCTGCTGGCACTTTGTTCTTTGCTAAAAGCTTGTATAACTGTTCAAAAATTTTATCATCACAGATTCTTAACAAATCATTAAAAGTATACTCATCCCCCAACTTTTTCTTTTCTAATGGACGGATCGTATCATCGTGGACTTTCCCTACTTTAGGAGCTAATCGAGGTGGGGTGGGAACTACTGATACTTTATCTTTTTCTATTGTTTCAAATAATAAATCAGCTAGCACCTTTGACTGTTTTTGCCACTTAGTATAGCTATTTCGTTCAATAAAATCTGCACCAGTATAATACTTCCAATCACCAAACTCTGGAAGACCAGTTTGTCGATATTCCCAACGCTTAAACTGACGTACTGCTAATACCCTAGATACTGGATCTTTCAGCAAGGTTAACACTGCAGCATCAACAGCATGGTGCCGTCTGTCCAATCTACTTTTTACATCAGCACCGCGAATACGAAGTTTGTGGTCAATTTCGCCAGCTTTACGAGCTTCAGATGTTACGCCACCTCGATATACACGATAAGTAATTTTCTTATCGTCATTATTTTCTTTTTGCCATTTCTGTAAACTACCTTGAATACGTTTGCGCATTTCGACAGCTGCATAAGCTGTACTTTGAATACTACGTTCATCTACAGGTGGCTCTACCAAGAAATTATTTTTTAGCCGAGTTATGATGCTACGTTTAAAGTTATCAAACTGCTTCGGATTTAATTCATTTGGTCGTATCCAAGCGTTCACGCGTTCAACTGCTTTATCTAAACTAATACCTTCTTTATAAGGCTTTTGCGCAAAAAGGGTAAATGGCATATTTGATTTCCGTTGGTTACACCCACGGCAAGCAACAGCTAAATTTTCTCGCTTACTTGACCCACCAGCTTTGCGAGGAACTATGTGATCAATTTCTGAGTTTAGTAATTCAACTGGATCCCCACAATATAGGCAAGCACAATTTTGACGTTTCCAAATTTGATACCTTACTAGATCAGAACGAGACGGCTTCTCAATGCCACGTTTTTTGAGTTCATTAGTAAGCTCTTGGTTTTCCTTTCTTCTTTTATTTTGTGCTTTCTTTAAATCTTCAGCAACTCTTGCGGAGGACAAACCTTCTCTAGCAGTTTCAATAATTACATCACTAGGAATCCCCCATTGTACTACGGCATTATGTAAGAAACGTCTGATTATATTATTAACTCGGGACACCACAGGATGGTCTATTGGATCTTCAAGGGTGTCAATTGGTGGTTTCCACTCATTATCAACTTTAAAAACAGCTTTGCGAGCTTCATGTAAATCATGATTATTTTCAAGCATATCTTCCGTAAGCATATCTAAGCTTTCAGCACTGTACGCAGCCCTACCAGCTTCACCTTGAAAATTCTCTAATTTATCTTGAGTTTCTTCACTGAAATTATTGAAAATTTCTAAAATATCAGCTTCTTCAGCTATTTTATAAGAATAATCTGTCGTATCTATAACAAACATAACCATAGCTTTTTGTTGAGCTTGTGAAGCTTTATCAAACCATTGCATGAAATCTGATTTCTTAGTGAATCCACTTTTACCACTCTTTTTTAACTGTTGTAAAGTTTTGTTAAAAGGTACATTCTTAACTACTTCATCATCAAATAAAACTGGTTTACTGACAATATCGTTAAGTTCTATATTCAACCATTCAGCAATATCTATATACTCAGGAGCTACAGGTTTTGTCCAATTGAAAAGTTTTTCAGCTACCAAATTTGTCTGTGCAGGTGTCAAGGGAAATTTTTCGCCATCTTCTCTAATCCTTAAATTTTTTAAGAATGTAATTATTCGATATGCTTGGAATTCGTAAGAGCTTTTCGGAGCTCGAGGCAGATTCTCCTGCCCTGGTAGTGGATCCTTACCAACTCTGTCAACTGGAACTTTTGGCTTTTCTTGTTCGAAAATTAACCCAACATATTTGTTAAATAGTTCTGCTTTGTCTTGCTTGTTACAGATAAGACGAAACTCTCGAATTAAATCTTCTTTATATAAACGATAATCGAGCTCTTTCTCTTTAGTATCTTTTTTGGGACCTCGCACTGGAATTTGTTTTTCATAGTGCAAGGCGCCTATCTGTCCATAGGTATCTGGTGTTTCATCTAGATTGTGCCGTTCTTTGGCATCTTTTGCCTTATCTAAGAACTGCATAGTAGGTTTTTCACTTGCAACAGTAATACTCGGCAAACTCTTCCAAGGATTTGCCCAGCCCCGGTGCCTTGCAATATGCTCAATAGCTATTGGAAATAATTTTTTGAAATCTTTATCCGGCACTTTAGTTTCTACTAAGATTTTCCGAGCATACCAAGGTTCAAAACTATGTCCTTTAGTTTCTTGAAATATAAAGCCATCTTCTCGTAAAACTTTATTTAGCTCTTGTAATCGCTTTATCTTACGTCTACGCATTTTGCGAATACGTCGATTAACTCCCGCAACAGCCTTTTTCGTTTCTTTGGTTTTTTCATCATACACATTACCATCATGAATAAAAGACGAACTTGCTAGAACATTTATTGGATAATCGTCATCATCAAATTCAATTGCTGATATTCCAACTGACCTAGCCCCAACATCTATACCAAGTTTCCAATTCTCAATATCAATATTTTTATTGAACTTCATTGTTCTTCCTTACCAGTTAAGTTTTACTATCTAAGAATAACTTTATACTCTAGTTACGACAAAATTAATAAGTAGGCTTATCGGAACAAAAGTTATATAGTAAAAACGAAATCCCGCCATAAAGACGGGATTAATAAAATCAAAATCCCACAGCCGAAACTTGGAATCTTATTGAGAATCTTCTTAAAATCTCACTTTAATTAGAACATGAACCTTTGTATATAAGCAAATTACATTACTTCATCAGCGAGTTTCTCAATAACAGGCTCATCAGCTGGAAGCCAATCCAAGTCACGAATCGTTTCTTTTGTTACCCATTTGGCAGACTTATGTTCCAATAATTTGAAATCACCTTTTAACCTACATAGGTAGCACTCCATCAACAGATGGAAATCAGGGTATTTGTAATCAACTTTGTAGAAATGCTCTTCTACATTTATTTCGGCATCAAGTTCTTCTCTAATTTCGCGCACAAGTGCTGTTTCAGGCTCTTCATTTTGTTCAATCTTGCCACCAGGAAATTCCCAACCATTAGCAAATTGACCTGTTGCACGCTGTGTAGCAAGTATTTTATTGCCATCTTGAATAATGGCAGCCACTACCCTAAAAGTTTTCATAAGTTTTAACTAAGCAGTTGCTCCAAAGTGAAAGCAATGCCATTTTCGTTATTAGATAAAGTAACTATATCAGCTGCGTCCTTTAACTCTGGCACTGCGTTATGCATCGCAACTCCAGTACCAGCATACTTAATCATGCCAAGGTCATTACCGTTATCACCAAACGCAACCGTATCTTTGGGATCAATATTTAACTTTTCAAATACTTTTGCAACTCCAGTTGATTTATCGACATTCTTAGACATAAATTCAAAGAATACTGCTGCAGAGAATACTGAGTTAAGCTTTCCCTGGAAAGGTGCTGCAATTTCTTGATGGTATCGTTTTAGGTAATCTTCTTCCCCAGCAAGGATGACTTTATACACTGGGAAATCAATTACTTTTGAAACATCGTCTTCTAGTTGTAATTCTAGTTGAACTGCCTTGGCTTGTTGCTCAAGTAATTGAACAGTTTGGTTCATCTGCTCAAAATAGAAAGGCATATTGTCCTTTTTATTTCCGTATAAAGTATCCTTCGTTGGGATAATTGGAATTAAATCAAAATTTTTAGCGTGCTTAAGCACTGTGCTTGCTTCTTCACCAGTTAGCAAATCATCATGAACAACTTTGCCAGTAGCATAGTCCACGACTTCGGCGCCATTGTATGCAACTAAATAACCACCATACTCACTTAGATTTAGCTGATCAGCAAACCACTTCATTCCTGCCGTTGGGCGACCAGAAGCTAAGATAAGTTTGATGCCACTCTTTTGGGCTTCAATTAAAGCTTCTCTAGTCTTAGGTAAAATACCATGCTGTGTACTGCAAAGTGTACCGTCAATATCAGTTACTATGGCTTTGATACTCATAAACTTTTACATCCAATTCTCTTTTAACTCTTAGTCTATGATAGATGAGTTTTGAATATAGAATAATATATAGTTTGCTATAAGCATAAGTTCCCTAAATATTTCATTATTTTCTTACTGTCTTGAATCTCCAATTCTCGAATAATATGCAAGTAGGTCTTTTGAGTAACACCAATATTTGAATGCCCCAAACGCTTTGCTACTGACGCTGTTGACACTCCCGCATAAAGCAACAACGAAGCATGAGTATGACGCAAGCCATGTAGACTAATGATTGGAATATTTGCCTGTGCACATAGTATTTCTAATCTTTTATTTACCGCTTCGTTAAATATTTTTGTTTTGTTTGGCACAAAAATTGGGTTAGTTTTTGGTAGATCTTTAATTAATAATCTAAATTGTCTAGCCGTTTCTTTATCTAAATTAATTTTTCGTACCGAAGATTGATTTTTTGTCTGAGCAAAACCTTGATTAGCACTTTTATAGTTCCATGTTTTATTTATAGTTAATAATGATTTCCTAAAATCAAAATCTTTAGATGTTAATCCTAAAGCTTCGCCATAGCGAAGCCCTGTTTTTGCAACTAAAAGAATAAACCAGTCCCAAGATATGTCCTCAGTTAGCTCTAATCCTCTTAAAAGTTTCGTTAACTCATTTTGGTTTAGAAACTTTGCTTTGTGTTTACGCTGTAAAGTGCCTTTAATTACTGCTTTGCGTGTCGGATCTCGCTCAATTAAACCTTCATCTAAAGCATCTAATAAAGCTGATTTAAGTTGATGGTGGAAATCTGAAGTAGTTCGCTTTTCATGATTAACTGCATATTTGTTAAGCAACTGCTGATAATTCATTCTAGTTATTTCATTGATTTTTAATTGCGGTGCTAATGCAACTAGTTGGCTATGCGTTACTCTATATTTTTTAAAAGTTACCTCACGCACTGCATTTAATTTATACAGTTCAATCCACTGTTTGAAATAATCATGAAATAGCAAACAATCAGTCATAGATATCCTACTCCCTATATATAAGTTTTATTTGATAAAGGAGTAGTCTAAGCAATATTTCTAAATACGAGTTAATGACTAATTAGGAATACCTGAAATATTCAGAATACTATACTCTATATACAGAAAATGGAAAGTAGTAATAACCATACAACCACTTATTTATACATTTTATATTATTGAATCGTAGTTATAATGTTCAGGCATCGCTACAAAGTTCGTGACCAACTTGTTGAATAAAGTGACAATTTGAGATAAACATTCTAGACTTTTTTCAGGAGCATACCTAGACTTTTTTCAGGAGCATACCTATACTTTTTTCAGGAGCATACCTAGAATTACCTTATATTGCACTAAAAATAGGAGATTTGAATATGACAAATAAAAAGGTAAAGCGAAGGATTAAAAAAGAAGTTATAGATGCCTTAAGCTTTTCAAAAATAGTCTATGTTCAAGGTGCACGCCAAGTAGGTAAAAGTACATTAGTCCAAGAGATTGGTGAAGAACTTAAAGCAATTTATATAACTTTGGACGATGATGACATGCTTCAACAAGCAAAAAATGACCCTAAGAGTTTATTGAAAATAAACGAAGAAGGCGTAGTCATCATAGATGAAGTTCAACTAGCACCAGAATTATGGCGTCCTTTAAAAATGCAAGTTGATTCTTCTTCAAGAAAAGGTCAATTTCTACTTACAGGCAGCACTTACACTCTAACTTCATCTCGTGCACCAGACTCTTTAGCAGGTCGTATTGTGCATTTTGAATTGGACCCACTTTCTCAAAATGAAATTCACGAAACTTCAACTAGAATAGCTAGAATTTTAGATATTGAAAACCCAAATTTTAAAGAAATTTTTGGTTTTCAAAGTAATATAAGCAAACAAGAGTATTATAACTATGCTCTTACTGGAGGATATCCTGAAGTTATTTTCTCTAAAAATCTAAAACAGAGCAGACGTTATCTTAAGAATTATATACAAAGTTTACTATCGAAAGATCAGGAAAGCTTTGGGTCATATAAACCAGTTGATAATTTAACAAAGGCATTCGAACTATTAGCATCAGGTACCTGCCAAGAATTTGTTAAAACTGAATTTTCAAAAGCTCTAGGAATGAATAATAATACCGGTCAAGAATACTTAGATGTCTTTGAGAAGCTATTTCTAGTCCGCTCACTTCCTGGCTGGTCAATAAGTACACCAAGTAAGATAGTTAAACGTCCGAAAATTCTTTTTAACGACAGTGGGTTAGCAGCCAGCATTGCCAACGTCAACCTTGAGAAATTTAACCCTATGTTAGATTCTGGTTACAATGGACAACTATTTGAAACTTTTGCTATAAACGAAATTTTAAGACAATTACATATTACTGCTGACCTTTACACTAAGGCCTATCACTACCGAGATAAAAACAAACATGAGATTGACCTTATTCTTGAAAATTCTGAAAAGAAACTAATTTGTATCGAAATTAAATCAAGTGCAACAGCTTATAACGCAGAAAAGCATATCAAGTGGTTTGCCAACTATGAAAAATACAAGAAATATTATGCTGGAGGCATTGTATTCTACACTGGCGATAAAGTAGTTCCACTTAGTAATAACATTTGGAAAATTCCACTTAGTTATTTATGGGCATAATATAAATTCTCACTGTAATCCAACATAGAGATAGAAATAATGCTAAGCAATCAAAGCTTAAGCATAAATGATTTCTTTAAACTTAATAAGCACAGCCACCATAAATATGGCTTTTAAGAATAATAAAAAATTCTCCCTCCCTTGGAATGTTAGGGAAAGAGAATCAAGCTGGGCTACCAGGACTCGAACCTAGAACGACGGTACCAGAAACCGCTGTGTTGCCAATTACACCATAGCCCAATGTGTTAAAGCTCGTGAGAGAACTTTAACAACAGCTACAACTCTACCGATTTTTTCCCATTTTTTCAAATTATGAACAGGTTAAATCAGTATAGTTTCTGTTTTAAGCTTTTGCTGCTTTAAACTGCTTAATACGATTAAGAGAGCTTTCCTTACCAAGGATTTCCATTGACTCAAATAATGGTGGTGAAATACGACGACCGCTAATTGCCGTACGGAAAGGACCAAAAGCTTTACGAGGCTTAAGTTCTAATTCTTCAATCAACTTGCTCCGTAGTGCTTTTTGGATACTATCAGTATTCCAGTCAGATTCGTCGACTGTATCAAGAGCAACATAACCAGCATCTAGGACTTCCCCTAGGTTTTCAGGCATACCCTTCATCGCATCATCTTTAATTTCGATGTCTTTATCATCAAGGAATAAGAAGCCAAGCATATCTGGTGCTTCACCTAACAAATTCATGCGCTCTTGCACTAGTGGCACTGCGGCATCAAGGATTTCTTTTTCCTTATCTGTAACATCTTTACCTAAGATATTTCCTGCTTGTAGATAAGGAATTAGGCGGTTACGATAATCTTTTGGCTCTAGTTTACGCAAATGAGTTGCGTTAATTGACTCTGCTTTTTTAATATCAAAACGAGCTGGGTTAGCCAGTACATCTTTAATATCAAAAGCTTCAACCATTTCATCCATTGAGAAAATATCGTTATCTGGACTGATTGACCAACCAAGCAATGCTAGATAGTTAAGCAAACCTTCTGGAATGAAACCACGATCACGGTGGTGGAACAGGTTAGATTCTGGATCTCGCTTTGAAAGTTTCTTCTTACCATCACCCATTACGTATGGAAGATGCCCAAATTCTGGAACATCGTTTTCAATCCCAATATCAACTAGTGCACGATGTAGCGCAATCTGACGTGGAGTTGAAGAAAGCAAATCTTCACCACGAAGCACATGAGTAATCTGCATTAATGCATCATCAACTGGATTCACGAATGTGTATAGTGGTTTACCATTTGCACGCACTACTACATAGTCAGGAGTACTACCAGCTTTGAAAGTTACTTCCCCACGTACTAAATCGTTGAAAGTAATATCTTCATCAGGCATCCGCATACGTAGCACTGCTTCTCTACCTTCTTTTTCAAATTCTGCAATTTGCTCGTCAGATAAGTCCCGATCATAGTTATCATATCCAAGCTTTGGATTACGTCCAGCAGCTTTATGACGTTCCTCTACTTCCTCAGGAGTGGAGTAAGACTTATATAAATAACCTTTATCAAGCAGTTTCTTAATTGTGTCCTGGTAGATATCGCTACGCTGAGACTGACGGTATGGCTCATGCGGACCGCCAACTTCTACCCCTTCATCCCAATCAATGTGCAGCCAACGCATAGCATCAAGCAACATCTCATAACTTTCTTGTGAGTCACGAGCTGCATCTGTATCCTCAATACGGAAAACCAACTTCCCATTTGTATGCCGAGCATAGGCCCAGTTAAATAATGCCGTACGGATTAAACCAACATGCGGTAACCCTGTAGGCGATGGACAAAAACGAACTCTAACAGTCATATTTCACTTTCTTACGCGACAATAGGGTTACGAAGCACCCCAATACCTTCTACTTCTACTTCAACTTCTTGGCCTGGCTTTAATCCACCAAAACCAACTGGAGAACCTGTCAAAATAACATCACCAGGCAAGAGTGTACAAACACTTGAAATAAAACTTACTAACTTAGGAATATCATGAATCATCAAGTCAGTGCTACCATTTTGTACTTCTTCTCCATCAACCCACGTGCGGATTTGTAGATTATTTACATCTAAATCCGTTTCAATCCAAGGACCAAGTGGACAAGAACCATCAAAACCTTTAGATCGAGTCCATTGAGGTTCACTTTCCAAAAGGTCACGAGCAGTTAAATCATTTGCAATAGTGTAGCCATAGATAACATCTTTAACTTTATTTTCCGGAACATCTTTACACATCCTAGAAATTACCACTGCCACTTCACCTTCATAAGAAACTAAATCGCTATATTTTGGCAAACGAATTGGATCTCCATTCCCAATTACAGCAGTATTTGGCTTAAAGAATATGATTGGTATACCTGAGTTATCTGCTTGTTCTTCAACATTTGCTTTGAAATTCTTCCCAGCTCCCACAATTTTACTACGTGGAATTACTGGAGAAAGCAACCTTACATCTTTTAATTTTACTACTTCACCAGTTGGTTCTGGCTGTTGATACAACGGGTCACCTTTGATGACAGCAATTTTTGGGTCATCATCTGAACCGTGGATTACTCCATACTTAGGAGTGTCTTCATGATTAAAACGAACTATACGCATATATTCAATCGTAACAAATCATACTTAGGTATGAGGATAAAGAATATAAAGAAGTTATAGAGTGGACTTGTGAATAAAATAAAGCAGCTAAATCACTGGGCAAAAAGCAATCCTACTTATATTGATGCTATATGGGTATTGCCAAGTTATTTTGTAGTGTGCGTATTAATCGCAGTTGTACAACTTGCTAATAACTTTATCCCTTACTTTTGGGGTATGTTTATTGTTGGAACTTTACAATGGTTACCACTCATTTGGCGTAGGAAATATCCAGCAGAAGTTGGGTTTTTGGTAGCATTTGCTATTTTCACTCAATTCACTTTTTCTCTTTCACTAATACCTAGTGACTTAGCTGCTTTGATTATGCTCTATACAATGGCCCGTTACTGCAAACGAAATATTAGCCAACTTGCTCTAACTTTGGCAATAATTGGGGTTATTGTTTCAGTCTCACTTCCATTTTTCTCACCACCACTTTATGAATACAGCGGCTATGGCAAGAAAGTCGCAAGTTTCTGGTTTCTAATGGAAACAACTTTGGTACTGTTAGCATGGGTTACTGGGCACTTAATTCGATCTCGCCATAATGAATTAAAAGCCTTAAAGGATCGTGCCGAACGATTAGAAATTGAACGCGAACAAGAATATCTATTAGCAGCAGCTGACGAAAGAGCTAGAATTGCACGCGAAATGCATGACATTATAGCTCACTCGCTTTCTGTAATAATTGCACAAGCTGATGGTGCAAGATATACAATTAAAAATAATCCAGAAAAAGCTTTCGAAGCATTAGAAAATATTGCAAATACTGGCAGGTCCTCACTAATAGAAACTAGAAGAATCATGGGCGTCTTACAGTCTGATACGAAAACTACGATGCAGCCTGCCCCTGGACTAGCTGATATAGAAGATCTAGTTAATACAGTAAAGTTATCTAACTTAGATGTGTTTTTTAAAGTTGAAGGAAAACAGCAAGGAATCTTACCTTCTGGTGCCGAACTAACTATTTATAGAATTTTCCAAGAAAGTTTCACTAACATTCTTAAACATGCAGGTTCTCAAGTTCAAGTTACTGCAAGCCTAATCTGGTCCACTGGTGGAGTTTCGATTGTGATTAAAGATGATGGTCGTGGTCATGGTACGGAAAACTCCCATATAAAAGGAAATAAACAAGGTATTGTAGGCATGAAAGAACGGGTTAAATTATACGATGGTTGGCTACTTGCTCAACCTCGGATTAATAATGGTTTTATTGTAGAAGCTTATATTCCATATACTGACGACTAAGGACTTTTTATGGAAAAAATTAAAATAGCTATAGTTGATGACCAAGATTTATTACGCAGTGGTTTCACTATGCTTATTAACTCTCAAGAAGATTTAGAAGTTGTAGTTGAAGCCGAAAACGGTATTGAAGCATTAACTAAGTTAAAAAATACCTGTGTTGACGTGGTGCTTATGGATATTAGAATGCCAGAAATGAATGGCATTGAATGCTGTAGTAAACTACTAGAAAACTCTGAAATTTATAACTCAAAAAATGTGAAAGTAGTCATGTTAACTACTTTTGACATAGATGAATACGCTATATCAGCAGTACATGCTGGAGCTAGCGGTTTCTTGTTAAAAGACGCACCTCCGGAAGAATTATTATCAGCAATTCGTAAAGTTTATAATGGTGATGCCGTTATTGCTCCCTCTACTACTCGGAAACTATTAGACCACGTCTCACCTTTAATTGCTCAAGATAAAAGTCAAATCCCACAACGAGAATACGTGGAAGAACTTTTATCACGGCGTGAAATGCAAGTTTTCAAAGGTGTAGCACATGGGAAAAGTAATATTGAACTAGCTGAAGAATTCTTTTTATCTGAAGCAACTATCAAGACTCATGTGGGACACATATTAGGAAAATTAGGTATCCGAGATCGCGTACAAGCAGCTATCCTTGCCTATGAAACTGGGATTATGAAGCCTGGAGATGCTAAGAACCTTTAATAAAAACTGGAAATTTCATTAAATATGCTTGAACAATTATTTTCTATCAAAATATATAGATATACTTTAGATGTTAAAACTAAATGCTAATGATGAGATGAATTTGACCAAACAAGAAAGTTTAATATCATGAAGGAAAAATACACTGTAGCTCCTGATGTAGCTTACTTAGAATCTGATTCAGAACGTGTAGTTGCCTTAAAATTTACAGAACAGGTTCCATTAGCATTTACAGATACCGCAGCTGCCATTTGGCAGGAAATCGAAAAAAGACAAACGCTTCCAGAAATAATCAAAAATCTTTCTAATACATACCAAGTACCAGAAACTGACATTACCGACCATGTTAAAACTTTTGTGGCGGATTTAGAAGAACGCGGTTACACCACGAAAGTAGTTGATTAAGATGAATGGTAACGCTAATCCACATTTATTTGATGCTTCTCATATTTTACATGAAGCAGGTCCATGGGTTTTCCTTGTTATCGGAATTTTCGTTTTAATTGAAACAGGAGCCCTACCTATTGGAATATTTTTCCCTGGTGATTCATTACTATTTACAGCAGGTGCTTTAACTGCTGCAGGGAAGTTAACTACTCCACAGTGGAGCTTATATCTCGTCACCTTTATTGCCACATTTTTCGGTGGTATAGTCGGGTACTACTTTGGTAAACAAGCTGGCTCTGCTTTTTTCAATAAACCTGATTCGATGATTTTTAATAAAGAAAACATCCTTAAAACTCATAAGTTTTATGCAAAATATGGTAAATATGCTGTAATTTTTGGGCGTTTTCTACCTTTCATCCGTACATTTAACCCAATCATTGCTGGTATTGGTAAGATGGATTTCCAGAAATTTGTGACTTACAACTTTATTGGCTCATTAATATGGTGCTTCTGGATGCCTTCTCTTGGATATTTAATAGCAAGGCAGCCATACTTAAAGTCTCATCTACCGATGTTCTTCGGAGTACTAATTGTAATCGGTGTTACTGGATTCATTATTGAAAACTACAAAGCAATTAAAAATAAAAAAGCAGGGAAAGATCCCGCAGCTATTATTGATAAAAAACAAGGATAATAGACTTATACACACTAAACTTTAGATACCTTGTTCTTTTAATTCATTAGTATAAAAAGTTTTGCTTGTGCATTTGGCAATATAAGGATTTTCTTGTTAAACTATAGAAGTTGTAAATTTACAACGTGATGGGCCTTTAGCTCAGTTGGTAGAGCAACTGACTCTTAATCAGTGGGTCGCGGGTTCGAGCCCCGCAGGGCCCACCACTGAACCCCCTAGTTCTCAACGAACTAGGGGTTTTTACTTTTTGGTTATTTCACTAAACTGGGAGTTTAATGGGCGAAAAATAGTGGATGGGTTGGGTGTGTTTAGATTTGTATCCAGGTGTGACCTGCTTTTGTTCTGATGGTTTTGTAGCTGTTATCTAGTTGTTTTGCCTCAGCTTCAGTTATTCCAATATTGATTGTTACAAGCCTGTAGCATGTTTGAGTATATTTAAATTACCTAGACGTACTACGTCTTTAAGATTAACTAGTTAGAATCTATCCCTTAGCTATACTATTAACAAAAGTCTGGTTAAGAAAATCAGATAGTTTACAAGAATGCATATTTTTTTGAGATAATAATAACTGTTGGCAAATAATTATAAGAATGAGTGGTGATGTGATGACACAGATGCCTGAAGGCTTGCAATTCTCATTGCCACGCGATTTATATCAACTTTTGGATGAGAATGCCAAAATGACAATCCGCATTAATGACAAAGGAAAGTCAGCCACACTTTGGTTGCACCCTAAAAATGGTAGAGAAAAATCCACGCTACAAAAGCATTTTAAACAACAAGAATCTCAAATTAAGAACCGTCTTCGGTTTTTAAATCACACAAGTAAAATAGCTACTATAACTTTTGTCATGGGACGTAATAATACTCTTTGTGAAGTTGCTGTTAGTTAAAGATATTAATTTAGTTAAATCGTTCATTGACGACTTTTAAGTCGTAATTATTGCGCAAAACCCAATAGTTAACAAGCAATACGATAACCCAATAGATTCCAATACCAGTTAAGGTGTTTATCTGATTTAAGTTACCTTGGAAAATCATCATGACCATGCCAATGATGAAAAACATACTAAGCAAAATAAAACGATTCAGAAACTTCCCTACTCTAGAAGTTTCGACTGAGATGTTTCTGGGAGCTTCCACGACTATTTTCTTTCTACGGTTGTTTGAGAAAGTTAGCTCTAACTCTTTACCTTGAACTTTGACTCGCTTTGATTTGTGGATTGCAATAGTTTTATCAGCGGCATTGACTTTAAAGTTCTTATCAAAAAAGTTTTCTGGAACAACATTGTTACTAATTATTGCCACTGGCATTTGAAAATCCTTTAACTAGTTATTTGCTCTAACCTATTATAAACGATTCATTAAAGGATTATTCTAGCCTGCTTCAATCGGAAGATGGCATAATTGAGATATGCGACAAAAACAAATAAAACCTGAATATCCCCGCCCTCAATTAGTTCGAAAAGATTGGCTGAATCTCAACGGTGAGTGGCAGTTTGAAATTGATCATGGTGATTCAGGCTATGAACGAGGCTTAGTAACATCAGAATTAAACCAAAAAATCATTGTTCCATTTTGTCCTGAATCAAAAGCCAGCGGCATTGAATATACTGATTTCATGCAAGCTATTTGGTATCGAAAAACTATCCAAATCCCAAAAGAATGGCAAGACAAAAAAGTCCTATTACATTTTGGTGCAGTAGACCATGATTCCACAATATGGTTAAACGGCGAAGAGGCATATCGACATCGCGGTGGTTTTTCCTCATTTACAGTTCCCACTAAAGCTATAGGCGGTGAAGAATTAACTATTGTAGTGCGTGCTAGAGATTATAAAGATATTCCACAAGCACGAGGCAAGCAAGCTACCTTTTACGAAAATACTGAATGTTTATACACTCGTACTACAGGAATTTGGCAGACTGTTTGGCTAGAAGCTGTTCCAATTAATAATCATATTAAGAAACTAAAAGTTACTCCAGATTTCGGCAATAGTAGTTTTAATTTTGAAATTACTGCTAATCAAGCATATCAAAATGATTGGGCTAAGATTAGCTTAGAATATAAAGGTAAGAAAGTTGCTGAGACTAAGTCAAAACTTGGTTATAGCATGTCAGCCAATACCGAAATTAAACTTAGCAAAGCTGACATTCATATTTGGGAACCTGGCAAAGCCGAACTTTACGATATTAAAGTTAAACTCTATCGAAATGATAAGGTACTTGATGAAGTTACTTCTTATACGGGTTTACGTTCAGTAGCTATTGAAGGCAATGCCATCCTCATCAATGGCAAACATATATTCCAGAGATTAGTTTTGGATCAAGGATACTGGCCCGATACTTTAATGACCGCTCCTAATGATAAGGCACTAATCAAAGATATTGAGCTTTCATTAAAAGCTGGTTTTAACGGTGCTCGTTTACATCAAAAAGTTTTTGAAGAACGTTTCTTATATCATGCAGATCGAATGGGCTACCTAGTATGGGGTGAGTTCGGTGATTGGGGTATTTCAGGGCAAGGTCCAGAAGGCTACAACCAACAACCTACTACTTCTTTTGTAACCGAATGGCTAGAAGTTTTAGATAGAGATTACAATCATCCGGCAATTATTGGTTGGTGTCCTTTAAATGAAACTCATCAAATACTACACGATAAAATCACTACTCTCGATGATGTAACTAGAGGAATGTTTTTAGCTACCAAGTTAGCTGATCCCACACGTCCAGTACTTGATGTATCAGGCTATTCACATCGAGTCTATGAAGCAGATGTTTATGACTCACATTCCTACCAGCAGCTACCATTACTCTTTGCTAATGAAAATCGCAAACTAAGCTCTGGCAAGCCATTTTATAACCGTAGAGATAAAGGCAAACTTTTCTCAATTCCTTATAACAATCAACCATTCTTTATTTCCGAATATGGTGGCATTTGGTGGAACTCCCAAAAAACTGCTAGCTCAGGGCAAGATACGAAAGAGTCTTGGGGTTATGGTAACCGCGTACGTTCCATTGAGGGTTTCTACCGTCGTTTTAAGGGACTTACTGAAGTTCTATTAAAGAATAAAAACATGTTCGGTTATTGCTATACTCAGCTCACTGATGTTTTCCAAGAAGAAAACGGTATCTATACTTTCGATCGCAAAGCAAAATTTGATAATAAAAAGCTATCTGCTATTCAAAACCAGCAAGCAGCATACGAAAAACGGAAACGCTCATGACTAAGACTAGAAACACCAAACAAAAGACTCTTGTATTAGAGGCTTTAGAAAACCAACAAGATTTCTTAAGTGCACAAGCACTATTCGAAATATTGCACAAATCTGGTGCTAGTGTTTCGCAAGCCACAGTCTACCGTGCACTGCAATCCATGGCTGAAGAAGGTTCTCTAGATATGCTTAACTTGGGGACAAGCCGAGAAACCTTGTACCGACTTTGTGGAGTTACTACTCATCATCATCATCTAGTTTGCACTAAATGTGGCAAGAGCATTGATTTTGAAGCACCAAAAATGGAAACTTACACTCAAAAAATTGCTAAAGATCATGGCTTTACCGAAGCCCATCACACTATTGAAGTATTCGGTCTCTGTCCAGACTGTAGTACTAAGTCTTAAGTCTGGTTTTGCCTCTAACTGCCTGAAAATGTCCGATGCTCCAGCAAATTACAAACAAGATGAAACTCAATGTTGTAATGTAAGGACTTACTGGAATATTGCCACCAAGCGAGAGCATAACTCCCCCCACACTTGCGATTACACCACAAGCCACACTTACGGCAAAAACCCCCACTGGTGATTTCGCAACATAACTTGCACTTACGGCAGGGGTTACTAATAGCGCCATAACCAGCAACGAACCTACAATGTGTACGCTCATTGCAGTAGCAATACCTAGCACAATCATAAATACCATATCTAAAGCCTTTACTGGTACACCGTGAACCTGCGCGACATCTCTATCAACTGATGCAAACAATAACGGACGTCCAACTGCAGCCAAAGATACTAATACCACTGCCGCCATAATTACCATTGCAGTTAATTGGCTACTTTCTACAGCAACAATTTGTCCCGTTAACAAGCCAAATTTGTTAGCACTACGACCTTGATATAACGAAATAAATAGGATACCTAAGCCTAGCCCTACTGGCATTAAGATGCCAATCATTGACTGATTTTTACCTTTAGCACCCCAGCCAAGGACTGCGATTAAGATTGCAGCAATAATTGACCCAAAGATTGAACCAATAACTACATTCCAACCTAATAATAAAAATAAAGCAGCTCCAGAAAATGAAAGCTCAGAAATACCATGGACCGCAAAAGCAGCTTGGCGAGCTTGGACAAAAACACCTACTACGCCACCTACAACACCAAGAACTAATGCGGCATAAATACTTTGTGCCATCAGTGGTAAAAGTTCAGAATAGTTTGTGAAGTTAAATACCTGATTCATACCCACTTTACCTCTTTATTTGCCACTTCAAGTTCCTTATCGATAACCTTTGTCAAAGCTTCCATCTCGTGTGAGATGAAAAGTACAGTCATATCAGTAGCGTTACGTTGCTCATTAATAGTTTGCACAATCACTTCTTGGCTATACACATCTAACGAAGCTAATGCCTCATCACAAAGTAATAATTTTGGCTTACAAATCAAGGCTTGAGCCACTCGTAGTCTTTGCAATTGCCCTCCTGAGAGTTCAGTAACACTCTTATCAGCATAGGAGTAAGCGTCAAGCTTTTTTAAAAGTTCTTCAATTTCTATTTGATGCCGTCGTTCATGCTTTCGAGTAGATAACCCCCAGTGATGTCCGTAAAGACCCAACTTTACAAAATCAATACCACGTAAAGGAATCTGTCTATTTAGCTCGGTAAACTGTGGCACATAAGATACCGCTTCACCATGATCTTTGACACGCACGCCATCGAAGATGATTTTTCCAGAGTTTAATGGATTCAACCCTGCTATTGCACGCAACAAGCTACTTTTACCAGAACCATTTGGGCCAACTATTGCGATAAATTTTCTATCTTCAATCATAAAGTTAACATCTTTCCAAATGTACTCTGAACCAAACTTCAATGAAGCATTCTTAACTTCTAACATCTAGTCGCCCAGAGCTTTCTGAATGCTATCGACATTTTCTTGCATCCAAGTTCCGTAATCTTTACCTTCTGGCAAAGTTTCAGTAAAGCCAATAGTTGGTAACTTAGTCTCATCAGCTTTTGCCTTAAGCTTCTGGCTTTGTTCATCCATAGTTTGTGAGTTATATGCTAACAATTTCACGTCTTGTGACTTAGTTAAGTTAAGAGTTTGATTTAATACTTGAGCAGGTATCTCACTGCCATTTTCTACAGCTTTTGAGAAATCTGCTGGAGTCTTGTTAACTAGGCCAGAGTCTTCAAGCATGTAAAGTGGTACAGGTTCAGTAATTAATATTCCTTGACCACTATGAGTTTCTTTGATTTTTTGCTCTGTTTCATGAACTTTGAAAATCTGTGCTTTCAACTTTTTTGCATTATTTTGAAAGTCTTCAGTATGAGCAGGATCAATCTCTGTGAACTCTACTTCAAGTTTGTCAACTAACTTATTCATAACAGCCATGTTGTACCAATAATGTTCATTATCTTCTTTACCTTGGTATTGCTCAGAAACCTTTACCATCTTTGGTTTCTTACCAGATATCGAACTTACCATTTGATCAGCAAAGTCATCATAACCACTACCATTAGCAATAACCAATTTAGCCTTTGAAATCGCTAGTTTATCCTGACTTGAAGCTTGGAATTCATGTGGGTCCTGATTGGGATTATTAATCAATGATTGAACTTTAAGATGGTCACCAACAATTGTTTGTGCAATATTACCGTACACATTGGTACTTGCAATAATTTCTGGGGTATCTTTAGAATCATTGTTTGCTTTAGAGCTACATCCTGTTAATACCAAAGTTGCAGCGGCAAGCATGGCTACTAGTATCTTTTTCATACTCGATACTATATCACATTATTGAGAATAGTTATCAATAAGGTTTTAGGCAGTTACTTCTCGCTGCGTTACGTCTTTAACTTCCCCGATTAGTTTCTCTAAAATATCCTCAAGGAACAAGATACCAATAACAGTCCCCTTAGCACCGATTACTTGCGCTAAATGCGTCCCATTACGCTGCATTAAATTAAGTGCATCTTCAATGCCCATTTGCTCTGCTACATTGATAAACGGGCGAATCTTCTTAGCTGGTATCGGTGCTTGGTATTTATCCTTCTCTTCTTTACCCAAAATATCTTTCAAGTGCAAATATCCGATTAAAACACCTTTATTATTACCCAATGGAAAACGTGAGTAACCTGTATCAGCAACTTCTTTTTCAAACTGTAGTGGCGTCACAGTAATCGGCAAAGTTTTAACTTTAGCAATAGCCACCATAATTTCCCGAGTTTTCAAGCTAGAGAAACCAAGTGCTCCAATTAACAATCCGTCACTATCCTGCACAGTGCCGTGCTTCTTTGATTGCTCAACGATTGACTGCATTTCTTCCAAAGTATAAGCTGAAGTAACTTCATCTTTTGGCTCGATACCAATCATTTTCAAAAAAGCATTTCCTGCCCAATTCAAGGCACCAATAATTGGCTTAACCAGCTTAGAGATAAATACTAACGGTGGTGCCAGTAACATTGCAGCTCTATCTGCAAAAGATACTGAAATGTTTTTAGGAACTACTTCACCAAGGATAACGTGTAATAAAGTAACCAAAGCAAAAGCAATAACAAATGCTACCCCATCAGCAAGCTCTGCCTGCATTCCAAAATGAATCATTGGCTCGGCCAATAAATGATGAATGGCTGGCTCAGACACGTTCAAAATAAATAATGAACAAACAGTAATACCAAGCTGCGCTGCAGCCAACATCAATGAAATATTTTCAATAGCCCAAAGTGTAGTTTTTGCGCGTTTGTGCCCTTTCTCAGCTAATGGCTCAATTTGAGAACGGCGGGCAGACATAACTGCAAATTCTGCACCAACGAAAAAAGCATTTCCGATTAGCAAGAATATTAACCAAAAAACGCCTAACCAAGTATGCATTAACTAGCCCCCTGTTCAGTGAGCCGTGGCTTGATAGCCAAATGTGCTTTATCTACTCGTTTACCATCCATACTTATTACGGTAAGAGTGCCTTCTGATGTCTCAATCACATCTCCTGGTTTTGGCACACGACCAAGTTGCTCCATTATAAAACCACCTAATGTTTCATAATTAGCTTGGTCATGTGGATCAATATCAAACTCTGGTATCCGATCAGCAATCTCATGAGATCTACTAATACCTGGAATTACCCAAGAACCGCTATGTAATTCACGGATGCTATCTTCAGATTGATCATGCTCGTCAGCCACATCGCCAACAATTTCTTCGACGCAGTCTTCCAAAGTGGCAATTCCAGCAGTACCACCATATTCATCTAGCACAACAGCCATCTGAAAATTGGCATCTTTTAATTGGGTAAGCAATGAATCTAATTTCAAGGTCTCTGGAACTTCTAAAATATTTTCCATCAACGCAATTACTGGAACTTCGCTACGTTTATCACCTGGAACTGTCACTGCTTTCTTAACGTGAACTAAGCCTTTAACTTCATCAGTCGATTCCCCAATAACTGGAAAACGGGAATAACCAGTCTTACGTGAACGCTTAATGACTTCTGATGCAGTATCCTCTGGCACCATATATTCCATCTGCACTCGAGGACGCATCACATCTTCGGCAGTATATTCAGAAATATCAAGGGTGCGTGCCAAGAAATTTGCAGTTCCTTCAGCCAAAGTTCCCTCTTGAGCAGAACGCCTAGCCATTGAGGAAAGTTCACCTGCAGTGCGTGCTCCGCTAACTTCTTCTTTAGCCTCTAAGCCAAAAAGGCCTAACACCCAGTTCGCCGTGTTATTTAAGAACAAAACTACATACTTGAAAATTCTAGTAAAAATAGCTTGTGGTTTTGCTAAAGTTTTCCCAACTTTCATTGGCAATGCAATTGCCAAGTTTTTAGGGATAAGCTCACCAAATAACATAGAAAGCACAGTAGCAACAACCATACCGATAATAGTCCCAACGGAGGTAGCAACACTACCAGTAATACCAATGCTATGCAATGGGCCTTGCAACAACTTACCTAAAGCTGGTTCCATCAAGTAACCAGTAAGTAAAGTAGTAATAGTAATACCCAACTGGCAACCGGAAAGCTGAGTTGAAAGAGATTTTAGATTAGCTAGTAAGCTAGTAGCACCCTTTTCATTTTTTTCCACTTCATGCTGTACTGTGGGTTGGTCTACCGCGACTAAAGAAAATTCAACGGCGACAAAGAAGCCTGTGCCCAAAACGAGCAACATGCCAAGACCAAGGAGTAACCACTCCAAAGACTGAACACCTTACCTTAATATGTTGTTAGTAGTCTTAATATGAGTTAGATAGCTAATCTTAACAAAGTTTCCTGAATACTTGCTAGATTTCCCCCTTATTTGCTCTAGGAAACTTTGTTACTTTTTAAAGTACTAGAAACCACAAAGGTGAATAACAAAAACCAGAACAATACTAATAATGAGGTAATTTGGGCAAATCTAGCCAATTTTGTGTAATGATATGAGATTTTTATAGTTGATTTTCCAGGTGGCACAGTAATTTGAGTAGTACCATACTTTGATAATGTACTTGTGGTAGATACATTATTTATTCGCACTTCTTGCCCAATATATCTAAAAACTGGCGTAATTAATTCTGCACGGTGTTTAGTGTTGTTAGTAACAGTAATTTCAAAATTACTAGCATCGTGCGTAGCAGTTAGATAAACTGCTGAAGTTGGCTTTGTCTTATGCTGTGTTTTAGTAGTATTTGTAGCCTTTTGAATAACATTTGTATGTAGCATTTCATCGTTAAAGTAATAGTTCTTTTGTGCCAACCATTGTGAAGTTATCGCTACTTTCCCTTTACTACCATAATCTAGGAAATTTACATTAACTTGGTTATAACTTTTAATCTCTTTATGATTATGCGGATCCTGGTTATATAAATCTTTAATAGCAAAATTATTTGCAATGATTAAAATAACTCCCAAAACACCTAACATTATATAATTCACTTTGATATTAAACTGCTTTGCACTAGCTGAAACAGCGGCGCTGAATGCATAAAGCAAACAAGGAACTGCAATAATAATAAACCGCCCAGGCCATTGAACTACTTTAAAGAAAGTTCCACCAAAAATACCCCATGGAAAAACTGCAGTAACACTTAATAACGCAAAAGCACCAATACCAAAAATAAACCGCTCAACGTTATTTAATCTTTTATGCAAGAACAATGCTACAAAGAAACTAATAAAAGTAATTGCGCCGACAATATTGCCAATAAAAGTCTGGTAAGTAAATTGAGCACTAACAAACTCTTTAAGAGTAACTCCAATTAATTCTTTGGGTGCTGGAAAAATTAAGGGTTGGGCAATGACTTGCTGAAGCAATGGATATAGATAAGCTAAACACAACAACACACTCATCCCAGTAGCAAAGCTAAAAGCAATTAGCCGCTTTTTCTTATCATCCCAACTATAAAAACTGATAATTAACGCCAAAAATATAAAGCCTACAGTAATTACACTGCTTAAAGCATGCGTATAAACTAATAAAGACATTCCAATTGTTAAGTAATACCAACGTTGGTAATCCCCCACAAACACTTCATAACAACCCAGTAACACTAGTGGTAAAAAGGTAATAGAGATAATTATTCCCATATCTCCAGTATCTAGAATATTAGCTAATCGATACCCAGAGTAAGTATATGTTAACCCAAATATTACTGCTAAATACCTATCGCCTTTTATCCGATATGCCGAGTAATAAGCAACTAATGCCGTAATCATCGTGTTACCAAATAGAAACGCCTGATAAGTAGTAACACCGTCACCAGATAATTTAAAAAGTAAATATACAGGATATAAGGTTAGCCATGGATAAAATTCATTGACAATATTTCCATGTTGCCCAAATCCTGTGAAACTAACTGGTGATTTAAACACATTATCTAGACCAATAATTCTAGAAGAATGAAAAGGCCAATCGTACATTAAATCAGGTGGTGCTGATAGCAATGGAGCAACATAAATAATGCTCATAACTAAGAGAACTAATACATTAAGCGTATGAGCTAATCTTTTATTCATTAGTTCCAACAACTTCCAGGTAGTTTTTAAAGCATTATTTTGAGGTAAATAATTAGTTAAAATATTACCAAATAGCTAGTTTTTTACTAACTTACTTAGAGTTTTCATACAAATAGTTAAATATCATTCTCTAGAAGTTCATTATTTTGGTGTTTCATATTAGGATAAGAAGTATAGGTGTTTAAATAAATTTCGATATGAGGACAAACAATGACGTCAGACTCAACTTTTAGCCCAGATGACTTCGGGGCAAATGATTGGCTAGTTGATGAACTATACGAACAATACAAAAAAGATCCAAATTCTGTAAATGAAGAATGGCGCGAAATCTTTGAAAAGAACCCGCCAACTGAAAAACCATCAGAAACGGAAACTACAACTGAGACTAAGCCATCCGTAACTTCTAAACCAATTGAAGCTAAAGAAACAAAAAACTCAAAGGCTGAAACTTCAGAAAATAAGGTTTCTAATAAACCTACTAAAACTAAGCAAAAGTCAACAAAAGCTACTCCAAAAACTACCCAAAGACCAAAACACGCTAAAGAAAAGACTATGCCTGAAAAACCAATATTTCCAGAAGAAACTAAGAATGAAGCACTTAAAGGTATGTCAAAGGCGATCGCCAATAACATGGACGCCAGCCTAAGTGTACCTACTGCAACTACAGTACGTGCGGTACCAGCAAAGCTACTTATTGATAATCGTATTGTTATCAATAATCACCTAAAACGCACTCGTGGTGGTAAAATCTCGTTCACCCATCTTATTGGCTATGCAGTAGTTAAAGCTGTTAAAGCACTTCCAGGTATGAACATCAGTTATGACGTTATTGCTGGTAAACCTACTCAAGTAATTCACGATCATGTTAACTTTGGCTTAGCAATTGACCTACCACGACCAGATGGTTCCCGTGCACTAGTAGTGCCAAACATTAAAGGTGCAGAAAAGCTTGATTTCCAAGAATTCCGCGAAGCTTATGATGAAATTATCGTAAAAGCACGTAATAACAAACTTACTGCAGCTGACTATGCTAAGACTACAATTTCACTTACGAACCCGGGTGGTATAGGTACTGTTCACTCAGTACCTCGCCTAAGTAAAGGTCAGGCTTGCATCGTAGGTGTGGGTGCTCTTGAATATCCTGCTGCTTTCCAAGGTGCTTCTGATGATATTCTGGCAAAGAACGCAATCAGCAAGATTATTACCCTTACTTCTACTTACGACCATCGAGTAATTCAAGGCGCAGCTTCTGGTGAGTTCTTGAAGCTAGTTCATGGTTACCTATTGGGCCAAGATGATTTCTACAATGAAATCTTCCGTGCTTTGGAAATTCCATATAAAGCTATTGAATGGAGTCAGGACAACCAAGTAGACCCACGCGATGGAATTGGTAAAGTAGCTCGCATCCAAGAAATGATTAATACTTTCCGTCAACGTGGTCACATGATGGCAGCAATTAGTCCAATTGGATACAAGCAACGTGACCATAAAGATCTAGACACCACTTCTTATGGTCTAACTCTTTGGGATCTAGATCGTGAATGGCCAGTTTCTGGACTTTCTGATAAAAAAACTCTTAAGTTACGTACTATTCTTGGAATTCTGCGTGATGCATACTGTCGTACTATTGGCACTGAGTACATGCATATCTCAGATCCAGAGCAACGTCAGTGGTTCCAAGAAAAACTGGAACGCCCATATGAAAAGCCAAGCAGTAATCAACAACGCCGTATTTTGAGCAAGCTTAATGAAGCTGAAGCTTTTGAAACGTTCTTACAAACTAAGTACGTAGGTCAGAAACGTTTCAGTCTTGAAGGTGGCGAATCACTAATACCACTACTTGACGAAGTTTTGCACCAAGCTGCAAAGAATGACCTTCCAGAAGTTGCTATTGGGATGGCGCACCGTGGTCGTTTGAACGTACTTACTAACATTGCTGGAAAGACTTACTCACAAGTATTCCGTGAATTTGAAGGGCACATGAAGAACCCAAAGAATGCTCACGGTTCTGGTGACGTTAAGTATCACTTAGGCACTGAAGGTACTTATACTGGTGATGATGGACAACAGACTGATGTTTACTTACCTGCAAACCCATCACATCTTGAAGCCGTTAACCCAGTTCTTGAAGGTATTGTCAGGGCTAAGCAAGATAAACTTGCTGAGGAAGGCGCTGAAGATATCTACGGTGTACTGCCAATTTTGGTGCATGGCGATGCAGCAATGGCTGGTCAAGGTGTAGTTGCTGAAACATTGCAGCTTTCACAGCTTGAAGGCTACAAAACTGGAGGTACTATCCATGTAGTAGTTAACAACCAAGTTGGTTTCACTACTAGACCTGAAGATGGTCGTTCTTCAATGTACTGTACTGATATTGCTAAGATGGTAGATGCACCAATTTTCCATGTGAATGGTGATGACCCAGAAGCAGTGGTACATGTAGCACAACTTGCTTTCGAATACCGTCAGCGCTTCAACCGCGATATTGTGATTGACATGGTCTGTTACCGCCGTCGTGGACATAACGAAGGTGATGATCCATCTATGACTCAACCTTCAATGTACGCTGAGATCGATAAGCGTGATAGTGTACGTAATCTTTACACTCGTGATTTAATCGGTCGTGAGGATATTACTGAAGAAGAAGCCGAAGAAGCTCTTGCTGATTTCAAACGTAAACTTGAAACAGCTTTCGAATCAACTCGTGGAGTTGAGACTGACGAAATTCCAATAGTTTCTGAAGATGATCCGAAAGAAGTAATTAATAAGCCAGTTCATATAGAAAAAACTGCGGTTAGTAAAGATGTACTTGAAAAGATTGGTAATGCACACATAAATATTCCAGAAGGTTTTGAAGTTCATCCTAAGTTAAAGGCCCTATTAGAACGTCGTGCAAAGATGTCTAAAGAAGGTGGCATTGACTGGGGCTTTGGTGAAATTTTAGCATTCGGTTCCCTACTTCTTGAAGACAAATATATCCGTCTAGCAGGTCAAGATTCTCGTCGTGGTACCTTCGTACAACGCCAGGCTGTTTACTATGACCGTCACACTGATGAACAATGGATACCTTTGAATACCCTTGGCGGTGAACAAGCTAAGTTTGATGTATATAACTCACTACTGAGTGAATATGCAGGACTTGGTTTTGAATACGGTTACTCAGTTGAAAAAGAAGACGGTCTTATCATTTGGGAAGCACAGTTCGGTGATTTTGCAAACGGTGCTCAAACCATAATGGATGAGTTTATATCATCTGCAGAACAAAAGTGGGGTCAAAAATCTAACATCGTGATGCTATTGCCTCATGGTTATGAAGGTCAAGGCCCAGACCATTCATCTGGACGTATTGAACGCTACTTGCAACTATGTGCAGAAAATAACATGCAAGTGGTATTCCCTTCTAGCCCTGCTTCTTACTTCCACGCTTTGCGCAACCATGCATATAAAGAATCAGCTAAACCAATGATTGTCTTCTCTCCTAAGTCAATGCTAAGGTTAAAAGCTGCTGCTTCTAGAGTTGAAGATTTTACTGACAGTAGCTTCAGACCAGTTATTCCAGAAACGCACAGTGTAGAAAATGTCAAGCGAGTTTTGCTTTGTGCTGGTAAAATTTATTATGATTTACTTGCAGCTCGTAAGAAATCTGGCGATACTAGCACTGCAATCATCCGTTGTGAACAGCTATACCCTGTTCCTAACAAAGAGATTCAAAGTGAACTAGACAAGTATCCTGATGCTGAGGTTTTCTGGGTTCAAGAAGAACCTGAAAATCAAGGAGCTTGGGCTTCTATGCTATACAGGCTCGCACCAGTATTAGATAGGAAACTTGGAGTTTACGCTCGCGCTGCTAGTGCTTCTACAGCAGCTGGATCTATCAAGGTGCATGCTAAAGAGCAACAGAAATTGCTTAAGCAAATATTTGGAGAGAAGTAGTTAATGGCGGAAAAACAGAATATGCGCGTTGTCGCAGTCGGTGATGATTTATTAGCTGGCGTGGGCGATACTAGAGCGTTAGGCTGGCTAGGACGTGTGCTTGCACGCACACCTCGCAAAGATCCTCAAATTAATGTGTATCCTCTAGCTATGCCTAATGAGGGTACTGCAAAACTTGTTGATCGCTGGGAAAAAGAAGCAGCACCTCGTTTTGAAGAACGCACTGAGAATAGGCTAATTATTGCTTTAGGGCACGCTGATATTAAACAGGGACTATCATTGGCACGCAGTCGCCTTAACCTTGCAAATATTCTTGACCAAGCCCAGTCACGCAATGTGACTACTATGGTAGTGGGACCTCCACCAACTGTTGATGCAACTATGAACAAAAAGATTGCTGAGTTCTCCCGAGTGTTAGGTGATGTGGCTGCTCGCCGTAATGTCCTATACGTTGATATGTACAACCCACTAGTTTCGCATGATCAATGGCGCACAGACCTAGCTGATGGTCAAGGTTTCCCTGGTCAAGCAGGCTACGGATTAATGGCTTGGCTAGTACTACACCGAGGCTGGTATCCATGGTTAGGTTTGCCTGAGCCAAGGCAGTAATTCAGGTATACTTGTACAAGGTAATAAAACTATTTTCAAGGAGACTCTAATGAGCAAACGAGGTCGTAAGCGTAAAGATCGTCGTAAGAGCGGTGCAAATCACGGCAAGCGTCCAAACGCATAAGGATTAAAAAATCGGTAGTTACTAATTTTTAGTAACTACCGATTTTTTATTTATAAACTTAACTTTGAAATTAGCACTAATTTGTAAAAGTAGAACAAATATTAATGCTGAAAATAATAAGTTCTACTTTCGCTAGTAGATTTCTTAATCACCTAATTGAGCTAGTTTAAATTTCAAGCTATCTGGAGCTTTTTCGCAACAACAGCGCTTAAGTGCGTCACGAATAATAGTTTCAGTATTGCATTCATTAGCACAATCTTCGCATTCCGCTAGATGTTTTTTAACAATTTCGATTTCTGCTTCAGAAAGTTGCCCATCCATATAAGAATAAATCTTTTCTAATCTGCTATCTTCGCAGTTTCCAAGTTTTTTACAATTACCCATTATTCTTCTCCTCCACGTATGAAGCGAGTTTTTCTCTCAATTCTTTGCGTCCACGATGTAAACGTGACATAACAGTACCTAGCGGAATACCTAGAATTTCAGCCACTTCTTTATATTTGAAACCTTCAACATCGACATAGTAAACTACCATTCGATAATCTTCAGCTAGGTTTTGTAAAGCTTCTTTTACTTCATTATCTGGCAATTTTTCCAATGCTTGAGTTTCAGCTGATTTCAAGCCAGTAGAGGTATGGTTTGCAGCCTGTGCTAACTGCCAATCTTGTATTTCTTCTGAATTGGCTACTTTAGGTTGACGCTGTTTTTTCCGATAAATATTAATGTAGGTATTGGTTAGAATACGATATAGCCAAGCACGCAAATTTGTGCCTGATTTATATTTATCGAATGAAAAATATGCTTTACTATATGTTTCTTGCACTAAATCTTCAGCATCCTGCGGATTACGCGTCATCCGTAAAGCTGCTGCGTAAAGTTGGTCAACATACTCTAGGGCATCGTTAAAGCTTTGCTTTGTTTCTGTATTTTCCATTGTTAACAATGATACCCACCACCTCTCGCTTTTATAACGCAGATGGCAGGAATTTTATTTCATATCCTCTTTATTTTGTTGATTTTCATTGGTGTTTTTTGTTAAGCGATAATGTGTAATTGCCGAAGCTGGAATAAATAATAGTAATAATAAGCCAATTACCCAAATAGTCACTATCGGCATATTAAATAATGACACAGCAAAACCAATTGATACAATCAAGGCAATAGGTACAAAACCCGACGGGATTGTAATTTCCTTTAGTGATAGCATTGGAATCTTTGACACCAATAATAACCCTACTATTATTGTCCAAGTTGCGATTAAGTATTGATTATTCCACCAACCTTCTCCGAATTGAATTGTGGTTAAGAATGGAATTAGTAATAATAATGCTCCTGCAGGTGTCGGTAGCCCAACAAAGAAATATTTTGCATAAACACTTCTATCAGGTTCACCAAGTAGCGTATTAAAACGGGCCAAACGTAATGCAGCACAAGCGATATACGCTAATGCAACTGCCCAACCTAATTTTGTATTCATCCCCCAGATATAAATGGCTAACGCTGGAGATACTCCAAATGACACAATATCAGCTAGGGAATCCAATTGAGCACCAAGATCACTATTAGCATTAAATAATCTTGCTACTGCCCCATCCATAAAATCAAATACTGCTGCCATGCAAAAGAATAGAACAGTTAAACCATAATGCTTTTGAAAAGTATTATGCAGTGCCGTTAATCCAGAAATTAAACCTAATAACGTAATTGCATTAGGTAAGAACTGGACAGTATTTCTATTGTTTTTCTTCAAATCTTGCAACAACAGTTTCACCACCGATTACTCGTTGTCCAATTCCTACAGAAGGTTTTGCACCTTTAGGTAAGTAAATGTCAACACGAGATCCAAACCGGATTAAACCGTAGGTATCTCCTACTGAAAGTTCTTGCCCTTCTTGGATATCACATACAATTCTACGGGCAATCAATCCAGCAATTTGAGTGACAATAACTTCATTACCTTTATAATCAGCAAAAATTACTGTATTGCGTTCATTGACTTCACTGGCTTTATCAAGGTCCGCAGAAAGAAATTTACCTGGATGATAAGTAACTTGTTTTACTTTGCCAGCAATCGGTGCACGTTGCACATGGACATCTAAAACTGTTAAGAAAATACTAATGCGAGTTAATGGCTTACTCGCTACACCAAGTTCAGCCGGTGGCAAAGCCTCTTCAATCAAAGCAACTTCTCCATCAGCACTGCCAACTATTACGTTATTATCACTTGGTGCAACTCGTTTAGGTTCACGGAAGAATAACGCAACTGCACCAGTTAATAAAGTACTTGCCATCCCAAAACGTTTTGTAAAAATTTTTGTGCCTAATCCAGCAAGTGCAGTTATTCCAATGATAGGCAAACCACCTTTATGAATCGGTGGTATCGAATCTCTAGTCAGTTTAGCTAAGTGGGTAATAAGGTTGTTACTCATCAAATAATTATACTTTCTCCAGATAAAGAAAAATCGTTAAAGGCGGTAGTTTGCCTTTAACGATTTTTTAAGGTATAGATTTAAGCCTTACTTTTTTCGATAAACTTCCCAATAAAGTCATAAGTGTATGGATAAACCCAAGGCTCACCTTTCTTAGCTTTAATAGCACCCATTACAGCTGTTACTAGCACACCAATACTAATAACTAATACCATGAAGAGAGCCAAGCCCGTACTAATATATGAAACTAGCCAAATAACAAGAGAAGCACAGATTAGTGTTAGCTGTAGGTTAAGCAAAGACTTCATATGTCCCTTTAAGAAATCGCCTTTTTTCCCGAAGAAAAAATATCCAATTGCTGAAGTAAGCAGTGCAAATGGGCATAGGTTAATCAGGATATGTGCAAACATACCGAAAGTCTTTTGTCCCTCCATTGAGTACTGATCGTACTGTCCAGAGATATGCTTATCTTTTGCTGTTGAAGTATCGTTATTAGTACGTTCTTGCTTTGGCAAAGAAGTATATTGCTCACGAGACTTGCTATATTCTTGGTCAATCTGAGAAGTTAACTCAGTTTCTTTAAGATTAGAATCACTAGGAGCTGAAGTTTCTAGTTTTTCTTTTGGAGCAGGAACTGCATCTTGCATTTCACGTTCTGTGATTTTTGTGTTACGTTTTTCTTCCATGTTTTCACTCTAACTAATAGGACTTAAAAAGTGTCATATACACGCTGGGAGTTTCCTGTATGTTTCCTAGCGCTGTATTGCACCGAATTGCTTAGTTGCTAGAAGTACAGCTTTGTTCTTTTCTGAAGTAGCTTCTTCAGCAGTAAGTGTGCGATCTTTTGCTCGGAACTTTAGCGCGAATGCCAAAGACTTCTTGCCTTCTGGTAAGTTTTTACCACGATAATCATCAAATAGTCGAATATCTTCTAACATTTCACCAGCACCTTCTTTAATAACTTCAGCTACTAATGCTGCTGGCGTATCAATATCAACTTCAAGGGCTACATCTTGAGTAGCAGCAGGATAAGTCGATAATGGTTTAGCATAAACTACTTCAGGAACTGCGGCAATTAATGCTTCAAGGTCTAGTTCAAAGAAGGCAGTATGATCGGTTAAGTTATTATCCTTAATAACCTGTGGATGTAGCTCACCTGCATAACCAACAGTTTCTTTACTAACTAGTAGTTCAGCTGTACGGCCTGGATGATACGCTTGATGTTTTCCTTGAACGATCTCAATATCTAGACCAAGAGTATTGCTAATTATACGAACTATATCTAGCGCATCAGCATAATCAAAACTACGTGGTTCGTTACCTGGAGTTTCCAATAAATCATTACCAGTAAATACCCCAGAGATATATGTAGGCTGAGCTGGTAATGCTTCGTTTAGCTTGACGATTTCACTATCATCAGGTTTTTCACTTGCTATCGGCAACTTCGTTACTTTTTCACCATCAGTTGGCAAAAATACCAAAGCCATTTCGAAAATCGCCAAGTCTTTGGAGCCACGAGAAATATTACGATGTGCGATTTCAAGTAATCCAGGAATTAGCGATGGAGTTAGGTAAGGCAATTCTGAATTGAGCGGATTCTTAAGTTTAACTGCGTTAAATTTCTTACCTTCATCTGGAGTACCAAATAAATTTTTAGTAGTTTCGCTAACGAACGGGTAAGATTTAACCTCAACTAAACCCGCACCAACTAGTGCGTTTGCCACA
Source organism: Micrococcaceae bacterium (assembly GCA_047606545.1). Lineage (GTDB taxonomy): Bacteria > Actinomycetota > Actinomycetes > Actinomycetales > Micrococcaceae > JASGDC01. The sequence goes on along the minus strand of JASGEI010000018.1, from coordinate 127,908 downwards.
CGGCGACGAAGTTGTTGCTTCTTAGTAAGACCTTTACCAGAAGGAGCTTGTGGTACACGTGAAGGTATATTATCGTAACCATGAATACGCACGACTTCTTCTGAAAGTGCTGCATCATCAACAAGGTCTGGTCGCCAAGTTGGTGGTATCACTTCATAGCCGTTAGCAACCTTTTTAACTCCTGCACCAATCATTTCTAATGCTTCAGTTACTTCAGCTTCACTGTACTCAATGCCTACCCGCTTAGCCACATAATCTTTATGTAACTTAATTTGCTTGAAATTGGTAGTTTCACCAACCACAGTAGTACCAGTTACGGTACCGCCACCAAGTTCAAGCACTAAATCTGTAGCACGAGCAATTGCCTTAGCAGTTACATGAGTATCTACTCCACGTTCAAAACGTTTTGAAGCTTCTGACGGTAATTTATGCCGGCGAGCAGAACGAGCCACACTTACTGGGTCAAATGAAGCTGCTTCCAACACAATATCGCTGGTATTATCTGAAACTTCAGTATCTGCACCACCCATAACGCCAGCGATACCAATTGGACCAGAATCGTCGGTAATTAATAAATCTTCTGGATCTAACTTACGTTCTTTGTCATCCAAAGTAGTAATCTTTTCACCTTTATGAGCACGGCGCACCACAATACCACCTTGAAGTTTGTCAGCATCATAAGCGTGCATCGGTTGGCCCAGTTCTAGCATCACATAGTTAGTAATATCAACTAAAAGTGAAATAGGGCGAACCCCAGCTAAAGTTAGCCGATTAGCCATCCAATCTGGAGTTTTAGCATTAGTATCTACACTTTCGATAGTACGAGCAATAAATTGTGTACATCCATCTTTGCCACGAATTGGTGCTTCATCGTTAAGCTTAATAGAAATACCTGGAGCATCGTTAATGTCAACTTCAGCAGAAACTTTATCTGCTGGGTCAATAAATTTAGTACCAGTAGCATGTGAGTACTCACGAGCAATACCACGAATCGAGAAACAATAACTGCGATCGGGAGTTACATTTACTTCTGCAGCTTCATCGTCAAAACCTAGTAATGGCAGCGCTTCTTCACCGACTTCAGCTTTGATACCACGCTCATTAAGTCGAACAATACCATCTTCAGCTTCTGGTAAACCAAGTTCGGTAGCAGCAGCCATCATGCCATTTGAAACGTGACCATAAGTTTTACGCGGTGAAATTTCAAAATTTCCGGGTAATACCGCACCTGGTAGTGTTACCACTACTAAATCGTCAACTTCAAAATTACCAGCACCACAAACAATGCCATTTACCTGTTCTTTACCAACCTGTACTTGACACCAACGAATAGTTTTACCATTCTTTTGTGGTTCCTCTTCAAAATCTAGAACCTTACCAACTACGATTGGACCAGTAATTTCATCAGCTGGACGGTGTACGTCCTCTTCTTCTAAGCCAACTTTTACCAAATCAGCCATTAAGTCTTCTGCAGTAGCATCTGCAGGTAATTTTGTATATTCTCTTAACCAAGATAGTGGGATGCGCATTAAATATCCATTCCAAAGTGTGAGCTAAAGCGGACATCGCCTTCTACCATGTCACGCATATCAGAAATACCATTACGGAACTGTAGCGTACGCTCTACGCCCATTCCAAAAGCAAAACCAGAGTATTCATCGGGATCGACTCCAGCTGCCCGAAGTACATTAGGATTTACCATGCCACAACCACCCCATTCAATCCACTGTGGGCCGCCTTTGGCTTCAACATGCCAAATATCAAGCTCTGCAGAAGGTTCTGTAAACGGAAAATAGTTTGGACGTAATCGGATCTTTGCTTCTTTACCAAACATTTGGCGTGCAAAGAGTTCCAAAGTTCCAACTAAGTCTGACATATTTAAATCTTTATCAATTGCGATGCCTTCAAACTGGTGAAATACCGGAGTATGAGTAGCATCAAGTTCGTCAGTACGGTAAACACGACCTGGGCACAAAACATACATTGGTAAATCCCGATCCAATAAGGAACGAACTTGTACCGGTGAAGTATGAGTACGTAATACTGTAAATGAATCTTCCGTGAAAAAGGTATCCTGCATGGCACGTGCTGGATGATCCGCATCAAAGTTAAGTGCATCAAAGTTATACCATTCTGACTCAACTTCAGGACCTTCAGCGATTTCCCATCCCATACCGACAAAAATATCTACAACACGCTCTTGCAAGATATTTAATGGATGACGAGCACCTAAGCGCTTACGGACGGGAGCTGCAGTTATATCAACAGTCTCTGCTTCAAGCTTTTTTTGCTCGTGTTCTTCTTGCAGTACTGCTTGACGTGCAGCGTAGGCCTTATTCACCTGTCCACGAGCTTTACCCATTAATTTTCCAGCAGCACCACGTTCTGGGCCAGGTAATTTACCAATACCACGATTAGCCAGAATTAACGGAGATTTATCTCCTAAATGTGCTGTTTTGGCTACAGTTAACTCGTTAAGATCACTTGCCGAATCAAAAGCTGTAAGTGCTTCATCGACAATTCTTCCAATATTTTCTTCAGTGATTTCGATATCAACACTATTTTCAGACATCAATACTTCCAGTTCAATAACTTTTAAAGGATTACAATACTCTCAATTTTACATATTGACAGTATGTTTTTCTAAGGTTTCAGTGCGACGAATGTCAGGTTCGATATAGATTACTTTTGCATTTGGAACTACTGACCTAATTCGCACTTCGGTTTCATCAATTTCTTTAGCAATATGTTCTCCAGTATCGGTATTTTTTACGGCAACTTTCGCTGCTACCATCAAATCATCAGGGCCTAAGTACATAGTACGTAAGTGGATAAGTTTAGTAGTCTCATCAGCTGCGATTGCTTTTTCAATTGCGTAGACTTCTTCAGCACTTGCAGCTTCACCAAGTAGTAACGATTTGGTCTCAACACCAAGTATAGTTGCTACGCAAATTAACAAAATACCAATCATTGAGGTACCAACTGCGTCCCAAATACCATTACCTGTTATCAATGTCATTCCCACACCGAATAGTGCAAAACACAGACCAATTAATGCAGCAAAGTCTTCAAGCAAAATTACTGGTAGTTCTAGAGATTTAGCGCCTTTGATAAATTCTGGCCAAGTTTTATCACCTTTTACTGGTTTTGATTCTCCCACAGCAGTGCGGAATGAAAGACCTTCCATAATGATTGCTGCAATCAAAATTACAAGTGGTACCCACCACCATTGCCCTTCAATAGGATGCGGATGATGGAATTTTTCATAAGCTTCATACAAAGCAAACAAACCACCAACAGTAAACAATACAATTGACACTAAGAATGCGTATATATAACGCTCACGCCCATATCCAAAAGGATGTTTTGGATCACGTTCTCTTTGAGCTTTTTGCCCACCTCTTAACAACAAAAGCTGGTTACCCGAATCTGCGCATGAGTGAATCGCCTCAGCCAACATTGATGAAGACTGAGTTAAAAACCATGCGATAAATTTTGATAAGGCGATGCCTAGATTTGCTGCCAAAGCAGCAAAGATAGCTTTCTTCCCACCTTCGTGATTAGCCACATAACTCCTCAAAATAATAAATTGCTATATACAGCATAGCTGAAAACGGAATTAATAAATGCTTTTAATGCTGTTCTTTAGCTGAAACATATAGACAAACTGTCGCTGCCGTAGCTACATTTAAACTTTCTGCCTGCCCATACATTGGGATACTTACAGTTTTATCAACTTTGCTTTTAATTTCGTCAGTTGCTCCATGAGCCTCATTACCCATAACCCATAAAGTAGGTTCGGCTAATGACTCTAATTCGAAAAGATTATTGGGGCTATAGCCATCTGTAGCGAAACTTTGTATATTGTATTTACTGCAAGCTGTAATAACCGCTGAGGCATCTTGATCTAATACAATTGGCAAATGAAACAAGCTACCAGCAGTAGATCTGATAACTTTACTATTGAAAATATCTACACTTTCAGCACTTAAAATTACACCTGCTGCCCCTGAGGCATCAGCAACTCTAATAATTGTGCCAACATTTCCTGGATCACGTAAATTTTCTAAATAGACTAATAACTTTGGTTTATTTGCTACAAGATTAGCTAGTCTTTTTGTGAAATTATCCATGTTACACTCAGCTACCCAACCTTGATGCGCATTATCTGGAGAAATCTTAGCTAATATCTCTTCGGTAACTGTAAATATTGGTAACTTAAGTTCTTTTAACAGCGTATAAATATCTCTATTATTAGACTTTGCTTTAACACTAAGATAAATATTTCGGACTAACCCACCGTACTGCCTATGATATTTCAGAGCTTCCCGGACACTTTGCGGTCCTTCGACAAGAAACTTTTTTTGTTTATAACGCACAGAACGTCTAGATAACTTCGTTAGATTCTTCACACGCTCAGAATGCGGGTTAGAAATAACGTTGTTATCTAGACGTTTACTGTCCATTATTAAAACTTAAAACTAAGCAGTTTTTTTCTTAGGTGCGTTTACATCTTCTGGAAGTGCATCTTTAGCAACTTCAACAAGCTTTGCAAAAGCATCTGGATCAGAAACCGCAAGTTCAGCTAACATACGGCGGTCAACTTGAACATCAGCAAGTTTAAGACCTTGCATGAAACGGTTGTATGTCATATCGTTCGAACGAGCTGCAGCGTTAATACGCTGAATCCAAAGGCGACGGAAATCACCTTTACGTTGACGACGATCACGGTAAGAATATACAAATGAGTGGATTACTTGCTCTTTTGCCTTACGGTATAGACGAGAACGCTGACCGCGGTAGCCTTTAGCGCGTTCTAAAATTACTCTACGTTTTTTATGAGCGTTAACAGCTCTCTTCACACGTGCCACGTGCAAACTCCTTAAAAATTGTTCTTAAAACTTACTTACCTAATAGACGCTTAACTGCTTTAGTATCAGCTTTAGATACGTCAGTATCACCCTTAATACGGCGAGTACGAGTAGAAGGTTTACCTTCTAGCAAGTGACGACGGTTAGCCTGTTCGCGACGTAATTTGCCGCTACCAGTTTGCTTGAAACGCTTTTTAGCGCCACTATGAGTCTTCATTTTCGGCATGGAACCGTTTCTCCTCACACCCAAAGTTGGGCATTGTTGACTTAACTACTAAGAGTCTTCCTTAGTTGAATTCTTATTTTTGTCCTGGCTAGCGATTTTAACCAGTTCTTCTGGCATTGCTGAACCTACAGATTGTGACATCTTTTCTTTAGCTCGGTTTGCCATTAAATCTTTTTCACGCTGTGCTTTACGACGCTTTTCTGCCTTAGCTTCCACCTTTGACTTTGTTGGAGCTAATACCATAGACATGTTACGCCCCTCAACTCGTGGCTTAGTTTCGACTGTGCCGTATTCTGATACTTCTTCTGCAAGGCGATTCATCAAATCAATCCCCATCTCTGGACGGCTTTGTTCACGTCCTTTGAAACGAATCATTGCCTTTACCTTGTCACCACCAGATAAGAAACGGATAATATGACCCTTTTTGGTATCAAAATCATGTTTATCAATTTTAAGGCCAAAACGAATTTCTTTAAGTGCAGTCTGCGCCTGATTCTTACGAGCCTGGCGAGCCTTAATTGCTGCTTCATACTTGTATTTACCGTAATCCATCAGTTTACAAACTGGTGGCTTAGCCTTTGGTGCTACCTCGACCAAATCAAGGTCAGCTTCAACCGCTAGACGCTGAGCGTCTTCAATTCTTACGATACCTACTTGTTCCCCAGCAGGACCAACAAGCCTTACTTCAGGAACTCTAATTCTTTCATTAATGCGTGGTGTATTAATGTTTAACTCCTAGTTTCTTTCCTTAAACACCTGGAGCAAAAAGAAAACCTCTTTGCTTCTTAAACACAGCAAAAGAGGTCTACACCAATAAGAACCCGGCCATTTGTTTGACCCAAAGGGCAATGATCGCGGGTGGGAATAAACTCCTCTTGCTGTTTCAAAATACAAACTTTTAATTGGTATTTCGATTGGTATGTGTCAAGATTACCTTATGAGCAATGAAAAAGAAACTACAAATCAAGAAGTTAGAGATATTTCTGAAGTACCTTCAGCTGAAATTATTACCACAGCAGCAGTACACATGATGAGTGCTGCCGCAGTTAAATGTGGCCTAAGCGAAGGCGCTGATGCAGAAGAACTAAAAGATTTAGATGAAGCGCGCAAACTCATCACTGCTTTAGCAGGTCTAGTAACTGCTGCTGCACCAGAGATTGGTGGACATCATGCTGCACCACTTCGTGATGGGTTACGTTCATTACAGCTGGCATTTCGAGAAGCTTCAGATATCCCTGACGCACCGGGTAAAGGCCCTGGCGAAAAATATACTGGTCCTGTTAACTAGAATTAGTTACCAAAGCTAGAATAACGAATCTTACGCAGCATAACTCCACCCAATACTGCAACACCAATTGCGATTAATGCTGGGAAAAAGAATCCTGACCAAGAACCGATACTGTCAATAAATATTCCAGCAACTGGCGATCCCAGTGAGGTACCGATAGTTAATGCAGAGCCTTGCCACCCCATAGCTTCACCACGACGTTCTTCAGCAACATTGGCTGCAGTAACTTCTGTAGCTACTGTTAAAGCTGGCGCACAGACTATGCCAGCAGGAATAGTTAATAATGCAAGTACTAATGGTGTGGTAGAAAACGCACAAAACATTGTGAAAAAACCAAGCAAAGCTACTAACAAGGCTGGCGAAATTTTACGACGAACTTTCCCGTAAATAATGCCACCAGTTGCTGAAGCAGCGCACCATAACATAAATACAAGCCAAGTTTGATCGACTTTATCTTGCTTTTGCAAATGAGCAATAATACTTACATCGGTACTACTAAGCACTAAACCTGATGCAAATGATAACATCAGTACGCCCAGCAACGGCCAGGTTAACCAAGAATACTTAGCTCGCAAAGATGGATATTTAACCTTAACTTTTTCAGATCTTGGTTTGCCTGACGTAGTAGGTGGATTAATAACCCATAAAATAATACCTGCAAGAGATGAAAACAACCCAAAGGAAACTAATGCAATTCGACTAGAGGCATTGACTGCAATGATAGTTCCCAATGCAGGAGCTACCATCCAAATTAAATCAGTAGTAACTGAATCAAGCGCAAAAGCCGTACGCTGTTTCACACTTTCAACCATTACTGACAAGCACTGTCGCATTATCGTAAAAATTGGTAGGCAGAATAAACCCGCAATAAAAATTAATGGCACAAAAAAATGAAAATCAACCAAAGCTAGAGTAGGCCATATCAGTGCTTCAATGATAATTGAAGGTAACAGCGTATACCGCATGCCACGATTATCCAACATTCGTCCACGCCAAGGTCCCGCAATCGCTTCGCCAGCAGTAAAAACCATCACTGCGATACCAGCTTTAGTGTAATTTAAACCAAGTGTATTTACTACATGTAAGGTAATTACTACCCCGAGAGAGGCTGGAGGGACTTTGGCAATCGCGCCTACTATAACTAAATTTCGTACATCACGGTTTTTTAAAATATCGTGAAAAGTTATTTGAGCCATCTATCTGGATTATCTCATAAAACTCACAGTTAAAACAACTGCACTTAACTTTATTTGTACTGTCTAATCGCATAGAATGTGATAGTTGTTGTAAATAATATCGAAGGATAAAATGAGTAATAAAGTCGCAGATATAGACAAAAAACAGGAAGTTACTCCTGATTTGAAAAGTAAACTTTTTGCTGAAGCATTTGGTACTTTCCTACTAGTATTTGGTGGTTTAGGTGTAGGTTTACTTGCAAGCTTGCAAGAAGGCGCAATGCCAGTTGCACTTGCGTTCGGTCTTTCACTTCTTGTCGGCGTCATCGCAGTTGGCCATATTTCTGGTGGTCACTTCAATCCAGCAGTTACCGTTGGTGCTGCTGTTGCAAAGCGTTTTGAGACACAAGACATCTTGCCTTACATTGCTGCTCAGCTTATTGGTGCCGCACTAGCAATAGGGGCACTTTTCTCTATCACTCTTAATAACCAACTAATCACTAGTGATGTACGTAGCCAACTATTTAGTAGTCTACTAAACCAATACGGTGATGTTACTCGAGTTAAGTTTGGGATGGGTGCAGCTTTCATCACTGAGCTTATTGCTACTGCAGTATTCGTAGCAGTTATCCTTGCTGTTACTAGCAAAAAAGCTTCTGAGGTAGCGCAGCGTTACGCTCCAATTGCAATTGCTTTTACTCTTGCAGTTATGATTCAGGTTGCTTTGCCAATTACTAATGCTTCGTTGAACCCAGCTCGTTCGACTGCTGCAGCACTTGCTGCTCCTTCTGGTTTCGGACAACTATGGTTATTCTGGGTAGCTCCAATCGCTGGTGCGGCTCTTGCTGGAGTGATCTTCCGTTCAATTGATAATGCAGATAATCCTGATGACAAGCTAGTTGCTGCTGAACATAAGTTTGCAGACAAGATTCATCACACAGAAGCAAAATCTGAAACTAAGAAAGCAAAAAAAGCTGAAGAAAAAGCAGATAAAGCTGAAAAGTCTGAAGATAAAAAAGAAACTAAAAGTGAAGCAGCTGAAATAGCAGCTGCAGGTACTACAGGCGTAGCAGTTTCTAACAAAGCTGATAAGAAATCAAACAAGTCAGAAAAAACTGATGCTGTTGATAAAGCTAAAAATGAAACTACTAACGAAACTAAGTCTGATAAAGCTTCAGAAAAAGAAGAAATTAAGAATGATGCAAAAACAGCTGAAGATAACACAGCTGATAAGGCTAATAACAAGCTAGAAGAAGCATCAGAGAAAACTGCTGATAAAGCCAATACTGTAAAAGATAAGGTAGCAGAAGCTAAAGATTCCAAAGAGCGCAAAGACTCTAAAGAAGAAAAGCTTGAAGATGCCAAGGACAAAGCAGAAGACGTCAAAGAAAAGGCAGCTGAAAAGTCTGAATCACTAAATAAGTCTTTTAAAGATCGTATTCGCAAGATCAAAGAAGACAAAAAAGGTAATGACAAGAAGTAGCATTTTCTAATAAATAGTGGGTCTTAATCACATGAGACCCACTATTTTTATACCTAATAGATAAGATATAAATGGCATCTTTCCTTACAAAAGGAGCCATAATATCTATAACATTTGTAAGGAAAGACGCCATTTGTAACAAATAGCTAATTGTAACAACTAAACTTCATCAACCCATTGGGTGTCTATCAATTCTGCTGAAAGTTGCAACTGTCCCACTAAGCTCAAATCTGGCAACGGGACAGTAAGTTCTATAGCGGTAGCAGAATAATCAGTAGCAATAGGCACATGGCCACTAGCGCGAAATTGGTTTTCAACTTTACCTGCACTTGCTAACGGTGCAGTAACCTTATAAATATTTTCTAACTTACGTGAAGTCTGCAAAGCTCCAGCAATAGTTTTAGCACTTGCTTCTGAATACGCCCGTACAAGTCCACCGGCGCCTAACAATACACCGCCAAAGTATCTAACAACCACTGAAATAACATCGCTAAGTGGCCCATTACCAGAATTTTTCAAGATGCTCTGAAGTATAGGCACGCCAGCTGTACCACCGGGTTCTCCATCATCTGTAGAGCGTTGAATCTCTTGATTAGCACCAATTGCATAACCCCAACACGCGTGAGACACATCAGAGTGCTTAGCTCGAACTTGCTGTACAAACTCATTGGCCGCTACTACAGAATCAACACGTTTGGCATAGCCAATGAATACCGAACGCTTTACTTCGAGTTTATATGAATAAACTTCGTAGTCTTTAAAAGTGCGGTAAGTATTACTCATAACGTAGCGCGTCAATTGGATTTTGTTTTGCTGCTTGTAATGCGGGCAAAGTGCCAGCTAGAAAAGAAACCACCATAATAGCTATAATAACTCCAATAATTGAGCCTGGAGTGAAGCTAATAATATTCAAACCTGGTAAATCTTTAAGCAAACTAGTTGAAAGTGACTTACTAATTACATTACCGACAATCATTGCAATTCCAGCCCCAATTACTGAACCTAGAAAACCGATAAAAACAGCTTCCATACTGAATAATGCAAAGATTTTTTTACTGCTCATTCCCATTGCCTTCATTAAACCAATTTCACGAGTACGCTCTTTTACACTCATTAACAGGGTGTTGATAATACCAAAACTAGCTGCCAATAAGGCAATTGCAGCAAAGCCATTTAAAATCCACACTATACCGTTAACCACAGCTTGAAACTGACCAATTTGATCTGAAACAGTAGCTGCTTGGAAACCTTTGTCATCAAAAGCTTTTTTAACTGCAGTAACTGAAGCTGCATCATCAGGATTTTTAAGCTTTCCATATGCTGCAGCATAGTTAACTGGTGCACCGGATGGCATCCCAGTATTTTGGAACTTGTACAACTCTTCCATAGTAGAGTTATTAGTACCGATTGCTTCAGTCATTAAGCTCTTAACAGCAACACCAGTAATTTTTACATTAGCAATATGTTCTTGACCCATAACGTCATTTACTGCAATTTTAACTGTCTTGCCAATGGCATCTTGATTGCTAGAGAAACCTAAAGGCTTTACATAAGTATCTGGAATTTGAATTGCTTTATCAGAGTTATCTGCAACTTCAGTACCAGCAAGCATTTGAGCATTAGTTAGACCTGCAGTTACTTGTATTGAAAGCTTATACTTCTGTCCAGAACCATTCTCAATATAAGTAGGGCTTGCGCCTAATGCTGGCTTAATATTACTAACATTTGCCACGTTCTTCATTGAGTCAACATCTTTTTGTGACAACATGAAAGAAGCTGGAGAACCACTAGTGCTAGTACTACTAGGTTGGTTGGGATCGTATTTTGTAGGAACACCATCTTTATCAGTAGCATTTTGTTCAAATTTCTTCTGAATAATTAAAACATCTTTTTTACCAATCGATGCAACTTGATTATTAATATATTGATTTACTCCAGTACCAATACCATTAGTCAATGTTAGTGTGAAAGCTCCAATAAAGATAGCAATAACTGTCAAGATAGTACGAAGCTTACTGCGGAAAGTGTTATTAATTGCACTTGTGATTAAATCGACTGGCTTCATTATTTAGTAACCTTTCCATCTACAATCTGCACTTGCCTGTCGCATTTTGCGGCTAAATCTTCATCATGTGTCACTACTACTAGAGTGATATTTTGCTCCTTGTTTAAAGTAAACAAAATATCTTCCACTACATCTGAAGTTTTTGTATCTAAGTTACCAGTAGGCTCGTCAGCAAAAATAATTTTAGGATTATTAATCAAAGCTCTAGCAATAACTACGCGTTGCTTTTGCCCACCAGATAAATCAGTGGCTTTATTTTTGGCTTTATCATCTAGTTGCAACTTGGCTAATGCTACTTTTCCCCGTTCTAACCGTTCTTTCTTAGGAACACCTGCAATTCGTAACGGCAAAGTTACATTATCCATAACTGTTTCATTAGGAGTTAAAAAGAACTGCTGAAAGACAAAACCAAACTCGTCATTACGTAAATTATTTACTGCTTTAACATCAAGTTTTGTCGTTTCAGTACCAGCAATCTTGAGTTCACCTGAATTTGGTTTATCTAATAAAGCCAAAATGTGCATCAAAGTAGACTTACCAGATCCACTTTTACCAATAATCGCAACGCTCTCACCTTGCTTAATTTCAACAGAAACTTTGTTTAATGCGGTAAAGAGTGTATCTGCCTTACCATAAGTTTTAACGATATCCTTAGCCTCAATAGCTAATTCACTCACTTTTGCTCCTAAGTGCTACAGCTTTCTACTTGTCTATATTCTACTTTTCTTAACTATAAATAATCATATTGTTAGCTTACAGCAGATAAAATACTACATAAGTAGTATCTAATATAAAGTAAACACGGTACTAAACTATGTTTTATCTTTACTTTATTGTTATGCTGGACTTATCACGTAAACGTGAGAGGCATAAATTAACATTAGAAAGTAGGTATTTATAGTGTCACAAACTATTAACACAAATGCCACTGAAAAATTACCAGCAAAAGTGAAGTTTTTCGCGGCTTCTGCAGCGCTTGGTGGTTTCTTATTCGGTTTTGACGCATCAGTAATTAATGGTGCGAACACTGGCTTCCAAGAGACTTTCCATCTATCAGCAGCACAAGCTGGTGCTAGTTCTGCTATCGCACTTCTTGGTTCTGCAGTAGGTGCATTCTTCGCAGGTAAGTTTTCAGATAAGTATGGTCGTAGAAATACAATGCTTGTAGCAGCAGTTATGTTCTTCATTTCTGCTCTTGGTACAGGTTTTGCACCTAGTAATGGTGCTCTTGAATTTTGGCGTGTTGTTGGTGGTATCGGCATTGGTATTGCATCAGTAATTGCTCCAGGATATATTTCTGAGATTGCTCCAGCTAAATTCCGTGGTCGTCTTGCTTCACTACAGCAGATGATGATTACCATCGGTATCTTCGTAGTACTTTTAACAAACGCAATGTTTGCAAGTGCTGCACATGGTGATGCTGCTGGAAAACTTGGTGGTCTAGAAGCATGGCGCTGGATGTTCTTGCTAGGCGTATTGCCAGCAGCTATTTATGGTGGTCTTGCATGGAAGCTTCCTGAGTCTCCTCGTTTCTACTTACTAAATGGTCAAGTTGATCAAGCAAAAGATGTACTTGATCAGGTTAACGAAGGTAATACAGCTGAAAGTAATCGCCAGATTGAAAGCATCATGACTGACATTAAAAACGATCAGTCTGCTCCAGCACTAGGCGATTTATTCAAAAACAAAGTTGTATGGCTTGGTATCGCACTAGCTGGTTTCCAGCAATTAGTTGGTATTAACGTAATCATGTACTACTCTACTAACCTATTCCAGCAAGCTGGTTTCAATAATCCATTCTGGATTTCATTCCTAGTTGGTTTGGTTAATATGGGTACTACAGTTCTTGCTATCATGCTTGTAGATAAGTGGGGTCGTAAGAAACTATTGCTTGCTGGTGCAGCAGGTATGGCTGTTACTCAGGCTATGGTCGCAATTGCTTTCACAAAAGCTGATTCTGCAGGTACAATCACTAGCGGTGGCTTTAAGTTCCTAGCAGCAGCTGGTGTACTTCTATACATTGTTTCATTCGCAATTTCATGGGGTCCTATTGTTTGGGTACTTCTTGGCGAAATGTTCAACAACAAGATTCGTGCAGTTGCAATCGGTATCGGTGGTGTATCTAACTGGTTAGTTAACTACCTAATCTCAGTGACATTCCCAGTAATGCGTGAATGGAATTCAGTAGCAACATTCTTCATCTATGCTGCATTCGCTGTAATTGGTGGTGTCCTAGTATACTTCTTAGTTCCTGAAACTAAAGGTAAGGAACTTGAGGAAATCAACTTCGATAACCCACGTGGTTTCGGTGATGAAGAACCTCATAAGGTACAGGTTCACTAATCCACAACCTTAAACATATTAAAAGAGACTTTCCATTTTGGAAGGTCTCTTTTAATTTCCTGTTATTATTGAAAAATATTAATAACTATTAGATTTTATTTTTATAACTTACCTTTCGAAGCTATTCGCCCAAGGATAAATACTGTTGCTCCCAAAACTTAATGCGATTAGTGTCAGTAAAATCAGCAAACTTTTGAATGTCCCAACCATGCTGGGCAAATACTGCGGCAATCAGAATATCAAGCTGATGTGGACGTTTCCCAAAAATATCCGTTAGTTCCACTGCAAAATCAGTAAGCTTCAATTGCTCGATACTCTCAATTGTGATATCTAACGACATATCCGTAATAGTTTCAGCTGCAGCACCTTGAATTTCTGTAATTAATTCAGAAGTTTGACTACCTGCTGGAACCAAGAAATATGCTGCAAAATCTGACTCTACACCTTCTGCTGCTATTGAATATGGCATTTCATCTAGAATTAGACCCGTAATTTCCATAGGGTCAATATTTTTAATATCACCCCATGAACCTGATAACCGTACTGGAATAGCGGTATCAAGCATCTGAGATAACTCAGCTGATTTAACAGATTCTTCAAATGCCCAAGACCACTCAAGCAGATAAGCATTAGAGTTATTAGGAAAATCAATTTCTGGAGACTCAAAAAATGGTAGCTCCGCAATTAATGAATCATCACTATTTGTCTTTTTACGATTATTGTTATTCTGCATGTAACTGTGTTTCCTATAGTAAGAATTATTTAGAAGAAAGCTTCACTAGATAGTCAGCGACTTTTTGCCCTGGATAGTCTTCACGACAGACAAGCAATACAGTATCATCACCTGCAACAGTACCGATAACTTTGGGAATTAACGAGTGATCAATTGATGCTGCAAGAAACTGCGCTGCTCCTGGTGGAGTCCTTAGCACGCATATATTTAGAGAACCTTCTGCTCCAATAAGAAATTCCTGACAAGCACTTATCATTTTATCTTTACGATTTGAAGTACTAGTAGCCGCTTGATGTACTCCTGATAGCCCTTCTGCTGGAATAGCGTAAATTAATGAATTATCCCCATTTCTAATCTTCGCTGCACCTAGTTCAACTAAATCTCTCGAAAGGGTAGTTTGAGTAACCTTGTAACCATCCTTCTTTAAAAGGTCAGCCAACTCAAATTGAGAATGAATGGCATCATTAGTAATTAGCTCTTTAATGCGGTCATGGCGAGCAACTTTACTTTTAGTTCTTTTCATATTGCTAATAATTATACCGTCTAAGGTAAAAATATTCATTTTATATTTTCAGTTTTTTAACAAGATTTATGATTATTTTTAATAAAAATTTAAAGGTTAAAAACTTGCTGAAATCACTTTCAATTCCAATGAATCAACTAGTTGAATTAAACGTTTGTCCGTAGCCCAAACTTGTTGCACATAATTTACAATACTTTGTATCTCTTCTTGCCCCAACCCAGGTCTAATAGCTAAAGTAACTCTAAGCTCTACTACGCCTACTTTGCCAGCCCTTAAATCAGCTACTGTAGCTGCTGGAGCTAATTCAACTTTACGAATTGTAGTAATGCCTGAAACCGAATTCGCAAATAATTCGGCAACCTCAGGATTATCATAGGCAGGCTGCCATTTTACTTGCCGAGCTAGAGACCAAATAGCAGGTCTACGCACTAGCTGCATTTCATGCTGTCCTGGATCAACCACTAAAATTTCAACACCTTCAATTACAGCTAATCGAGCAATATTCTTTGCCCTTAATGAGATAGCTTTATTATTAGGATTCCATTTTTCAAAAGTGCTTCGAGAGGTAAATATTGGTAGTGTTTTTCTACCATCAGGAGCTTTAACAAGAACTACTTGGGATGATGTGGCTTTATCTTTCACTGCGATTAAAAAATCTGACTTACTAAGAGCCTTATAAAGTTCCACTTCTGCTATGGCACCTGCACGGAATTGCGTTCGCGCACCAAGATATTCGACATTGCCAGGTTGAAGCTTATTATTAAACTCATTTGCTTTACCACGCTTTGTTAGCCTGGCTAAATAATCAGTTTCATCATACTTAATTATGATATTTTTTAATCGCTCTGGTAATTGTTGTTGGTATCGGTTACTCATAAAAATTTTCTTTCTTTAGCCCAATTAACGATAAAATTTTGAGCAGCCTCAGTTTTATCTATATCTGCAGAAATCCCTGCTAGTGGATGATTATCAACAGCCACTAAAGTAGTACCATTATCAGCAAATAAGGTTTTTGGCGGTGCAATTACTGAAGCTACTTGCTCAAAATCCCAAGAATATACACTTTCAGCTTGTGGTAATTCCCACGGCATTCTAGCAACTTTCATTTGTGTTACATTTGTTTTCCCAACTTTTCCTGGCCATTCATCGTAACCCTTAGGAATTTTATGATTATTCTCGTTTCGATACCAAAACTCGTCTGGAGTTTTCGCTGAGATACCAGTATTATCAATTATTTCTGTTTCACCATAGCTAGTAAAAAGTGCATTAAATACCGTACCTGCGCATAGAGTTGGCTTATTAGCTAGTAATCTTTTGGAAAGCATCTGATAAAAGTTTATTTTATTGAGAGTACTAATATTATCTACCCAAGTTTTATCTGAATAAATAATTAAATTATCCACACTCGACGCTTCATTTGACTGAATATCTTTAACCTCAAAATTATTGTCAGTTAATTTCTTATTAAAATTATCAAGCTTGTGATTGGTTAAATTAATTAAAAAAACTTGTTGCATAATCTAATTATAGATTACTGAAATTATCTAATAACTTTTTCTAGATTCACAACAATAAAAATGTGATATAACTAACTTTTTATTTGTGTAGTCCTTATATTTTCAAAAATTTTATAAAAAAATTGATAACTAAATATCATTAAAAAAATTCTATTAAGCACTTATTCTCTACTTAATTTAACAAACTAATGCTTTTGTTTAAGTTTTATTGTTTATTATATTTGCACTTTATTTTTTACCTAAATTACCTTAATTTTATTGAGTTGTTACGAAGCCAATTACCAAGCAATAAGGAAAGTGAAGTTTTATGATTAATGCAAATCAACTAGATCTCAGCAAGACAACCTTAGTAACAATTGATTTACAAGAAGGCTTCAGGAACTTTAAGCTAGCACCTCATTCGCTAACAGAAATGGTAACTAGAGCTAATAAAATTAATACAGCACTTGAAGGAAGTTCTGCACTTATTACTTTAATAAGCGTTTGGCCTAAAACTGTCGCTCAAATGCTGACTAATGACGCTGCAACTGCTAAATTATTAAATGAAAATCCACCTGAAAATTTTACCGACCTTTTAATGGATGTAGCGACAAAACCAACATCAAACCCCGTAATTAAAATCACTAAGGATGCACCTAGTGCATTTTTCGATACGAATCTAGAAAGTCAGTTACGTGCAAACAATATCGAAACCATTATTTTGCTGGGAGTTGCAACCTCAGTAGGTGTATTCACTACTGCAATAGATGCTTACCAAAATGGTTATAACGTTATAGTGGTCGAAGATGCTTCAACTGATACTGATGAAGAATTACACCAAGTATTTTTTAATAAAATGTTTGAAAAATGTACGCAAGTTGTAAGTACAGATGAAATAATTCAAGCTATCAAAACTGCTAAATCTAGATGATATCAACTTTAAAAAGTTGCAAACTAATTTTTCCTAGTAATTAACTTTCCAAAACCATGGATACTCTTGCGGAAAATATCAATATTATCCAATGGCCCATCAGGATGTTCTTGATACTCTTCAGCCTTTAATTTATCACTCAAGGCAGTTAACTTTACACCAGAAGTTATAGTTATATTCTCAAGTTTAGCTTTACCATTTTTCAATCTAGATAAAGTCGCAATAGCAATACCCGTTTCTTTTGATATGGAGTAAGCACTGTGATTGCTAAGTAGCCATACTATTTTTTTTGTATCAACAATCATTTTCACCAACACTTTAAATTGCCTTAGTAATTATTTTATCTTAATTAGCCACTTTACATGATTTTCCATAGAATTAAAGTTTTATTTAATATAAATTAAGTGCTATATATAAGTTAATTAATATATTATAAATGATTTTTGCAATCAAGTTTTTAAATATGTACAATTCATTAAATGTAAGCTAAGTAGAATTGCAAAAAGACTAAGAAAACGGCTATGTCTTAAGGAAAGGAGAGCTTGTGAAAATAGCTAATATTGGTATAAATAATTCAAGAAATGACACCCTTACTACTGATATTTCTATTAAATTTGTTGGTTGCACTTCCTCAACAAATCATGAGCTTATTTCCAAAGCTAATCTTCTTAACTTCAATACTGTGGTTACAGGTCATCAAAGTGCTGGCAGAGGTAGAGCTAATCGCTCATGGTACGCTCCAGCTAACTCTTCTTTACTGATGTCAACACTTTTACCTGTACCTACTAGTCCTGAGGTATTGGGATTAATACCACTAGCTGCTGGTTTAGCTGTAGTTAATTTTCTTACAAAATTAATCAATCTAAATAAAATTCCAAATATCAATTTAAAATGGCCAAATGATGTCTTGATCGAAGATAAAAAAGTTGCTGGTATCTTAACTGAATTAACAGACAATGGCATAATAATTGGTATTGGGATTAATTTAACTGCAGCTACTCCAGCAATTTTAAATGCAACTTCAGTATCCGAATACGGTTGGGAAAACTATATCACCGAAGAAAAGATTCCCTCAACAATTTTAGTGAAATTAGCACATCACCTTGTCGAGCTTATCCAAGATGAAGTTTCCCAGCTAATTAATAATTCAGAAAAATTATTAACTAACTACAAAAAACAGTGCATCACATTAAACAATGATGTTTCTGTAAAACTACCCAACGAAAAAATAATTAATGGTTATGCCCAAGATATCAATGACACTGGCGAACTAATTCTTAAAACTAAGGATGGTTTAACTCTTGTAAATGCAGGAGATGTAAATATCGGTAACACCAAGAAGCCGATAAATTTTGATTTAACCACTATCTGCAAGGAATGCCGATGAATACTATTAGAAATGTTTTAATTGCAAATCGAGGAGAAATTGCCTTAAGAATTGCTCGTGGTGTCTCAGACTATGGGGCAGGCTCAATAGCAATTTATGCAGATCAAGATATTGATTCACAGTTTGTTTCTGCTGCTGATAAAGCATACGCATTATCAGGTGCTACTGCAGAAGAGACTTATTTAGATCAAGATAAAATTATTAGCATTGCACAAAAAGCTGGTGCTGATGCCATTCATCCTGGGTATGGATTCTTATCAGAAAATCCTGATTTCGTAACAAAAGTAATGGCAGCTGGAATAACTTGGGTAGGTCCAAAACCTGAATCAATCTTAGCCCTTGGCGATAAAGTGCAAGCACGTAAAGTTGCCACTGAAGCAAAAGTTCCGACAATCCCCGGCACAAATCATACAATCAGCAGCAAAGCTGAAGTAGAGAAATTTGTTTCAAAACATGGCTATCCTATTATTTTGAAAATGGCTGATGGCGGCGGTGGACGCGGTATTAATGTCATTGAAGATGAAACTGCTCTAGACCATTTTTTCTTAGGTCGTGATGAAAAAACCCTAACTGGTTTCTTTATTGAACGTTTTGTGCAAAAAGCTCGTCACATTGAAACTCAATGTGGTCGTGATCAGCATGGAAATTTTGTAGTTTATTCGACTCGTGATTGCTCTGTGCAACGTCGTAATCAAAAACTTATTGAAGAAGCACCTGCACCAAATTTAGATTCAAAAACATTAGCTACTATAGTTAAAAGTTCTAAAAAACTTTTTGAGAGTGTGGATTATCTTGGTTTAGGTACTTGTGAATTTTTATTAGATCAAAATGGTGAAGTTTATTTCTTAGAAGTTAATCCTCGTCTACAAGTAGAACATACTGTCACAGAAGAAGTCACTGGAATTGATCTAGTGCGACAACAACTACTAATCGCAGAGGGTAAAACTATCGATGATACTGAAATTCGTGGACACTCTTTTGAATTCCGAATCACTAGTGAAGACCCATATGCTGGATTAACTCCGACGCTTGGCAGTCTCGAAGACCTGCAATGGCCAGCTGGTCCAGGTATTCGTATTGACACTGGAGTGCGTAATGGCGATAAGATTACTCCAGATTTTGACTCCATGATTGCTAAATTAATTGTTACTGGCGAAAACCGAAAACATGCACTTGCTAGAGCAAAACGCGCCTTAGCCGAATTAAAAGTTTCAGGAGTTAATACACCTATTCCCCTTTATCAAGAAATTATAAAACTTCCAGAATTTAATGATG
Source organism: Micrococcaceae bacterium (assembly GCA_047606545.1). Lineage (GTDB taxonomy): Bacteria > Actinomycetota > Actinomycetes > Actinomycetales > Micrococcaceae > JASGDC01. The sequence goes on along the minus strand of JASGEI010000018.1, from coordinate 108,112 downwards.
ACGAACTTAAAATCTGGACTAATTGGCTTGAAGCAGGTTTCCTAGAAGATTTCATGACAAAAGCGCCGAAACCTGAAACCCCAGCTCATAAAACAGCAGCTAATGCACTACTTGAAAAAGCTAAAGAAATGATGAGTTTCATTGTTGAGTTTAACGGTCAGCGTCACGAATTGGCATTACCAACTAATATTTTTGGAACACGTACCCATGAACCAGCTACGACGACTCGTCCAACTCAACCATTACGTTCAAGCCGTAAAACTCCTAGTAAGACTTTAACTACCACAGATCCAAATGTTATCAATTCCGATATGCAAGCAATGGTGGTTAGAGTTCCAATAGAGTCAGGTGCCAAAGTTAATGAAGGTGACTTAGTTATGGTTCTTGAATCCATGAAGATGGAAAAATATGTCCATGCTCATCGTGCCGGAGTTATTGAAGAAATTTTAGTAAAAGCAGGCGATAAAGTATCTCGCGATCAGACTCTAATAAAATTAGAAGCTGAAAAATCTGACCATAAGGAATAGGCATGACTACAAACCTATCTAATCAAAAAACAGCTGCTGGAGAACAATCCGCACCAGTTACTAGTAAGATGACAGTTCATGAACGTATCAATGAGCTCCTAGACCCCCAGTCATTTAGAGAAATTGGGCAATTTGCTGGAGGTAGCGTGAAAAATGGCTTTAAAGGTGCTGCAGTAGTTACTGGCTATGGCACTATTTCAGGCCGTAAAGTCGCTGTCTATGCACAAAACTTCGCAGTACGCGGTGGAACTCTTGGTCGTGCTGAAGGCGATAAAATCATAAAGCTTATGGACTTAGCACTGAATATGAAAATTCCAGTAATCTCACTGATTGACTCTGGAGGTGCCAGGATTCAAGATGGCGTGGTAGCACTAAGTCAATATGCTCGAATTTTTCGCAAAAACTGTGAAGCTTCTGGGGTCATTCCACAAATTTCATTGATTTTAGGACCTTGTGCTGGTGGTGCAGTTTATTCGCCAGCATTAACTGATTTCATTATTATGCCTAGAGACAATTCGCATATGTTTGTTACTGGCCCAGATGTAGTAAAAGCAGTAACTGGTGAAGAAGTATCACTAAACGAATTAGGTGGCGGTGAATTACACAACATAAAGTCTGGAGTAGCGCATTATCTAGCAGATTCTGAAGCTGATGCTATTGAATACACTAGGACTTTGCTATCTTACCTACCTTCTAACTGTAATGAAGCTACACCAAAATATGCCTACCTACCACCAACACAACAATTTACCGCTGATAGTGCAATAGCTGCAATAGTTCCAGATTCTGCGAATCAACCATACGACATCATAGAAGTGATTGAATCTCTAGTTGATCATAATGAATTCTTAGAAGTTCAAGAACTTTTTGCCCGCAATATTGTGATTGGTTTTGCGTGTTTTGAAGGAAACCCAGTAGGTATTGTGGCAAACCAACCAATGCATGATGCCGGAACTCTAGATGTAGATGCGGCAGAAAAAGCTAGCCGTTTCGTTAGATTCTGTGATGCATTCAGTATTCCAATTGTGACACTAGTTGATGTTCCTGGTTATCGTCCTGGTACGGAACAAGAACAAGCTGGAATTATTCGACGCGGAGCCAAGATGATTCACGCTTACGGTAATGCTACTACCCCATTAATTACCGTAGTACTTCGAAAAGCTTACGGTGGTGCATATATCGTAATGGGTTCAAAAGCACTTGGCGCTGATTTTAACTTTGCTTGGCCAAAAGCTGAAATTGCCGTAATGGGTGCCGAAGGTGCGGTATCAATCATGCATCGTCGAAAACTGGCAGCAGCTGAAAAAAAGGGCGAAGATGTCGATAAACTACGTAAAGAGCTAACTGAACAATATACGGAAGAAACTATCAATATTGACCTGTCAGTGGCTGAAGGTGAATTTGATGCAGTTATCACTCCTGCTCAAACCCGTCAATCAATTATTGACTCCCTACAAATTACTCAAACCAAAAATTCTAACTTTGCCGGACTGAAACGCCACGACAATGGTCCACTTTAAGTCGTCCCTACTATCGAAAGTCTTTTAATGTCTAACTCATCAATATTATCTAAACTTTTTTATCAGACTCTTGGCACTGATGCAGATAACACTTTTGCGATTACCTTTGCTGGACAAGCATCCCCTTGGCTAAATGAAATCACTGAGCTAACAGCTGATGCTTCAGTCGAATCGTTACTGGAAGATTTAGTAACGGCTACTGATAAATTACTAGCACCCGTTTCGAAAGAACTTACACTAATCGGTAATGGTAAATTTACCTTAGCACCGAATACAGAGGCTGAAAGTACCCCGTTTTATTCAGTTCCTGGAATCTTGGCTACTCAATTAGCTACCTTAGAAACTTTAGCTAATGAAGGATTCGATCTACGAAATAATGCGCCAGTTTCCGTACAAGGACATTCTCAAGGCATTCTAGCTGAGGAACTCTTTAAAGCTTGGGCAACTAAAGATGAAACTAAAAAGGCTGAAATTTTCGCTACTGCTCGCCTAATCGGTGCAGCAACTTCGGCAAATGTAGTTACAGATGCGCTATATGCAATTGGTAACGCAACACCAATGCTCTCAGTACAAGGAGTAACTAAAACAATTCTAGATAGTCTACTAGACTCAATAGAACTTAATTCAGTAAATGTCAGTCTTACAAACAGCCCTAATCGTTTCATTCTCTCTGGATCTCCTGCAGAACTACAGCAGGTAATTGCAGCAGGTAAAGAACGTGAAGCTACTGAAGCACGAGCAATTGCTAAGAAAACGCACGGTGGTAAAGGTTTCGAAGCACAATTTGACTTCTTGCAACTTGGAGCACCTTACCATTCAGAGCTTCTAACCCAGGCATACCATCAAGTTTTATCATGGGCAGAAATAGCTGGGCTTGGTAAAGAGACTGTAGAACCCCTAGCTCAAAAAATATTACTTGAATCAGTTGATTGGCCTAAACAATTAGGCAAAATTATTGAAACTGGCGCTGGCTGGGTACTTGATTTAGGTCCAGGTGAAAGTCTTAACCAAATCAATGCTGAAAACTTAAATGGTACAGGTGTCGGTACTGTATCTCTTGGCACCACTTTTGCTCGTGACCAATTTATGACACTAGGTAACACGCCAACTAAGAGCATAGATTGGACACAATTTGCACCCAAAGTACTGGAATTACCAAACGGTAAAAAAGCTGTAGATACTAAGTTCTCTCGTTTAACTGGACGTTCTCCAGTTTTGTTGGCAGGTATGACTCCAACTACAGTTGATCCAGAAATCGTAGCAGCAGCTGCCAATGCTGGACACTGGGCCGAGATGGCAGGTGGCGGTCAGGTAACTGAAGAAGTTTACACTGCAAACCTAAAATCATTACGTAAACAACTCAAGCCAGGTCATACTGCACAATTCAATGCAATGTTCCTAGATCGTTACTTGTGGAATCTACATTTTGGCACTCAAAGTACCGTATTAAAGTCTCGCGCTGCTGGTGCACCACTAGACGGGGTAACTATTTCTGCAGGTATTCCAGAAGTTGATGAAGCTGAATCACTAATTGAAGAATTAAAAACTACTGGAATGCCTTACGTTACCTTTAAACCTGGAACTGTATCTCAGATCCGTCAAGTGCTAGCAATTGCACGTGAAGTTGAAGGTACTAATATCATCATGCAGGTAGAAGACGGTCATGCTGGTGGTCATCATTCATGGGAAAATCTTGATGATTTACTACTTTCTACTTACACTCAAGTGCGTGAGCATGAAAATGTAGTCCTTTGTGTCGGTGGTGGTATTGGTACTCCAGAACGTGCTGCTGATTACATAAGTGGTGAGTGGTCATTGCCACATAATAATCGTTTGATGCCAGTCGATGGTGTACTAGTTGGTACAGCAGCAATGACTGCCAAAGAAGCAAAGACTTCTGAAGAAGTGAAGCAATTACTTCTAAAAACTAAAGGTATTCCTGGTCGTGCCATTGATGATGCCCAAGGTGGTTGGATTGGTGAAGGTCAAACCCGCGGCGGTATGGCTTCTAGTCTTTCACACCTACGTGCAGATATTCACGAAATTGATAATTCTGCTTCAGCTTGTGCTCGTCTTATTGCTCAAGTTACTGGTGATGCAGAAGCAATCGCTGCACGTAAAGATGAAATCGTAGAAGCTTTAAATAAGACTTCAAAGCCATACTTCGGGGATCTAGATAAAATGACTTATCTAGAATGGGCGACTCGTTTTGCAAAATTATCACATCCTTGGGTTGATGAAACTTGGATTGATAGATTCCTTGATTTATTACATCGAATTGAAGGTCGCCTAAATGATGCTGAATACGGTGAAATTGAAACCTTATTCCCTGACATTGAAGCCGTACGTGAGCCTTTTAGTGCAATTGATAAACTTACCAAAACCTACCCTACTGCAAAAACTTTACTGGTAACACCACGTGATGCAGCCTGGTTTACTGAACTTGTCCGAAAACACCCAAAACCAATGCCGTTCGTACCGATACTAGATGACGATATCTTACGTTGGTGGGGCCAAGATAACTTATGGCAGTCACAAGATGATCGCTATACTGCTGATCAAGTTCGTATTATCCCTGGTCCAGTTTCTGTTGCTGGAATTGATCGTGTTAACGAACCAATCCATGAATTACTAGGCAGATTTGAAGCTGCTTGTGCGACTCGAGTTAATAATAAAGCTAAGAAGGTATATGCGCGCCTAGCAAATGCAAAAGATGCTGCAGAGTTTATCACCAATGCACCACATATCATGTGGAACGGTAACCTAATCGAAAACCCAGCAAATATTCTTGAACCAGAGACTTTCACCATAACTGAGCAAGAAGATAATGCTGATGTCTACGATTTAACAATTGAATTTGATACTTATTGGGATAAAGATCCAAATGGTGCTCAAAACCATGCAGTACGTTCACTGACTATTCCACTACGCTTAGGTAAAGAAGCTGTTCTTGGTGCAATGCCAGTGGTGGATCATGATACATTACCTAAGAATATGTATGCATTATTGGCAGCTACAGCTGGCGTTGGTGGGACTACTATTACTGGAGATCCAATTGAAGAACTGCCAGTTATGAAACCTTCTAAGGATTCTGCATTTGGTGAAGCTACTTGGAGCTTCACAGTTAATTCAAATCTTGCTGCACTACACCGTACTGCTACAGCAGATGCACTGCCAGCAGAATACCAACCTGTTGAATGGATTCCAGATGCACTACTAGGTATGTGCTGGCCAGCAATTTATGCAGCGCTTGGTTCTGCAATGGTTAATGATTACCCAGTAATTGAAGGACTACTTTCTGCAGTACATCTTGATCACACAGCTCGCTTAGATGTAGATCTTGCTGAACTACTTACTGATGGTCCAGTAGAACTTACTGTCGTAGCTCGCACTGTAGATTTATTAGAATCTTCTGCTGGTCGTATTGTGGTAGTAAAGGAAACTTTGCTGCATGACGGTGAAGAAATTGGCGAATTTAGTGAACGCTTTGCAATTCGTGGTCGTATTGGTGCTACCACTGCACCTCCAGCTGTTGCTGATGCTGGTGGCAATGCTAGCGACATGATTGATACTCCACGCTCAACTTTGCGCCAAGTTAAAGTTACTGCGCCAGCAGATATGACACCTTTTGCTAATGTTTCTGGAGACTTTAACCCAATTCACACTTCGACTCATGCTTCTATTGTGGCTGGCCTACGAGTACCTCTGGTTCACGGCATGTGGTTATCAGCAGTGGCACAAAACTTAGTTGCAGCTACTGGAAGTGATGGCATAGGTAATAAGATTACTGGCTGGTCTTACAATATGTATGGACTAGTTAACCTTAATGACAAGATTGATATAACTGCAGAACGTATTGGTAGATTGCCAGATGGTGGTCAAATCATAGAAGTTACTTCTAAGATTGATGGGCAGGTAGTTTCTCGTGGTACTGCGGCAACTAAACCAGCTCGTACTGCTTATGTATATCCTGGACAGGGTATCCAAGTTCAAGGTATGGGGCTTGATGAGATGGAAACTTCACCAGCTTCTAAGGAAGTTTGGGAGCGTGCCGATAAAGTTACTAAAGAAAAACTAGGCTTCTCAATTATTAGCGTAGTACGCGATAACCCTACTGAGGTTGTTTCTGAAAAACAAACTTGGCGTCACCCAGAGGGTTTGCTGAACTTAACTCAGTTCACTCAAGTAGCAATGGCGACTATGGCATTTGCACAAACTGAGCGACTACGCGAACAAAATGCCCTAGTCTCTGGGGCATACTTTGCTGGCCACTCGCTAGGTGAATACACTGCAATTTCATCATATGGTGAAGTAATTCCACTAGAAACAGTTTTGGAAATTGTATTCCATCGTGGTGCTACTATGCATAATTTAGTTGAGCGTGATGACCAAGGTCGCTCCAATTATCGAATGGGAGCATTGCGTCCAAATCAGTTTGGTGTAGGCGATGCAGAAGTAACTGATTACATTGAATCAGTAGCCGAAAAATCTGGAGAATTTTTACAGATTGTGAACTTCAACTTAGCTGGTCAGCAATATGCAATCGCTGGAACTATTGCCGGTCTAAAGGCTTTAGAAACCGATGTAGCAGAACGCACAGCTGCATTTGGTGGTAGGAATGCATTTATGTATATCCCAGGTCTTGATGTACCGTTCCATTCTAAGGTACTTCGAGACGGAGTTGAAGAATTCCGCGAAAAGCTATTAAAACTGCTACCAGAGAACATTGATTATAAGCACCTAGCAAATAGCTATATTCCAAACCTAGTGGCTGTACCATTTGAATTAACTCGTTCCTTTGCTGAAACTATCGTGGACGAAGTGGATTCTAAACCAATTCGTGAGCTACTAGAAGAATCTGGAGCTTGGGAAAAAGCTACGAAGAAACCAGAAAAATTAGCACGTTTGCTACTAGTAGAGCTACTATGCTGGCAGTTCGCTTCTCCAGTACGCTGGATTGAAACTCAAGAGTTGCTATTAACTCCAGTTAATAGTGGTGGATTAGGCGTAGAACGCTTCATTGAAATTGGTCTAGCTACTTCACCTACATTAGCTTCTCTTGGTGAAAAAACTTTGAAGCTACCCCAATTCAGTGGCGTAAAGTGTGCTGTACTTAACGTACAGCGCGATGAAAAGATAGTAGCTCATAATGACGTTCGTACAATTGCAGCTCCTGAAGAAGAATTGACCCCAGTAGCAGAACCTAAGCAAGAGGCTGAACCAAAAGTGGAAGCTCCAACGCCTGCAGCTACTGAAGTAGTAGAAACTGCTCCAGTTACTGCCTCCCCTGCTCCAGCAGCTTCATCGGAACGCCCAGCAGATTTGTCGTTTACTGCTTCTGCAGCAATTCGCACTTTGATGGCATACACTAACAAACTTCGAATAGATCAAATTACTGATGATGACACTACTGATACGTTGACAAATGGTGCTTCAGCAAGGCGTAATCAGTTATTGATGGATCTATCTGCTGAATTAGGTCTAGCTTCTATTGACGGTGCTGCTGATGCAAATGTGGCAGAACTAAGTATTAGCGTAGATCGCCTTGCACATAACTATCAGCCTTTTGGTCCAGTACTCGGTGAAGCAATTCGTGATAGGATTCGTAAACTATTTGGTAGTGCTGGTATTAAAGCTACTCGTATCTCAGAACGTGTTAAAGACACTTGGTTACTTGGTGATGGTTGGGCTAATGCTGTAACTGCTGAAATCCTACTTGGCACTCGTGAAGGTGATTCTGCTCGTGGTGGTTCACTAGACACCTTGCCATTGGCAGTATCAACAGCTGCTGAAGCTGATGATTTAATTGACCAAGCTGTACAAGCAGTAGCAGCTGCTAATGGCGTTACTGTAGCACTGCCTCAAGCTGGTGGCTCTAGCGGTGGCGGTGCAGTAGTTGATTCTGCAGCTCTTGAGCAATTCAAAGAAGAGCTACTTGGTGAAAATGGCTTATTAGCCGACTCCGCGAAATCACTACTAGAAGCTCTAGGACTATCTGGAGTGGCAACTCTAGCTGAAGGTGCACCTGAAGAAGATGCTGATGCTGAATTAGCTAATAAGATTGCTGATGCCGTAAGTTCAGAACTTGGTACAAATTGGCTTGATCAAGTGACTCCAGCATTTGACGAGAAAAAAGCTGTGCTTATTGATGATCGCTGGGCATCAGCTCGTGAAGATTTGGCACGTTTGTGGCACGATCCAAAACTTAAAGTTAACTTCACAGGTACAGGTGAAGCTGTAGCTAACCAAGCTATTTGGTGGGCTGATAAAGCAGAAGCAGCTGGCAAAACAAGCTTGGCAAAGAAGTATGACAAGATTGCTAAAGAAGCTACTACAGAAAAACCTGGAAAGTTTGCAGATGATGTTGCACTAGTAACTGGCGCGGCTCCTACTTCAATTGCAGGAGCGGTAGCTGCCAAACTACTAGCTGGTGGTGCTACAGTAATTGCTACTGCTTCTCGTGTTGATGCAGCACGACTAGATTTCGCTAAGAAACTTTACCGGGAAAATGCTATTGCAGGCGCTAAGCTATGGATAGTTCCAGCTAATCTATCTAGCTACCGTGATGTTGATGCACTGATTGATTGGGTAGGTAACGAGCAGGTTAAAGTAGTAGGTCCTACTACTACAGTATTAAAGCCGGCACTTACTCCTACCCTATTCCTACCATTTGCTGCTCCATCTGTGATGGGTACGCTAGCAGACTCTGGTGATAAGTTCGAAGCACAAACTCGTCTGCTACTTTGGAGTGTGGAACGTGCGATTGCTGGTCTGGCTCGCCTTAATAAAGGCACAGCTAAAGTAAGCAAAGTCCATGTGGTACTACCTGGTTCGCCAAACCGTGGGGTATTCGGCGGCGATGGTGCTTATGGCGAAACTAAAGCTGCTTTCGATGCACTGGTTAATCGCTGGTCAGTTGAGAAAATTTGGGCTGATAAAGTAACACTTGCACATCCTCGTATTGGTTGGGTTCGTGGTACTGGTCTCATGGGTGGTAATGATCCATTAGTTGCTGCAGCTGAAAAGGCTGGAATCCAAACATACTCCACTACGGAAATTGCTGATGAACTAATCAAACTATGCTCTACTAAGACTCGTAAAGAAGCTCTTGAAAAACCTGTTCTTGCAGACTTAACTGGTGGTCTTGGTGATGGTGTGGATTTAGTAGCTTTGAAGAAAGCTGCTATGGCTGACTTGGCTGAAGAAGAAGTATCGGAAACTGAAGAAAGTAAACCAGCTATTCCAGCGTTATCAGCACCTGCTAATCCAGATTTAATTCCATACGATGCTAAGTTGTGGAAAGATGTTACTGCTCGTCCTGAAGATATGGTCGTAGTAGTAGGTATTGGTGAAGTTAGTACCTGGGGTTCTGCTCGTACTCGTCATCAAGCTGAGCTTGGTATGCATACTGATGGTTCAGTAGATCTTACTCCTGCTGGTGTTTTGGAATTAGCTTGGATGATGGGTCTACTTCGATGGAAAGATTCACCAAAAGCAGGTTGGTATGACGTTGAAGATGAACTAGTTCCTGAGAACGAAATCTTTACCCGTTTCCGTGACGAAGTAATTGCCCGTTCTGGTGTTAGGTCATTCGTAAACGAAGGCGCTATTGAAGATAAAGGCACTTTGGAAGATGCAACTATATTCTTATCACATGACGTGACTTTCACTGTTCCCGATAAGAAAACTGCAGAATCTTATTTAATTGAAGATCCAAGGCTAACTCGAATTAAAGCTAGTGAAGATGGTGAGTGGGAAGTTACTCGCCTTGCTGGCGCACAAGCTCAGCTACCACGTCGTGCTACTTTAACTCGTACTGTTGGTGGTCAATTACCTACTGACTTTGATGCTAGTAAGTGGGGTATCCCACAAAGTGTCATGGATGGCATGGATCGGATGACTGCCTGGAACTTGGTAACCACTGTGGATGCTTTCTTATCAGCTGGTTTCACACCTGCTGAATTACTACAAGCCATACACCCAACTGAGGTATCCTCTACTCAAGGCACCGGTTTTGGTGGTATGACTTCAATGCGTAAACTATTCGTGGATCGCTTCTTAGGTGAAGATTACCCATCAGATATTTTGCAAGAAACACTGCCAAACGTTATGGCAGCACACGTAATGCAAACTTATGTGGGTGGTTATGGCTCAATGATTCACCCTGTAGGTGCTTGTGCTACCGCAGCTGTATCAATTGAAGAAGGTGTCGATAAGATTACTTGTGGCAAAGCCTCATTCGTAGTTGCTGGTGCCATTGATGATATGGCTGTAGAAAGTATCGTTGGTTTCGGTTCAATGAACGCAACTGCTAATTCACAGAATATGGCTGATAAAGGTATCAATGAGCGTTTCTACTCTCGTGCAAATGATCGCCGTCGTGATGGCTTCATTGAAGCCCAAGGTGGCGGTACTGTCCTACTAGCTCGTGGTGATATTGCAGCAGAAATGGGATTACCAGTACTAGGTGTAGTCGGTTTTGCACAAAGCTTTGCTGATGGTATCCATACTTCAATTCCAGCTCCTGGTATTGGTGCACTTGGTGCTGCACGTGGTGGCAATGATTCCCTACTTGGTAAATCACTAGCTAAATTAAGTGTTACTGCAGATGATATCTCAGTAGTTTCTAAGCATGATACTTCTACTAACGCCAATGATCCTAATGAGTCTGATTTGCACACTAGGTTAGCAAAAGCTCTAGACAGGACACCTGGGAATCCAATGTTTGTCATCTCGCAGAAGACTTTGACTGGTCACTCTAAAGGTGGCGCTGCGGTATTCCAGGTTTCTGGTATCTGCCAGCTATTTGCTGATGGTCGAGTGCCTGGTAATATCTCACTGGATTGTGTAGATGATGCTTTAGCTGAGGAACCTTGGTTAGTATGGTTACGCAACCCACTAGATCTAGAATCTGTTGGTACTGTGAAAGCTGCAATTCTAACTTCACTTGGTTTCGGTCACGTATCTTCATTAGTGGTAATGGTACATCCAGGTGCTTTTGAAGCCGCATTACGCTTAGCTAAAGGTGATAAAATTGCTGATAAGTGGCGTGAACAAGCCGAAACTAGGCTTCGCCAAGGTGCACGCCGTCTAGAAGCTGGAATGATCGGTCATGCAGAGCTATTTGAAGTAGCTCCAAACCGTCGCTTCTCTTCTGATGAGTCAGTAGATGCACATGAAGCTGAAGCTACTATGCTATTAGATCCAGATGCTAGATTAGGCACAGACGGGATTTATTAATGAGTATCTTAGGAATTGGAATCGACTTAGTCGATATCCATGTATTCTCTGAACAATTGGATTTGCCCGGCTCGTCTCTCTCTGCAATTTTTACTGCACGAGAGCGTAGACGAGCCGAGGCAAAGGCCGTCCAAAATGCCTTGCCCAATGCTGCTCAACATTTAGCAGGAATTTGGGCGACTAAAGAAGCACTTATTAAAGCTTGGTCCAATGCATTGTTAGGGAAACCGCCAATAATCCTCCCAGATAAAGTTAACTGGCAGGAAATAGAAGTTCGCCATGATAATTGGGGACGGCCTTACATTGCATTATCAGGACTAATAGCTAAAGCTGTGGCAAGTTCCTTGGGTAAGCAAATTCTAATTCATTGCTCTGCTAGTCACGATGGCGATAGTGCTACTGCTTTCGTTACAATTTCTCGAACACAGTAATTTTAATAGCTTTACTTAGTTCTTTCTGTTTTTAAAACCTTATAATTAGCGCCAAAGTTTATTAAGTTTAAGATGATAAAGAACGCTGCTAAGAAGAACACATAACGATAATCAAAATAACCTGCTACTGCAGAGCCAGCTATTGGACCACCTACTGCTCCAACAGATCTCATTGATTGTCCATAACTGAAAATACGTCCCTTATACTCCTCTGGAGCATATTTTGCCATAATAATTTGTGCGCTTGGTTCTAATGCCGCATCGCTGATACCAACCAATAACCTAAGTAGCAATAACTGCCAAATGGCATTAGTAAAAGCAAGCAATATATATAAGACAAAAGCTAGTAACAAACCGTAGAACAAAACCCTATATTGTCCAATAGCATCACCCAACCTGCCAAAGAATGGTGCTGCAAAAATCATTATCAGACCAGGTGCTGAGGCAACTAAGCCTGCCAGTACAGTTATATTATCTGGGTGCTTTGCTAATTCCCGCACATACAAACTCAATATTGGCGTAATCGCTTTATCAGAAAGCTGGATTACCAGCATAGTTACCAACATCGCAATAACAATTTTAATATTTGGAATCTCAGCTAATCGCACTTTATTCTTCGTCATTTCAGCTTTGGTCTTTGGCGTAAATTCTTCCTTAATATAGAACCAGGTCAATAAAAATACGAGCAACATGATGACACCTGTAATCGAAAATGTCATTCGATATCCAGTATGAACTGCTAAAACACCACCGATAAGTGGTCCTAAAAGCATTCCTGCAGTACTCCAAGCAGATAAAGTCCCTAATGCTTTACCGGCCTTGTCTTTCGGTACAATAATTGCCATTAAAGCAGTCGAGTTACTGATATAACCAGAAAAAGCTCCAAGCAAAAGTCGCAATATTAATAATTGCCAGACATTGGTTACAAATCCCATTAAGAAGATAATGATACCCATACCCAAACTGGCACGTAACATCATTGGGCGCCGACCTTTTCGATCTGCTAACTTTCCCCATAATGGCGAAGCAATGGCAGAAGTTAAATAGGTACTAGCAATAATCAAACCACTATGAAAACTTAACTCAGCTTTTGAATAATGCCCTAAAGATTCAATATATAATGGCAAAAATGGAATAACCAAGCTGGCACCCACACCAGTCATAAAAGTACCGAAGCTAAGTATGTATAAGTTTCGTTGCCAAAGCTCTTTTTGTCGCAAATTTTCGAACATTTTCACCAATAACTACTTAACTACTTTTAATTAAGGGAAGTTTAATCAAAACTAAACTTCACCAACCACCTATTATAACGCTGGACTTATTCCAGATAAATACTGTGAATTTCTCGCTGACTATACATTTGCCGTAAGTTTCCTGGAGTTGCCACTGTAATTGCTGAATATATCCCAGGATTTACGTTACTGCGTGATTATGACGAAGGGACCTTAAACCCTAAACCGAATATTAAACCTATCTGGGAATTAACCATAGACGAAACACGCAACATAATTACACAAATCGCCACAAAGTTTCCTAATGATAAACTACTGGGCATAGAACGTAATGATGCTCTTGAAGGAATTATTCCAACTATATATCAAAGATTTGCAGGAGTTGACTTATACCCTACCGTTGAAGAAAAAGCCGCAAATTTACTCTACCTAATAGTGAAAAATCATCCACTATCTGACTGCAATTACTCTTATGGTAGCGATGAGTAACCCTAGAGAAAAAGAACTTATGATTACCCTAATCATGCAAATGCTATGCGAAACTACATTCAATAGTAACTAGAACTGTGTACGCCTAATTGGATAAAATTCAGTTTATATCTGAAACTGCTCGTTGTTTTGAATAACAAAGCCTCGGCGACATAGTTTAGAGGTCCACACGAGGCTATCAGTAAAAATTATATTAAAGTTTTATTTACCTGTAAATAAATTATGTACTTGGCACCACTAACTTTTCACCAGTATATACAGCAGAGCCATCCATGTTGTTTAGTTTAATAATGTCAGTAACTACACCACGCACATCACGATTTAATCCTAAGCCAGCAGCCACAGCCCAAAGGGTTTGTCCTTGGGAAACAGTTACTGTAGTCGGCACTGAACTAGCATCTGCTTTTGGAGAAAATAGCATACTTCCAATAAATGCTAACAATACTGCAATAGTAGTTAAAACTGGTAATCCTATAAATAGAAAACGGCCTCTCCTAGTCAGCTTCAGTGAAGACTGAGGGGAACTCTTAATTGAAACTGAAGACATTTTCGATTTCCTTTCTTTCTTAAATCCATATTAGAACAAACATTCTAATATGTAAAGATATTCGAAAGAATTAGTTATTTCCTACAATACTTTCGAATATATCTTTGAATTAACACCTTGAATACCTTATCTTTTAAGTAAGACAACTTTTCAAAGTGACTAATTAAATTTAATCAGTCACCTATGACAAAAATTCTCGAAAGAGAAAAAGAGGTAAGAAATAATGGCAAAGCGCGGCTTGACTGTAAGGCAACGTTCGATTTTAGAAACTATTCAAAGGTCGATTGAAACTAAAGGTTATCCACCTAGTATGCGTGAAATCGGAAATATTGTAGGACTTGCTTCTTTGTCATCAGTTACCCACCAATTAGGTCAATTAGAAAAGAACGGTTATATCCGTAGAGATCCGAAACGTCCTCGTGCAATGGAAATTCTGAAACCACTTGCGCTAGATGGAAGTGGAGAAAATAAGGAATCTCGTGAAATTATTACACCTAGATTAGACACTTCAGCAGACATAGCCACAGTTCCATTAGTAGGACAGATTGCTGCAGGTAATCCAATCCTAGCTGAGCAACATGTGGAAGATATGATGCCATTACCTCGCCAATTAGTAGGTCAGGGTGAATTATTTATGCTTAAAGTCGTCGGTGAATCAATGATTGACGCTGCAATTTGTGATGGTGATTGGGTGGTAGTCCGCTCGCAACAAGAAGTTAATAATGGCGAAATTTGTGCAGCGCTACTAGACGACGAAGCTACTGTGAAAACTTTCAAAAAACGTGATGGTCATGTCTGGCTACTACCGCAAAATACACAATTTGAACCAATTCTCGGTGACGAAGCAAAGATTATGGGTAAAGTGGTTTCCGTATTACGTAGTCTATAAAATACTACTGTGCACTAGATAACCTACTTAATGCCCCTACTACAGTTTCTTGACTATTCGTATACCAAAAATTAGGTATCGCCTTAACCATAAAACTACCGTAACGCATCTTAGCCATTCGTGAATCCAACACTGCAACTACACCTTTATCGTCAATAGTCCTGATTAAACGTCCGGAGCCTTGCGCTAATCTTTTTGCAGCAATTGTAGCATTAACTGACATAAAACCATTACCGCCAGCTTCATTAACTGCTCTATTACGCGCATTGACTAATGGGTCATCTGGACGTGGGAAGGGAATTCGGTCAATTGTAACCATACGACAAGAATCTCCTGGAACATCTACTCCTTGCCACAAAGATAAAGTGCCAAATAAACAAGCATTCCAATCATCTGCAAATTCAGCTACTAATGCTGGAGTGGAGTCTTCTCCTTGGCATAAGATTGGATAATCAACTTGCTTTCGCATCCAGTCAGCAGCAAATTCAGCACCATTTCTAGAAGAAAACAAACATAACGCTCCACCTTGTGATGCTTCAATTAGTAATTTAAGTTCTTCAAGCACTTCTTTACTAACACCCCTACCTGGAGTCGGTAAGTGCTTAGCGACATATAAGATACCTTGCTTTGGATAATCAAAAGGTGAACCAGCATCGAGCGCTTTATAGTCTTCAGATTTAGTAAACCCAAGGGATTTAGCCAAAGGTTCAAAGGAACCACCAAGGACCAAAGTAGCACTAGTAGCAACTACAGTTTTATCACCAAATAGTTCCGAAGCTAAAACATAAGCAACATTTAATGGCGCATAGTGAATCGTAGCAGGATCATTTTTGTCATCACCTTTATTAAACCAAAGCACTAACTTAGCACCGTTAATTTCACCGTCAATGATGTTTTCACACACTACCTGTAATTCCTGCACTCGAGCACGTGCTAGCTGACGATTAGTGTCCTTACTATCTTCTTTTTTAGATTCACGAAGCACTACTTGAGAACTTAGTAAAATACTATTTAATATTTTCAAAAGATCTTTCGGAACTTCTTCTTGGAGACCAGGTCCTACACTAAATAAATAATCGTTTAAGCTATCTACAGCTTTCGCAAAGCGATTACCCTCTTGCGGTGCAAATCTAGAAATGCTTTTCACTGCACTACCAGCTGTAGCAATTGAAAGCTGTGCGCTCATTGCACCAGTAACTCGATCTTCAAGTTCATGAGCCTCATCAATTATTGCTACGTCCCATTCTGGCAAAATATTGGAATCCCCAAAAGTACCAGCAGCCAAAAACGCATGGTTAGTAACTACAATGTCTGCTTCCCTAGCATCGTTACGACTTAATTCCGTGAAACATTCCGCGAAGAATGGGCATTTGCTACCAATACATTCATTGGCATTGACCGAGAAGTTTTTCCAAGTTTCATCACTAACGCCTGGTTTTAACTCATCACGATCACCCTTAGCAGTTTTTTCTGCCCACTCATAAATCCGTTTTGATTCTCGCTCTAGACGGGTTTTAGACTGAGACTTGCTTAGCTTTTTTGGTTCTAATTCTGTAAATAAGTCATCTTGTTCAGGTTCTTCATCATACCCACCTCTAAGCTTATGTAAGCATAAATAATTAGCTCTGCCTTTTGCCAAAACTACTTTCGGTGGATGCGCTATTTGTTCCTTAAGTGTTTTAATTAATTCAGGTAAATCACGTTTAATAATTTGATTTTGCAATGCCAACGTTGCGGTAGCCACCAACATCGGGTTTTCCTGCTTACCTACCTGCTCTAATGCAGGCACTAGATATGCTAAAGACTTTCCAGTACCAGTGCCAGCCTGCACTAATAAATGCTCTTGCTTTTCAATAGCTTCAGTAACAGCCTTGGCCATCATAATTTGACCAGGACGCTCCTGCCCACCAAGTGCATCCACTGCAGTTTCCAGCATCGTTAGCATTGCTTTTTCACTCATTTAAACCTGATATTCCTTAAGTTGGGATAGTAAATCACGGTGAACTTTTGCATGTAGATAAGTACCCTCATTACGATGTTCCACTTCAAGAACTTCACCATTTTCATGGATTTGACTCACAAGATTACCTTTGTCATAAGGAATCACCACATGCACTACAATATCTGGTCTAGGAATATGCTTTGAAATCAGCTGTTCTAATTCCTCAATGCCTTCGCCATTACGAGTAGAAACTACCGCGTGATACTTCTCTTTGTGTTTAACTCTTGCCAGCACAAATGGGTCAGCAATATCAGCTTTATTGAGCACAATAATCTCTGGAATATCACGTGCCCCAATCTCACGGAATACTTCACGTACCGATGAAATTTGCCCTTCAGGATCAGGATGTGAAGCATCTACAACATGCAAAATTAAATCTGCATCTTCCACTTCTTCCAAGGTAGAGCGGAAAGCCTCTACCAACTGTGTAGGTAAATTCCGCACAAATCCAACTGTGTCTGACAAAGTGTACACTTGCCCATCTTCAGTTTGTGCTTTACGAACAGTGGGGTCCAAAGTCGCAAACAACGCATTTTCTACCAAAACTCCAGCATGAGTCAACCGGTTTAGTAATGAAGACTTACCAGCATTGGTATAACCTGCAATAACTATTGATGGAATTTGATTACGTTTACGATTTTTGCGTTTAGCTTCACGTGCTGGTTTCATTGCGGCAATGTCCTTACGCAACTTAGCCATTCGTTTGTGAATCTTACGACGATCTAGCTCAATCTGTGTCTCACCAGGACCACGTGAACCAATACCGCCACCAGCAACACCGACACGTCCACCAGCCTGACGCGATAGGGATTCACCCCAACCACGCAAACGTGGCAGCATATATTCCATTTGTGCATACTCTACTTGTGCTTTACCTTCGCGGGATTTCGCATGCTGTGAGAAAATATCTAAAATTAAAGCAGTGCGATCAATTACCTTAATTTTAATAATGTCTTCTAGCCCACGACGTTGGCTAGGTGCCAATTCATCATCGACAATCACGGTATCTGCACCTTTAGCACGCACAATATCTCGAATTTCTTGTGCTTTACCTGCACCGAAATACGTGCCAGAATCTGGTTTTAACTTACGCTGTACTACGGCATCTAATACTTCAGAACCAGCCGTTTCGGCTAATGCTTCTAACTCCAAAAGCGAGTTAATAACTTCTTGCTCACTCTGAGTAGTACGCAAAGCAGCAACTACTACTTTTTCCAGACGTAACTGGCGGTACTCTACTTCACTGACATCTTCAAGCTCAGTAGAGTGTGTTTGCGTCCTACGTAGCGCTCGACGTTCTTCTAAATCTTGTTGGATACCATCAAAACTGGAGTGTTCATCCTCCAACGGCGTGAGCACTAGTGAACGTTTAGGCTTTTCAGAGCATTCTAGAACTCGGTCAACTATTGCTTCGAGCTCTTTTTCATTTGGCTCTTGGTTTTTTGGGAAATCTTTTTCTGTAATGTTTTTGCCTTTCGACATATTGTCATTACCTCTATTCTATACTTTGCTCACGACATTTTGCACTTAAATACCAATGAACACTTTTAGTTTGTCCAACCACACTGCCAAAATCGATAGAATGAAAATATGGGACCGATAAAATACAAATTTTATACCGATGAAATGAAAATATTAAGCCGATAGAATGAAAATTATGAACCGATGAAATGAAAATTATGAACCGATGAAATGAAAATATGCTAGGCTTATTCATATGAAAAACAAGGTAATAAAGCCTCGCGATGTTTCAGCAGAAATTGATGCACTTTTTAATCATACGAGTGTTATAAAATTGCAAGGCGCTAGACAAGTTGGCAAAAGTACTATTGCCAAAAATGTTTGCGAGAAATATGGAGGCATCTATACTACTTTAGATGATGACATAACGTTTAAATACGCTAAACAAAATCCTAAAGATTTTGTAAGCCAAGCAGATGGTGGACTTCTTGTAATTGATGAAGTCCAATTATTACCACAACTAATGGGAAATATTAAATTAATTGTTGATGAAATTAGCGATGCCTCAAAATTTATCGTTACTGGCAGTGTTTCCCTTTTGGGACTCGATAAAACACGAGATTCACTAGCTGGACGTATTTTTAATATTGATGTTTTCCCTTTTTCCGTTCCAGAAAAAATTCATGCTCAGAATAATCTCTCAGCCTTACTTGAAGATCCAATAAGGCCTAAAACCTCAAAAACACCAAGAAAAGATTATATATCCTTAATTCTTAAAGGTGGCTATCCTGTATTTAACGAAATTAACCATAATAAGGCTTCATTAGCTTGGGCAGAAAGCTACATTCAACTTTTATCACAACATGAAGCAGTTCTAGTGAAAGAAAATGTAGACCAAAACAAGTTTGTACAGTTATATAGAGGTTTATGTGCACTAACTACAAAAGAACTGAATAAAGAACAAGGTAGTAAATTTGGACTTTCTAGGTATTTATTTGAAGAATATTTGAATATCTATAAAAGACTATTTTTGCTTCACGAAATACCAGCTTGGCACAATAACTTACTCAAAAAAGTCGTGTCAAAAAGCAAGATTTGCATTAATGACAGTGGCCTAGCACTTGCCATAAACAAAATTACAGAAGACACCATTAATAACAAACATTATAATTGTCTTGGCGCAGCTACAGAAACCTTTGTAATTAATGAAATTAAAAAACAAATTTCTTATACGGATTTACCTTATCAACTTTATCATTTCAGAGATTCTGATAAACATGAGATAGACCTAATTTTAGAAGATAATCTTGGCTCAATCATTGCGATTGAAGTTAAATCCAAAAGCACATTTAATACAAGTGATATTAAACACTTAAAATGGTTACAGGATAAAATCGGCAATCAGTTTAAACGAGGAATAGTTTTTTACACTGGTGAAAAACAGTTTGAAGCAGTACCAGACATTTACATAGTTCCAATAGAACAGCTGTGGGTTAGGAAATAATCATTATGAATGACCATTATTTTTCAGCAAAACCTACCAGCACCCAAAAATATAAAAATATTGAGGTGCAATTAAACAACAGTATCTACACTTTACAAACCAGCACTGGAGTATTCAGCCCTGCACATCTAGATACTGGTACAGCAGTTTTGTTAAAGAATGTACCATCAGCTAAAGGTAACCAACTTCTTGATATTGGCTGCGGCTGGGGACCATTAGCATTAACCTTGGCATTACAATCTCCAAAGTCCACGGTGTATGCAGTTGATGTAAATGAGCGATCTTTAGAGTTAACGCAAGCAAATGCAAAAAAACTAAAACTACACAATATTAAAACAACAGCCCCTGAAGGAATCCATCAGGGGCTAAAGTTTGATTTAATCTGGTCAAACCCACCGATTAAAGTGGGAAAAAAGGAATTACACAATATCTTAAACACCTGGCTACCGAGATTAAACGAAGGTGGAACTGCCTATTTAGTAGTTGCCAAAAAACTAGGTGCCGAATCTTTACTTAAATGGTTACAGCAAGAATACCCAGCTATGGAATGCTCTAGATTTGCTAGGGATAAAGGATTTCACGTGTTGAAAGTGCAAAATTAATCCTATCAAGGTTAAAAATTCAATATTTTATGATTAGGTAACAAGATAGGTTAATATCTCAATTTTCATTCCAGGCTTTAAAAACTTCAGATAAATTTATAGTTTTAAAAGTAAGCTTAAATAAAATTAGAAAGACTGCTGGAACTGATATCTATGAAACTTATGGACGCTAATACCATACAGCGCCCTGCACACCTATGGGTTTTATGTATTGTAGGACTTTTGTTCATGCCTTTCGGGTTGTACGATTTCATCAATTTAGTGACTAACAATCAGGCTTACTACTAGCAGTTTAATTGTATTTATTACAAAGTATGCGGTCAAACGAAAATCATTAAAGTAAGCGTTTAATGTATTTTGTGAACATAGCTACATATAAACTTCTAATAACTAGGCGCAGCTGGTTGCTTAAAATACTCTTCCAAAGTAATAATTTTCTTTGCTTTCATATCTTTTGCAATCTTAACTCCGACATAACGAAGGTGCCATGGTTCATATATGTACCCAGTTATATGTTGTTTATTCTCTGGAAACCTAAGAATAAACCCGTAATTATTACAGTTTTTAGCAACCCACTGCCCTGCAGAAGTAACACCAAAATCTTGAGATAAATCATCTTGACTATTTCCATCGCCTATATCGACAGCTAGACCAGTTTGATGTTCACTATAACCTGGACGCGCTGAGCGGTTATCTGCATCTTGTTGCCCATATGTCTGAACCCATTGGTTATAAACATCCACTTGCGTCTGGTATGAACGATAACCACTAATAACTTTTAATTCAATGCCAGCTTTTCTTGCTACTACAGCCATTTTCTCTAGCGCTGTGGCACTAACATTGCGTAACATCATATTTTCTGCAGTAGAATCTCCATTTAGATAAACATCTGGGTTACGTAAGTCACTTGCTGTTGGCGCCCAACTCAATGGTTTAAATGGATTCTTCTTATTTATAAGTACAGAAGTACTTGTCGGGTTATGTGAAGCAACACGTAAATTTGGGGTTGGTTTAGGAGTCGGGCGTGGAGTAGTACTTGGCGCTGAATCAATAATATGGCTATTTTTTAGTACTGGCACACTTAACGCTCCAGCTGCTACCGTACCTAAAATACCAATTCCGACAGCTCTACGACTTGGATGTTTCTGTTCTTTCATTATCTTTAGCTTAGAACTACTGCCCCTATAATACCAATTCTACTACTCTATGCATACAAAGCTTATATTTGTTAAATATCTTCTCTTGCTAACTATTTACTAATCTTTATCGTCTTTGCTATTTCCAGGTATTTTGGATAAAGTGATGTCTTTTCTTTAGCAGTAACTTCTTTTATCACAGCTTGACTATCCCCTGATTGAACTTTTGAAGAGTCAGCATAAAAAGCTAACTCGCCGATATTTGTCCTAACAAAAGGATTTTTATTATTACCATCTGTAGTGCAATATTCACCACCGTATCCCATAGTATGATCAGAGATTGAAATATCAGTTTTCCAAGTTTTCCCATCTTCACTTTGGTAATAACGTAACAATGCTCTTGGTGAGACATCAGGAGAACCAGCAACCGCAGTCTCAGGGCTATTACGTGGGTTACCTAAATTAGTTAAGATATCGAATGCTCCCACCCCATAATCTCTAGCACTTTCATCAGGACAACTTTTAGTTAAATCAAAACTTTCTTTTACTGAGTTAGCATTAGGAGTTAACCTCAAACTATAAGTAGGTGTAGTATTTGGACCGTCTATAAAATCAAGGCTATTCGGATTGTTAACTTTTAACAACATTTCTTTTGGCACATTGACACTATATCCTGAAGTGGAAACATAAGTCCCACCACCGCTATAGATATTATCGTAACCAGAAAGTAAGGACACTGTAGTGCCTGTAGCAGATTGAGTACTTTCACTTTTAGGTGTAACGATAGCCAAGGAAGCTGACTTGCTTGGAGTCGCAGTCGCGCTAGCAGAAACCTTTGGAGTAGCTTTACCTGTACCACCAGAAGTTAATACTCCGCCAGTTATTGCAGCAATAATTAGTACAGCAGCTCCACCAGCAATTAAGCTTTTATTGATTTTAGGATTAGAATTTTCTGCCTTAATGCTAGCAATTTCTTCTTCAGCTTTGAAAGCGGCTATAAACTCAGATTCTTGTTTGTCTTCAACAGGAGAAATTGGAGCACCACAATTTTGACAAAAGGCGTTACCACTTTTAAGTTTTGCTCCACACTTCCCACAATAATTCATTCAAGTTACCTTCTTTTAAATTTATTTTATTAGTTAAACTATATTACCTATACTCTGATAACAGGTTAATGTTGACACCATATTTTATAGCTAAATATAATCCAACATTATTTTGTCAATAATAGTAACTAATTGAAGATACATTAAGCTACATTTCGTCTGTAACTTTCTGCTACAATTTCAATATTACGCAACATTTTGACCCAAGAGGTTTAAACGTCTTAGACTGTTGATAACTCAACAAGCAAGTTGCAAAAAGGGCCATTGGCGCAGTTGGTTAGCGCGTTCGCTTGACATGCGAGAGGTCGCTGGTTCGAGTCCAGTATGGCCCACAATCTTCCCTTTATGTAGCAACGAACTAGGGGGTTTTACTTTTTTGGTTACTTCACTAAACTGGGCGTTTAATGGGCGAAAAATAAAAAAAATTCCCTCTGCTTTGAAAACATTTGCTTACCTTGCACCGCTTCACGGATATGACACATTTATGAAGTTGACGAAGTCCACGATTTCATCAACAGCGTTTACGGCATCCGAAGTGTGACCCATGAGTCGTGGTCCGGGGCGCTGGCCTGGAATTTGATGTCCTCCACCAGGAATACTGATGAGTCGCACCGGTCTGATTAGATCCGTGCAGCACGAGAATAAATCGGAGCATCTATAGGGTTGTGAGGAAGCGTCATTAGGTAGCTGCGACGGTAGCCTCCTACTGACAACTCATAACGACGGGTAGAATTATCTTTTGCATGACATAGATTCATTTGAATATTATATCCAAACGAATCGAGAACTACTTGAACTTAACTGAAATCAAAATTGTGCCCTTTATGGACACTTTACAGTTTTTCGTTGAAATATAGCGGAAATATTTTGTGGGATACTCGGATGACATTAGAGAAGTTGTCTTAGTTCTAAAAGAACGTCTTGAAAGACTAGATAAGCTACAAGATTACGCCCCTGATAGTAATATTCCATTTTATCGAGGTACTGGTAGCCTACCTAAAGACGAAATTACCATAGTATTTGAAGGTGAGTGTCTAGGTGCATTGCGTACATACATGCAAGCAAAAAACTTGAAGGTGTTAATCCCGAATTCCGAGAAAAACTCTAACGGATTCGCTCACTTTTTATTAGACTATTCCCCGAAGTAGAGGAAACAATAAGCTATAACATGCCAATTCTTAAATATAAAGACCGTGCTTTGGTTTACAATAAACCATTTTCAATTATTGTTAACACCAAAACTAAAACACTACTTATTTTTACTTGGAGTAAGTTGTACAGCAACCATAGCTGATAATGCTATGACAAACCCGATTATTTGAACTAGTGTAAGAGCTTCATATGCAATTACTTCCCCTAAGGTTGATGCAACTAATGACGGTAGAACTACTGGCAATTATATTCCACTGCATGTCTGTAAGATACAAGAAGAGCTGGTTAAAAATACTGGCTAAATAAAGCTAGTGATGAGTTGTTGCTAAGCTATAAATATGAGACAAATAAGTGCCAACGATGAATTTCAGATTCAAGTGGAATTAATTGGAAGCAACGATACAGACCCTATTCTAGTGGTACCAGGCGGCCCATGCCGTGGACCTGAATACTTAGAAGGCATAAAGGGACTTTCTGAAATAAGAGACCTCGCTATCATACATCTTAGGGGTACTCCTAAAACTGGTGGCTTATCCAGAGGCTGGTGGACTGACACAGCCGATTTAATAGCTGTCGCTGATGAGTTAAATTTAAAGAATTTTGATGTCTTAGCTCATTCAGAAGGCACTCGCCTCGCATTAGCAGCTACAGCACAATTCCCTAATCGCATTCGTTCTTTAACCCTTATCACTCCGTCATCAGCTTGGTTAACTGGCATGGAACACGACGGTGGGATAGTAGCTGCCCGCAGGATTGAGCCAGAAATTTCTCTAGCTTTAGACTCTATGGATTCCATAATGTCAAGAACAGAAGAAGAATTTCAAAAAACTTTAATAACAGAAGCGCCTGCAGGTTATGCAAAATGGTCTTTAGCAGAACAAAAACATGCAAAAGTCGGTGTGATGAGTCTTGCTGCCATAACTGCCTGGTTATCCAATATCCCTAACGATGCTGCAACTAATATCCTTAACTCACCAATACCTAATACTCTAGTTATTGGTGGCAGTAAAGATATTCTTACCGGAGTAGAAACGGTAAAAGCATATGCAAAAGTATTGAAGGCAGAATTAAAGATGATACCTGATTGTGGTCACTATCCATGGGTAGAGCAACCTGAAATATTCAATGAAATATTAAAAGCTAGGTATAAAAAATTCCTTAGAGCTATAGCTCTCTAGCTTTTATTCGTTAGCAGTATAATTTAAAGTAGTACAAAACTGAAAGAGAATTGCTATGGCACAGATAAATATCTTAGGTGGCACAGGCTTTGCAGGGAATCATATAGCTCACGAAGCTGTAACTCGTGGACATGAAGTGGCTTCTTTCACGCGCAATGCCCCGAAAGATGCTGATAGTAAAGTTAGTACCTGGAAAAGCTACTGGACACTATCGGCTTGGTAAAGACATTCTAGTTACAGACAAAGATGGGAATTCTGAAATATCAGGTGCTGATTTTGCCCTTGCAATAGTTGACGAAATTGAGAAACCAGCTAATCATCAAGAACGTTTTACTATTGCGTACTAAAAACAATAATTCCCTGATTTTATTACTTTTAAAATAGCAAAGGCATATACTTATATAGATAAGTATATTTTGGAGATGGTGTTTAAATTGAGTACTAAATTCTTGAAAATAATCGTAGATATTCAAGATGAAATTGCTGAAGAACTTGAGTTTGTAAAGACCAGTAATAAGATGCCAGATTTTGAGTTAGATGCCTTAATGCCATTAGCAGCAGATATTGAGCGGGAAAATACTAAACGGAAAACTCATGGCTTATTGCGCAGTACTCCCCCAGAAATATTGGCACACCACAAAAGTTTGGATAAGTTTAGAAAAACTATCCAAAAACTTAAAGAAAATCATGAACTAACTCTTGATGAAAAATATTTGATGACTAAGCATAGTTTATTTACTAAAATGTCATTTTTACTAATGATTGAAAGCATTTCATTACAGAATCGCTTCGATTACGAATATTGGGAAAGTTCCTTTCAAGATAATATCGAAAATGTAGAAAGTATCTTGGAAGCAAAGGAAGTGTTCCAAAAGGAAATTGCTGATTTCGAGAGAGAAATACAGAACTATAAGAAGTAAAATAAAAGTAGGATTTAACTATATCTACTAGTGCTACAAGGAGCATTTACTTTGAAGATTACTTTCTTTAGTACCCAACCATATGATGAAGCTTACTTTGCCAAGGTAGCCGAAAACGACTTCCAAGATTATAACTTTGATTTAAATTTTGTATCTGATACCTTGTCAAAAGAAACTGTTGAAAAGGCAAAAGGCTCTGATGCAGTTTGTGCCTTCGTAAATGATGATTTAAGTAGTGACGTCTTGGAGTCACTACACAAATATGGTGTGAAAACTATTTTGATGCGTTGCGCTGGTTTTGACCGAGTTGATTTAGACACTGCTAAGAAGCTAGCTATGCTGGTGGCACGTGTACCAGCATATTCGCCTGAGGCAATTGCCGAGCATGCTATTGCTTTACTTTTAACATTAAACCGTAATACTAATCGAGCTTTTAACCGTATTCAGAAAAATAACTTCGCACTTGATGGATTACTTGGCTCTAACTTATACCAAAAGACTGCTGGTGTAATTGGAACTGGAAAGATTGGTTTAGCTACAGCACGAATTTTCAAAGGCTTTGGCATGGAAGTTATTGCATATGATCCATATCCTACCAATAAGTTCGATGAAATCGGTAAGTATGTTGAACTTGATGAGTTAATTGAACGTTCAGATGTAATTTCATTACACTGCCCATTAACTTCGGATAACCATCACATCATTAATGCAAAAGTACTTAAGGAAATGAAAAACACTGCTTTCTTAATTAACACTTCTCGTGGTGGTTTAGTAGATTCTGAAGCGTTGCTTGAAGCATTGCAGAATGATGAAATCGCCGGTGCCGCTCTGGATGTTTATGAAAATGAAGCAACTTTATTCTTCAAAGATTTAAGTAATCAGGAAACTTGTGATCACCTACTTGAAGAGCTAAACAAGCTAGATAATTTCTTGATTACAGGCCATCAAGCATTCTTCACTCAAGAGGCATTAACACAAATATCTCAGATTACTTTAGGAAATTTAGCAGCCGCAATTGACGGCAAAGAAGTTGAAAACGCTGTTATATAACAATAAGCTGTTAATAAGTGTACAAAACGAAAGGGATATCAAACATGTCATTTCTTGATGATCTGAAAAAGCAGGCTGCTGGTCTACAAGGTAAAGCTGTTGACCTACTTGGCAATAACTCAGAAGCCGTTTCTGGTGGTATTGGCAAACTAGGTGACCTAGTTGACAAAGCAACTCAAGGTAAATTCTCAGACCAGATTAGTGGGTTTAAAGAAAAAGCTACTGAAACGGTAGAGAACTTAGGTAACGGATCTACTAACGTAGAAGATGTTGTTGAAGATGCAACTACAGAAGCTACTGAAGAAGATAACCGTAACGAACAGTAGTAACAAAACTTTTAGAATAAGGGTAACCATCTTGGTTGCCCTTATTTTTATACCGTAATTTTAATTGTAAAATCTAATTACCAAGCATAGGAAATCGTCTAAGATACGCTTTTAAAACTTATAGTCAGAGCTTTGGTTCATAATTAATCAGAAAATTCAAAGAAAATAGTAATCAATACTCATAATTCTCACAGCTTACAATATAATCAAAGAATAGGAGGGGCAAAAAGTCCCACCAAGAAACGAAAGGCTCTGATCATGTCATTCTTCGATAAAATTAAAGGTGAAGCAGAAAAATTGTCTCACGTAGGTCAAGATAATACTGAAGAAACAGTGAACCAAACAGCTGAGGAAACTGCAGACCAAGCAACTGAACAAACTCAAGATACTACAAATAATATCAATGCAAATGCAGGTTTTGATCAGGGCAATACAGATACTGACACTACAGATACGACGTCTGACGCTGGCGACACAGATACTACTACAAATAATATCAATGCAAATGCAGGTTTTGATCAGAGTAATACAGATACTGATACTTACGATACAGACACAACTGATACCACTGAAGATGTAAGTACAGACTACGATACTGATACTGCAACCACTGACACAGATGACGTAACTACAGGTATCGATAGCACAGATACCACAACTGATACTTACGATACAGACACAACTGATACCACTGAAGATGTAAGTACAGACTACGATACCGATACTGCAACCACTGACACAGATGACGTAACTACAGGTATCGACAGCACAGATACCACAACTGGTGGTAATAGCACTGCTGATACTGACTATGCCGCAGGTGGTACAACTACTCATCACACTATAGATACTGATGATACAACTGACACTACAGAAACTAGTACAGGTATAGCAGACTACGATACAACATATACAGATGATACTGACACCACAACTGGTGGTAATAGTACTGCTGATACTGACTATGCTGCTGGTGGCACTACAACACATACAACTGGTACAGATACTGAATACACGACAGACACTGATACAGATGATTATAGTACTGCTGACACCACAACTGATACAGATACTGAAGGAACTACTAATTACGTTGATGGTATAACTGACGAAGCTGGAGAAGCTAAGGATACTGCAACTCATACAGTGCAAGATAAGCTACAAAACATTGACACCGATGGCGTCGAAGATAAGGCTACAGATGCTGTAGATAATACAGAAGATAAATTTAACTAATCTTCAATATTTAATAAAAGGGCAACAAAATAGTTGCCCTTTTATTTTATCTTTTTCAAACAAAAATAATTAAGTAATTCCCTATTATTTCAAGGGAAAAACCCTATTGCATTTTTTAATCAAATCAAAGTAAGACACGAGTAAAATTTAATTCAAAACTATACATTGTTAGGTCATAATCGTATATGTAACCAAGAAGGGTAATTCCTTCACTAAATGAAAGAGGTGTTACAAATGTCAAAGTTCGATGATTTAAAAAATACTGCTACTGACAAACTTAGCGAGAACAGCGATGTTGCTAGCGAAGGTCTGAGCAAAGCAAAAGATGCAGTGAACGAAAAGACTGGTGGAAAGTACGCTGATCAGCTTGATGGCGCTGCTGACCAGGCTAAAGGTTTCGCTGGTATCGACGATGACGAAACTCCAGTAGAGGGTGAAGAAGCCGCTACGGACGATGCTGATGATGCAGCATCTGAAGTTGCGGAAGAAGCTCCGACTGAAGAAGACGCACCTGAAGCAGCTCCAGAAGCTGAAGAGGAAGAAGTAGCTGAAGAGGCTGATCTTCCTGAAGGTGAATAAACCCATAAGGTTATTATAAAAATGGGCGGTTAGCAAAAGCTAATCGTCCTTTTTTATGCCTACTTTACTAAGAATTAAACTACCATTGTTCCTAAACGTGACAAGGATCGATAGAACTTTTTCTGGTATCCACTAGTTAACATTTCCGCTGGGAATACTTCTTGCAAGTCCGTCCCTGAATAAATAATTTCAGTTTCAGCATCATAAAGACGATCAACTAATACTACAAAGCGTAACGCTTTATCTTGATCTTTGAACGGCACTACTTCTTCCCAATAGACGGTTTTAAGACCTGCAATTAGTGTCTTGTAACGACTTGGATGCACCTTACCTAGATGCTCAATCAATTCAGAAAAATAATCATAACTCGCAGTTTTATTTTCATCATGAACTTTAGTGATAGCTTTTAATTCAGCAGTAGTTTTAGGCCCTGGAATCTGTACATTTTCTTGATGTCTATAGTCATTACCATCTATACGTAATACTTCAAACTGACTTGATAGTACTTGAATCTCACGTTTAAAATCTTCAGCAGCAAAACGACCTTCACCTAACGCTCCAGGCAAAGTGTTAGAAGTAGCAGCAAGTTTTACTCCTGCATCTGCTAGTTCCCGCATAAGTCTAGACATCAAAACTGTGTCACCGGGATCATCTAGCTCAAATTCATCAATACAAACCAAGCTATGATCTTTCAAAAGGTTTATAGCTTTGTGGAAACCTAGTGCACCAACTAAATTAGTATATTCAATGAACGTACCAATAGCCTTTGGCCCTGGCGCAACCTTCCAAAGTGAGGTTAACAAGTGAGTTTTCCCAACTCCGAAGCCACCATCAAGATACATTCCAGCTGGTCCTTTATTCTTGGCAAACTTACCAAAAAACTTTTGCTTTTTAGCTAACTTAACTGCAAATTTCCATAACTCACTACGAGCTTCTGCTTGTGATGGAAAACCTGGATCTGGTTTATAAGTATCAAAACTTACATCACGGAAACGATGAGATAACACGAAAGTATCTAGTAACTCTTCTGGAGTAACTTTCGGATTTCGACTTGTTAAAGATTCAAATGTATTAGACACAGTTTCAATTGTACTTTATTACATTGTTGCGTTTACTGCGGAAATTACTGCATTTCTAAACCCATGTTTTTCTAATTCTGCTACCCCTTTTACTGTTACACCACCAGGTGCACAAACTGCATCCTTTAAAACAGCAGGATGTTCTTTAGTTTCAGCTACATGTGTGGCAGCGCCAAGCATCATTTCTGATACTACTTCATAAGCCAAATCCCTTTTTATGCCATTAATTACAGCAGCGTCAGCCATTGCTTCGATAAAAATATCAACAAAGGCTGGGGAACAACCAGCAACAGAACCAACTATTTCAATCTGACTCTCGGGGACTTCAATCAAAGTTCCTAACAATCCAATAATTTTTTCAATTAATTGTTCATTTTCTTTGGTTGAAGTTGCGTAAGTTATTGGTAGCACGCCCTTATTAACCGTTACCGGGATGTTTGGTACACACTTTGCCAGCGGATAATTTTTACCCATAATATCTTGTAATTCAGCGATTGTTACTCCATAATTTACTGAAATAATTGGAATTTCAGCTTTCTTAATAGCTTTGCTAAAATCTTTTAGTACTGCTGACAATCCCTTCTTGCCAGTAGATACAATAACTAAGTCACATTTTGTTAATTCACTATAATCATCAGTTAAAGTGAAGTCTAATTCTTCTTGTAACTTTTCTGTCTTAGGTGTTATAAAGGTCTTAACTATGAGGGATTTACCAGCAATCTTTCCAGAATTAACAAACCCTTTAAGCATTGCACTGCCCATCTGTCCGGCACCTATAAGTCCAATTTTCATTTCTAAACCTCCTTGTTTTATTTATATACTCTACTATTGTCGTTTATAACTTTCATGGCGTAAAATTGGTACAGATGTAAATTTCACACGACAGACAATAGAGAGAGTGGTTATGTCTGAAATTGAGTACGCACACCCTGAAAAACTTGTATCTACAGAGTGGCTGGAAGACCACTTAAAAGACCGTGACATTGTAATTGTAGAGTCAGACGAAGATGTCTTACTTTATGAAACAGGACATATTCCAGGTGCAGTTAAAATTGACTGGCACACTGACTTAAATGATCCAATTACACGTGACTATATTGATGGCAAAGCATTTTCAAAATTAATGCAAGAAAAAGGTATTTCAAAAAGTACTACAGTAATCTTCTATGGCGATAAGTCAAACTGGTGGGCGGCTTATGCTCTTTGGGTATTTGAGTTATTCGGTCACACTAACGCCAAACTACTTAATGGCGGACGCGATCTTTGGATTGCCGAAGGTCGTGAAATAACTAAAGAGAAACCAGAAATAGAATCAACTATATACCCTACTGTTGGTCGTCAAGACACTAAAATCCGTGCTTACCTCTCAGATGTACTAAAACACTTAGGCAGTCCACTAATTGATGTCCGCTCTGACCAGGAATACACTGGCGAACGTACTCACATGCCTGACTATCCAGAAGAAGGTGCACTACGCGGTGGACATATCCCTACGGCTGTTTCAGTACCTTGGGCAAAAGCTGCTAATGAAGATGGCACCTTTAAATCTGCTGAAGAACTATCAGAGTTATACATGGAAGAATATGACTTCCGTGAATCAAATAAGGTAATAGTATACTGCCGCATAGGTGAGCGTTCTGCACACACTTGGTTTGTGTTGAAATACCTATTAGGTTTCCGTCATGTACGTAACTATGATGGTTCTTGGACAGAATACGGTAACGCAGTTCGCGTACCAATCTGCGTAGGTTCAGAGCCAGGAGATGCTCCAGCTTGATACCTAAAGCCCTACAAGAAATTATTGAAGATTTTCAAGGTGCAACTGATCAGGAAAAACTAGAACTACTCCTAGAGTTTTCTGATGAGTTGCCTGAACTACCAAAACGCTTTACAGACCAAAAAAATATGGAACGTGTAGTGGAATGCCAATCTCCATTATTTTTAGCAATTGAAAAAGACAACGATATTATAAATATCTTCTTTTCTGCTCCACCTGAGGCTCCAACTACTCGAGGTTTTGCTAGCATTCTTAACCAAGGGATAAACCATTTGCCAGTTAAGGACTTACTTTCAATTGATGAAAATATCCCAGATTTACTTGGACTAAAGAAAGCTATTTCACCATTACGCCTACGTGGTATGGGTGCTATGATTACTCGCATTAAGCGGAAAGCGAAACAACTTTGATGGATAAGATACTCCAGTGGCAAGCAGATGCTACTGGAGTTTTTCCATTCCGAGCAGCTATTGTTAGCTCGCTAAACGGCTATACCGTAGGCAATGATGGGACTTCAAATTCACTATCTAATAATACTGATCGTAATTTCTTCATTACCTTACGCAGAAACTCAGATTTGATAATAGTTGGTGCGGAAACAGTAAGATTAGAACAGTATAAAATGCCAAAATCTAGCAGTATTTTGGTAGTCACTGACACTGGAAACTTTGACAGTCCCCTTTACCAAGATTTACTAGCTGGAAACTTAGAGTCTGGAAAAGTATTAATAAAAACTACAAATCCTACAAATTTATCTAAAAACTTAGTAGAAAAAATCGGTATCGACAATATTTACACTGACGACTTCCCTACTTTAATTTCAAAACTTCGTAACGATGGTTTCAATAAAATACTTTGTGAAGGTGGCATTACCTTAATTAAGCAATTAATCACTACTAAAACTCTTGATGAATTGTTACTTACTCTAGTGCCAAAATTTATTAATGGTGATAAAACAAAACATTTTGATTTTGAAGCTAATTTCAAAACTCAAAAGGCACATCCAACTCAGGATGCACTCTTTCTATCGCTTAAACCGTGCTGACGCAACCAAGTTTTTAGATGTAAGTTGTAATATTCTGGATCCACATTCCATTCTTTAGTATGCATTGCATTAGTACTCTTATCGTATGTAACTAAATCTGGACGTTTTTTGGCAAGCTCTTGTGAAGGACCATATGGAACATATTTATCATCCGTACTATGGAAAATTAATATTGGAGATTTAAGCCATTGAGTATGCTCTAACCAGTTTAAACTCTTGCTATTAATAATTGCTGATTTATCTTGCACGAA
This sequence comes from Micrococcaceae bacterium, assembly GCA_047606545.1. Taxonomy (GTDB): domain Bacteria; phylum Actinomycetota; class Actinomycetes; order Actinomycetales; family Micrococcaceae; genus JASGDC01. The sequence goes on along the minus strand of JASGEI010000018.1, from coordinate 74,833 downwards.
AGCACCAAACCTGCCACTTAAAGCTTGTTCTGCTAAGTCACCCATGAATGATGGTAACCAATACCTACTCATTTGACTACGTAAGATATCACCCCAATCAAGCGCTGGTGCATCAAGTATTAAACCTTCAATTCGATTACGATAGCGGGCATTGAAATAAGTACGCATAACAATTGCACCACCCATTGACCAACCATACAAAATTACTCTTTTTGCTCCACGTTGTAATACATAAGAGATACCTTGCTGGACATCGTGCCATTCAGTGAAACCTAAGCCATAAACACCACTTCTTGATTTAGGACCTTCATAGTCATTACGATAGTTTACCAATAATACATCTAGACCTTCATGAACTAGTGCTGGAACAGCTCGTAACCCTTCGGCTTTACTGGCACCACGACCGTGAACTACTATTACACACGTATCTGAAACTTCATTCTTATTGGCTGAAACCATCCATGAAGGTGCTGGACCATTTTCAGTTGGGATATATACATCTTCGTATTTTAGCCCTAACTCTCCTGGGTTATCCCAAATATAGCCAACCCAAGAAGCACCCTTAGCACTAGCGAAATCACCATAACTTACATTTTCAACTTCGCGAGTAACTTCTTGCTCTTTCTCATCTATATTGAGAATTTTTCCTATTCGAGCAAAACCTGCCCCATCATTAAAATATATTGAGTATCGACCTTGAGCTATCGTATCTTCATTAATGGGCAATGCTACAGATTTCTTGTCACCTTCGACAATTGGTCTCATTGGAATATAATCTTGCCTTGCGCTCTGTATAGTGACTGTAGTACGTGCAATATACTTAGCTAATGAAGAAACTCCCAAAGCTAAACCAGCACCCACAGTACCTGCGGTAATACTTGTTAAGACTGGAGTAGACATTAAATTATTTTGATATTTCTTTTGCATACTATAATTCTATCTTTAATTCTTTAGCAAGTTCGTTAATTTTTTTAAAACTAGATGTTAATACTCACTGCATGTCGTAGCAATCTGTACCACACTTATGCGATATTCTCAAAATGTGAATACTACTTCTCAGATTAGAGTTTTACCTCAAGACTTCCAAGAAGCTCTTGATTCAATGCGTGGTGCCCGATATCGCCATGACTTAAAGGTAAAAGAAATATCAGCACCTACTGATATTGCACCTTATGCCGTTGCTTTAGAAGCCTCTGTCTACAAAGAAGTTGAACCTCAGAGTTTTAAACCACGATTGCACGTAGTTACTGAAAACTCAGGTTATGATAACGCATTAGAGCAAAATGATGCACTAGTTGTAGGTCGATTTATCCTGCTATATCATCCTGAATACCAAGAAGCTTGGGATGGTCATTTTAGGATTACTGTCTATGTCCGTGGACATTTAGATGATAGTTACACAGATAATTTATTAGTTACAAAATCTCTTTGGGCCAAATTTAATGATGCGATGATTAAACGAGAAATCAAACATCGAGCTCTTGGTGGCACAGTGACAAAAATTTCAACTGAGAGTTTCGGCAGCATCAGCAATCAATTGCCTAGTTTAAGTGCAGAATTACGAGCTTCTTGGACTGCTGTAAATGCTGAAATTCGTAGTCACCTTGAAGTATGGAGCGAGTTTATTACGAGTTTTGTCGGTGAACCTGCTTTCACTAAAGGTGTAATCCCAATTCCAATCCAAAGAAATTTTAGTAATTAATTTTAAATGACCAAGAAATTAGAAATCCCAAAATTCAAAGTTTTTTATATCAAATCAGATACTGATGTAACAAACTTTATCTCGCAAATTAATGAATATAGTGGTCCTATTGCTGTTGATACTGAACGAGCTGGCTCTTTTCGCTATGACGATAGAGCTTATCTAATTCAAATTAAATATAAGAATAGTCCAATTTTCTTAATTGATCCGGTTGAGATTTCTGAAGATGCTCTAGACGAATTAGCATTCCACTTCAATCAAGAAACCTGGATTATCCATGCTGCTGGTGAAGACTTACCCTGCCTGGCTGAGCTAGGAATGCATCCTGATAAGTTATTTGATACTGAATTAGCTGCCAGATTACTTAATTACGAACGTACCGCACTAGGCTACTTAACTGAAAATCTGCTTGATATAGAGTTAGCTAAAGCTTATTCTAACGTTGACTGGTCCACTCGCCCACTACCGATGGAATGGCTAGTATATGCAGCCCTAGATGTGGAATTACTACATAAGTTAAAAACAAAGCTAAGTAGTAAACTTCGCCAAGCGAAGAAAACTAGAATAGCTAATATAGAATTTAATTTCTTGAAGGATTTACCACCAAGAGAGATACCTGTCGAACCTTGGCGCAAAGTGCATGGTCTTGGCAAACTTAAAACACGAAAACAGCTAGCAGTAGCACGAGAATTGTGGCGCGTACGAGATAAACTGGCTCGTATCAATGATACTGCACCGCATCAGTTACTTAAAGATAGAAAACTAGTAGAACTTGCAGAAAAACTACCCAAGACTGTACCGCAATTACAAACTATTCTACGATTACCCAAATATAAACGTAAAGAAGCAAACCGTTGGTTAGGTGCTATCTACCAAGGGCTACGAAGCAGAGATTTACCAGAAAAACGAGTTCGTACCACCGGGGTACCGCCAACTAGTTTCTGGAAAGAACGTGATGAGCTAACCTATCGTAGGTTCAAAACAACTCGAGAGCTTCTCCAACAAAAAGCCATGGAACTTAACTTACCTGTCGAATACCTCATTGCACCTAATATAATCAAGGAACTCTTCTGGAATAATGACCTTGATAACTCTAGCTTTTCAGTAAAAAAGGCACTTAAGCAAACTGAAGCTCGTGATTGGCAAATTAAGGAAATAGCTTTGCTACTGGAACAAGCTATTTCAAATCCAAAGCCTCTATCGGTTCTTAGGTAGAAAGTTCTAGTACTTTTTATAGGTGATTAATATCAATCAATACTGAAATATAATCAAAGGGCGGTATTTCAGAAATCCTTGGCTTCTTATTCTCAAGTGCATCAACTAACAACCCTATTTTAGTTAGTTTCTTCGGGACCTTAACAGCATTTTCTGTAGGATTAGCCAAACGCACTACGAAATGATTTTTATGGAAGTATGCTGGATAAATTGCTGATACCAATGCCTTTGTAGAAAAATTTAATAAAGAAATTTCCTTTGGAACTGATAGTTTATGTTGCAAAGGCCAAATTTTGTTATCAAGCCTATTGATAAATACATTTAACATCTGACGTTGATAACTTATAGAAGGAGTTAACCTAGCATGTGCAGTTTTAGCCACTAACTGCTGATCTAGTGTTTTATCACTTGCTCTTAAGGCAAAAGTATACTCATGCTTACCAACTTCTTGAGCTAATGGAGTAGGCATCATAATGTGTCCTTCATTAGTCGTATCGCCAGAAGCACGACCTGGTCGCCAAGCTAAATCGGCTTTGCCTAACTCTCCTGTGGTTGCAAATAAGGTGATAAACAGCTTATCTTCTGCTCTTTCGTACTCTTTTATCCCATCTGCAAAAATTGTCAGGCACTCATTTTTACCTTCTATAGAGACACTCTTATCAAATATCCTAATATTAACTGGCTTTTCTACATACTTCTTTTCCCAATTTTCAGGTATTGGAATATTAGCATTTGCAATAAAACCATTTTGAATCTGAGCTATCGAATTACCTTCAATATCTGGAGTTCGAATTTGTAACCGCATTCGATGTGAAAATACTTGATTATCAATATGTACTTTACCTTCTATTGTTTCACTATCATCTAATGTTAAGTGCAAACTGTACGTTATTTCCTTAGTATTTCCAGACCTTGCATAACGGTCATTTAAACCAACTGGTAATTCAGCTTTACCTTCAATAATAAGAGTTTGTTTAAAGTCATCTTGCCTCACATATGCCCCAGAAAAATCTAGTTCAATTTCTGTACCAATAGGCGAAAAGTCATATGTATCACCAGCATTACCAATATCAGTTAGCCTAATAAAGTCTTCATACTCACGCCCATCCTTGCCAAATAGAATAACTTTTCCATCTTCAAATGCCAAAGTGTAATGGTCATTTGAAATTTTTTGCTTTTCTTTAGTTTCTGGGGTTGCAAGAGGTCTAGCTACTTCAGTAAACTCAATTACTTTATAGCCAAATGCTGGTATTTCGACATCAATTTCAACACTCAACTCGTAATATGGTTTTTCAGTAATAGTGTCATAGCCTGCAGGCGAAATTCGTTGTACTCCATCACGAGCTGGATAGAACTTCTCTGATACTAATACTGATTTTTCGCTACCTTCGAATGCGATATTCTTACTATGACTAACAACATGTAATAACTTTTTGCCTATATACTTCGTAGGGTCAGTATTAACAACTAATACTTGATTTGCTGTTAACTCAAGCGCATCAGCCATTCTCTTGGTAATTAAATTCTCTATGCCTTTTGCGATTTCATAGGCTTCCCTAGCACGCTGATGAATATCAACTGCTACGTTATCAGCAACACAACCTCCAAGACTATCGTGTGCTTGGTTTGCTAACATCTTTTTCCAAAGCCTATCTAGAGTACCAGTACCAATAGTTATATTAAGACTCTTTGCCATTACCATTAATGGCTCAATCCGTCTCAACACATACTGCTCTAGCTTGAAGTTATCTAGTTTCATCCTGGTACGTACCGAACCAATAGTACGATGAACCCTTGCATACACTGGATCACGTAATTCACCTTGATGAACTGGTAGGCTTTGTTTCTTTAAAATTTTTGAATAGCTTGGATAATCTGAAACGACTACTTCATAGTCACTCTTTTCATTAACCTCAGAAATAGCTTTATCGAAGTCAATAACCATACTTTTCTGATCAAACCCAGAAGGTATCAAAATGTCAGAATTATTGCCATTTTCACTTAAAAACTTAACTGCTAAATCTAATCTATCTTTAACGAAAGTATCAAGATCTGTTAAAGCCTCATTGGTAATCATGCCTGTCATATATCCAAATGGGAAATTCATTGCAGTAACTTTCTTATCGCCTAGTCCTTCCCAGGTAAAATATGGCGATGAAGTAACATCTTCAACATCAACGCCACGCCAGCTCATGAAAGTATCAAGACCAACTTGGTTTAATAACGTTGGCATTTGAGCATTAAATCCAAAACTATCTGGTAGATAGCCGACCATCATTGCTTTCCCATATTTAGTAGAAGCATCATGAATTCCAATAATTAAATTACGCAAAATAGATTCTGCATCAGGTAACAAGCAATCAGTTTGAGAATACCAAGGTCCCACAAAAAGCCTGCCCTTCGCTACAAGTTTTTGTAGCAAAGGTAACATCTTTGGATTAATTTCGAGGTACTCATCAACGATAGATGTTTGTCCATCTAGACAAAAATTCACTTTAGGATTTTTATCTAACTCTTGCAAAACTCCAGTAAACACTTGGTCACTAAGAATTTTGGCATCTTCAGCAGAAAAGTACCATTCACGATCCCAATGAGTGTGCTGTACAAAATATGCTTTAATCTTAGCCATCTAAATACAGCTACCTTTCTATGCTGCTTTTACTTCAACGTCAGCTTCGTCTTTTAATTTCTTAGTTTTACGAAGCTTCATCATTTTCAAACCATTAACCATAAAGGCAATTACAAAACCACCTATTAAAATTGAAATGACATACGGAATAGGTTTTGAAGCAAACGGGATTGCCATAAAAGTGGTCAACATAGTATTTTGAGTTGCGCCAAACCAACCATTTAGAGCACAAGTAAGTGAAGTACCTACCATGATACTTGGAATTACACGGATTGGATCTACTACTGCAAATGGGATAGTACCTTCGGTAATACCGACGGCTCCCATAATCATTGCAGTAACACCATTTTCACGTTCAGTTTCTGAATATAATTTCTTATTCAAAAGAGTTGCTAGGAACATACCAAATGGTGGCATCCCAATTGCTAATAACATCGCAGTCGAAGCAACATAACCACCTTGAGCGAATGCTGCAACGCCAAATGCATAAGCAATCTTATTAATAGGACCACCCATATCTGAAGCCATCATTGCGCCAATAATTGCACCTAATAGTGCTGCACTTACTCCAGACATACCATTTAGCCAACTAGTTAAAGCAGCTGTCGCATGCTGGATAGGTGAACCTACAATATACCAAAGCACTAATCCGACTACACTCGTGGCTATAAAAGGGATAATTAGTAAGGATTTAATTGCCATAATTTTTGGATGCACTGGCATTTTCTTTAGTAGGTGTACTAAGTAACCTACTGCAAGACCAGTAAACATACCACCAAGATAACCGGTACCCATATTTTGTGCAATCATACCAGTAACAAATGCTGGTGCTAGACCGGGACGATCAGCAATTGAAAATGCGATATAACCTGAAATCATTGGCACGATGAACTCAAGACCAGTCTGCCCAATCATGCGAACTACGCCCCAGAAAGTATCAGTCTCTTTCCAAACGCTACTACCACCAAAGATAACTGCAATAGAGGTTAATAAACCAGCAGCAGTTACCAGTGGAATCATGTAAGATACGCCACTTTGAAAGTGACTTACTAATTCTTTGCCAATCTGTTTACTATTCTTTTTTGCTTCCATGAAATTTTACCTAATCTACATGTTTAACAGTTATTTACATGTTCATTGCTTGTTCAATTACTGCGTTACCATCTTTAACGACATCAGTAGTACCAACTTCAAGGATTTCCTTACCATCAAACCTGTCACGTTCAGCTACGTTAGTATCAACGGCAAAGATAACTACATCTGCTTCAGCAATATCTTCAGCAGTAAGTTTATTTTCAACACCCATAGAGCCTTGAGTTTCAACTTTCATGTCAATACCTTTTTGCTTTGCAACCTTTTCTAAGTTTGCTTTTGCCATGTACGTATGAGCTACACCTGCAATACAAGCTGCTACTGCCACCATTTTTGTCATTATTATTTCCTTTTATCTAGTATTGTTAATTTATAAATTTAAAATGCTACAGCGTTATAGATTTCTTCTTGAGTAGATGCTTCTTTCACACCATTTAAGAAATCATCGTCCATTAATTTGGCTGAAAGTTCAGCTAAAATCCTTAGATGGGCATCTCCTCTGTCCTCATCTTTAATAGCCAATAGAAATACTAGATTCACTGGCTTATCGTCGAAAGAATTCCAATCAACTGAATTTTTAAGCTTAGCTACCATCACTGTTGATTCACGAACGAGTTCACTCTTCCCATGTGGAATTGCAACATTATTACCGATACCGGTAGTTATTTGGCTTTCCCGCTCATAAACTGCTGCGACAAAACCTTTTTCATCAGAAATATAGCCGTTGTGATGTAATACTTTGACCATCTTTTCTATTACTTCTTGTTTACTATTAGCATCAAGATTCGTGATAATATTTTCTTTTTTCACTTTGTTTTGCGTCATTGCAACAAGCCTCTTTCGAAGACACTGATTTTATGGTCACCTCACCACTTACATACAAAACCGTACCCCCCCCCCCCATAGTAAAAGTCAAGACTAACAAGAAGGTGTCTATAAATATGCCATCTGAGACTCTGAACTTAAGACACGAAAATAGGGTATACATTTTTCTAGTTTCTTTACGAAATTTCGTATGGAATCAATAAAAATGTATACCCTGAATATTAATTTGAAATATAAAGCAATTAACTCCTGCAGTTTTTACCACAAATAACTAGAAAAACTATTGAAATAAATAAGACTTAGAAGAGAGCAACTTTATCTGGGCTAGGGAAAATCTTATCTATTTCTACTAGTTCAGATTCTGTCGGTTTCCAGCTAACTGCTTTTGCGTTAGCCTTAATCTGTTCCTCAGTAGTGCCACCAGCAATGACTGAAGCAATTGGCTTTTGAGCTGCAAGCCAAGAGAAGGTAGCTTCAGTAACACTTAAGTTATTAGCGTCACAGAATTGGTAATACTTCTCCAGTTGATCCCAATCGGCGGCAGCAAGTACATCTTGCTTACTGTGTACTAAACGGTTCTTAGTGTTTTCACGCTCTTTAGGATCACGATATTTATCTGTTAGCAACCCATTTGCTAATGGGAAGTATGGGAACATCCCTAGACCCAAATGCTTAGCAACAGGCATAACTTCTAGCTCTGCCCTACGATCTAGTAGGTTGTAATGATTTTGCACAGAAATAAAATGTTCAGTTTCTTCTAATTGTGCAGTAAAATGAGCCTCTCCAATCTGCCAACCAGCGAAGTTACAGTTACCAATATAACGGACTTTCCCCTCTTTAACTAGTTTATTTAATTCAGCTAAAGTCTCTTCGATCTGTGTTTCTGGATCTGGAGTATGGAATTGGTAAAGATCAATGTAATCAGTATTGAGACGTTTCAACGAAGACTCTACACTCTTACGAATATAACTAGCAGATCCACGTGCCTCGTCTTTATTTTCACCATTAGCTCCGTTAACTGGCAACCCAAACTTAGTTGCTACAATAACTTTATCTCGGTCATTAGCTAATGCTTTACCAAGCATAGTTTCGCTAAGCCCAGGTTCTTTACCGTACATATCAGCACAGTCAAAGAAATTAATACCGGCATCAATTGCAGCGCCAATAACCTTGTTTGTACCTTCTTGAGATTCCGTTGGCGTATGAGCACGCCCTAAGTTATTACATCCAAGACCTACTACTGATACTTCTAGCTCACTATTGCCAACTTTACGGTATTCCATTTAACTCACTTTTTCTTTTTACTTTTTGCTTTTGGTACTTTTCGCCCTTCAACATGGGCAAGAATATCTTCAGTTAATTTATCTGCAGATAAACCTACTCGATCAAGCACTTCGTCACGACTACCTTGCGCTAAGAACTCAGCTGGAAGCCCAAACTCATTAAGCGCAGTATCAACTTCGTGTTTACGAAGCTCTTGCCTAATACGAGAACCGACACCACCGACACGAACACCATCTTCAATAACAACTACAAGGCGATGTTTAGCAGCTTTCTTCACAATGCTTCTTGCAACTGGCGTTACCCAACGTGGATCAACTACAGTAACCCCAATACCTTGCTTTTCAAGTCGTTTAGCAACTTCAAGAGCAAGTTCCGCCATTGCCCCGATAGCAACTAGCAAAACGTCTTTATCGTGCTGCGCTCTTTGCAGTATATCTACCCCATCTTTAGAGCGTTTAACTGCTTTGATTTCTTTACCAACATCACCTTTTGAAAAACGCACAATGCTAGGTGCATTCTTAATTGCAATAGCTTCGCGAAGCTCTTCTTTAAGACGTTCTGAATCACGGGGTGCTGCAACATGAATACTAGGGATTACTTGCACCAAAGCCATATCCCACATGCCATGATGGCTAGGACCATCTGGCCCAGTAACACCAGCACGGTCTAGGACAAAAGTGACGCCTGCTTTGTGCAAAGCTACATCCATAAGTAATTGGTCAAAAGCACGATTTAAGAAAGTGGCATAAACTGCGACAACTGGATGCAAGCCTGCATAAGCCATCCCAGCAGCACTAGCTACCGCATGCTGTTCGGCAATCCCAACATCAATTACTCGATTTGGAAATTCCTTTTGCATCTTCTCTAGACCAACAGGAATTAACATTGCTGCAGTAATAGCCACTACATCATCACGTTCTTTAGCAATTTTGACGATTTCATTGCCAAATACACTGGTCCATGACTGCTTAGGAACTACATCTTTATAAACATCAGTTTCTGGAGGTAATCCAGTCTTAGGATCAATAACATTAATTGCATGGAATTGATCCCCTTCGTGAGCTACTGCATGTTTATAACCATGACCTTTTTCAGTAATTGCATGTACTATAACTGGTCCACCATAATGTTTAGCTCGTTCAAGAGTCTCACCGATAGCTTCGATATCATGTCCGTCAACTGGCCCCATGTACATTAAACCTAGATCTTCAAACATACTTTGTGGCACAAAGATATCTTTTAATCCACTACGGGCACCACGATAACCAGCATAAAGCACTTTTCCAGCTTTACTTTGCGTATTTTCAAATTTATCGTCAATCTTGTCAGTAATTCGTTGATAAGTACGAGTGGTACGGTAATGATCAATCGTACTGCGCAAACTTGAAAGATATTTTGCAAGTCCACCCACGGTCGGTGCATAAGAACGGCCATTATCATTAACCACAATAATTAGTTTACGGTCTTCGTCAGCAGCAATATTATTAAGAGCTTCCCAAGCCATACCACCAGTTAAAGCACCGTCGCCAATAACCACTACGACATATCGGTCATCTCCAGCAAGTTGATAAGACCGTGAAATACCATCAGCCCATGACAATGAACTAGATGCATGTGAGCTTTCCACGATGTCATGCTCAGACTCAGCACGTTCTGGATAACCAGAAATTCCATCTTGTTGACGTAATTTTGAGAAATCTTGACGTCCAGTTAATAACTTATGTACATAAGATTGATGACCCGTATCAAAAATAATTTTATCGTGCGGAGAATCAAACTTCTGATGAATCATCATAGTTAGCTCCACCACGCCCAAATTTGGCCCTAAATGCCCACCTGTTTTTGAAACACTATCAACTAGGTGCTCACGGATTTCTTCCGCAAGCACCTTTAGTTGACTGTTATCAAGCTTTTTCAGATCTTCAGGATCTGAAATTGTCGGCAATATCTCTGACATTTGCTCCAACTACTTTTTAGAAGTAATTTGACGAAGCACATACTGCAAGATACCACCGTTACGGTAGTAATCAGCTTCACCCGGTGTATCAATGCGAGTTACTGCATCAAACTTAATTTCCTTACCATCTTCATTCTTAGCTGTAACCTTAATTGTCTTAGGGATAGAGCCATTGTTAAGTTCAGTAACACCTTCAAAACTGAAAGTTTCATGACCTGTTAGACCAAGTGATTCAGCTGTTTCACCTTCTGGGAACTGTAGTGGCAATACACCCATACCGATTAGGTTTGAACGGTGAATACGCTCGAAACTCTCAGCAATAACTGCCTTAACCCCAAGAAGCATAGTACCCTTAGCAGCCCAGTCACGAGAAGAACCAGAACCATACTCTTTACCAGCAAGTACTACTAATGGCGTATTTTCCTTCTTGTAGTTTTGTGCTGCTTCGTAAATAGTATTTTGCTTACCACCATCAGTGAAGTCAAGAGTAAAGCCGCCCTCTACCCCATCAAGAAGTAGGTTCTTTAGACGGATGTTTGCGAAAGTACCACGAATCATTACTTCGTGGTTACCACGACGAGAACCGTAAGAGTTGAAGTCTTTACGAGCTACACCATTTTCGATTAAGTACTTACCTGCTGGCGTATCAGATTTGAATGAACCAGCTGGAGAGATGTGGTCAGTAGTTACTGAGTCACCTAACAAGGCTAGTACGCGTGCATCGTGTACATCTTCTACTGGATCTGGAGTTTCCTTCATACCCTCGAAATAAGGCGGTTTGCGAATGTAAGTTGATTCTTCTTCCCATTCGTAAACTTTACCCTCTGGAGTTTCAAGTGACTTCCAACGTTCATCACCTGAGAATACGTCAGCATAATCTTTCTTGAACATATCAGTATCAATACAACTATCAATAGTCTTTTGTACCTCAACTGGACTTGGCCATAAATCCTTTAGGAATACGTCATTGCCATCTTTGTCTTGTCCTAGTGGATCAGCATCAAAATCAAAGTCCATATGACCTGCAAGAGCATATGCAATTACTAGCGGTGGAGATGCTAAGTAGTTCATCTTTACATCTGGGTTAATACGACCTTCGAAGTTACGGTTACCAGAAAGCACTGAAGTAGCTGCAAGATCGTTTTCCTGGATTGCTTGTGAGATTTCTTCGTTAAGCGGACCAGAGTTACCGATACAAGTAGCACAACCATAACCAACTAGGTGGAAACCAAGCTTTTCAAGATATGGCGTAAGTCCAGACTTCTCGTAGTAGTCTGTTACTACTTTAGAACCTGGAGCTAATGAAGTCTTAACCCAAGGTTTCACATCTAGACCTTTTTCTACTGCATTACGTGCAAGCAAAGCTGCTGCAAGCATTACAGATGGGTTAGAAGTGTTTGTACAAGAAGTAATTGACGCAATAGTAACTGCACCATGAGTTAGCTTAAAGCCACCATCTTTAGTTTTAACGTCGACTTCCTTGTCGAAATCGCTATCAACATAAGCTTTGATATCTTCTTCGAATTGCTTCTTTGCATTGCTTAATTCCACACGATCCTGTGGACGCTTTGGACCAGCAATAGAAGGAACTACTGTTGAAAGATCTAGTTCTAGGTACTCAGAGTATTTTGCTTCATTTTCTGGGTTATGCCATAGACCTTGTTCTTTAGCGTAAGCTTCTACAAGTTCAATATTTTCTTCGTCACGGCCAGTTAAACGCAAGTAGTCAAGAGTTACTTCATCAATTGGGAAAATCGCACAAGTAGAACCGAACTCAGGGCTCATGTTACCAATAGTCGCGCGGTTTGCTAGTGGCACTTCAGCCACACCCTTGCCGTAGAACTCTACGAACTTACCAACTACTCCGTGGTCACGAAGCATTTCAGTAATTGTAAGCACTACGTCAGTCGCAGTAGCACCTGCAGGTATTGAACCCTTAAGTTTGAAACCAACGACCTTTGGAATCAACATTGATACTGGCTGGCCAAGCATTGCAGCTTCTGCTTCAATACCACCAACACCCCAGCCTAGGACACCTAGACCGTTAACCATTGTGGTGTGTGAGTCAGTACCAACACAAGTATCTGGGTATGCACGAAGCACGCCATCAACTTCACGAGTCATTACCGTACGAGCTAAATACTCAATATTTACCTGGTGCACGATACCAGTATCAGGTGGAACTACTTTGAAATCTTCGAATGCAGTCTGACCCCAGCGAAGGAACTTGTAACGCTCTGAGTTACGCTGGTATTCCATGTCGATATTCTTCTCAAATGCATTTGCATTACCAAAGAAATCGATGATTACTGAGTGGTCAATAACCATTTCCGCAGGACTCAGTGGATTTACCTTTGTCTCATCGCCACCAAGTTCACCTACTGCTTCACGCATTGTCGCTAAGTCAACCACACAAGGTACACCGGTGAAGTCCTGCATAATCACACGTGCTGGTGTGAACTGGATTTCATCTTTTGGTTCACCTTTTGCATCCCAGTTACCTAGAGCTGCAATGTGATCTTTAGTAATATTTTCGCCATCTTCAGTACGTAACTGATTCTCAAGCAATACTTTCAAACTGTAAGGTAATTTTTCTGCACCTTTTACAGCTGAGAGTTTGTAAATCTCGTATTCTTTTTTACCAACCTTCAGAGTTGATTTAGCACCATAGCTATCAACTGCACTCATATTAGTTTCCTTCCGTGCATACTTTAAAGCATAAAAATCAAATTTTTAACCTCTTATAGCTTATCAAGTCTCACAATATGCCTCAATTTTGCCATGCAATCTTAAAGCACAATAAACCCTGATTTCATGCCCATAGAGTATTTTCAAGACATATCTTATATCAGCTAAGCAAGATAGATTGCCTACATTTAAACTTTAGTTTTAACTTTTAATCCAATTAACACTAACATCAAAATTAAAGCTAAAACTGATACTGTCATTGTAACCATCCCTAGTGAAAACAATATTGATAGTCCTTTTATACCAACTAATGGCGCAACGATAGCACCAAAACCAAACCGTAGACTTCCTAACACTGATGATGCAGTGCCTGCAAATTGTGGGTAGTTTCGCAAAGCTAATGCAGTGGAAGGTGGTGTCGTAATTGCAGCACTAGAGACAATGATAAATAGTGAACTAATCACTAACCATAGTGGTAATAAAAATACTCCTGCTGTTAATAGTCCTAGCGAACCAACCACACAAGCGATAATTCCCGCCAAAAGCGTTCCACGTTCCCAACGTGCTGCTGTTCGTCCAGCAATCCAACCAAATAACATATACCCAAAGGAGTTTAACCCAAATACCAATGAATACCCTTGTGGAGACAAGCCATAAACATCCTGCAAAATATAGCTAGAACCACTAATATAAGCAAATAGTGCAGCATTCAGTAGCCCAGTTATTAAAGCTGCACCGAAGAATACTCGGTCAGTTAGCAGAATACGAAAATCTGCAATCGTGTGCTTGAATCCACCACTAATCCTATTTTCAAGTGGTAAAGTTTCTCGAAATACTAATAAGGAACCAGTAAATATAACTACACCAATACCTGCAAGAAACCAGAAAATTCCATGCCAATCAGTTATAAGTGCAAGCTGACCCCCCATAAGTGGTGCGACGATAGCCGCCAACCCTGCCAAAACAGTTAATCTCGCATAATAACGCACCAAAGCGTTACCTTCATAGATATCACGCCCAGTAGCCTGCGCTAATACAATCCCTACTGCTCCAGCAAGACCTTGAACCAGCCTAGCTGCAATTAATATCTCAATATTTGGACTAATTGCGCAAAGCGCTGAAGCAATCACATATAGTGTTAACCCAATGAGCAATGGGTTTCGTCTGCCAAAACGATCAGATAATGGACCAGCAACTAGCTGCCCTGCACCTAGACCCAGTAAACAAGCAGTCAAAGTAAGTTGTGCGGTAGAAGTACTAGTGCCTAACTCATGGGTCAAAGCTGGAAGTACTGGCAAATACAAATCCATTGAAATAGGGCCAAAAGCTGTCAAGGAAAGCAGCATAATCGAAAACATCTTACTGATGCTTTGATTTTGCCTAACAATACTTTTAGCCATGGCTTTACTTTCTTAACTGAGAATATAGGATTACTAAACCAGTATTTAATAACGTCTTGAACTGCGTAGTTAAAAACTATCAAGTTTTATTCTAGTGCCAAATTACCGAAAGCAACACCGCTAAAGTTAAAAAGTAAAACTCACCTGAATTTTAGCATACTTTTAGACTAATTAAACCTTTTTGGAACAATCTGCATACAGTTATAATTAGCTGTATACGAAATGTATAAGGAAAGAATCCCAATGAGTAAACGAATTCTACTCGTAGTAACAAACGAAGATCATTACGAATCAGCACCTTCTCACCCAACTGGCCTGTGGCTATCTGAACTAACGCACGCCTATGATATTTTCGCTGATAAAGGTTTCGAACAAACTATTATTAGCCCTGCTGGTGGCAAGTCTCCACTAGAACCACGGTCTTTAAAATTTCCTAATTGTGATAAGTCTGCCAAGGCTTGGCATGGTGATAAATCTCGGATGGCATTACTGGATAACACTAAAAGTCCTGAACAGATTGATACCAATGAATATGACGCAATCTACTTTACCGGTGGCCATGGAGTAATGTTTGATTTCCCGGATAGTGAACCATTGCAACAGATTACTCGAGAGATTTTTGAAAATGGTGGCATTGTCGGTGCAGTTTGCCATGGCTATTGTGGCTTGCTTAATACCAAACTTTCTAACGGTAGTTTCCTAGTTGCAAACCGCGATATTACTGGTTTTTCTTGGCGTGAAGAAGTTCTTGCCCGAGTATATAAGATTGTGCCATACAATATCGAAGAATTGATGAGAGATCGTGGGGCAAATTATTCAAAAGCACTAGTGCCATTTATTTCTAACGTAGTCGTAGACGGAAAACTTGTGACTGGACAAAATCCAGGTTCGGCAAAAGCAACAGCGCTTAAAGTTGCAGAACTCTTATCACTACCCCAAGAATAAAAAACTTTAAAGAAAGAATAATTAAAATGCAAACTATCCTCGGCTCTGGCGGTCAGATTGCAAATGAGCTAGCTCTTGAACTAAAACGTAACTTTACCAATGATATTCGCTTGGTAAGTAGAAAACCTGTAAAAGTAAATGATACTGATCAACTCATGTCTGCAGACCTCATGGATGCAAAAGCGACTTCAAAGGCAGTAGTTGGAAGTGATATTGTTTATCTAACAGTAGGATTACCGATGAGCTCCGAACTATGGGAGCAAAAATTCCCCACTATGCTGAAAAACACCATAGTAGCTTGCAAAGAACATGACAGTAAACTCGTCTTCTTTGATAATACCTATATGTATCCACGCAACTCAGAGCCACAAACTGAGGATACTCCTTTTAAACCAATTGGGCGCAAGGCAACTGTCAGAGCTCAGATTGCTACAAAGCTATTAAGTGAAATGGATGCTGGCAATATCAATGCTGTAATCTGTCGTGCTCCTGAATTTTATGGACCAGGCAAAACACAAAGCCTTACCAACACCTTAATTTTCAATCGTATTAGGCAAGGTAAAAAGCCAATAGTCCCAATTAATCCAAACACGAAGCGCAGTATAATTTGGACACCAGATGCAAGCCGTGCAATGGCACTAATCGGAAATACTCCAGATACCTACGGACAAACTTGGCACTTGCCAATTGATGAAAATCGACTTACTTATCGTGAAATTATCAACCACGTTGCTAAAGTTACTACTCATAAAATTTCGTATATTACAACTCCCATGTGGGCTTTCAAAATTGGCAGTCTCTTAAACCCAATGGTAAAAGAAACCACAGAGTTACTGCCTAGGTATAAGCAGGATAATATCTTTGACTCGTCAAAATTTACTGGAAAGTTCCCTGAATTTAAGATAACTTCGCTGCAAGAAGGCATAGCTACTATGCTTGCAACCAATTAGTGATATTTTTAACGTGAATACCATCTTGGATACCTTCGAACGTATCGGCTGTAATAATTGTTTTTGGATAGTTATCTTTGATAGCCATAAGGGAGTTAAATTCTCGATTGGCCGTTTTCTGGTCTTTCATGGTGTAGGCTACCTGATAGTATTCGATTTCACCGGTATTTTTCTGCACCACAAAATCTACTTCATTCGCATTAATTTTGCCTACCCAGATCCTACCGCCTCTTCGCAATAGCTCGAAATATACAAGGTTTTCTAGCAAGTGACCTCTATCTTGCATATAATGTTGCCCAATTAGTAAATGACGTATCCCTAGATCTGGTACATAATATTTTTCTTGGGTAGCTAGTTGAACTTTTCCTTTAATGTTAAAGCGATGGACTCTATATAACAGAAAACTATCACATAGCTTATCCAAGTATTGTGATACCGTCACATGGCTTACCATTATCCGGTCTTGTTTCAATGCTTTAGCAATACTATTAGGAGAAACCTCACTACCAATATTTTGTAGTACGTATTTGTATACATTTTCAAATATTCTTCTATTCACTTCTTTAATGTTCGGGTATACATCACGATGCAGAATCGTTTCGACTACTCCTTCAACATAGTTAAAAACCTCATCTCTACCTCTGTTTTGCATGGAAACAGCTTCTGGTAAGCAGCTCTCTTGCAAATAGTTATTTGTTAACAATACTTCTGCAGAATTATCTGAACGCGCTAGCCCCTCTTTAAATTCTTCGAAAGAGAAAGGTAGTATATGTATCTCAATTGTTCTTCCCGTCAAAAGTGTAGCCAACTCACTTGACATCAAATACGCATTAGAGCCAGTAACATAAAGATCAATATTTTTCTCGACAAATAACCCTCTAACTAACCTCTCAAACCCTTCGACCTCTTGAACTTCATCAATAAATATGTAGTACTGTTGATTTTTATCTAATGAATCATAGATTGCAAAAAAAATCTCTTCCCAATTACGCCCCAATTCTCTTAAAACATTTGGCGACTCAAAATTATAAAATAATATTTGCTCCTCGCTAACACCTTGTTCTTTAAGCTGCCGAGCATACTGCTGCATAATAGTTGACTTACCACATCTACGAATACCAGTAAGAACCTTTATCAAATTCGCATCACGCCACTTATCTAACTGCTTCAAGTATTTTTCACGAATAATTTCCATACACAATCCTTACAACTCTAAAATAATAACTTTCAAAACTTGTATAAAATTAAAGTTTTGAAAGTTATATGCAGATTGCTTTAAGTTTAACATAGGTTATGATTCCCTACTTAGCATAATATTATGCCTATAAAGAAACAAAAGTATATAACTTTCAAAACTTGCATAAAATTAAAGTTTTGAAAGTTATATACTTCAATTATTAAAATTCCTGATCGCATAATACCCCAAGGCAATCCAACTTCCTTAAAATAGTTTATATATGAGTTGTTTTAAGAAGTTAAACTGATTTAACATCTACAAATTAATCATTAATATTTTCTTTAATAACTTTTGCTGGCACTCCACCAACGACAGTATTAGCTGCAACACCCTTAGTAACCGTTGCTCCAGCAGCAAGAATTGCATTGTCACAAATAGTCACTCTAGGCAAAGTGTGAGATTAGAACCCACCCAAACATTCTTACCAATGGTAACTGAGCCAGAGCAAGTCGTGTTACGTGTATCTAAAAGTATCCCATTATTTACCTTATTATCTTTTGTTGTTACTTCAAGCATAAGAACTAATAGTGCTATAAGTAAATGTTGAAAATTGGGAATATTTTACTAACTTTCATTGTTCAAATAAGCGTATAGATTTATTGAAATGTTTTCTTTAAGGGAGAAATATTATGGGTAAGAAAATTGGGATTGTAGTTTCAAGTCTCCGTCACAATTCTTTTAGCAAGTTAACTGCAAATGCTTTTGCAAAGTTATTACCAGAAGGCTTCGAAGCAAAATATATTGAAATTGACGACTTACCTTTCTATAACCAAGATTTAGAAACTGATAAAGACCTTCCAGAAAGCTGGGCACGACTACGTAAAGAGATTAAAGAAGTAGATGGTGTTTATTTCTTCACTCCTGAATATAACCGTTCTATCCCTGCAGTGTTAAAGAATGCATTAGATGTGGGATCACGACCATTTGGTAAAAGTGCATGGGCAGGTAAGCCAGCTTTAGTAGTTAGTGTTTCTCCTGGCGCGCTTAGTGCTTTTGGGGCTAACCATCATTTGCGTCAGATACTTACTGTGTTAGATATGCCAACATTACAGCAGCCTGAAGCATATATTGGAAACATCACAAGCTTACTTAATGAAGATGGCACTTTTGTAGAAGATACCACAAAGTTCTTCCAGATTATTACAGATAAATATGTAGATTTCTTAAATAGATTAACTGACTAAATTATTTAGACGAGATTAAGTTCTGCTACGCATTCGACATGATGCGTGTGTGGGTAAATGTCGAAAGCACGTAAGTTCTTTAATTCATAACCATAATCAGATAAATAAGAAATATCTCGTGCCATTGCTGCTGGATCACAAGCAACGTAAACTATTTTGCGAACCCCATTTTGGGCAATTTTGTTAATAACTTGTCTACCCGCACCAGAACGTGGTGGGTCTAAAACTACAGTATCGAAGCGTTGCTTTGGAGTAATTACCCGTTCTACTGCACTTGCAACTACTATTACCTGTGGAAACTCTTGCAAGTTATTTTTTGCATTTTTAGAAGTTACTTTACTGGATTCTACTGCTACCACTAACCCTTTTTCGCCTACTTTTTCGGCAATAAAAGCAGTAAATAAACCAACTCCCGAATATAAATCACCAACATACTGTCCTTCTTGAATATCCGCAGCTTCAAGCACTGCTTCTACTAAGACCTCTGGAGCTTTACGATGTACTTGCCAAAAACCACTAGCACCAATTTTGAAAGAGTGATCTAATACAGTTTCCTCAATATATCCTTTACCGCTAGCGTGCTCCACTGGCAATTTCGATACATTTGTTACATTTTGCGCTTTACGTTTTTTAACGATCTGATTTGGGCGAGTTACTAGGGAAGCAGTTGCATTACGAGTAACATAGCTAACGCCAGCTTTATCAGCTAAATAATTGACAACATTATCACGCACGTAACCACGCATCACTCCTGATGGGTGTGCTGGTTTAACTAAGACAACTGGTTTGGAGTCATTTGCTGGTGTCCCAACTTCAACTTGAGAAATCCCAGTGAAATCGTAATCAAAAAGCCCTAGATCATCAAGTCGTTCATAGGCCAGTGGGAATTCTTTAACAGGAATTAATTGTGAAGAATGATGTTTATACATAGAAAGCTGACCTTGGGCATTAACTGCAAAAGTATTACGAGTACGCCAATGTAATCCTTTTCGTTCTTCATCTTCAGGAGCTTGTTCCACAATCACATAAACATCAATACCCGCGAAGCGCTTTAATAACTCAGTAATAACTTGAGCCTTTAATTCGCGTTGATATTCAAGATCAATATGACCGAATTCTGCACCACCTGGTACGTCATCATGTTTTAAGCGATCTGCAGCTGGCCAAATATGTGGAACACGATATGGTGAAGCTTCTATGATTTCTACAGCATCAGCTCGCCAAAATTTCGCTTTCTCTCCTGCTTCAGTCAATAAAGCTTTAACTTTTTCACCTGGTAAAGTGTGGCGCACAAAGATTACTCGACCTTCATGTCGAGCCACGAAATGCCCACCATGGGCTACATTCCCTATTTCTAATTCAACTATCTTCTGCATTATCCCTTATTATATTTTACTGTTGACCCAACCTAGTATGTAATATTACCTTAAAATTCTATGCATATATAAATAGTGGCTTTACTTTACTTGGTTATTTTCTTGAGCAGCTAGAGTTATATTTGGTACTGATTTCACTAAATTCCAAATAAACCAAAGGGTAAGAGCATACAGCGGTACCCCAGTAATTAATCTTGCTATACCTAAATAATCAATAAACTTATCTCCAGCAAAATAAAGTGGTAGTTCTACTATTAATCGGAAAGCAAACATTGATGCAAAAATTAACGTAGCCTTTCGATAAAGTTTATAGCGCTTTTTGTGTTTCTTCCATTCAGTACCTTCACCAAATAGTACACCTAAAACAATTCCTAATAGTGGCCATCCTATTAATACTGAAATAAGTGATACTGCCAAATAGCTAGAATTAATAAGAAAGCCTGGCACATAGTAAGCACTTGCAATACCTTTAAAATTTGCGTAAGTACCGCTTATTATTACTGCTACTACCCCAAATACGGCTTGGACAAAAGGCGTTTTTTGTATCAGCCTAAAAGCAAAGAAGCCAAGAGCTACAGCCAATGCACAAATAATCGATACTGTTAAATTGCGAGTGAAAAAGAACAATAAGACAAAAACTAAACTAGGCAGTACTGTTTCTGCAACTCCACGAATCCCACCCATTGATTTAATAAGCGAAATATTACCATCTTCGTCACTTTTGAACATGTTTTGATCAGAGCGTTCAAAAAGTTGTTTAAATGAAGTAATCTCTTGCTGTTCTTCATCCATTTTAACCGCCAACTTGGGTAATTTCTGGACCACGTTCTGGACCGTTATTTGGGTAAGCGGCACCGTCATTAGCTGTACCTTGATCAGCAAAAGGATTTTCTAATGAACCTTCAGGAACACGTAATGGTAATAACTCTTTTGGTGGCATCGCATTTTCGCCACGGTCAACCGCAATATTTCGGAAAAGCGTTTCCAAAGGTTTAGCTAGTTCTGAATCAACTGCAGCTGGCCCAGAGAAAGCTCCCCTCAAGAACCAACGTGGTCCATCAACCCCAACGAATCTTGCAGCTCGAATTGCTGGAGTACCATCTGGCAGCTGAGCTGGTATTGATACTAGTAATTCTTCACCAAAAGTTCCAGTAACAGGCTCGGCAGTACCACCTTCATCAACTGCAGACTGTGCAAGCTCTTTCTTAATTTCTAACCAAACTCCCTCAGACTTTGGCGCTGCAAATGCCTGTACTTGCAATGAAGAATTTTCATCATCGAAACTAAGTGAAATAATACGATTAGTCATCTGATCAATATCCATTCGGACATCAAAATCTATAGGCATTTCTGGTAACACTATCGACCCACAATCTGCTTCATGTGGGTTACGTTTAATTTCACTTATATCAAAAGGGCCATTTTCTGCACGATCTGCTGGGGCATGCTTTGGCACTTCTTCATCAATAATTTCATCATCTTTATACAAGAAGTCTAAATCACGAGGTGCTGGACCTTTTTGCTCGTTATTGAAATTGGCAATCGTACGATCTGGTTTTATTTCACGCCTAACTTGCCTTGTTTTATTACTATTATTGCGCTTTCTCGTTTTCTTTGACTTACGATTATTTTTTGAACGTGCCATTAATTTTGCTCCTCATTCTTTTCTGCAAAGCCACCTGTAGAACCAAAGCCAGCTGCGCCACGCTCTGAACTTGGCAATTGTTTAACAGCTACAAAATTAGCTGTTTCAAACTTTTGAATAACTAACTGTGCGATACGATCACCTCGTTTAAACTCAACACTTTCTCTTAAATCAGTATTCAAAAGACAAACTTTAATCTCACCACGGTAACCTGCATCAACAGTTCCAGGTGCATTCACAATAGTAATACCCTTTTTAACTGCTAATCCAGAACGTGGATGAACTAGACCGACATAACCATTTGGCAGGGCAATTGCCACACCAGTACCTACCATCACACGCTCACCTGGAGCAATAGTCACATCCTCAGTAGTACATAAATCTGCACCGGCATCACCTGGTTTTGCGTATTTTGGTGCTGGAATATTAGAATCCAGCAATTGAATTAAAACTTGTACTTGTTCTTCACTATGCATATATTCAACTTTAGTGGAAAAGTAGGTTAGCCGCTATTCTTTTCTATAACTATCAATCTTTTTATATTTTTATCGTAATTTTTATCCTATTGATTCCAACTATTTTATATGCGTATAATTATACTTATATTCTTATTTAAGGAGGCATCATGCCAAACCAAACAATATACGTATCGAAAGCCGATAAGGAACTTTTTAAGAAAGCTCAGAAGTATACTGACGGAAACTTATCAGCAGCTATTACTAAAGGCTTGAAACTATTCATTAAACAACAAAAAGCCAGTTCCGGCAATAATACCCAACAGACAATTTCAGTACGCCATAATGGCATCAATAAAAAGAAACATTTTATGGGTCGTAGGCTTGCCAGCTATAAGGATTTTTCTGAGGATGGCAAAAAAGTAACTACCTACCGTATCTATAGAACTGCAAAAGGTGCTTATCTTCTCTACACACGTACTGACGCTAATTGGAATTGGTGGATGGACCCCAAAAACTTTACCAGCAAAGACACTAGCTGGAACTGGCTTGATCCAAAGAATTGGATGCAAGGAGATTTCTTAAATTTTGAAGACAGCACCTCTGATTACAAGGTCTACGCTTCTTATGAACAACTTAGTGAAAAAGGAGTTCCAGAAAAGCTAATTGAAAATGCAAAGTATGCAGAAGAAGAACCTGACGAAGAATTTTTAGATATTTAGAACTAAGTTAATAAAATGCTCATATTTACTTTAAGGTTTAAGATATGAGCATTTTATTAACTCTATTATTAGCAAGAACTGCGTAGTACACTAAAAGTTATGGAACCTTTAACAGCTGCAGAAGAACACATTATTATTAACAAAGGCACTGAACCAGCATTTACTGGTGAATTATTAAATGAACATGGTACAGGTACTTATATTTGCCGTCAATGTGGTGCAAAGTTATATCGTTCAGAAGATAAATTTGAATCACATTGTGGTTGGCCAAGTTTTGACGATGAAATCCCTGGCGCAATAAAACGTACACTTGATGCAGATGATTTACGCACCGAAATTACTTGTGCAGAATGTGGCGGGCACTTAGGTCATGTATTTGAAGGTGAAGGCTTAACCTCTAAGAACACTCGCCACTGTGTAAATTCTCTATCCATGAAGTTTATTAAAAAGTCCTCTAGAACTTAATTATCTTATTTACCAATATGACAAGGTTATGAAAACGGTTTATTTTTGTAATCATCTCAAAGAATGACTTCTACTTCTAGCTAGTTAAATAAATCTTAAGGGTTAGCTAGAAACTACAATAATCTAGTGGTTATTTAAATCTACGATACTGTGGCTGCCAAAGCACTAGTGAGCTAGAGTGTTGTTGCACTGGACGTTGCCCAGGAGCAAGTCTTACTACTTCTCCATGTGCACTTGTTGCAAATACTCTGGTATTAGCTTGCGTTTTATCACGTAAATTCTGAACTTCTTTACTAAGTTCATCAATTTCATGCTGTAGATTATTTACTTGATTTTCTAAAGCAAAAATTCGCTTAATACCAATCAAGCTAACGCCTTCTTGAGATAAGCGTTGGATTTCACGAAGTTGCTGGATATTCCTAGCAGAGTATCGACGAGCTCGACCTGGTGCTCTTGTCGGAGACACCAGGCCTAGTCTGTCATATTGACGTAAAGTCTGTGGGTGCATACCCGAAAGTTCAGCTGCGACCGAAATCACGAAGACAGGCGCATTTTCATCTAAACTCATAATCTTGCCTTACGCTTTAATTCTGCACGTGGATCCGTGTCATTAGCAGCTTCTGCGTAAGCTTCTACTGCAGCACGCATTTCTTTATTCATCTTGGCTGGAACTTGAACTTCTAAAGTAACTAGCAAATCACCAGTTTCCTTTTTCGTCTCAACACCTTTGTTTTTAAGGCGTAATGTCTTCCCAGAACCAGTTCCAGCAGGAATTTTAACAATGATATTTTCACCATTAAGTGTCGGCACTTCAATCTTTGCACCTAACGCAGCTTCAGCAAAAGTAACTGGAACTGTAACACGAATATTATTACCATCTCTGCTAAATACCTCGTGCGGTTTAACTTTAACAGTAACAATCAAATCGCCTCTACCACCAGCACCTTCATTACCTTTGCCACGGACTTTAATCTTTTGCCCATCTTTAACTCCAGCAGGGATTCGGACATTAGTAACTTTACCATTAGAGTTTCGCAAAGCTATTTGTGTACCTCTAATTGACCCAGCGAAGGAGATTGTAGTAGTTGCACGAATATCCGCACCTTTAAGTGGTGGTTGTGTGCGGAATCCGCTTGTATTGCCAAAACCGCCAGTATTACCAAACAAGTTATCAAAGTTTGGTATATCACTATTGGACCAAGTAGTTCTAGTATTTGTCTTAGGCTGCCCCGCGTTAAACAAACCACCAAATAAATCATCGAAACCACCAGCACCACCACCTGGTGCGAAGCGTGGTCCGCCTGATCCCATTGCTCGAATGGCATCATATTCTTCACGCTGATCTTTATCAGATAAAACTGTATATGCTTCAGTGATGTCTTTATATTTCTTTTCAGCATTTTTATCATTCTGATTTAAATCAGGATGATATTTACGAGATAACTTACGATAAGCTTTTTTAATCTCGTTGCTTTCGGCATCTTTGGATAAACCTAGGACTTTATAAAAATCCTTATCCATCCAATCTTGACCTGCCATATATTCTCCCTAATTACTGTTCAGGAACAGAGACAATCACCTGTGCTGCACGAATTACCTTGTCATTTATCTTATAACCAGCACGCAATACTTGAGCTACTGTTTCAACTTCTACTTCACTACTTGGTTGCTGAATTAGCGTCTCATGAATCAAAGGATCAAAAGCAATTCCTGTTTCGTCGTAACGTTCAAGACCAAATTTAGTTAAAGTAGTTTCTAACTTCTGTGCAATTGAAGCAAATGGGCCATTTTCAAGATCACCATGAGCTCTTGCGGCGTCAATATCATCAAAGACTGGAAGCATGCTCTCTAATACTCGCTGAGTTGCCATTTCACCTGCAACTGCACGATCACGTTCTACACGCTTGCGATAGTTTACATACTCAGCTTGAAGACGCTGAAGGTCTTCCAGATAGTTATCGCCTTCAGCTTCTGTCTCTTCATGACTTTTCTCGTCCTCAATATCTGCATCATTAACGATGTTTTCTGCTGCAGTTACGATATCGTCATCAGAAGTCGAGCTTGATTCTGAACTTTCTTCGTCTTCATCGATAAGCTCCGCTTCTTCAACAGGTTCAGTACTTTCTTCGCTCTGTTCCGTTTCGTTTAATTCTTCTTCTTTATGAGAGTGTAGCTGGTCATTTTCATGACCAGCTCCCTCATCGAATGACTTTTTATCAGACATGATTACTTGTCGTCATCTTTCTCGTCTTCGTCTACTACTTCTGCATCGATGATGTCCTCATCTGATTCTGAACTACTTGAATCAGTAGCATCAGAAGTTTCAGACTCTGCATCCTCTGTAGCACTTTGTTCTTGTTGCTTGTAGATAGCTTCACCAATCTTAACCTGAGACTGTGAAAGCTTATCAAATGCACTCTTCACTGCATCTGCATCGTCGCCTTCAAGAGCTTTCTTAAGATCATCAACATCACCCTTCACATCAGACTTAACATCTTCTGGAAGCTTGTCATCATTATCTTTAAGTAGTTTATCTACTGAGTAAGCTAAAGTTTCAGCGTTGTTACGAGTATCCACTTCTTCACGACGCTTTTTATCAGCCTCGTGCTGCTCTTCTGCTTCACGAACCATACGATCAATATCTTCCTTAGGAAGTGAAGAACCACCAGAGATAGTCATAGACTGCTCTTTACCAGTGCCCTTGTCCTTAGCAGATACGTGCACGATACCGTTAGCATCAATATCGAAAGTAACTTCAACCTGTGGTACACCACGAGGTGCAGGAGCAATACCAGTTAATTCAAAAGTACCTAGAGGCTTATTATCACGAGTGAACTCACGTTCACCTTGGAATACCTGAATTGACACTGAAGGCTGGTTATCTTCTGCAGTAGTGAAAGTTTCGCTACGTTTTGTTGGGATTGCAGTGTTACGCTCGATTAACTTAGTCATCACACCACCCTTAGTTTCAATACCAAGAGAAAGTGGAGTAACGTCAATCAAAAGTACGTCTTTACGATCGCCCTTAAGTACACCAGCTTGTACTGCTGCACCAATTGCAACTACCTCATCTGGGTTTACACCCTTGTTAGGCTCTTTACCAGAAAGATCTTTAACAAGATCTGATACAGCTGGCATACGAGTAGAACCACCAACAAGTACCACGTGATCAATCTCAGAAACATCAATTCCTGCTTCTTTGATTACATCGTTAAATGGCTTCTTAGTGCGCTCTAATAAATCTTCAGTAAGCTCTAAGAACTTTGCGCGTGATAGTGTTTCATCTAAGTGAATTGGCCCTTCAGGAGATACTGATAGGTATTGCAATGAAATATGAGTAGAAGTAGCTGTAGAAAGTTCTTTCTTAGCATTTTCTGCTGCTTCACGTAGACGCTGAAGTGCAATTTTGTCCTTAGACAAATCAGAACCCGTCTTACTCTTAACCTGAGCTAATAGCCATTCAAGAATTGCGTTATCCCAATCGTCACCGCCAAGACGGTTATCACCAGAAGTTGCACGCACCTGAATTGTAGAGAAATCATCTTCATCTTTACCAACTTCAAGCAATGATACGTCGAAAGTACCACCACCGAGGTCGAATACCAAGATAAGTTCGTCTTCTTTACCTTTATCAAGACCATATGCTAGTGCTGCTGCTGTTGGTTCGTTTACAATACGAAGCACTTTAAGCCCAGCAATTTCACCAGCTTCTTTTGTAGCTTGGCGCTCTGCGTCATTGAAGTATGCAGGCACAGTAATTACTGCATCAGTAACATCTTCGCCTAAGTAACTTTCTGCATCTGTCTTAAGCTTACGCAAAATACGTGCTGAAATTTCTTGAGGAGTATATTTCTTACCATCAATTTCAGTGTTCCAATCAGTACCCATGTGACGCTTAACTGAAGAGAATGTGCGGTCAACGTTATTAACAGCCTGACGCTTTGCAACTTCACCTACAAGCACATCACCATCTTTCCCGAAAGCAACTACCGAAGGAGTAGTGCGACCTCCTTCAGCATTAGCGATTACTGTAGGCTCGCCACCTTCTAGCACTGATACCACTGAGTTAGTAGTACCTAAGTCAATTCCTACTGCTCTAGACATAGTATAATTTTCCTTTCTTACGTTTATAAAGTCTGGACCTATAAAGTTGAGTGATATTCACTCAACTCAAGTTCATTAATTTAATAATGCCACCTTGAAATTGCCTTGTCAAGCATTTTGGAAGTAAACTTGAGCTAAGTACGCTCAACTTTGAATGAGGTACTATAAATAATAAAACTAATTGGTGCTTAACCTATAAAATAGCCAAACTTAGCTAGATATAAAATAAATGAAAAATAAACTTTATGCAGAATTAACTACGCTGATTACTACTGCACGTGAAAAAAATGAAACTTTTTTTATCGGAATTGATGGGTTATCTGGGTCAGGCAAAACACAATTAGCAGAAAAAATAGCTAAGAAATTTGACATACCAATTTTTCATATTGAAGATCTATACCTTGGCTGGGATGGCTTAACTGCTGGGATTACCGAATACAAACGCATACTGCCACTTCTCAAATCTGGTGTAAATACGCAATATATATCTTGGGATTGGCAGCATAATAAAAAACAAAATAGCCAAATAGAACCACGGCAATTGATGATATTTGAAGGTGTCGGAGCTTGTGTCGGTCAAACTAAGGAATTTCTGGACTATACAATCTGGCTAGATTGCGAAGAAGAAAAAAGAAAACAACAAGCTTTAACTAGAGATGGCGACCAATATCGCCCATATTGGAATACTTGGGCACGACAGGAAAAGCAACTATTAGCTGCTAATCCAGATTATTTAAGTGGTATAGATTTTAAGAGAATATTTTAGGCTCTGGTTTACCCATATCATGCCATTCTTTGAAAGTTAATTTGTGCTCTATACCGGTAATATCTTTGGCATAAATATCAGGGTTTTTACCTTTTTTATAAATTTCAGTTTCAGGAAGTATTGACACAATCTCTGCCTCAGGAAATCCTAACTCTGCCCATGAAGTAGAATTAAGTTGTTCCCAATTTTCAGTATCGTCATCATATTTTTCATATAGCCAAAGTGCATGCGACCAAAAATATTTCACTATCTTAGTTTCAATAACTTTTTTATTTTCAGCTTCCATCTCTACTCCAAAATCCTCATTACCGTAATTATAACTTGGTAATACCAGCAAGTTTAAAAGCTACAATAACTAATACTATTGATACCATCACCATGAAATAATCTTGACGATTAACTTTAGATTTCCTAGCCCAAGTACGCTTTACGTTAGCGTCAAAACCTTTAGCTTGCATTGATATTGCTAATTTTTGTGCTCTACGTAGCGAAATAACGAATAAAGTGAAAACCTGAGAAAAGAATGACTTAATTCCCCATCTAGTTTCAAGCCCTCGAACTCTATTTGCATGCTTCAAATTTTCCCAGTCATACTGGATAAGGTTAGTCATCCGTAATCCAGCCATTGCACCTAGCACAAATCTTTCAGGTAAGTGCAGTCTTTGAATTAATGCATCTCCTAATTCAGTCGCCTCAGTGGTAATAAGTAACACTACAGCTGGCAATCCAATCGCCAATATCCTAAAGAAAATAACGAGACTATAGTGAATCGATTGATCAGTAATGTGCATCCATAAGAACTGAAAATAAGTATCTCCACCTGCTTCACCTAATATTAAAGTAGAGAATGCAGATAAAGAAGCACCTATTAGAATAGGTAAAATTAACCAAATAAATCTTTTTTTAGGAATGCCCCACCAAGGTAACAGCAATAAATAACAAATTACCAAAACTGCTGGCACTGTTACATTTAAAGTAAAGAAAATTGGTATCGTCAATACTAAGACAGTAATAATTTTAAACAATGGGTTACGCATACTAATAAAAGTATCTCGACGAATAGTGTTTAACTCCATCGCTGCACCTGAATTTCAATAGCATTGAGAGCTTTGCATAACAACTCATCATGAGTTGAGATTATTAGAGTACATCCACTAGCAAGCTGACGCTGGAATAATTTACATAGTGTGGACCACGCCTTTGGATCTTGACCAAAAGTCGGCTCATCCATAATTACTACTTTAGGACTATAAAGTAACGCAATTGCCACTGACAACCTACGTTTTTGTCCACCAGAAAGGGTAAAAGGATTAGCATCAATAAGCTCAGTTAACCCAAGGTCAGCGATTAATTGTTCATCAGATCCAGCTAATTCTTGTGCAACAGTATCATAAATAAATTGCTGCTCAGGGTTTTGGAATACTACTCCAACCTCATTTGTTAATTCATCAGCTCTTAGGCTATTGTAATCGGGATTTAACTTGCCTGATATGGGTTTTTGTAAACCCGCTAACGTCATTGCAAGAGTGGTCTTTCCAATTCCATTTTCACCAATTAATGCATAACATTTTCCTTGTTTAAATTGATAATTAAAGTCTTTTATTATTGGTTCACGATAACCGATATTTAAATCATTTGTAACTAATGTTTCAATGTCCGAAGTAGTATTTACTAGCTTTGGAACTTTTAATTCAATTCCTGGATACCAAATATTTAAAGTAGCTAATTTAGCTTTTTCAGCAAAAAATTCTGCAGGGTTACCGAAAAGCACTATTTGCCCGCTATTATTTAAGACCAATACTTTATCGACTGAATCAATCCAAAGCTCAACATTATGCTCAACTACCAACAAAGTCTGCTGTTTTTTGTTAACGGTATTTAGCACAGTCTCTTTAATTGCAACAGCACCTGCAGGGTCTAAATTAGCCGTTGGTTCATCTAGTAATAAAATATCTGGAGCTACTGCCAAAGCATTTGCAAGTGCTAAACGTTGTTTTTGTCCCCCCGATAAGGCATAAGAATCATGCTTTAGTGAGTATGGAATTCCTACTTGCTTTAAAGCATTCCCGACAGCTGCCCAAATTTCAGCAGAAGGTACTCGGTAATTTTCACAACTGAAAGCTACATCATCTCCAATAGTATGCATCACAATTTGAGATTCCGGATCTTGCATTACTAACGCTACTTTGCCATCGATTTTTACTTTACCTTCACTATGACTTTGACCTGGTTCAAGAAGATTTGCAATCAATTGTAATAATGTACTTTTACCACAACCACTTGGACCAAGCACTAATACCTTTTCACTCTTTTCAATACTTAAATTTATGTTTTCTAGTATTGCCCGTGGAATTCTGGGGTAATAGAAAGAAAAATCATTAAAGTTTATTTGGCTCATTTCAAGTACCCAGACTCAAATTGTGCCAATACTCCAGTTTTCGCTAATTTTTTAGCAAGAATATATGCCCCGGCTCCAGCAATAAACGCCCCAGAAATTAAGGTTAAGATAAAAGCCAAGATTCGCCAAGAAGGTGCCCAAGCAACATAAACAATTACTTGATATAAAATAGAGTCTCCAATTGCAGCCCCCACACCAGCGAAGATTGCAACTGTTAAACTCCAATTACGATACCTAAATAATGCAAAAACTATTTCTGTGGTAATACCTTGTATTGCACCCCACAGTAAAACTTCAAAGCCCCACTGAGTACCAAAAATCATAGAAATTGTAGCCGCTACTAATTCTGTAAAAAAAGCAGCACCAGGTTTTCTAATAATCAAACCACCCAAAACTCCAGCCAATAACCAGCCACCTTCAAAAAAGGCTTGGATTGGTTGAAAAAACGCTGTTATTGGAAAAAGGAATACTGAAGTTAAAAAACTCCAAGCCCAATTTATTACACCACAAATTGCGGCTATTACACTGGCGAAAACAATATCAACGGTACGCCATTCGGTCATAAAAATACCTCCCATAGCTACTTAGGAGGGGTTAGATATATCGGTTATATCTAAAAGGCTCGACTCCCTACGCTGGTACCAGCCAGATCAGGTTCGAGGGTCTGCAGCTATGCTACACTCTCAGCATTATTTTAAATGCTCCCCTGTCGCTGTCTTTATAATAACAAAATTCTGGGAGTAAAATGTTAAAATTTTACCACAACATAAGATGTGAGGAGACTATTACCATGCCAGCTAAAAAACTAATCAAAAGTACTGCTGCCACTGTGGGCGCAGCACTTGGCACAAAACTAGCTAAAAAAGGCTGGTCAATGATTGGTCATAAGAAAACGCCTAAGCGCCACGACACTAGTGTTAATTGGAAAGAAGCAATTGGTTATGCAGCTTTCTCAGGCGTTGTAATGACTACAGTAGAAGTAATCATTGACCACTTAGCAGACGGTAGACAAAAATCTTGGGAAGAGGAAATTGAAGAAACTCGTAAAGAGCTAAACAAAAAAGCAGGCATTGAAGAAGCTGATAAAAAGAAGTCTTAGGAACAAAAAATAAATGCAAAATAAAAGTAAGTATGACTTAGCACCTGAAGCTCTTAACATTACCAAAAAAGATAAGATTGATACTGGAAAAGTACTTGCATGGAGTATGTGGGAATGGGGTTCTGGTGCATTTAATACTATTATTACCTCATTCGTTTTCTCAGTATACTTAACAGACAAAGTTGCAGCTCATGCTACCACCGGTTCTCAGGTACTAGGTTACGGTATGGGTATTGGTGGCGTACTCATTGCCTTGTTAGCACCAATTGTGGGACAGCGTTCTGATATATCTGGGCGACGTAAATTCTGGTTGATAGCAAATACCATATTAGTTTGTATCCTCACTGCAACATTATTCTTTATTAAGCCAGCTCCTGAATATTTAATACCTGGCGTAGCGATTTTGGCAATCGCTAACGTATTCTTGGCATTTGCAGATGTAAATAACAGTGCAATCTTGCTACAAGTTTCTACTCCCAAAACTATTGGCAAGGTAAGTGGTTACGGTTGGAGTATGGGATACTTTGGTGGTATCTTCGCACTATTAATTGCAATTGTTGGCTTCGTTAATATTAAAGATGGACAACATGGTTGGTTTGGAGTAACTACTACTGAAAGCCTTAACATCCGTGCGCTAGCAATTTTCGTCGCAGCTTGGTTCTTACTTTCACTTATCCCAGTGATTCTAAAAGTTCCTGAAAAACAACAAGATCCAAACTATAAAGCTGAAAAAGTTTCTTATAAAGAATCTTATAAGAAACTTTGGGGCACATTAAAGCGCATTTATAAAGAAGATCCAAACTTGATTACCTTCTTTATGGCAAGTGCACTATTTCGCGATGGCATCGCAGCAATTTTCCAGTTTATCGGAATCATTGCCGTTGGTTCATTCGGTTTCAGTGCTACTGAAGTACTAATTTTCGCAGTTGTAGCAAATATTATTGCAGCTATCGGTGCAGTAGTTGTAGGATATTTTGATGATATATTTGGGCCAAAGAAAATTATTATCTTCTCATTAACTGTAATGGTTGCTGGTGGCATTACCATCTTCTTTATGCATAGTAAGCTATCTTTCTGGATTCTTGCTCTTGCAATTAGCTTCTTAGTAGGCCCAGCACAGTCCTCTAGCCGTACTTTCCTAGCACGTTTCACTACTCCGGAAAATGAAGGGGAACTATTCGGTCTATACACTACTACTGGTCGTACTATCAGCTTCATTGCACCAATGTTATTCTCACTATGTATTACATTGGCTGTGCCGTTAGTCGGACAAGATCACGCACAACGTTATGGCATCTGGGGTCTAGTAATTACACTACTAGCAGGTCTGCTAGTACTACTAAAGGCTAAACTTCCACCATTGAAAGAGCCTAAAATCGTAGATAAGGTTTTAAACTAAAGGTTATTTCATCAAAAAATAATAAGCTAAAGGGTGGCGATTGATTATCTAACATTCGCCACCCTTGGTAAGGTATACATTTTTCTCAATTCCACACGAAATTCCGTATAGAAACAAGAAAAATGTATACCCTGAATATTAATTACTATATATCAGTCTTATGGAAATTTTTATAAGACCGACTAGCAGTAGGTCCTCGTTGTCCTTGATAACGGGAAGCATACTCTTTAGATCCATAAGGCTTATCTGCTTCAGAAGATAATTCGAAGAAACATAGCTGTCCAATTTTTGAACCTGGCCAGACCTTAATCGGTAATGTCGCCATATTAGAAAGTTCTAAGGTTACATGCCCAGAGAATCCTGGGTCAATAAAACCAGCTGTCGCATGCGTTAACAAACCTAAACGGCCAAGACTTGACTTACCTTCAAGGCGCGCTGCTAATTTCGGACCAAGGGTAACTTGTTCATAAGTGGAACCTAGCACAAACTCTCCAGGGTGTAAGATAAATGGCTCTCCGGTCGGCACTTCCACCATACGAGTTAAATCTTCTTGGGCAGTAGCAGGGTCAATATGAGCATATTTATGATTATCAAAAAGCCTAAAAAACTTATCTACACGCACATCTATACTAGATGGTTGAATCATATTTTCTGCGGCAGGCTCTAGCTTAATATCACCAGTTTCAAGGTTTTTAAGAATATCTTTATCAGAAAGTAACATAATTAATATAGTACCTAATTTTGTTATAGAGTATTTTCTTTAGTTTCAGTAGGTCCTTTTTCGTACAATGGTTTTAGCTCGTCAAAAATCATCTTATTTTCATCGAAATCATCTGCACGGTGCGCTGTCCTGCCTACCATATGAGCCGAAACTGGGATTGTCAAAAGTTGCATGGTCCAAACTAGTGCCAAAAATAAAGTATCTTCTAAAGACCTATCATGAAATACAAATCCAACAGTAAAGCAGAATAAGCCTAGCACTTGCGGTTTAGTAGCACCATGCATACGTGAAAGTACATCTGGAAAGACCACTACAGCTACCGAACCAGCTAAGGTAAATAGTGCTCCCATTATGAAGAATATTGAAGATAAAATGTCAAATATCATTGCTTCCTCACAAACCTGGTAACTACTACTGCAGAGATAAAGCCGATCATCGAAAGCACCAGTAAAAGGGATAAGCTGTAATTATGTTTTTTATAGGCCATAGTTAAGATAAACCCACCCATAAAGATAGAAAGTAAGACATCTGAAGCAATCAATCTATCAAATAATGTCGGTCCCACACCTAAACGGTAAAGCATCAGTGTAGTCGAGATAGCCATACAAATAATGCAGGTAATAAATACTACTGAGTTCATTTCTCAGTCCTCTCTTTAAGCATTTCATACTCTTGACGAGTCCCAATGGCTTTAATAATTTTGTCTTGAATCAATAAAATATCTCTAATATGTGGTTCTTTATCCGCTTCGCTATTCATATTAATAGCTTGAAGATAAATTACATGGTTTGTATAGTCCACATCAATAACAGTACTTCCTGGTACTAGAGTCGTAGTATGTGAAATTAATGTCAAGGTAAAATCTGTAACCGGCATAACTGGCACTGCAAAGATTGCACTTTTTACTTTACGGCCCTTAGTAAGTAGGATTCTAGTAACACCAATACTAGCAACGAAAAGTTCATAGATGAACCAAACTAAAAAGCTAGCGATGTACCAAAGATTAAACCGATAGGTATCTGGCATCTTAGGCAATCTAAACAAGAAAGTAACTAAAGCTGCCACTACAAACCCACCAAAAATTGTAACTGGTGAAATACTACGCCAAAGAACGCACCAAAAAAATACTAACCAACCGTATAAGAAAACATCTGTCTTGTTAATGCGCATTCGAACTCTGCACTTCCTGCAACTGCTGCAATGAAATATAGTTTTGTGGATTTAACATGTCCTTAGCAGCTCGCTCACTTAAGGAAAACATTGGTTGCGCATAAACAGTAAAAGCTACACTAACTGCTACCAAAAGAATCGTCGGTGTCCACATAGATGGCTTTAGCTTATTTACGTTTAATACTGTATTTGATACATTAGCAACTGCGGATGCAGGGCGGATAAATGCTCTGTTCCAAATACGTGCAACTGCATAAAGCGTTAGTAAGCTTCCAACTAAGGCACAAATGATTGCAATTACTCGAAGTGGTGTCATTTGTGTTTCAATTACTGCCTTTAAAATAATAACTTTACCTAAGAAACCAGAACCTGGTGGGATACCACCAAGATTCATTGCAGTTACGAAATAAAGCACACTCAATAGTGGCGTACTCCTTGCTAAACCACCCAACTCAGAAAGCGATGTAGTGCCTGTCTTTATTGAAATTAAGCCAGCAATTAAGAATAATGCTACCTGAATCACAATATGGTGCATTATGTAATACACTGTACCGGTTAGACCAGTAACATTATGCGTTGATACACCTAAGAGCATGTAACCAACATGTGAAATCAATGTAAACGATAGAATACGCTTTAAGTCATCCTGAGCTAATGCCCCCATAATACCTAGGACCATGGTTAAACTGGCAGCAACTATTAATAAATTGGATAAATTATGTTGTGGAAAAAGCAATGTCTCGGTACGAATAATTGAGTAAATACCCACTTTTGTCAACAAACCAGCAAATACCGCCGTAATTGGTGCTGCTGCGATTGGATAAGAATCTGGCAACCAAAACGATAATGGAAATACTGCAGCTTTAATACCAAATGCGACTAGCAACATTGCTTGGAGCATGTATTGACTAGGTATCGGTAACTCAGCCAACCGCAAGCTTAATTGAGCCATATTAACTGTGCCGGTAGCAGCATAAATCATTCCTATTGCCATCAAGAAAATGAATGACGAAATTACTGACACTACAATATAAGAAGCTCCGGCACGAAGTCTTTCCGAAGTTCCACCCATCGTAAGCAACACATAGCTTGCGGTCAATAAAATCTCAAATCCGACGTAAAGATTGAATAAATCACCAGCAATGAAAGCATCAGATACTCCAGCTAATAGGATTAAGTACACTGGATAGAAAATTGATACTGGTGAATCTTGATCATCTGTGTAGTCACTTTGCGCTGTGGCATAAAACAAAACTAGCAAAGTTACTAAAGTACTAATTACCATTAACATTGCAGCAAAACGATCAACTACAAGGCTAATACCAAAAGGCGATTGCCAACCACCAATATGGAATACCTGTGTACCCTGTTTGTCTACCTGAGTAAGCATATAAAACTCAAGCATCAAAGTAATGATAATAGCGCTAAGCGTAATCACTCGTTGAATTCTAGGACGTCTGAAGAATAAGAAATTTACTGCTGCTCCAAAAATTGGAAGCATTACTGGAAGTGGGATTAGTGCATTTAGCATCATACGCTATCGTCCTCTTCCTTTTTTTTAGCTAATAGTTCTTCATCGACTTCGTCATAGTAACCACCAGTATCTGTTACTCTCAAGTCTTCGGTATCGTCACCTAGGATATCCTCACGCACAATCATCCATGCACGGTATGTCAGGGCTAACATAATTGCAACTACTGAAAGGGTAATAACAATACTAGTTAGAATCATCGCTTGCGGTAATGGATCACTAAAATCTGCTGGCACCTTAGCTTTATCATAAAAAGGTCCCATTCCTGGTTTGCCGCTAGTTAATAGCAATAGGATATTTACGCCATTACCTAGCATTACAATACCTAAGATAATGCGCGTCAAACTACGGTCAAGAATTAGGTAAATTCCAGCACCTATAGAAACCATCATTGTTAATAATAAAAGGAGATTAATCGTCATACGAAACTACCTCCCTTTTTTATCAGTTTGGCATTTTCCTTATCTGGATCTACTTCTGCATAGCTAGTGCCAATATCCTCATTTTCTGCATGTGAGTCTATTTCAGAGCCCAGACTACGTAAGATATCTAGCACTAGGCCAATAACAACTAAGTAAACTCCAATATCAAAGAACGTGGCAGAAACTATTTTAAGATGCCCCAAAATCGGTATCGTAAATTCCCAGATTGCAGTGGAGAAAATTGGCTGACCAAAGAATAATGGCATAAGTCCGGTTATTGCAGCAAGTGCTAGACCAGAGCCTAAGAAAAAACCAGCAGGTAAAGGAACAGTTTCAGTTAGTTCATAACGACCACCTGCTAAATAACGGATTGTCAAAGCAATTCCAGCTAATAGACCTCCCGCAAAGCCGCCTCCTGGTTGGTCATGTCCAGCAAGCAATAAGAATATAGAAAGTACCACCATCGAGTGGAAAATCATGCGTACGGTAATTTCAAAAATAACTGACCGTCGCTCTGGCGCCAAGGTGCTCACAGCTGAAAGCCAGTACTTATCATGAGCACCATTAAATTGTTTAGCTAATTTACGCAATAATCGTGTACTACCAGCACTAAACTCTGCAGTACGGTCTACCATGCCTTTTTCTGCTTGCTCTACCCGTTTACCAGTACGTTCTCGTCGCTGAATGAAAATTAAGCTTGCTACACCAGTAGCAGCTGCAGTTAACACCGTAATCTCCCCAAAAGTATCCCAGGCACGAATATCAACAAGGGTTACGTTAACTACGTTGTAACCGCCGCCTTGTTCATATGCTAACTTAAAGAAGTTGTTAGATACTGGTTGCTCCAAACGGGCACCGAGTGCTACGAAAGTATAGAAACCAATAGCTAATGCAAAAGCTACTGCAATAATTATTCTAACTTTGTTATTGTTTTCTCCTTTAAAGCGAAGCCAAAGTTGTGGTGGCAACAAACGCAGACCCAATACAAAAGTCACTAAGGAAATCGTTTCCACACTCATCTGTGTTAAAGCTAAATCTGGCGCACCGTAAAGGCTGAAAATCAGCGCTAATGAGTAGCCACTTAAACTAGCAAATAGAATTGCAGCAAAACGCTTTTTAGCAAACACCGTAAGTACTGCAGATACAATCCCAACTATCATCAAGGCAATTTCAAAACTATTATCTGCCCAGATAATAGTTGCATTATTATTAAGAACTTTAAAACTACCTACTGCATACAATAAATAACTACCAGGTAATACCAGAGCAACTATTAAAATTACTGAAAGATAAAATGGTAACGAACCACGCTGAGTCTTGGCAGTTATCCAGCCAGCAAATTCTTCTACATTGTTTACAATGCCTTGGTATATTCCAGCTGCACTAAATGGAAGTTTACGATGAAATACTTTCCTAAGCTTGCGACGATACACAAATACTAATGCACCAATAAGGTAAGAAAAAATTGTAGTGATTAATGGCGCATTAATGCCATGAAACCAAGTCAGGGTTTCAATATTGCCTTCAAACTGATTAGAGTATGCATCAAGAAACCTGGACATACCTTTGGGTTCAGTAGTAATAGACAAGGTAATAATTGTCAACGTCAGAGTTGGCAGTAGTGCCCGCAATCTAATGCGCTTCACTCGACGTAACTCTATCTTGCTAAAACCACCATAAATTGCATAAATGAAACGAATTGAAGCTGCAAAAGTAAGTGCAGATCCAATACCAGCAAAAGCAAGTAATAATACACCCGTACCATGTGACCCTGTATGCTCTAATCCAGTAAAACCTGATTCTTTGGCAATAAAGCTAAACATTGGGAACATTGCAGCCATACTAAGACCATTAATAGCTCCAGCCCAGAATAAGGTAGGATAACGTTGCTTTAAGCGCCCAAGCTCTCTGATATCTCGGGTGCCAAATTCATGGTCTATGACACCAACCCACATAAACAAAGCTGCCTTATATAAAGAATGCGAAAGTAAAATTGCCATAAATGCTAACGTAAGTTGTGCTGTAACACCTACAGCAATGGCACCTAGCAACCCTAGTTGCGCTACCGTTCCATAAGCAAGTATAAGTTTCATATCAACTTGAATCAGCATTTGGTAGCCAGCAAAAATTAAAGTCGTTAAGCCTAATAACATCATTGTTAATTGCCAACCTGGAGTACCAGCAAAAACTATACTAATTCGCTGAATCAGGTAAACACCTGCATTTACCATTGCTGCTGCATGCAAATAAGCACTCACAGGAGTAGGTGCTTTCATAGCAGCAGGAAGCCAAAAGTGCATTGGGATTAAAGCTGACTTGGAAATAGCTCCTAATGCAATACACCAAGCTGCAACATCTACTGCAGTTCCACTTGGATGTGCATCTATAATGCCTTGAATTGAATAGCTACCAACGTGCTCTCCTAGTGTGATAAATCCAGCGAGCATTGTTAACCCACCAACAGTAGTTACCATCAAAGCTTTCATAGAAGCTTGGCGAGCCGAAACTTTTTCTTGGTCAAAAGCAATCAGCATATAAGACAAAATGGTAGTCAATTCCCAAAAAACAAATAATAAGATTAAATTATCTGCAGTCACTAAACCTAACATTGCTCCAGCAAAGGCCAAGAGCTCTCCACCTACGCTTCCTAAAGATTTTTTGGAATCTTCAAAATAGGTGTATGAGAATGCCATAACTAAT
Organism: Micrococcaceae bacterium; assembly: GCA_047606545.1. GTDB lineage: Bacteria > Actinomycetota > Actinomycetes > Actinomycetales > Micrococcaceae > JASGDC01. Next base: position 34,752 of record JASGEI010000018.1, on the reverse strand, counting down.
GACCCAATAAACAAGGCGATTAATGACATCACAAAGCTGAGCATATCTATTCGGAAATCAAAATTAAGCCCAATTTGCGGAATCCATACCATTGACTCACGCCAAGTATCTGCAGTTACTTGGTTTTCTTGACTTACAAAAATTCCCCCGATTACTGCTAATAATAAAGCAGCAACGAGGAAACTTTTACGTCCAATTTTATTAGTAATATATGGAAAAAAGGTAGCACCAACGAATATTGTTAAAATACTGGTAAGTGCGATCACGAAAAATCTCCTAGAAAACTATCTTACCTAGGATACCAAAATTCTCATTACCACTAAAGGCAAATTATTCCAATTATTGGCTACATTCCTTACAGATAGCACCAGTCTTAGTCTTTTTAGCTAACTGTGAACGATGACGAACTAACCAGCAATTTGTACAAGTAAATTCATCTTCCTGCTCTGGTGTAACTCGAACTAGTAGCTCTTCGTTGGAAAGGTCAGCTCCAGGCAATTCAAAATTGTCTGCAACATCTGCCTCATCTTCGTCTACTTCCGCAGAACCAGTTACTGTGTGCGCTTTTAACTCTTCAATTGAGTTCTCGCTAATTTCTTCCTCATTCTTACGCGGAGCATCGTAATCTGTGGCCATATTTTTAGAACCTTTCTTATTTATTTGACACAGGAAATATAATTGTATAGAACGCTAAAGTCAAGTGTCCATGCAGGGGTTACTGTAGTAACTAATAGTTTTAAAGGGGTACAAATGAAGGAACTACGCTTATCAGGAGTTGATAATGATGGCGATTTCCTTATTCTTATCAATGATAAGGGTAAAAAATACCAAGTAGCTATTGATGAAAAGCTACGAGCAGCTACTACTCGTAAAGATACTTCTAACGCAAAAATTACTGAGCAGACCAAAGATAAGTCTCCAAAAACTATCCAACGCCGGTTACGAGCTGGCGAATCTCCAGAAGCTGTAGCCGAAGCAACTGGCGCAAATATTGAAACTATCAAACGCTATGAAACTCCAATTTTGGCAGAACGTACCTATATAGTAGAGCGCGTTCAAAACCATGTATTGGGAAGATTTACCCCAGAACATGGTGCTTATTGGGCAGAATTTGGCGATGATGAAGTGACATTAGCTGAACTAGTCAGCTATGAGCTAGATAAGAAAAATATTAAGCATGACACTATATTTTGGGACTCTTGGCGCATTGATGATGTATGGAAAGTACAGCTAACTTTCTCAGCACCATTCGCAACAGCAGAAGATAACAAGGAAAAGCTTGAAACAGCTGAGGTTGAAGAAATCAAAAATGCAATCTGGAGCTATAACAACCATTCTCGTCATGTATCACCACTTAATTCATTAGCAACCGAGTTAACTACTACCCAAGAGCGCCTGCAAGAAGAAACTGACCACGATGTCTTCGATGTTGATTCACTTCCTGAAGAAGCTGAAGAAATACCAGAGCCAAAGCCAGTTGGTGGACCAAAATCTGGTGAAGATGTAACTAATCGACGTTTTGCTATTGCAAAGAAATACCCTAACCTTTTCGGCGAAAAAGATAAGTTCGCTAGAGATATAGCTGACATTGATCCTATTCCCATGCAACAAACTATTGAACTTGGCGATGCAGAACTTTCAAATGTCCTAAGTATGTCTGATCATTTAAACAAACCAAAATCAGTCGCCACTTCAGAAAAAGTCACTCCAATAACTGACCATATTGATAAATTCAACAATAGTGCTGAAGAGAAAAATCCTAAACTTCCTGAAGACTCGTCTGAAGATTCTGTTGCTGGCAAAAATTCTGATACGGAACAACAAATCCAAAAAACTACTCCAGAAACTGAAGTAACACAAAATGAACAGCAGGATGAGAATGCTCAACCAGTTGAAAAGTCAGGAAAAACTCAGAAGCCAAAAAACAAAAAACGCACTAAAATCCCAAGCTGGGATGATATCGTTTTTGGCCCCAAAGACGATTAATGAAAAGTGCTGGACGAAAACCCTTAACTAGTTTTAATGATTAGCAGCAGTACGTTGTTGCATATGGTGTTTACGGCATAAAGTTTCATAACCAACTGCCTCTTTGCGTTCATCAGCTTGTAGCTCTACATCCCCGACTACAACTTGCTCGCCTTCAAGCACCATCTCACCGTTTACAGTACGAGCATTGTGAGTAGCCTTAGCACCACACCAACAAAGAGTAGGAACTGGTAAAGTTTCTATCCGATCGGCAATTTCAAAAAGTCGGGCAGAACCTTCAAATAGTTTAGTACGGAAATCACTAGTGATACCAAAAACGAAAATATCAATACCGATTAAATCGACAATCCTAGCTAACTGATTTACTTGTTCAATGCTATAAAACTGAGCTTCATCGCAAATAATATATCCAACTGGAGACCTCTTATGTTCTTTCTTAACAAAATCAAAGAAATCAGTAGCGTCAGTAACCTCAATAGCATTGTGCGAAAGGCCAATTCTACTAGAGATAATTGCGTTACCAGAACGATCATTCTTGGTAAAGAGTAGACCTCGAATACCCCGAGTACTTCGAGTGTAATCAAGTTGTAACGCTAGAGTTGATTTCCCAGAGTCCATAGTTCCTGAGAAAAAAACTAATTCTGCCATAAGTCTACACACCTTTTACAATCATTAATGGAATCTCTTGTTCAGCAGCTGTTAATGAACCATGATGTCCTACCATTGACAATGGTCCTAGCCCCACTCTTTCGATATCGAAAAAAGTATAATCAGCTTTTGCTGCCAAAATAATATTACCAATTCTAGCAATTACTTCAGGACGTATTTTACCGAAATAACCTTTTTCAATTGCTTCATCTCTTGTTAAAACAAGGGCAGCTTCAGCAAAATTTACTACACATTTTTTATATATTTTCTGGGTGTCTGATTCTGTACAATACAAATAAGTAAATCTTGGTTCTCCTGCAGTATTTGTAACATAATCCATTACATCAGGATAGTCATTAAGAATTATCTGATGTTTTGGCTCTATATCAACCATGCCATGATCGGCAGTCAAAATTAATAAACTATCTTCCGTGAGCTGTTTAGTGATAGTGGACACCGCTTTATCTAATTCTTCTAGGGCTTGAGCATACTTGCTAGAACTCCAACCTTTACCATGTCCAATATGATCTAGTTTATTCCAATAAGCATAAGTTAAAGTTGCTTTCGAACTCTGCGTACTAGAGACCACTTGCTCAATTACTTTAACCATATTCTGGGCAGGTAAATATTCACTTCCAGATAATATTGCTGTAGTTAATTCTGTCTTTGCAAATTTCTTATCACCTACGCTATAGCTTTTAATTCCCTTTGCTTTAGCAATTGCTAATAATGAAGGATAAGGTTGCCAAGTAGCTACATCTATATTTTTATCCCAGGTGCTTAGCATATTAACTACTTTATGTTGCCCCGGATCCAGCACATCGTAACCAACCAGACCATGCTCCCCTGGCGTTTTACCAGTTCCTAGACTTGATAATGAACAGGCTGTAGTACTCGGTGTTACAGCTCTGATGGTATGTAATTCTTGGGAATGAATAAAACGGGCATGCCCTTTCAAATTCTTTAATTGTTTTGTTCCCAATCCATCTACTAAAAATACTACTACATGCTTTGCTTTTGGCAGGTTCAGCTCATTATCATAGTCAGTTACTCCCAGAGTAGCTAAGGCAGATGATAAAACTTTTGTTAAAGAATTTGCCCCATAGTAAGGCTCTAGAAAATCAATATCCATAGTTATTTTTTCACCAAAATCTCTGCACTCACACATTCCACATCATTTTCACTAACCATGATCGGAGATAGCTTTAGATACTTGATTTCCGGAAAATCAGCTTTTAACTGGCAAGCTCGCACAATAAATAACTTGAGTTTACCCAGCTGATAAGGAATCTTTATCCCTTTAAGTTCTTCGACCAAGAAGCCTTCTAAATCAGCCTTGTTCAATGGCAAAATTCGATAACTAATACTCTCATTCTGCACTAGTGACTTACTTTCAAGATTAAATACTAGATAGTTACCGATATACTCATCTTCGATAATTTCTAAGGTACAAGTAAACCCAATTTTAGGAGTCTTGCGAACTTCAAAAGTATTAATACCTTCATGTTTAAATGTATGGTGTAAATCCTTAACAGCAGCCTTTAATGCCGTAGAGTCGCCAAGATTCTCTTTTACATATTCTGTGTTATTAAAACTACGTTTAGCTGAATTTTTTGGCTGCACCGTAACTGGATATTCCATGATTTTAGCTGCTTTAACACCTTGGTCAATTTTAATGAAATTAACTTTAGGCAATAAAGTTAATTCGTAGATATCCATTAATTTAAGAGCATCTAAATGCTTTAGCAGCCTAGACTTACCTTCAACTAGGTAATCAAATTCAGCAAATAATTTTTTTGCCTTACTTAGATACACTGCCGGCGGTACCACGAGTTCATTAGCTAATTTATCGTATTTAACTTTCTCCATCAAAATCATCACTGTCTCTAAAGCAGTTTCAATATCTGGCAGAATATTAATTTTTTTAAAAGAATTCTTAAAATTCCAAGGGTTAGTACCGCTAACAGCAATAGTTAAAGTATCTTTACGCATTACACTTTCAACAGCACGTAACAATTCTTCCTCAATGGTTTCTACCGTTGGCACAATAAAACAAATTACTGCACCAATATTTTCATCATTAACTAATTGCTCGACATTTTTAACAAAATGTTCGTTACCTTTATGCATTGGAATTTCAAGCTTTTTTACAATATCCAAGCCAAATTTATTCACTGCATGCACAGCAATTCTAGCTGCGCCGGGGAAATTCGTAACAATCGCAACACTGCCACCTTTTGGCAATTTTTGTCTAGCTAAAACTGCTGAAACATTTAGCATCTTATCACTGTTAGTAGTAGTGATGGCCCCGGCATTATGTAAAAATTCTGAAATCAACTTCCTTGGATATGGGATTTTTCCTACCAAAATATCTTGTAATGGCACTACTGCGATTACTAATTGCTTTTTATTCGCGGTAAAATCTTTAACAGCTCTTCCCAGTCCAGCAAGTGAGTCAAGGCTTTCAAGATAAAAAGCACCAACTTTGCATCGCAATGAATTTTCCCAATAACGAATTAAATCCATAGCCGTGATATCTACCGTATTACCAGTAGAAACCATTGTCGAAAAACCAAAATTGCGAGATAACATACGTTGGTAAATGGAGATACCCATGGCATAAGATTGCGTTACTAATCCAAACTTTTCATGATTAAATTCGGACATAGCAAACGAAGCATTTAGTTTATGCTTTTTAGTATTATTAATAAAACCTAACGAAGCTGGCCCCACAATACGTAGACCGTATTTCTTTGCTTCTTTTACAATACGTTGCTGCAACTGTGCTGCTTTAGAACGACCTTTAGTACTTTCTAATTCCCACTCACCAAAACCTGCAGTGTATATAACAGCAACTTTTACGCCTGCTTGACCACATTCTCGGATAACATCAAAAACTGACTCATTTGGAACTGCAATTAATGCCACATCTACTGCTACCGGGACATCTTTAATAGTGGAATAATTTTTATTACCTGCTAACTCAATTGCCTCAGAGTTAACAGTAAATACTGGACCATCAAAGTTTGATTCAACAACTTGATATGCCAGCTTACCTCCTAGACTATCTTTATCTCGACTTGCTCCGATAATTACGACATTTTTAGGTTCTAAAAATGCTTTAACACCGTTTACAGTAGCTGCTATTGCACGCTCATACTTTTTTTGTTCACTTTCATTAGTAGGCTCTATACCAAAACTTACATGGAGTAACCCATCACGCATTTCTTTTTCATATTTAAAACCAGAGTTTTTAAAAACTCGGATCATGGCATCATTTTCAGGCAATAAATCAGCTTCAAAAGTGGTAATACTATTATCTAAAGCAACTTTGGCTAACTCTTCAAGGAAAAGCTGAGACATTCCCCTACCTTGATAAGCATCTGCTACATTAAATGCGATTTCAGCGTTATTAGTATCATCAAGGCGATCATAACGAGCTATTCCGATTATGTCCCCGCCACGAAGTGCGACAAATGCCATCCTATCTTTGTAATCTAACCAAGTAAAATGAATTAAATCTTTAACACTTATCTTTTCTCGATAAGTAAAAAACCGTAAATAAATAGAACGTTTTGACTGCCTAGAATGAAACTTTTGAAGTCCCTGGATGTCAGCTGGCACAATAGGACGAATAATAACTGCACTTCCGTCTTTAAGTACTACCTCTTTGCGTAAAGCAGCAGGGTAAATAGTATCTTTAACCATAAAGGCCATCCTAGGCAAGTAAGGGATTTTATAGTTATTTTAGCACGCAAGGCTTAGTAAGATTAGCGTATAATTTAACGTATGCTGTCAAACGAACAGATTCACGATATCGATGTTACCGATGAAATGGAGACTTCATACCTAGAGTATGCATATTCTGTAATATTCTCTAGGGCACTTCCAGATGCCCGAGATGGCTTAAAACCAGTACAACGCCGCATCCTTTATATGATGGATGAGATGGGATTAACTCCTGATAAAGGTCACGTGAAATCTGCTCGAGTAATTGGCGAAGTTATGGGTAAACTTCATCCACATGGCGACAGTGCTATCTATGATGCGCTAGTACGTATGTCCCAAGACTTCTCACTACGACTACCATTAATTGACGGACATGGTAACTTTGGTTCTTTGGATGACGGTCCAGCAGCTTCTCGTTACACTGAAGCTCGTTTAGCACCAGCAGCATTATTAATGACCCAAAACTTAGCTGAAGATGTGGTAAATTTTGTACCAAACTACGACAATCAAATCTTCCAACCTGAAGTGTTACCAGCAGCTTATCCCAATCTATTAGTAAACGGCGCTTCAGGTATTGCAGTAGGTATGGCTACCAACATGGCACCCCATAACCTAAATGAAACTATCACAGGAGCCATTCATCTGCTTGAAAATCCTGATGCCACCACTGAAGATCTCATGCGTTTTATCCCGGGACCTGATTTACCAACTGGTGGAAAAATTATTGGATTAAGTGGAATCAAAGAAGCGTATGAGACTGGTCGTGGATCTTTTAAAACTAGAGCAAAAGCAGAAATTACCAAAATAACAGCACGTAAAAATGGTATTACTTTTACCGAACTCCCATATTCAGTAGGGCCAGAAAAAATTATTGCTCGTACCAAAATCGCTGTGCAACAGAAAAAAATTCAAGGCATTTCTGACATCATTGATTTAACAGATCGCAAAAAAGGTACCCAGCTTGTAGTTGAATTAAAAGCTGGCTATAACCCACAAGCAGTATTAGAACAGCTTTATCGTCACACTCCCCTAGAAGAATCTTTCGGAATTAATAACGTAGTGCTCGTTGATGGACAGCCACAAACTCTAGGCTTAAAAGATTTACTTTCAGTTTATGTAAAACATCGCCTTAGTGTAGTACAACGCCGTACTAACTACCGTTTTAAAAAGAAACAAGATCGCTTACATCTCGTTGATGGCTTATTACTGGCAATGATTGATATCGATAAAGTTATTGCAATTATCCGTGGATCAGATGAAGCCAAGCAAGCACGCAAGGAGCTCCAAGATACTTTTGAATTAAGCGAAATTCAAGCAAACTATATTTTGGATTTACGCTTACGCCAGCTAACTAAGTTTTCAAAACTAGAGTTAGAAAAAGAAAAGAAAGCATTATTGCGTGAAATTGCTAAGTTAAAAAAGATTTTGGATTCCGAAATCGAACTTAGTAATGTAGTAATTTCAGAACTACGAGAAGTCGCCAAAGAACATGCCACTGCCCGTCGTACTATTTTAATGGAAAGCGAAAATAGCGGTGTAAAGTCAGCTGAAAAGTTAGAACTAGAAATCAAAAATGACCCTTGTTTCGTTTTACTTTCTGCTTCTGGACATTTAGCTCGTACTCAAGAACAAACTTTACCTGATGATCCTTTCCATAATCGTGCTGCTCATGATGTTTTACACTCTGTACTTCCTTCGACTGCGCGTGGCAAAGTCGCTGTCATCACTAATTTAGGACGCATGATACGTCTTGAAGTACTAGAGTTTCCAGTTTTACCTAATGCTACCCAAACATTACAAGTTGCTGGTGGTGCCCCAACTAGTGAATTTATTGATTTAAAAACAAATGAGCATGTAGTCGGAGTCGTTAATCTTAGTGATGATGACGCTGGCATTGTATTAGGCACAAAACAAGGCACTGTTAAGCGAGTTACTGTAGGCTGGCCCGTAAAAGAAGATGAATGGGAAGTAATTAGTCTTAAGGAAGGTGATGAAGTCCTTAATGCAATTTCGCTTCCTGATAGTAACTATGAACTTGTTTTCATTACCCAAAATGCTCAGTTACTGCACTATTCAGCAAATATTGTACGCCCACAAGGTAGAAGTGGTGCTGGAGTTGCTGGCATTAAACTAGCAAAAAATGATTATGCTATATTTTTTGGTGCAGTTAAATTAGGAAAACAAAATGCAGTTTTGACAATAACTGCTGCCAGCAGTGGAAGACCTTATGGATTAGCTAAAATATCAGATTTTACTGAGTTCCCTAGCAAAGGTCGAGCCACTCTAGGTGTTAAGGCGCAGCGTTTCTTATCAGGTGAAACAAAATTACAATTAGCTTATGTTGGACCGGCTCCACTACTAACAGCTAATGCTAATTCTGAGCCCGTAGAATTTATCAGCGACTATGCAAAGCGTGATGCTTCTGGTACGACTCTTGAGTTTGAAATTAGCGAAGTTGGACCAAACTTAGCCGCCAACCCAACTCCTATGCAAATAGATTCTGGCACCACTACAGAAACATTATTTTAACTTGATTAACTTTTTTTATATTTACCTAAATAAAAGTGAAAAAATACATCAATATGCTTTGGCATAAAATGTATACCCGCTGTTAGAATTAAGTGTAAGTGTAAATCAAAGGAGATGGGACTATGAGCAAAGATAAGCTACGTGAACAACTCGAAACCATGGCAACAGAGTCAGTTAATAAGGACTACTCAAATATCGATACGATTAGTACTGAAGAAGCTGCGAAGCTTATGAATGCCGGGGATCAGCAGGTACCAATAGTAATTGAGAAATTAGTACCAGAAATTGCAAAAATTGTAGATGAGATTTATCCACGCATGGAAAAAGGCGGTCGTTTAATCTACATTGGTTCAGGAACAGCTGGTCGTCTAGGCGTATTAGATGCTTCAGAATGTCCACCAACTTTCAACACGGATCCTAGTCAGGTAGTTGGCGTTATCTCTGGTGGCAACACCGCACTTACTAATGCTGTAGAAGGTGCCGAGGATGATCGCGATCTTGCGGTAACTGATTTAGAAAAACTAAAACTTACTGAAAACGATACAGTAGTTGGCATTTCTGCTTCAGGGCGCACTCCATATGCAGTTTCGGGCGTGGAATATGCAAAAAAGCAAGGTGCTATAACTGTAGGCCTATCTTGTAACGCTAACTCCGAACTAGCAGAAAAAGCAGATTATGGCTTAGAAGTTGTAGTTGGTCCAGAGTTTGTATCTGGTTCTACTCGACTAAAGTCAGGTACTGCACAAAAGCTAGTATGTAACATGCTTTCTACTCTTACTATGGTTAAACTAGGTAAGACTTACGGAAACCTAATGGTTGATGTTCGTTCTTCAAACGAAAAACTAATTGCCCGCTCATGGCGTATAGTGAAACAAGCAACTGATGCTCCTGATGCTGATGTAGACAAAGCAATGGAAGAATATGATGGTGATGTTAAGCTTTCAATTCTTAGTATTCTAACTGGTGCTGATAAGAAAAATGTAACTAGTGCTTTGGACAAGGCTAATGGTCGACTTCGTGAAGCAGTAAATTCACTTAATAAGTAATTAAAGGAAAAAAATGTCTGATTATAACGAAAGTGCTAAGAATATTGTTGGCGCCCTCGGTGGCTCTGGCAATATTGAAGAGATTGAAAACTGTATCACACGTTTACGTGTTACAGTCACAGATGAATCAAAGATTAATGAAGGAGCTTTAAAAGCACTTCCAGAAACGATGGGTGTAGTTGGTGGCAAAACTACTCAAATTATTCTGGGACCAGGTAAAGTTGATAAAACTTATGATGCAGTAGATGAGCTACTTAAGTCACAGCCTAAGGCTACAGCTAATTCAACTGGTTCTGCGGAAGATACAGAGGATTTAGCAGCTAAAGGTGCTGCTATTAAAGCTGAGCAGAAAAAGAAAAATGATACTCCTATCAAGAACTTACTTCGTAAAGTTGCGAATATCTTCGTACCGTTGATTCCGGCCCTTATCGGTTGTGGTATTATCGCGGCGGTTGAAGGTTTGGTAGCTAACTTAGTAACAGCTGGTGTTACTCCTTGGCTTGCAGGTGCAGTACCTGCATTAAAAGCTATATCTACAGCTTTCATGGGTTTCCTTGCAATCTTCGTAGGTATGAATGCAGCTAAGGAATTTGGTGGCACTCCAGTAATTGGTGGTGCTATAGCTTCTATCATTCCATTTGCTGGTGTTGCAGATATTAATGTCTTCGGAAACGCATTAGTTCCTGGACGTGGTGGTGTACTTGGTGCACTATTTGCCGCAGTACTAGGAGCTTACATTGAGCGCTGGTGCCGTAAGTGGGCTCCAGATTCACTAAGCATGCTAATCGTACCTACAGTGACTATCTTACTGGCTGGTCTAGCTACTATCTACATCTTGATGACCGTATTCGGTTATGTCGCAGATGGTATCGGTGTTGCTGCTGACTGGCTATTACTACACGGTGGTATTATTGCAGCTCCAGTACTAGCAGGTGTGTTCTTGCCAATGGTAATGCTAGGTCTACACCAGGCATTAATTCCAATTCACACTACACTTATCCAGCAAGATGGTTACACTGTATTGCTTCCTATTTTGGCAATGGCTGGTGGTGGCCAGGTTGGCGCTGCAATTGCTATTTACCAAAAGTTTAAGACTAATAATAGTCTTCGCAACACAATTAAGTCTGCACTTCCTGCAGGTTTCTTAGGTGTTGGTGAACCTTTGATTTATGGTGTATCTTTGCCATTAGGTCGCCCATTCATGACTGCTTGTTTCGGTGGTGCTGTAGGTGGTCTATTCATGGGTATATTCTCACAATTCTTCGGTATTACCGTAGGTTCTAAAGCTATCGGACCTAGTGGTCTAGCACTACTACCACTACTTGATGGATCACATGGTTTCTTACCAGCGTTCTTCGTCTACCTAGGCGGTCTAGTATGTGCATACGTCGGCGGTTACCTAATCACTATGAAGTGGGGCTTCAATCAAGACACAATGGATGAAGCAGCTTCTTACGATGAGATTTCTAACGAAAATAACCCAATGGCAGCTATTAAGTAACACACTTAATTTAAGTTAAATAAAATTGCCTCCTACTAAATTGAGTAGGAGGCAATTTTATACTGCTTTTAGTTTCAAGCACATTTGGACTTATAGGCAATAAATAGTGGGTGGGTTGGGTGTGTTATTGATAGAGGTTGATCCAGGTGGTTCCTGTTTTTGTGGTTGTTTTTCTACTTGATTGTTTAGGTATTTTGAGCCTATCCGCTTGGTTTTAGTTGGATGTCTTCTGCTTCATCACTAAAAGATAAAGCAACACCCTCTAACACATGAAAACAATACAAAATGGACCCTATTGTTACAAATGGACCTAAATATTAGACTCCATTTGTAAGAATATACGCCATTTAATGAATTAATAATGCTGATTAAAGCTTCAACAACTCATCACTTTCGAGAATATCTTCATGATGATGTGTAATAAGCACTACGAGTTTATCTTTAAGTGCTAAGCGTAAATCAGCCATTAAACTTTCTGCCGCTTCCTTATCAAGATGTGCAGTAGGTTCATCAAGTAAAACTACATTGGCATCAGATAACAGGGTTCTGGCGACTGCTAATTTTTGACGTTCACCACCAGATAAGAATGAGCCTGAAGCGCCAAGTTGAGTTTCTAGGCCATTTTCCAAGTTCCTAGTAAACCCTACTTCTTGCAAAACTTGTTCCAGCCGAGAATCTTCTGGTTTAGTACTATCAGTAACCCCAAGCATTAAGTTACCACGTAATGTGGAATTAAAGATATGTGACTCTTGCGGACACCAGGCAATCTTGCCAGTTAAATCCGTATCTTTAGCTTCATAAACTTCGCCAGCTGCAATTAACTGGTAACTACCCTTTTCATAAGGCAAGAAACCCATCAAGATTGAAAGTAGCGTAGATTTACCAGAGCCGCTTGGTCCTACCACACTTAACCAATTCTTATCTTGTTTTGGTAGTTCAAAACCAAGACCTTTAAAAGTTGGTTTTACCTGTCCTTCCCAACGCCCTGTGATATCTTGTATCTTAATATTGCTGATTTTGCCTTCAGGTTTTGTCCTTGTTTCAGGTTTTGGGGTTGGCAATAAATAACCAATTTGTGAAACTAAATTCTTTAAGTTATTAAGACTTACTTGTGCAGTGTTAGCTGAAACAAAAATTTCAGTCATCGCAAGTGGTGTTAAGGCACAAACAGCAACCATACCTGCTGACATACCATCTTGATACCAACCATTAGCAGCTAATAAAATCAAAGCTGAAGTAGCCCATGCTACCGAGATAGAGAGCATAGTGGTAAAACCTTCACGCCAAGAAGATTTTTGCAAAGTTAGAGTCTCAGCATTGTTTAGCTTCTCAACTTCGGCAAGCACCGCATCTGATTTACCATTAGCCTTCAAATCATCTTCAGCCAATAAAAATGAGTTAACTGCATAAACTCTATCTGACTTGATCTTTATTGACTCTTCTACAGTTTTAGTTTCTAGAGCTGCAGAAAGCATTGGAATCAATAAGAGTCCAAGAATAGCTAGAGTGAAGAACCAAATAAACACACTAGGTTGTAGCAATGTCATCACTAACACTGTAGTAACACCTGCTACCCAACTCACAATAACCGGGTTAATCGCACGTGGTACGAGATCACGTAACTGATCTCCTTGCTCTACAATAATTTGCACTACTCGTGAAGAAGAAAGCATATTACGTTGACTCAAACCTAATTTTGCTAAGTTTTCCCACATATTCGTACGCAGTTTTTCCATAGCCTGGAATAATGCATCATGCATGTATAACCGCTCAAAATATCTAGCTGCTGCTCTAGAAATACCAAAGAAACGTACTCCCACAATTGCTACCGTCAAAAGCATAATTGGTGGATGCTCACTGGCACGCTCAATCAGCCATGCAGAAGTCGCTGTTAGTCCAATAGAAGCAATTGCAGCAAATACCCCCAATAAGATTGAGCTGAAATATAATTTAGAATTAAGACCTGTATCTTTAATTAGCTCTCTAATCGAAAACTTCTCTTTTGTAGTAGGAAGTTCTTGGCTAAAAGCTTGTGGTTGTAATTGTGATTTTTCAGTAGTTTCGATAACTTGAGTATTCTGTTTTGCAGAAAATGGTGCTAACTCTATTTGTTCATCAGCAAGGGAGATGGTATCACCTTCATGAGAAACTAACAAAACAGTACTTTGTTGCTTTAAGTCCTTAATTAGACTACGAACTTGCTTAGCATTAGTTTCATCAAGATGTGCTGTAGGTTCATCAAGCAAAACAAATTTCTTCTTATCATCACCTAGTAGAATTGGGCTCACTGCCCTAGCTAATGCTAATCTGCGCTGCTCACCAGGGCTTAAATCTATTGGATGTAGATTTTCGGAATTTTCAAGATTAAATAAAGCCAGTAAATCCTTAGCGTGATAATTTGGGGCATACAGTTCTAACTCTTTGGCTACAGTAGCACCAAAGAATACTGGAGCTTGAGGCACATACGCAATTTCATCTCTGCTAACGCCAGAAATACTACCTTTAATATCAACATCTGCAGCAGTTAATAATCCAGAAATTACTGCCAATACCGTGGATTTCCCTGTACCACTCTTACCAGTTAAAGCTACAATACTATTTTCTGCAACAGTAACAGTAAGAGGCTTTCCTAAAGCATGACTTCCTTTAAAAGCTAACTGGAAGTCATCAAAAACAAGCACTTCTCTATCAGGTTTTAAGTCAATTTCTCCAGCTTCAGGCTCATCGAGAATCTTTTTAACCGCTTTTAAGGTATCTACCCCATCTTCAGAAGCATGGTGTCCAGAGCCAATTTCACGTAATGGCAAGTAACATTCTGGAGCCAAAATAAGAACCATTAGCCCAATGTCTAATGGCATCTTGTCATACACTAGACGCACACCAATAACTACTGCAACTAATGCAACCGAAATCGTAGCAATTAGTTCAAGTGCCAATGAAGACATGAAAGAAACTCTTAGTACTTCCATTGTCTTTTCACGATAACGTTTAAGAATTGCAGTAAAAGACTTTGCTTGTTGCTTAACTTTACCTAACCCAATAATCACCGGCAAACCTTGAGCAAGTTCGACCAACTGATGAGACATATTTACTAATTGTTTACGGGCCTGAGTTGTAGAGTCTTGAGTATGCAAACCAATTAGCACCATAAAAGCTGGGATTAAGCCAATAGTTAAAAAGATAATTAAAGCACTTATCCAGTCGAAGAAAGCAATCCAACCGATAAGTATCCATGGCAAAGTACTGGTAGCAACCATTGCTGGAAAAAATTGTGTGAAGTAATTATCTAGCGTATTTAGTGCAGTGGTTGCCATAGTATTGATTTCAGCAGTAGTATGCTGACTATTTTTTGGCAATCTCATTGCTTTACGTAATAGTTTTGTTTGTAACTGTGCTTTAATACCAAAAGCAGTCCGAGCACTAATTGCAGTAATGAACCACTGCATTAATGCTCTTAACATAGCTGCTGACACCGCCCACCAAATATGATCAATATAAGGTTTACGATCAATAATGCCAACTACTGCAAACGATAGGTGGTAAGCAAAGGTGATAAGGGCAATTGCTTTTAATACAGAACAGAACCCCAGCCAAACTAGCATACGTTTAGCTGGGGTTCCAAGTAGTGTTAAATCAGGTTTCACTAGTCTTTCGCTAAAATTTTCTCTCGAATTTTTTCAGGAATAATATGTTCATCTGGAATCATTTCCGCACTAATACGCTTACGGAATACCCAGTATGTCCATATTTGATATGCCAATACTACTGGTACACCAATCAAAGCCACAATTGACATTACTGTCAATGTGTAATGTGTTGATGCAGCATTGGTAACTGTTAAGTTAAATGCTGGGTCAATAGTTGAAGGTAGTACTACAGGGTACACATTGTAAAATATCGAAGCAGCACCAGCAACTAAGAATGCACCTAGGCCTATGAAAGCTTTACCCTCATGATTTTCTTTACCATCATCGAGTGCTTTAAGCTGTAACCACGCAAATACAACAGCTGCAACGGCAAGAAGTATTAATACATAACCAAAAATCTTATTTGCATGTTGGAATTGGATAACCAGTACCCAAAGCACAATTGGGATTAAGAAAATCGGCAAGAACTTCAAGGCAAAAGCACGAGACTTTTTACGAATTTCACCATCAGTTTTCAATGCTAAGAAAATTGCAGCATGGACTAGGCAGAAGCCTACAACTGCAAGACCACCGATGATTGCATAAAAGTTAAGGAATGAGAATGGGTTACCATCACGATCACCATGAGCGTTTATTGGTAAACCAGTGGTAGTCAAAGCAAGACCAGCTCCGATACCAAATGCTGCAAGCAATGAACCTATTGACATTGCATTATCCCAGCCATCACGCCATTTACGTCCTGCGCCTTTACCACGATAGTCAATTGCTACACCACGCATAATCAAACCAAGTAGTACCACTACTAATGGAATGTACAGTGCTGAGAACAATGAAGCATACCAGTATGGGAATGCTGCGAATGTCGCACCACCTGCAGTTAACAGCCATACTTCGTTACCGTCCCATACTGGACCGATAGTGTTAATCATCGTACGGCGTTCTTTGTCATTTTTGCCTAATACCTTTAGTAGCATCCCTACACCAAGGTCGAAACCTTCAAGGAAGAGGTAACCAATCCAAAGGACGGCAATTAGAATAAACCATAAAGTTGGTAAAAAGTTTTCCATTATTCTAACCCTTCCTAGTAAGCGAATGCCAATACGTCTTTGTCTGAATTTGACTTATCGTCATCAGACTTTTCTTTATCATAGTCCTCAAGCTCAGGCATGCCTGCAACTACGCCACCTTTGATGTACTTAACTAGAAGCTTAACTTCAAATACTGCTAATATGCCGTAGATTGCGGCCAATGAAATAAGTGAGAATAACACTTCTCCAGCTGTCATTGTGTTAGAAACTGCAGCTGCGGTAAACATATGTACCTGAGCTTCTGCCCCAGTTGCATCCAAGTTAGGAAGAACTACGAATGGCTGACGTCCCATTTCGGTAAAGACCCAACCTGCTGAGTTAGCTAAGAATGGCATGAAGATGCTACTGATAGCAACAATAGTAAAGCCTTTACTAAGCGGCACAGTTCCTTTACGTGCGAACCAAAGCCCCAAAGCAGCTATTAAGGTAGAAAGTGCTGCCAAACCAATCATTAACCTGAAACCCCAGAACACAATTGGTAGTGGTGGACTATAGTTAATTGTTTTACCTGCATGCTGTCCGTAAATAGCAGGATCATTTGGATAGTTTGTACCAAACTTTGCCTGGTATTGTGGAATCAAATCATTCAGACCTTTAACTTCACCATTTAATGTATGAGTCAAAAGAAGTGAAAGCACGTGTGGCACTTCCAAAGCCTTTACTTGACTACAGTCATCAGGGTTAGTAAAGCTACCAATTGCAACTACTGAGAATGGTGCAGGGCTCTTAGAATCACAAAGTGCCTCAGCAGCAGCCATCTTAATTGGAGCCTCATGGAATAATAGCCGAGCCTGAGAGTCGCCTGAAGCACCAAGTAGTGCAAAGCTAACAATTGCAATGATTGAGCCAACCTTCAATGATTTAAACCAAACCTTATGGTCAGTCTTATCACGGTTGCGAGTCCCATCTTCACCGACAATCACGTTACCTTGAGCATCTACATCATCAATACCATCTTTACGACGTTGATACAGTTTGTACCATGCAATACCAAATAAGAAGCTACCAGCAACAGCAAATGCACCTAATAGTACGTGCACAAAGGCATTAAGTGCAGTCTCACTAGTCAATACCTGTCCGATACTTGCCATTTCCGCACGACCATTGCTGTATTTAACACCCGTTGGATGTTGCATAAAGGAGTTTGCAGCAAGAATGAAGTAAGCAGAAAGAGAAGAACCAATTGCGGTACACCAAATAGAGGCTAAGTGAAGTTTCTTAGAAATTCTATCCCAACCGAAAAGCCAAACTCCTACGAAAGTAGACTCCAAGAAGAAAGCAATTAACGCTTCCATTGCAAGTGGGGCACCAAACACGTCACCCACATAGCGAGAATACTCACTCCAAGCTAAACCAAACTGGAATTCTTGAACGATACCTGTCACTACACCCATGATGATATTAATAAGGAAGAGTTTTCCCCAAAATTTAGTCATGCGCAAGTACTCTTCTTTACCGGTACGGTACCACGCAGTCTGCAACGATGCTACTACTAGACCAAGACCAATAGTAAGAGGCACCATGAAGAAGTGGTAAACCGTTAAAATCCCAAATTGTAACCGGGCTATCTCTAACGGGTCCATCTAAGAATTATCTCCTTGAAAAAAATAATAATCTTTTAAATACATACTATATTTAATGATACTATATAATCTGATGTTTAAGTGTTTAAGCGACTTAAACATGTGTACCAATTACCAAAATCAAGTAGAATAATAATTATGTTTTTTGCAGTTTCAGCACTTTGCCTTGTGCTAAGTTTCCTACTTGCAGTAACTTTTCCAAGGCAGTTAGTACGAGCCAAATGGCCTTTTGCTAACCCCACTCTGGCGCTAGTTACATGGTTAGCACTTAGCGTTGGTAGCGGCCTTAGCCTAATCGCATGCTTTTTTGCACTAGGTATTGCTTTCAATAAATTTGCATTAGAACTTATTTTTGGCGGTATTGGCGCACTATTAGTGTTAAGACTAATCTACCTAATGTCCAAAGAAGCATACTTAACATACATTGAACGCAATAAACATAAACAACTACTTTTCTTATTAGTTAACGGAATTCCTAATTCAGGTAAAATCATAGATCATGAATCCCCTAACAGTTATTGCCTACCTGGACCACCAACTTCAGTAACTACACTTGCCGAAGGTTTAATGAATACCCTTACTTCAGAAGAGATAGCTGCAATTTGTTTACATGAAGATGCACATCTAGGAGCAAAGCATCACTGGATTATTATGACTTTCCAAGCTTGGGAAAAGACATTGCCGCTACCTTTCACTAAGGCAGCAAGAGATTCAGTTTCTACTTTGATTGAAATCCTTGCAGATAAACATGCCACACAATTATATACACCTCGAGTCGTTTCACAATCTCTAGTTAACGCTGCTGGAACCTCCATGAACCCCACTTTAAGCAATAATTACCAATACACTCAAACTAGAGCAACTAAATCCCGTCTTATTGCGTTGCTAACTAAGACAAAAGATTTATCTCCCAGAGAAAAACTCCTAGTAAAAATGGGTGATTTCATTGCAATAGTGTTACCAATGAGTGTATTTGCCTTAATCTTATTCAATATCTAATTTCTTAACTATCAATAGCTTCGCGGGCAACTTCTTCTGAACCAGCAATAATAAAGTTTTTACGTGGCAATACCTCAGAACCCATCAATAATGAAAATGCTCGCTCAGCCTTTTCCGCATCTGCAATTCTAATGCGACGCAAAGTACGATGTTTAGGATCCATTGTCGTTTCTGCTAATTGATCTGCATCCATCTCACCTAAACCTTTATAACGTTGAATAGGTTCCTTATAAGTGCGATTAGTTGCTTTCAATTCAGCTAACAAATCCTGTAATTCCTGTTCGGAATAGGTATATCGAACTTCTGCTTTCTTACCGCGTTTAGCATTAATCTCTACTCTATGTAGTGGTGGTACAGCAGCATAAACATACCCAGCTTCCACTAATGGTCGCATATATCGGAAAAATAATGTTAATAACAAAGTACGAATATGAGCACCATCAACATCAGCATCTGTCATTAAAACGACTTTTCCATAACGAGCTGCATCTAAGTCAAAACTCTTCCCAGAACCAGCACCAATTACCTGAATAATTGCGGCACACTCTGCATTGGCCAGCATATCTGCTAATGAGGCTTTTTGGACATTAAGAATTTTTCCTCTAATAGGTAACAAAGCTTGGAAATCTGAAGTTCGTGCAAGCTTGGCGGTACCCAGTGCACTGTCACCCTCAACAATAAATAACTCACTACTTTCTACTTCATTAGAACGACAATCGGCTAGCTTAGCTGGCATACTAGAATTTTCTAATGCTGATTTACGACGTTGAGTTTCCTTATGAAGTCTGGCTGAAATCCTTGATTTCATCTCGGATACTACTTTTTCAAGCAACTTTTCAACTTGCTGCTTTGTGCCACGCGGCGGGTTTTCAAAACGCTTAGCTAACTCCGTACGCACTACATTTGCCACAATATTACGCACAGCAGCAGTACCAAGAATCTCTTTTGTCTGACCTTCAAACTGCGGTTCTGCTAATCGCACAGTTAATACAGCCGTCAGCCCAGCTAAAACATCTTCTTTATCTACTTTGTCTTTCCCAAGCTTTAATTTTCGACTATTTGCTTCAGTATACTTTCGAAGTGTTCGCACCAAAGCCTGTTCAAACCCTGTTTGGTGGGTACCACCTTTTGGGGTTGCGATAATATTTACAAAACTACGAACTTTAGTTTCATAGCCAATCCCCCAACGCAATGCAATATCAACATCACAAGTTCTCTCAACCTCTGTGGTATGCATATTGCCATCATCGTCTAAAACCGGAATAGATTCCACAAAAGTACCCGAACCTGAAAGACGCCAAATATCAGTTATGCCATCATCATCGCTAAGATGTTCTACGAATTCAGTAATTCCGCCTTCGTGGAAAAACACTGCAGGTTCTGGAACTGGTTTAGGATCTTCAGTTTCCGCATCAATTGCTACACGTTCATCCTTAACTGTAATTTTAAGCCCTGGAACTAAAAATGTAGTTTGCCTAACTCGCTCAATAAGTTGTTCATAAGAGAAACTAGCATCTGGCATGAAAATCTGGCTATCAGCCCAATATCGAGTCCGGGTACCAGTCTTACCACGTTTAGCTTTACCGACTACTTCGATGTCTTTTTTGGCAGATTTTAAACGTCGTTTAAATTTACTGTCTTGATTCTTTTCAACTTCATCAAAGAATTTCCCAGGAACTCCACGCTTAAATGACATACCATAAGTTTTACCAGCACGATCAACTTCCACATCCATGCGTGCAGAAAGCGCGTTAACTACACTAGCTCCCACGCCGTGCAATCCTCCAGTAGCGCCATATGAACTACCGCCGAACTTTCCACCAGCATGCAATTTGGTCAATACAACTTCCACTCCAGATAAACCAGTCTTTGGCTCTATATCTGTTGGAATGCCACGACCATTGTCTTGAACTTCTACAGAATTATCCGCATGCAAAATAATACTTATCTCATTACAATGCCCAGCAAGAGCTTCATCAACACTGTTATCGACGATCTCCCATAGGCAATGCATCAAGCCTTTAGAATCAGTGGAGCCAATATACATTCCAGGACGTTTTCGTACAGCTTCCAAACCTTCAAGTACTGATAACGACTGTGCCGAATATTGTGGTTTTTTTGCCATACTAATTAAGGCTACCCGTTAGTTAACTGAAAATATATAAGCTGATAGCGAATTTTACGGATTACCTATAGATTTTGTCAGATGTAGGTGTTTGAATTAATGGTATGAACACTACAACACCTTTGCAGGAACCTACAAATAGTACACCACTAACCGCAAATGACCGTTGCGATCAATGTGGCGCCCAAGCTTACGTCCGAGCTACGCTAAACTCAGGAAGCTCACTACTATTTTGCGCACACCATGCGAAACAACATGAAGCACAGCTAAAACCAATTGCAGCTTCTTGGCAAGATGAAACCAATCTACTTCATCCAGAAATGTAAAATATATACACTATTTAAACTTCCATAAACAAATTGGGACTGTATAAATACAGCCCCAATTTTTGTTTACCTAATACTATTTATAATCTAATACTTGTACCTTCTAGATTAAATTTTAGTTTTGTGTATTTGAAGCATTAAGTCTATCCTGATTTTAATTTGTGCACATAAACCAAGGAATTCAATAGTTTTGCCCTCCCCTTGAGAGCAAAACATATTAATAACCACTCTAGGGAGTTTCAAACTGTGAATAAAACACAGGGTGATTCAAATGAGGGATTCGAACCTCCGTAGCCTGAGCCAGCTGATTTACAGTTAGGTTAGGTACGTTTTAGCTAGTATCAGTAAAAATTGAAAACTGCTAAATAATGCGGTAAATAAAGGCTTTACTGTTAGATGACATCGGTGAAAAATAGTAAGTACTGAACAAAGTGTGCCCAACTTATGCCCAATCCGTGTTCACGCATATTCGATGTTCTAATGATAAAAATGGTATTCGTAAATAAATTCTATATAATTATTATAAATACCTTTGCTCGAAGTAATAAGGCTATTCCTTATATTGCAAATATATGAAGGTTAGAATTAGCACTATTTAGCAGCAACTATGCAAAGAGGATTCATGGGGTTATTTAATAGACTATTTAACAAAAAGAAAGAACTTGAATACTGGGTTGAAAAATCCGAAGTTCATACTGAAGATTACTTAGAGAGTGAATTTCAAAATTTAATAACCAGCGGAAGGCTCCCTGACAATTTGAAAAACCGAGCTGCCGAGGCAGAAATTTGTGGAGAAAAATTAGTCCCTAATTGGAACAGTGCTGTTGATTTGATTAAACTATCTTCCAAAACTGATCCTGTCATAAGAGAAAAAATTAGAGGAACCTATGGCATGGTTGACAACGGCAAGCCTCATAGCAAAACCAATTACCGTGACAGGATTCTCCCAAAAGAATGATGGAACATCACTAGCAAAATCTTTCTATTGGATAGACCTTACAAATCCGAATGACACTGTACATACAAGTACTGCCTTTAAACACTGTACATACAAGTACTGCCTTTAAATTAGAAGAAGGTGGCGCAAAAGTTGTGCGAATTTGCTCAGATCCTATTATTTCAAATATTGCAATATATCCTCCACCAATTGATTTATATTATGTAGTTCGAAGTGATGGTAAAATTGAAAAGCCTAAATACAAAAAGAATAATATTAACAACACAGACGAAATGCTCACTGAGCCACCTACTGTGCAAATCCCAAAAGCTAAGATGCAGGATTGCCCAGCGTTATAAATAACCTAAACCTCAGTTCCGGCTGACTAAATCAACAGGAATATAAAACCTGCCTAAAATTAAATTATTGCATGACAAAAGGTAGCATCGGAAACCGTATCTGTATTAGTAAAATTGAGAATATGAACGATTTTTTGACTGATGAACATAACAACATTGAAGGCACCTGGTTTCTGCAAGATAACCAAGCGCGAAAAGTCTCTGGAACACTGAAATATAATGATAATTCTTATGCGCTAGATTTGACTGGCTCTTTAACATCTTCTAATGGAGGAATTTCTTCCCCAAATATAGTTCCTAGTATTTGGGGAGAAACAGAAGAAGGACAGAAGATAACTTTATTTGATTGTGAAATTGACGATTTTCATACTATTGCCAATATTATGAATGGAAAACATAGAGAAATTTTGAATATTGGAACAGTGCTGTTTGGCGCTCACATAAAAGATGTGGATACGTTAGATTTTGCTAGTTGCCGCATTTCTGTAGAGAATTTACAGACTTGGCTAAGTATTCCCAAAAATAATGCTCCTGGAAATCCAGACTTTCCTATAGAAAATGATAGTAACGAAGTAACTATACAAGGGAGAAAATGCAAAGTAACAAGCATTACTGATGGATCAGTAGCTTTTTTCCCTGAGGAAAACTTCTCATTTCAAGATGCTTTTATTTTTACTAATTTTATTCGAGATTTAGTAACTTTGGCTAGGTATCGCGGCAATTGTCGCCTTATGAGTTTAAAGCTTAGATTACCTGAATATGGCAATAAAGATAATTTTGAAATAGGCGTATGGCATGAAAAAATTATTGATAAAAACTTATCAGATAAGAATTCTAATGAACTTCGTTTCCTATTTACCTGCAAAGATATAACTTTCAATGAAATTATCAAAAACTGGAGTAACCTTTACGAAAAAGCTGAAGTTGCCATATCAATACTACTGAGCACTCTATATGAAACTCCTTATCTAGAAAGTGGTATAGCTACTGTTTCCACTGCTGTTGAAGCGCTACATAAAGCTTTAGACATTAAAGAAGATAAACCACACAATGAAACTGAATTTGAAGAATTCAAAGAAAGTTTGTTGCAAAACCTAGATGAAAAATGGGAAAAAGAAGAATGGATAGAAACAATAAATGCTATGCATAATAATCCTAACTTCAGAACACGATTAAAGAGAATCCCGGAACTGCTAGATAAGAATATTAGAAAAGAACTCATCCCAAAGCATAAAAAATGGTATAGCAATACAGTTTATGCGAGAAATAAAATTGTTCATGAAGGCCACCCACCAAATATGAGTATTCAAAAACTTGAAGCAATTTTTATAGTTACTCATTCTTTATTAGTGACGGTAATATTAGGAAAATTAAAGATACCTACATCTCGCATACAAGATGCAATTAGAAATAACTCTAGAATGATTTCTGCAGTATCACAAACTGCTATATTCAAAAATAAAAAAATAAAAAATCCTATAGTGATGTTACCAGCCGATTCCACAAATAATTAACTATTAAGAATTACCTAAAAACTATAATTTACTAGTTTTAATACACTTTATACCCCTTATAATTAGTACATGAGCTTTCCATATTATTTTGATGGCCTTAAGGATGATCTATTAAAAGAACTTCCTTATGCTTGTACCGTTATTAAGGAAATTGCCAATGACTATAATCATGATAATGGTGCGGAAGGTTTTATTTCAGCTGATCATATAAAAATTCACTTTAATGATACGATTCCTAGCAATGTTCTTAAGTATCCAAGTGGCTATAAAACTTTAAGCCGAGAACTTGTAAACGATTTACTTGAGCTAGCTGGAGATGTCTATGATTCTGCGAACTTTAGTAAGATAGCTCAAGAATTAATACTACTGGTGCAAAAACCGTAAATGAAGTTATTGGCATGTTGAAAGCCCTTCATCATGGGAAAAGCTGTAAGTATAACACCCATCAAGCTGCTAGAGCGTTGAAGTACATAAGACAAAATATATATGAGATTAAAAAGATTTCATCCTTAATCTACTATCTAAGCCAAGACCCTACTAGGGAACCTGATGAACCAGAAATTGAATTGATTATTGATCTTGTTGAGTCATCTCTCATATAAACCTAATAAATTTTTACTTACAAATTTATAAACTTCGTAATAGTATCCTATTACTTAGTCCCAACCTAGTATTTCATATAACCAATTTTTACTACCAACCTTGTTTTGCAACACTGGATTTATGAATGTTTCAATGAGTTCTTTAGCCTCTTCTATTGTTTTATAGTTTTTGCAGTATGGGACAGTCTTGCTGAACTTTTTGTATCCAGCTCCCCAAGTTGGTGGGATTTCAAATTGTGTTGGAAACTCTATTTGTCTGCGTTTCATTTCGGTTACTATTGCGGTGTATAACTCACTACCTTTTATATTTTGAGTGTTTGCCAGCACTACTAGATCCACTAGGTCTTTTTCACGGCTGGAAACTTTACCATTATATGTGGTTATAGTAGCACAAACTTTATCTGCAATTTGATCTACGATTGGGTAAATTCGGTATGGATAACTAGCAAGTTTTGGTATTTCTAGTTTGGTTTTAGGTTGAGTATTAGTGATTTTTCCAGTTACTTCTGCGCCAACTGCAAGGTCTACCATGACTGAGTTTCTTTTTATAGGTCCGATGTAAGTATCGAATGTTACTCTATAACCTTCAACGTAGGGCAAGTTATCTATTACCTCTTCGTGAGTTACGTATTCAAAGTGGAAATAATCATGTAAATCTTTTGCTGCAAGACGTATTAAGTCTTCCAGTGATTCAGATAGGGTAAATCCTGTTTTGTATAAGTCTATATCTCTTGTGGAACGTGTCGAGGGGATTCTAGCTAACATTCCTGTGCCACCTTTAAGCACCCATTCTGAATTGTCACCTTCAGAAAATACTCTGCTAAGGAAACGATTAAAATACTCTAGTTGAATTTGGTCATTAACATTAAGTGAAGTATTTACTTCTACAGCTTTTTTAGCTGCTGCTTTAATTGCATTCTCAACACCTGCAGGACTTGAGTAATACCTAGTCATTCCTCACCTCCTTTTCTGGTGTTTAGGATTTTTGATAGTATTTCTTGGTTTTTGGCAATAATCTCATCAGATATAGTAAACTTTTCACTAATATTTTCTATTATCTTTGGTGATTCTGGTGGCAAATCTATTTTAATATTTTTAAGGTAATTACTAATAACGAGATTGCCAAGTTCAGATTGCATTGCAACAAGTCTTGCAAGAGTTTCATTATCAGCACCAGCTTCTTCCAGAATTAGATTCAACAAGGCCTTACCGTCGTCTTTTTTAAACCCATTACGTGCAGCAAGAGGCACCAAAAGTTCCTCTAATCTATCAAAGTTTATTCTTCGCTTAATCACTACATCACTAAGCACATCAGCTACAAGACTTATATCTTTAACCTCTTCAACCAAATCAGCAATAGTACGCTCAATGCTCATCACAGGAAGACCTTCCACAAGACGAATATCTTCTGGAGTCAAGGAGCGTTTACGATAACGAATTTCTGAACGCTGACTTTGACGACGAACCGGAGCAACAAACTCATGACGTCCCTCCCACAAGTCTCCAATACCATGCAACAAGGCAGCCGAAGTACTAGCAATAACAACACCATTACTCTTATGCCTAAGGCGCTCAAAAGCCAACTTATCAGGCTCTGTACTCAACCATGCAGCACGCAAATCATCAAAACCATCACTAGGAACACCAGAGTCTTTATAAACTCCAAAAGCCAAACGCTGCAGATGCCCAGCATCAGCCAAACGAGAGAGCATACTCCTACTAACTCCAACAGCATTAGCTTGCCGAGAAGTAACCATGCCCCACTGATAAGCAGTAATATCAGCAAGAACCCTAAGAGCATAATTAGATTTCATACTTGAACTGTAACCTATAGGAAGTTACAGTTCAAGTATGAAGTTAGAAATATGTGGAAACACAACAAGCAGTGAACACTATAGTACTTTGCTTACCTTGTCCACTATCACTTTTGTAATAAGTTGATTCATTATATTGCAAATAAATAACTGTATCCCCTAACTAATTAAGGTAATACAGTTATTTATTGTTAGCTTTTATCCGTGCCAAAGAGGGTTTAGGATATTCCAAATATCATTTTCTCTGTAGCTATAAGTTAATAGCTCATGTCCTCCAACTTTCCATCTGGAGGTGTTAGCACTTTGGCAACCTATATTAGCGTTAGACATTGAATAGAAACAAGGTCCACCGCTTGCACCTGGAGTCATGTTGCAGACTATACTCATTCCTGCGCGTGATTCATAAGTAGTCTTTCCATAACAATAGTAAGGTAATTGTCCAGTGTACGGGGCTTGTGCTGGATATCCCCATACTGTCATATGTGGATATGATAATTGACCACTAAATCCCATTCCATTACCACCAGTTCTATTCACTATGTTACCGTTCACAGTAAAGAATGCTTGGTCATAATAGAAATTTGAGTTCTTAGTCCACCCAGTAAAACTAGACATACGCTTTGCATGCCATGCACCGTAAGGAGCTGCACCGTTATAGTAAGCTGGAATAAAGGTAACTTCTCTAGCCCAACCGCCAGCACTTTTATTGTAAAGACAATGACCTGCGGTAGAAACCAAGTTTTTCCCTGGACTATTTACCACACTCCCAGAACAATAGTATATATAGCCATTTGGCATGGCAGCAAATACTCTTCCGACCGTTGAAGGAACAACTAAATTCCTCTGCGTTGTTGCTAACCCTAATGGAGTATAAGCAGGAGTTTCAGCAGGACCTTTTGGTTTTGCCTTATCAACATTGAGCTACTCTTTCGTAGGCTCAGATACAGAACCTTTAGGTATGGGCATTGGCTTTGCTTTTTGCATCATTTCTTTTGTTAAACCAGTTCGCCCCTCGGCTATATCGCGCATAACTGCTTGAGTGTTGTCTGTAAAACTTTCTGCATTTGCAGGCACAAAACATTGAAACCCTAAAAACAGCAAAATTAAACTAGCTATAATTCCTTTTGTTTTATTCATGTGAGTTTTCATGATTATTCCCTTTTCTTATTAGATGCATCATACTTTGATGAAGGGATATATGCTGGTGTCGTAGGACCTTCTGTACCATTATTTTCATAAGTTTCAAATTGTTCTTTAGTCACTTTAGACACTAGCCCAGGATTTGGAGCTGCTTTGATTGGACCAGTAGCTTTTAACTCCCTCGTACTTTTTTCAAGGTCTTCGTTGGGTGAAACTACTCCAGACATAGGCATGGGAATTGCATTTTCCATTTGTTCTTTTGTTAAGTTTCTGGGCTGACCTGATATCTTACGCTCAACTGCTTGTGAAGGATCAAAAAAAGCATCTTGATTTTTTTGAATCATGATAATTTCCTTTCATGTTTTATTAATTTATATTTTTTTGTACCGCCATTGGCACTAATTTTAATTATTTCAAGAAAATAGGATTTGACCAAATTCAATCACAAGAGAGATTTAAAAACCTCTTTTAACGATTACAGGTAAGTCTCTTTTCAGTTTCCTACCATATTCATGCAAGTTTGTAATTATATATTTCGTGTAAGTCAAATATATAATTGCAAAACTTATATCCAATAACTTCAGATTCACCTTGGTTGATCATACGAAAAGAACTCCTATTTTGCATTTTCCACGTTCTTCCGTGACTACATCATACTTGCTTCACAATATTCCTCCACAAACAGTTATTCCGTTCTCAAAGCTCATCTTTTCTACAAGATTCTAACCCTATTGTTTCAATCTCCACCCACAATATTTACTACCCTCAATTAAACCTGCTTTATGCGGTGAGCAATACAAATTCCCACCAGTTTGTCGTTATATCCCAAGACTTTGACAAGACAATACAAATAATTCTTAAATAATCAACAACCCAATGGAAATATGACTTATGGCAAAGTACGCATGAAGTTACACCTATAAGCTAGAAATGTTTGAAGTAAAACAAAAACCTCTAAGACAATGGCATTGTCTTAGAGGTTTTATATTAAAAGTTACGGATATTTTATTCTAAGTAATCACGTAGTACTTGAGAACGAGATGGATGACGTAATTTAGACATTGTCTTTGATTCAATCTGACGAATACGTTCACGAGTTACTCCGTAAACTTTACCAATTTCATCAAGAGTTTTAGCTTGTCCATCAGTTAAACCAAAACGCATTGACACTACTCCAGCTTCACGCTCAGAAAGTGTGTCAAGCACTGAGTGCAATTGCTCTTGAAGCAATGTGAAACTAACTGCATCAGCTGGTACTACTGCTTCAGAGTCTTCAATCAAATCACCGAACTCAGAGTCACCATCTTCACCCAATGGAGTATGTAGTGAAATTGGTTCACGACCATATTTCTGTACTTCAACTACCTTTTCTGGGGTCATATCAAGTTCTTTAGCCAGTTCTTCCGGAGTTGGCTCCCTACCAAGATCTTGAAGCATTTGACGCTGTACTCTGGCAAGCTTGTTAATAACTTCCACCATGTGTACTGGAATACGGATAGTACGAGCTTGGTCTGCCATAGCTCGAGTAATTGCCTGACGAATCCACCAAGTTGCATAAGTAGAGAACTTAAAACCACGAGTATAGTCGAATTTTTCAACTGCACGAATTAGACCTAAGTTACCTTCTTGAATCAAATCCAAGAACAACATGCCACGACCGGTATAACGCTTTGCTAATGAAACTACTAGACGTAGGTTTGCTTCAAGCAAGTGGTTTTTAGCCCGACGTCCATCTTGAGCAATCCACTGTAGTTCACGCTTGTATGTTGGATCTAAATCGGTTTCTGTGTCTAACTTATATTCTGCAAAAAGACCTGCTTCAATACGAAGGGAAAGTTCCACTTCCTTTTCAGCATTAAGCAAAGACACCTTACCGATTTGCTTTAGGTAGTCCTTAACTGGATCTGCCGTAGCACCAGCAACAGTAACTTGCTGAGTTGGCTCGTTATCGTCCTTTTTCTTTCGTCTGGTAGTCTTAGTTGCTGGCTTTTTAGTAGCAGTCTTTTTAACAACTTTAGTTTTAGCTGTTGACTTAGCTGGAGTTGGTTTCTTTACCGCTGGCTTTTTAACTGTAGCGCTCTTTTTCGCAGTACTAGCCCTTTTAGTAGCTGCACTACTTGCCTTTGTTGCAGTACTCGCAGTCTTCTTAGCTGGACTTTTCTCAGCGGTACCCTTAGTCGCTGTTGATTTAGCAGCGGTAGATTTTTTAGCAGTAGTCTTTGTAGTAGTAGATTTTTTTGCTGCTGGCTTTTTAGTAGCAGTGCTCTTAGCTACAGGTTTTTTAACAGCTGTAGTATTTTTTTTCACTGCCGGCTTTTTGGCAACAGTTTTCTTTACGCTAGCAGTTGAAGCTTTAGTAGTAGTTTTCTTAGCCGCGGCGGTCTTTTTGGCACCGTCTTTTTTGGTAGCTGTAGTTTTAGTTGCAGTTTTTGTCTTAGCAGCAGCTTTTGTAGTCTTAGCTGCAGTGCCTTTTTCTTCTGCTTTAGCCAATTAAGAAACCAACCTTTTCTTTGTTATACACACTATGCCCCTGTCAAGTGCTATTTATATCGATATCGAGTAAAACACATACGACGGGGCTTTTATTCCATACCATACTACACTTATTTTGAAAAGAGCTTTTATTGAACACGCTGAAGGCTAATTAAAGCTATTCACCAGGTCTCTTATTTTCCATGTAGCGTTCAAGCTCTTCCGTTATTTCTTCTGCTGTCGGCAAAGTATCTTCTGACAATAAATGAATGGGATGAAATTGATCATCTTCGCTAATTTTGTCGTAGTTTTCCTCTAAAGCTTCAACCACACGCTTAACTTCATCAGATTCTTGGACTTGTTTATTAATCTGAAATTCCATATCACGTGAACGATCTCGCAAATCATCTGTATTGAACATCAGAGAAGTCATAGAAGATAGTATTTCAAATGCACTAACTGCAGCTGGGGTGTATGCGTTGTCAGCAATATAATGTGGCACTTGCATGGCAAAACCACCTACTTTAATCCCAGCCTCACTTAAACGAAGTTCTAATAGATGGGCTGCGGAAGAAGGGACAATGATGGTCGGTGACCATTTTGATTCCTTAGCCTTTGCATCAATTTCATAATTACCGTGCAGATACATTCCTGCAGGACGAGTATGTGGCACTGGCATTGGGATAGAGTGCAACCAATTAACTTGGTCAATTCCCAAAGTTTCTACAATATCAATTACTGTTTCACAGAACTGTTCCCATTTGAAATCAGGCTCTTGCCCAGTCAAAAGATAGAATGGTACGCCTGCATCGTCAAACACTAAGTAAAATTCCAAAACTGGCGCTTGGAAATCACGAAGTTTGTTGTTCGAAAATACCATCCTTGGACGCTTGGCACGATAATTAACAAGATCATCCATAATAAATTCACCAATAAAGTGATGCTCCAAAGTACTCAATATAGTTTTGCTAACTATATCGGAAACTTCTCCTGCATCACCAAAACCAGACATTAGGTATATCAAAGTCACCTGATCTGGCATTTGCTCAGGCAAATGTTTCTTATATGAATCATCTAAGTAAAATAATGAGTTCATGCCGTCCATATCCATATAAACAATCGTATCTGATTTTTTATTCCATTTGATGTGTAGAATATAGCTATGTCTGATTTTTCCAATTTAGCAATAGATATTATTAATTGTCCTACCAACCAAATTCCAGCTCCTCAATTTGTAGAGCTAACTAAGGACAAAACTAAAAATACTGATATTAAATTAACTGTTTATAATGAAGCTGACCTAAAAGAGCTTGGTTGCCATTCTTTGCTTGCTTTTGGTGCAGGCTCTGAAAACGAAACTTTACTGTTAAAACTAGAATTAAAAGGTAAAGATTCTAAAAAACAAAGTCACATCATAGGTGAGGGTATTATTTTTGAAGCTGCTGGCATGCAACTTCGCCAACACCCAATTAATACTACTCGCAATAAATTAGGTAAAGCTGGAGCTGCTATTGCACTAGAAGCGTTAGTTGAAGTAGCAAAATCTGGAAA
Source organism: Micrococcaceae bacterium (assembly GCA_047606545.1). GTDB lineage: Bacteria > Actinomycetota > Actinomycetes > Actinomycetales > Micrococcaceae > JASGDC01. The sequence continues at coordinate 3,156 of JASGEI010000018.1, read as the reverse complement.
ACCAGCTAATGATATTACCTTATGGATACCCCTTAGTGAGAATGTTGCCGGTAATCAAGCATTAAAACCATTAGATGTAGTTACCCTGCCAAATGGTCTTACTATCGAAGCCGTTGATGTAAAAGGTGAAAGTCATCTAGGACTTTTTGACCTATATGTACTAGCCGCACAAGCTGGTGCAGATGATATTTTGAGCATTGCTTCCCTTGACCCAATGCAAGAATTAGCAGTGGGACATAAATACGGGACTATTGTAGGATCTGATACCGATAAATTATTGGCTGCAGCAAAAGCTGCTCAAGAATTAGTATGGCCACTACCACTTCCTAATTACTTGGAAGAAAAATTAAACTCAATGGTAGCTGATTATAAAAATGTAACTCAAGATTCGACTACTGCTGTTTGTGACAATCTTATCTTTGCGAAAATTTTGGAAAGTGTAGATCAGCAGCCAGAATGGGCACATTGGGAAATCGGTACGCCATCACTACATTCTCCAGCAGAGCCTGAGAAAAAAGGCGCTACTGGTTATGGCATTAAAACACTCATAGAATTCATGGCAAACTCCCACTAAACCTAATGGAATTAGGGAGTTTATTCTTTGTGTTTTGGCTATAAAAGCGATAGTCTTAAATTGTGTGAGCTTTCTATAAGCTGATAGAGCAATTAGATTCATAGGAGAATAAAACATGGCAACAGAGACAGAGTTCGACATCCTAATTCTAGGTGGAGGTAGCGGTGGTTACGCTACTGCACTTCGTGGTGGACAGCTAGGCCTTAAAGTTGGTCTTATTGAAAAAGATAAACTAGGTGGAACTTGTTTGCATCGTGGTTGTATCCCAACTAAAGCACTTCTACATGCAGCAGAAGTTGCCGATTCAGCTCGTGAATCAGAGAAGTTTGGTGTTAAAGCTACTTTAGATAGCATTGACATGAACGGTGTTAATAAGTACAAAGATGGCATAATTACCAAGCTATACCGTGGTCTCCAAGGTCTTGTTAAGAGCCGTAAAGTCACAATGATTGAAGGTGAAGGCAAGCTAGTTTCTGAAGATACTATTGAAGTTGACGGTAAGAAATACAAAGGTAAGAATATCGTTCTAGCTTCTGGTTCTTACACTCGTTCACTTCCAGGCCTTGAAATTGAAGGTAAAGTTATTACTTCTGAACAAGCTCTAGAAATGGACACTATTCCAGAAAAAGCTATTGTACTTGGTGGCGGTGTCATTGGTGTCGAATTTGCAAGCGTATGGAACTCATTCGGCGTTGAGGTAACTGTCATTGAAGGTTCTAAGAGCCTTGTCCCTAATGAAGATCCAGCAATTGCTAAGATGCTAGAACGTCAGTTCCGTAAGCGTGGCATCAAGTTCTCAACTGGTGTATTCTTCGATAGTGCAGAACAGAATGAAAATGGTGTTACTGCTAAACTACAAAACGGCAAGACTTTTGAAGGTGACTTAATGCTAGTAGCTGTTGGCCGTGGCCCAGTTACAGAAGGACTTGGTTACGAAGAAGTCGGCATCAAACTAGACCGTGGCTTTGTGCCTACAAATGACCGTCTACACACTGGCGTTGGTAATATTTACGCTGTTGGTGACATTGTTCCTGGTCTACAACTTGCACACCGTGGTTTCCAGCAAGGTATCTTCGTTGCTGAAGAAATTGCTGGTCTTAAGCCAATTACAATTGATGAAACTCTTATTCCTAAAGTTACTTACTGTGATCCAGAAATCTCTTCTGTTGGTCTTACTGAAGATCAAGCTAAAGAAAAATATGGCGATGATGTTAAAACTGTAGAATACAACCTTGCTGGTAATGGTAAGAGCAACATCCTAGACACTACTGGTTTCATTAAGATTGTGAGCAAGAAAGACGGTCCTGTTCTTGGTGTACATATGATTGGTGCACGTATGGGTGAACAAGTTGGCGAAGCACAAATGATTGTTAGCTGGGAAGCTCTTCCTGAAGAAGTTGCTCAATTTATTCACGCACACCCAACACAAAACGAAGCACTAGGTGAAGCTTTCCTTGCTCTTGCAGGTAAACCACTTCATGCACATAACTAATATTGGTCTTTACAAGTCTTACTAAAATAGGAAAGATATAAAATATGTCGGAATCAGTAAATCTACCAGATTTAGGCGACGGTATTACGTCGGCGATTGTAAGTGAAATTTTCAAAAAGTCAGGCGATAAAGTCTCTCTCAACGAAACACTTCTAGAGGTTGAAACTGAAGAATTCTTTACTGAAATTACATCACCAACTGATGGTTTAGTAGAGAACGTTACAGTCGAACCTGGACAAAAAATTCGTATAGGTGATCAGCTAGTTGTAGTTAAGAAAACTACTGAAGATGATCAAGACGATACTCATAAGAAGCATAATCTAACTGGAGCTGGTGCAGCTGCAGGCGCAGCAGGAGCTGGTCTTGCCACTAATGCTGGAGCAGGTAATGACATTAATGCAGATATCGATACTCCATCAGCCGATATTAAAGCTGATACAGATATTGACACAAATGTAGATGCTAACCCACTTGAAACAGCTGATAAAACAACAAATAAGCGTGACCATAATATCGGCATCGATACTGATGTTGATACAAAGTTTGATTCAAAATCTAAATCACCGACACTTGACTTAGATGCTGAAGCTGATGGTGATTTCTCAACAGCCACTCGTTCAGCTGGAAAAGCAGATTTTGATACTGATTTAGATGCAGATATTGATACTCCATCAGCAAACCTTGATACTGATTTAGATGCGGACCTAGACACAAACAATAGAGAAAAGTCTTCTCATGGTCTTGGCCTAGCAGCAGGCGCTGGAGCCGCTGGCGTAGCAGCAGGAGCAGCAGCAAAATCACATGGTAAACACCATGATTCAAAAGATGCAAATCTAGATATCGATGCTGACCTAGACACTCCATCAGCTAACTTTGATGGTGACTTTGGAAACAATAAGTCTGGAAAGCATGCTGGCATTGATACAGATATCGATACTCCATCAGCAAACTTCGATACTGATTTAGATGCGGACCTAGACACAAACAATAGAGAAAAGTCTTCTCATGGTCTTGGCCTAGCAGCAGGTGCTGGAGCCGCTGGCGTAGCAGCAGGTACAGCAGCAAAATCACATGGTAAACACCATGATTC
>JASGEI010000017.1:0-65567 GCA_047606545.1 Micrococcaceae bacterium | reverse complement strand
GACGAAGTAGAAGAAGATGACCCAATCCTTGAAGTATCAACAGACAAGGTTGACACTGAGGTACCATCACCTGTCTCAGGAAAAATCACTAAGTTCCTAGTTGATGAAGATGATGAAGTAGAAGTAGGCCAAGCACTAGCAATCGTAGGTGGCGGTTCTGGTTCAACTTCAAGCTCTGACGCTGATGATTCAAATGATGAAAATGACGATAAGTCTTCTTCTGCAGCTGAAACAGCAGCACTTGCTGGAGCTGGTGTAGCTGCAGGTGGTGTAGCAACAGCTTCTGCAACAAAATCTCACGACAAAGACGAAGACACCCCAGAAACTGAAGCTGGTACATATGCTAGTCCACTAGTTCGTAAAGCAGCTCGTGAAAAGGGTATTGACCTTGCTGATGTCAAGGGCACTGGCGTTGGTGGACGCATTACTCGTGAAGACGTTGATAACGCTACTGGCTCTGATTCTGCTAAGTCTGGCCATACTGGCACTACAGCTGCGACTGCTGGAGCTGGTGTAGCTGCAGGTGTAGCAGCAACTTCTGCTGGTTCTAAGAAATCAGAAAATACTACATCTGATGCTAAAGTAGATTCTGGCAAATCTAGCTCTTCTTCAACTGACTACGAAGTATCACCACTTCGCGGTACCACTGTAAAAGCAGATCGTACTCGCCAAGTAGTAGCAAAGCGTATGGTTGAGTCTTTGGATTCTTCTGCACAGCTAACACAGGTACATGAAGTTGATATGACTAAGATTGCTAAACTACGGGCAGCTAAGAAGGATGAGTTCTTAGAACGTGAAGGTACTAAGATTACATTCTTACCATTCTTCGCTAAAGCAGTAGTTGAAGCACTACAGCAATTCCCTAAGGTTAATGGTCTTCTTTCTGCAGATAATAAGACCATTACTTACCCAGAAAGTGAAAACCTAAGCATTGCAGTAGATACTGAACGTGGTCTTCTAGTTCCAGTTATCAAGGATGCAGGTGACAAATCTCTAGCAGAATTGGCACATGCTATTAATGAGATTGCTGGTAAAGCTCGTGACGGTAAGATTGGTCCAAAGGATCTTTCTGGTGGTACATTCACTATTACTAACTATGGTAGTGTTGGTGCGATTTCTGATACTCCTATCATTAATCAGCCACAGTCAGCAATCCTTGGTCTGGGTGCAATCGTTAAACGTCCTACTGTAGTACCAGGTGCTGATGGCGAAGATACTATCGCAATCCGCTCTATTGTGACATTGTCACTGACTTACGATCACCGCTTAGTTGATGGTGCAGACGCAGGTCGTTTCATGTACACAGTTAAGAAACGTCTAGAAGAAGCAGATTTCGATATCTAATTCTTTAAAACTTAAAACAATAAGGCTCTGGGATACAAAAGTATTCTGGAGCCTTATTGCTTTAAGCAAAGTAACAAGACTTTTAGGTAAACTTATAATTATGAAAATTCTAATAACTGGAGCATCTGGATTAATTGGCACAGCTTTAAAATCTCGACTAAAAGATAGTGGGCATAAGGTATTCTCACTAACTCGTAGGAAATCTCGTCGTCCTGAAGAGATTTATTGGGATCCAATAGCTGGCATTTTAGATAAACAAAAAGTAGAAAACTTTGATGCTGTCATTAACCTTGCTGGAGCTAGTATCAATAAGCCTTGGACTCGCCACCACATAGAGCAAATGTATGCCTCTAGAATTTCAGCAACCAAACTTTTAGTAAACTCATTAAAAGACCAACGTATTCCACCAAAAGTTTTCATCAGTGGTTCAGCAGCAGGTTACTATGGAGATAGTGGAGATAAGCCTGTCACTGAAGCAGATCCAGTAGGCAGTGGCATTCTCGCTAATATTTGTGAACTCTGGGAAGCCGAAGCTAATAAGGCCTCCGCTTTCACTAGAGTGGTTAATTTGCGTACTGGTTTAGTATTTTCTAATAAAGGTGGCGTTTTAGGCCCCATCCTACCAGGCATTAAATTAGGTATTACGACCTACCTTGGTCCTGGGGATAACTGGTGGCCTTGGGTTACACTTGAAGACGAAATTCGAGTAATTGAGTTTTTGCTTAAAGCTCCAATATCTGGACCAGTAAATGTAGTAGCTCCAAGAGAAGCTACGATGCAGGGTGCCATCAAAGAGTTATCAAATGAATATAAGACAAACTTCACTGTTCGAGTACCAGAGGATGTATTAAAGAAGACTCTAGGTAATTTTGCTGATGAACTAATCATGGGTAGCCAGCGTGTTCGTCCACAAAAGTTAGAAGAAGCTGGTTTCCAGTTCTTATATCCAAAACTTGAAGATGCTATCTACAACTTAAAGCTTGGCGCTTTCTAATTAAATTAATAAAGCAGTCCCAAAAGCTAACGAAGTTAAAGAAAATACTAGAGCACTTAATTTTTTAATAATTTCCATAAACTGACGCTTTTGGGTTCTGAGTAAGTTATAGCCATCAACTGGCGTTTCAATAACTCTATCAATATCTTTAGTCGGCAGCTCTTCCCTACAGATTTGTGATTGGCTATCGACTAAATCTAATGTCATGGTTTTAGATTCTTGCAAAGAAGCAATTAATTTTCTTTCCTTAGTTGCTTTACTAGCAATTCTACGAGCCTGCCACTGAATATAAGCTAAGTTATCTTCTTTATTTCTTAAAATTTTCATTAAAAATTCAGCTTCTTCTTTTGTAGCTCCAGTAGCTAACGTAAAATCTGCAGCCCCAAAATCTGGTAAATAAACACAACCGGTAGCTAATTGCCAAGCTAATTTTGCCACACTAACTAAATCTAGTGTGGGAGATACCCCAGATTCATTAAATAAATAACCTTTCCAGAGGTCAGTTATGTGCAATACCTCCCCATCAAAAACAAAAGAATCAGCATTGAGATAACCATGCTGCAAGCCAGTTTTATGAATCTGAACTAACAATGGAACTGCCAATTCAATAAAGTGGAAAGCTCTCCCATAGTCAGCGACATTTTTTTCAAGTATTTCGCTTAGGATATTGCCAGGAATATGCTTACGTAAAATCGAATAGTACGAGTTCTTTCGATAGTAAACCTTTGGCCCTAATTCAATACCATGGATATTCGTGGCGTTAAGTTCATAGGCTTCTTGTAACTCAGCTTTTAAAGTTTCATAAGGCAATGCAGTTTTAACCAAATCCACTCTCACTGTATTTTGAGTGTTCTTGTTAAAGGCAAACCAACTATCTTCTCCCGTATTTGTCTTTATCTCTTCACGAAAAATAAAAGACTCACAATGTGGAAAAGTTTTTAAATATAGGTAACTCATTTTGTTAGGCTAACAGTTTTGGTAAATCTAAGAGAAGTTATCCACAAAACCATGTAAAATGTAGGTATTATGGCAAAGAATGAAACATCAAAACCTGGATATTGGCAAAATATCAAGCAAGCTTATCAAATCGCTAAAGACGGCGACCCAAAAACTCCACTATGGTTAGCATTAATTTTTATTGTAACTATAGTCGTAGTTACTGCTGTAGTTACCGCTTTATCAAACCTACTTACTGGTCTGCTTATTAGCATTCCATTAGCACTATTGCTAGACATGGTTTTCCTATCTCGAGTAGCAGAAAAGTATGCTTTCAAACAGATTGAAGGCCAACCTGGTGCTGCTGGTGCAATTTTGTCTTCATTAAATAAAAAATGGATAACTGAAGAACAACCTGTTGCGGTAGACCCACGCTCTAAAGATGTGGTTTTCCGTGCTATCGGTAGACCTGGAGTTGTCCTAATTAGTGAAGGCCCTCCACACCGTGCAAAAAAATTACTTAATAAAGAAAAATTAAAAACTCAGCGTGTAGTCCCAAGTGTTCCGATTCATTTAGTGCAAACTGGTAACCAAGAAGGTCAAGTACCTTTGAACAAGGCAACTGGTACAGTTAACAAGTTGAAAAAAACACTTACTTCAGCCGAAGTAACTGCAGTAGCCTCTAGGCTTAGTTCGTTGCAACGTAACGCTTTGCCTATCCCTAAAGGAATGGATCCTAACAAGGTTCGTCCCAATCGAAAAATGATGCGCTAAAACTAGCCAAGTAAGGAAATAGGGCTAATGTTTAAAAATGCTAAAGAGGTAATTGAATACCTTAAAAAAGAAGATATTAAATTTGTTGACGTTCGTTTTACAGATTTACCTGGAGTACAACAACACTTTAATATTCCAGCAAGCACAGTGGACGAAGATTTCTTCAAGAATGGTCAACTATTTGACGGTTCTTCTATCCGTGGTTTCCAAGGAATCGCCGAATCTGACATGCAATTACTACCAGATCCTACGACTGCATTCCTCGACCCTTTCCGTGTAGAGAAGACATTAAACATGAACTTCTCAATCTACAACCCACGTACTGGTGAACCTTATGGTCGTGATCCACGTGGAGTTGCACAGCGTGCTGAAGAATACCTCAAGTCTTCAGGAATTGCTGATACTGCGTTCTTTGCTCCAGAAGCTGAATTCTACATCTTTGATGATGTCCGCTATGAGACTAAAGAAAATACAAGTTTCTATCAGATTGATTCTGTTGAAGGCGTTTGGAACACTGCTCGTAAAGAAGAATTCGGTAATCTCGGTTACAAAACTCCAATTAAAGGTGGTTATTTCCCAGTAACTCCTCTTGATCATTTCGCTGACTTACGTGATGAAATGTGTATTGAACTAGAAAACGCTGGTCTTCAGGTTGAGCGCTCACACCACGAAGTTGGTACTGGTGGTCAGTCTGAAATTAACTACAAATTTGATACTTTACTATCAGCTGCTGATGATGTGCTTAAGTTCAAGTACATTATTAAAAATGTAGCTTGGTCAAACGGTCGTTCAGTAACATTCATGCCAAAGCCTATCTTCAATGACAATGGCTCTGGTATGCACTGTCACCAGTCACTGTGGCGTAATGGCAAACCACTATTCTACGATGAAAAAGGCTATGCAGGTCTTTCTGATACTGCTCGCTGGTATATTGGTGGTATTTTGAAGCATGCATCTGCACTACTAGCCTTTACTAATCCAACTGTAAACTCTTACCATCGTCTAGTTCCAGGGTTCGAGGCTCCAGTTAATATGGTTTACTCTCAAGGTAACCGTTCAGCTGGTATTCGTATTCCAATTACTGGCACTAATCCAAAAGCAAAGCGTATTGAGTTCCGTGCTCCTGATGCTGCGGCTAACCCATACTTAGCATTCTCAGCTCAGCTGATGGCTGGTCTTGATGGTATTAAAAACCGTATAGAACCTGCAGAACCAATTGATAAGGACCTTTACGAACTACCTCCAGAAGAAGCTAAGGATATTCAAAAAGCTCCAGCTAATCTTGAGCAAGCGCTAGCAGCTCTAGAAGAAGATCATGAATTCCTACTGGAAAATGATGTATTCACTGAAGATTTAGTTAAGACTTGGATTGAATACAAACGTGAAAATGAGCTAGCACCACTAGCATTACGTCCACATCCATACGAATTCGATTTGTATTACAACATCTAATTCATTCTTTAATAATTGGGCTATCAGGTATTTGCTTGATAGCCCAATTGTTTTAAGAGGTAAATTATTCTGTAGGTACTTTTCATCATTTTCATTATCTTTAACACACTACAACTGATAAAAAGTACTGAAAGCTATAAATTAAATATCGTAAAACCACTTCTCATAATAAAAACGACCGATACGAGTAGTTTTTAGATAGTAATCTTCAAACTCTAGGGCACTGTCGTTAGGCCAACCACAAAGTCTGGCTATGGCTTCTAAAGAACTAGAATACTCTGGTAAAACATCACTATTCTTCTCAGACCAGAGCCTAATTCGAGACCGAACTTTTGAACATATCAACCAAGAATCTGCTAGTCTCTGAGCATCGCGTTCTGGTAGTAACTCGGCTACTACAGCATGGCTAAACACTGCTAGTGTATCTTGAATACGATAATCTTTGTCTTTGCCAGCAAACTTGAATTGGATTAGCTGTGCTAACCACTCAATATCACTTAGACTACCTCTACCTAGTTTAGTATGTCGGTTAGGATCTGCATTGCGCGGTAATCGTTCTGCTTCCACCCTAGCTTTTATACGGCGAAGTTCAGTTATAGCTTTACGAGTAGGTTTCACCGGATAACGATACTCATCTATTAAAGTAATGAACTTTTCCAACAACTCATTATCTCCAGCTAACGGTGCACAGCGTAATAAGGCTTGGTATTCCCATTCCTTAGCCCATTTCTCATAGTAGTTTGAATAAGATTCTAAGCTACGCACCATTGCGCCATCTTTACCTTCAGGACGCAACCCAGCATCTAGCTCTAATATTTTTTCCCCAGGAAGTGGTGGGTCAACTGGAAGCTTAAGAAGCCGTTTTAAAGTATTTACGATATCTAATGCGTACTGACTTGCTTCATATTCTTCATACTCTGGATATGGAGAATAGACAAACATTACATCTCCATCTGAACCATAAACTAGCTCATGCCCACTTAATCTGCCCATAGATAGAATTCCAAACTGAGCTTTAGGATTGCCAACTTCTTGCACAGTTATTGAGTACATAGCACGAATAAATACTATGTAGAGTTCAGAAAGTGCTTTCATTGAAGCAATAGGCGTAATAGTGGCCAAAGTATCCATCATACTTAATCGCAATAACTCACGCTGGAAAGTACCCCTTACTAAACGTACTGCTGTTTCAGTAGTTTTATTGCGCTTAACGAGATTATGCATTTCAATCTCAATATCTTCAACGGCACGCGGTTGTAAGGCTTTATCATCATCAAGCCAAGCTACACCTTCTGGCAAGAACTCAAGCATAGAAGTCGTGTAGTTAGAAAGTGTAACAATCCTAGCCATCCGTTCTGCAGCTACCGGTGAGTCACGAAGCATCCTTAAATACCAATGGCTCTGCCCTAAGGCTTCAGATAATCGTCTAAAGTTAAGTAAAGCGTTATCAGGGTTAACTCCTTCAGAGAACCACTGCAAAAATACTGGCAACAGATGCTGCTGAATCTTTGCTGCTCTGTTTACTCCTTGAGTAAGTGCTTTGATATGAGCTATCGCTTGTTTTGGATTTTCATAACCTAAAACTCGCAGTCTTTCATAAACAGCGGCATCACTTAATGATAAGTCTGAATGAGACAGCCTAACAAGTGCCGTAAGAATCGGCTTAAAGAATAGCTTTTGGTATATAGTCCGAACTTTTAACTTCACTTGTTTCCAGGTTTTTATTAGTTCATTTTCCAAAGCTATATTACTTTGTGGTGGAAATTCATGGCGAACTAATCTAGCAAGATGACGCAGTCTAGTATCTTCTTTAGGTAGTAAATGGGTACGCTGCATTTTTATTAATTGAGTACCATGTTCCAAAACTCGTAGAAACTTGTATGCAGTGATAAAGTCATGACCGTCTTTGCGTCCAATATAACCTTGTGCAGTCAATACTCCTAATGCTGCTAAGGTATCTCTAACTCGTAAACTCTCATCAGTGCGACCATGTACTAATTGTAGTAATTGTACTGAAAACTCAATATCTCGTAAGCCGCCAATACCGAGTTTTAGTTCACGGTCACTTTCAGACTTTGGGATATGGTTTTCGACTCGAGCACGCATTTTGCGAATTGATTCTAAAAAGCCTTCACGTTCTGAAGCTGTCCAAACTAAGTCAGCAATGAAATCAACAAAATCATTACCGACTTTTTCAGTACCAGCAATAAATCTTGCCTTTAACATCGCTTGAAATTCCCAAATATGTGCCCATTGCGTGTAATATTCTTTGCAAGAAGCAAGAGTACGCACTAATGGACCGTCTTTACCTTCAGGACGCAGTGCAGTGTCTACTTCAAAAAGTGGAGGTTCAATTCCTGGTGCAAAAACGATTTTACCTACTTCTTGTGCAACTTCCGTAGCTTGTTGATAAACCTCATCATCTTGATCATCACCCAAGATATACATCACATCAACATCTGATAGGTAGTTAAGCTCTCTAGCACCACACTTACCTAATGCAATAACAGCTAACGGAACTTCACAATCAAACTTTTGCTGGGCAATATCAAGAGCTTTTTGCAAAACTAAACCAGCTAAGTCGGCTAAATGTGCTGAAACTTCTGCTAATGAATCGCTCATCTTATCTTTAGTGTCAAGCAATGCCAATGCCATTATTGCACGTCGGTAAGCACGGCGTAGTAATATTGTTTCATCTGCATCTGGATATTGTTTTGCTAATTCTTCAGTATCTTCAAGATATTGAATAGGGTTCAGTTCAGAAAGTTCTGCTGGAATTTTTGCTAATTCTTTACGGATAAAATATGGATCACGAACTAGCCAATCAGTAAAACCATGACTTAATCCCAATAAATAAACTAATCGTTTTGCAGCAACACTTAACTCATTACCAGCAAACCAAGAACGTAACTCTGTCTCATATTCTAAGACTCGCATCAAGCCCCAAAGGGCTGCATCAGGATCACCGACTTCACGTAAGTAAGCTAAAATTAGCGCTGAGTTTGCTTCTGCAAATTCAGGATAGCTAAGTACCTGCTCTGCTCTAGTAATATCAGTAACACCAACGGCACGCATCAACGATTTCATAGTAATACCTTTAAAGAGTGTTTAAGAATCGTTTTAGTTCAAACTCAGTAACTTGTTTTTGGTAATCAGTCCATTCAGTTTTTTTGTTTCGAAGGAAGTAATCAAAAAGCTTTTCTCCCATAGTATCTGCAACTAATTCCGACTTTTCCATTTTTACCAAAGCATGTTCTAATGTCATAGGCAAAGGTTTTAATTCTAGAGATTTACGTTCCCCTTGAGTTAAATACCAAATGTTATCTTCAGTTTCTTCGACTAGTTCATACTCTTCTTCGACTCCCTTAAGTCCTGCTGCAATAATCATTGAAAAGGCCAAGTATGGGTTAGCAGCTGAGTCCATACCTCGGTACTCTAATCTAGCACTTTGGTGTTTATCTGGTTTATTAAGTGGCACCCGCACTAATGCGGAACGGTTATTATGTCCCCAGCTCACATGGTTTGGAGCTTCCCCACCGCCCCAAAGTCGCTTATATGAATTTACGTATTGATTAGTAACAGCAGTAAATTCTGGTGCATGCTTTAGGACTCCAGCCAAAAAGTGCTTGGCAATTGGTGAAAGATTGTGCTGTGCACCTTCTTCGTAAAAAGCGTTTGTACTACCTTCAAAAAGCGAAAAGTGCGTATGCATTCCAGAGCCAGGGTAAGCAGTAAATGGTTTTGGCATGAAAGTTGCATAACGATTTTGCATTGTTGCTAGCTCTTTGATAACTGTACGGAAAGTCATCACACTATCTGCCATCGTCAGTGAATCTGCATAACGTAGATCGATTTCATTTTGTCCTGGCCCACCCTCATGGTGAGAGAATTTCACTGGAATACCCACTGCTTCGAGCATCTCAACCGCATGAAAACGGAAATCTTGGGCAACTCCGAAAGGCTCATGATCAAAATAACCAGCTGTATCTATAGGAACTGGCTTATTATCTGTATCAAGCTTGTTAGATTCTAATAAATAGAACTCAATTTCAGGATGTGAGAATACAGTAAACCCTAATTTGCTAGCTTTATCAAGAGTTTTACGTAATACATTACGGGGATCAGAACCGCTTGGTAGCCCATCTGGTGTTTTAATATCACAAAACATTCGGGCAGTTTCATTTTGGTTACCACGCCATGGTAGCACTTGGAATGTACTTGGATCAGGGAAAGCCAACATATCGGATTCAGAAATCCGAGCTAAACCTTCAATTGAAGACCCATCAAAACCGATACCTTCTTCAAAAGCTTCTTCTACCTCAGCTGGCGAAATTGCCACAGATTTTAATGATCCAACTACATCAGTAAACCAAAGTCTAATAAACTTAATATCACGTTCAGCGATTGTACGTAACACATACTCTTGTTGACTATTCATAATTGCCTTTCACACGTCTATCCCTATTCTAACGTGTTCACAATTAATAATTTAAGCAAATAAAAAGAAAGAACAGCAGAACAAATGCTATAAAATTCCTACTGTTCTTTCTTAATTTTATGTTAGTTGTTGTTTAGGTGTGTTTCATCACAAAATAACATTGTGATAAAAATTACAGTACCAAATCGCAAATCTATAAATAACGCAAAACACACCTTTGAGAAATCTCTATTCAAAAAAGATTTAATTTTGATAAAAAATAATATCATAAAGAAAATAAATGTAAGCAATTTCATAAAAATAGCTATTTAAAATTTAATAAGAAAGTTATGACAGTTATTAACTAGCAAAGTTATACACACAATTTGAGTTGCGCCTGTACACTAGAATTATGACAATTCTTAGACTTGGACTTGCCCAGGTTAATCCTACTGTTGGAGATATTGAGGGCAACTGTGCGAAAATTTTAGACTATGTTGCAAAAGCAGCAAAACAAGATGTTGATGTCTTAGCCTTCGGCGAAATGACAATCCCAGGATACCCAGTTGAAGATCTGGGTTCTCACCAATCATTTGTTAAAGCTTCTGCAGAAGCACTAGAAAAACTTGCAAAGGATATTGATAAAGCAGGCTATGGTGCTATGCCAGTGGTAGTCGGGTATATGGATATTTCTAAACGTAAGGAAACCAATAAAGCGACACTTAACCGTGCAGCTATTATCCATGAAGGCGAGGTTAAAGGCACTTACTCAAAACATCACCTACCTAACTATGGGGTATTTGATGAGTTCCGAGTATTTGCATCTGGTAATAACTTAACTATCTTCCGTAGTCATGGTGTTAATATCGCATTAGCTATCTGTGAAGATATTTGGCAAGAAGGTGGTCCTGTTGCTCAGATTCCTGGTTCAGGTGCTGAATTAACTTTAGTACTTAACGGTTCACCTTATGAAACCCAAAAAGACGATGTCCGTCTTAACTTAGTACAACGTCGGGCTAAAGAATCTGAAACTACTTTCGCTTATGTAAATTTAGTAGGCGCTCAAGATGATTTAGTATTCGAAGGCGATAGCATCATCGTGGATCCCAAAGGTAAAATCCTAGCCCGAGCTCCACAATTTAAAGAAGACTTACTAGTAACTGACCTAGAGTTTGACGATAACGCTGAACCAAAGCCAGCGAAAGAGTCTATTCATGGTGAAGAAATTATCCATATTGACTTAAATACTGAACCCCATAAGCACGAAGTGCCAGTGAAAAATTCAATTACGCCTACTCTAGATAATGTCGAAGAAGTATATCGAGCACTAGTACTTGGTCTTCGTGACTATGTTCGTAAAAATGGTATGAAGTCAATAGTGCTTGGACTTTCTGGTGGCATTGATTCTGCACTAGTAGCAACTATCGGTGCGGATGCTCTTGGCGGCGAAAATGTTGTTGGCATCTCACTACCAAGTGCTTATTCATCACAACATTCACTTGATGATGCTAAAGATATTGCAGAGCGTATCGGTGCTGACTATCGAGTACAAAGTATCGAAAATATATTTAACGCTTACCAAGAAGAACTTGGCCTAACTGGTATTGCTCAAGAAAACCTTCAATCACGAATCCGTGGCACTATCGTAATGGGTATTTCAAACCAAGAAGGTCATCTAGCAGTATCGCCAGGAAATAAGTCTGAGATGGCTGTGGGTTACTCCACTATTTATGGTGATTCCGTTGGTGGCTTTGCACCAATCAAAGATGTTAAAAAGACACTAGTTTGGGAACTAGCTAAATGGCGCAATAAAGTTGCAGAAGAAAACGGTCAAAAACCACCTATCCCAGAAAACTCAATTAATAAACCACCTTCTGCAGAATTGCGTGAAGACCAGGTAGATCAAGATTCATTACCAGAATATGATGTCCTTGATGCAATTTTGAATCTATATATTGGCAAAACAAAGACCAAAGATGAAATTGTAGCTGAAGGCTTTAATGCAGACGAAGTCGAAAAAGTACTACGTCTAGTTGATAGTGCAGAGTGGAAGCGTCGTCAAAGCGCCCCTGGAACCAAAATTACTAATATGAGTTTCGGACGAGACCGTAGATTACCAATTACCAGTAAATGGAAAGAATAATAAACTTAATAAGGAAATAAACAAATTATGGCTTCAAGCACTGCCCAAATTGGGAAGTTAAAACCTGGGAAAGTAACGCCAATGCGTAAAGTTCCAGCTACTATTGAGCGTCCAGAATATGTAGGACGTCCAGCGCCAACGCCTTACAAAGGTCCGAATGTGCAAACTGCTGAAACTATCGAAAAGATGCGAATTTCCAGTAAAATTGCAGCTCTTGCAGTAGAAGAAGTTGGAAAACATTGTATTCCTGGTGTTACTACAGACGAGTTAGATATTATTGCGCATGAATTTCTTTGTGATTATGGGGCATATCCATCAACTCTAGGATATCGTGGCTTCCCTAAATCGGTATGTACTTCAATTAATGAAGTAATCTGCCATGGAATTCCGGATTCTACAGTTCTTGAAGATGGTGACATTATTAATTTGGATATTACTGCGTACAAAAATAAAGTACATGGTGATACTAATGCCACTTTCCTAGTCGGTAATGTCGTTGAAGAATCAAAACTCTTAGTGGAACGCACTCATGAAGCAACTAGGCGTGCAATTAAAGCAGTGCGCCCAGGTCGTCCCTTTAACGTAATTGGTCGTGTTATCGAATCTTATGCTAAACGTTTTAATTACGGTGTAGTACGTGACTTTACTGGTCATGGAGTCGGACCAGCGTTCCATACTGGATTAATCATTCCACATTATGATCCATCCCCACAGTATAGTGAGCTTATCGAAGAGGGTATGACTTTCACAATTGAACCAATGCTAACACTAGGTACTCACGAATGGGACATGTGGGATGATGGTTGGACAGTCGTGACTAAAGACCGTAAACGAACTGCGCAGTTTGAGCACACAATAGTAGTGAATGAAAATGGTGCAGAAATCCTGACGTTGCCTTAGTTGTAGCACTTTATTGTTTTCATAGCCTTTAAACTCTACTTCCAAGGTATACATTTTTCTTAATTCCACACGAAATTTCGTAAAGATTTAAGAAAAATGTATACCTTGCTTTTTATTTATGTATTGTGGATGTCTTAAAAGCAAGTCAATGTATTCTCTTATCCCTAATAAAACGTGTAAAATTAATGGTGTGGTGGTCTCAGAGCCTAATAACTAGACTAAGTAACCGCTTGACTTAATGTAAGGATGCAGAGAGTAATTATGAAAAATACTGAAAAGACATATATTGGAATTGATATTGGTGGTACAGGTATCAAAGGTGGCATCGTTGACACCGAATTCGGAGAACTAGTTGGTGAACGTTACCGTATCCCTACTCCACAACCTGCCACTCCAGAAGCAGTTGCAGACGTTGTAAAAGAAATTATCGATCATTTCGTTGACCCTGATGAAGAAGACACTGTTATTGGTGTTACTTTCCCAGCCATTATTAAGGGCGGGGTAGCAAAGATTGCTGCAAACGTTGATAAATCATGGATTGGCACTAACGTTGCTGAAACAATTGCAAAGAAAACTGATCATAAAGTACACGTAGTAAATGATGCCGATGCTGCTGGTGTAGCAGAGTGGCACTATGGTGCTGGGAAGCGCAAAAAAGGTGTACAGTTAACACTTACTCTAGGTACTGGTATTGGTTCAGCATTAATCCTTGACGGTAACCTAGTGCGTAACACCGAGCTTGGGCATTTGGAGCTTAACGGACATGATGCAGAGACTAAAGCATCTGCCTCCGCTCGTAAACGTCAAGGTCTGGGCTACAAGAAATACGCGAAAAAGCGTCTTGTTCCTTACTTCAAACACGTAGAAATGCTATTCTCACCTGACCTATTCATCGTTGGTGGCGGTATTTCTAAGCGTTCTAAAGACTGGTTACCATACCTACAGGAACAAATTGATACTCCAATTGAAGTTGCTGGTTTAATTAATAATGCTGGTATAGTTGGTGCAGCAGCTCTCGCGAAGACATACTTCGAGCGTGATAACCGCGGTAAAGATATTCTTTACTAAGCGAAGCTTTTAAACAAACAGCCACAGCTAGAGCAAAGTCTCCTGTTGTGGCTGTTTTGTTTTGCCATTGCGCTTATTTATTCGAACTTTCGCTGGTTTTTCTTCTTCAGCCTCTTCAACTATCTCAAGCAATGGCACTGTCTGATTTTGTTCATCACGAAGCTTAGCAATTGCTTCTTCAAAATCGCTAAGTGAATCAAAAGCTTCGTAAACACTTGCAAAGCGTAAGTATGCAACTTCATCAAGCTTTTTAAGAGGTTCTAAGATAGTTAATCCAACTTCATGCACGTCAATTTCAGCTACTCCAGTGGCACGAATTTGCTCTTCAACCTCTTGTGCCAGACCAGCTAAGTCATCATCAGAAACTGGGCGCCCTTGGCAAGCTTTACGTAAACCACTGATAATTTTGCTCTTCATAAAAGGCTCTGGAACACCGGAACGTTTAATTACGGATAAGCTAGTTGTTTCCAGCGTAGTAAAACGCCTATCACAATTTGGACACTGACGCCTACGTCTAATCGCGCCACCATCTTCGACGATGCGACTGTCTACTACCCGAGAATTCGGGTTTCTACAAAATGGACAATACATAAAATAATTATAGCTCTATTGAGGTAAACGAAGAAAAACAATGCTGTAAGCATACAACCTAGGGATATTGTCGCTTACAGCATTGTTAAATATTTACTACTCAATAAAGTAGCAAAACCTTTATTTACATTAGAATGCATCCCCCCCTAGCAACAAACACAAAAAACAACCCACCCAAAAACCCAAAAAAGGACAAGCAAACAAAACTTATCAGAATTGATTACAGTCATTACTCACTACCTTTTTCTTAGTAAACAGGTATTTTCTTAACAACGTTGCAAAGAATTTAATGCTTTACAAAGAAAATACGATTAAGGAACCAAGAATCTCTTGAAAAGAGCATAAAAAGTGGCCCTTGATAAAACACCAAGAGCCACTCTCTAAACAACAGCTACAAATGAAAGAATAAGGTCCGATTTAAAAATAAATACAAAGAAGATAGCCGTGAAACTACTTCGGTTATAGTTCTATTGCATTTCGCCCAAAATCAGCCTTGATATCGGCAATGAAATCCGTGTCCCCACTTACTCCGATATTATCTGGCAAAGCTAAGACTTTTATCCCAGTCTTAGTAGATACTTTGAACTTAACGGGTCGTTTTCCTGGGTGTTCTTTAAATATACTCATGAGATGCTCTAATGACTCTTCTGTAACTGCATCCTCATCAAAACATAATATGAAGGTTTGATTTTCAGGTGGCAGCAACTTATCACCATCAAGAATTTCCATACTAGAAGCCATAATACTTAACGAACCATCATCACGCTTTGAGATTCTACCGTCGATACTTACTAACATGTCTTCTTGTAATAAGGTAGCAATTGGTTCATAGACTCTATTAAAGAACATGACTTCCATAGAACCAGTAGTGTCTTCCAGCTCTACGCGTGCATATTCTTTATTTGAAGCCTTAGCCCTGCGCACTATAATACTTGTAATCAAACCCGCGACTCTAACTTGCTGGCGGTCCCGAATATGCTCATCTGCAATGATTTCTTGAATCGCCAAATCAGAATAACGATCAATTGCATGTTCCATACCTTTTAGTGGATGATCAGAAACATACATACCTAGAACTTCTCGTTCGTTAGCAAGCTTTGTTTTGCGATCCCACTCAGGGATATCTGGGATATCAATGTGTATGCTTTCAATTTCAGTATCACCGTCATTTTCCTCAGAAAAGGCACCAAATAAATCGAACTGACCAATTGATTCATTTTTCTTGATATTTGTCACACTGTCAATAGCATCTTCGACTATCCTCTCAAGCGATCTGCGAGTGTGTCCGAACGAATCAAAAGCTCCAGATTTAACTATTGAGTAGAGACTACGTTTATTAAGTAAAGACTGTGGAATCTTCATCATAAAATCTTTGAAGTCCGTAAACTTGCCTTTTTCTGCAATAGTTTCCTGAATTCTGCCTACCTGTAAAGCTCCCACATTGCGCACTGCACCAAGTCCAAAGCGAATATTACCACCAACCGCAGTAAAGTTAACTGAAGATTCATTAATATCTGGTGTCAAAACTGTAATTCCCATATGACGACATTCATTAAGATATAGTGCCATCTTATCGCTGTCAGCACCAACACTAGAAAGCAACGCAGCCATGTACTCTACTGGATAGTTTGCTTTAAGATAAGCAGTCCAATATGAAATTACACCATAAGCTGCTGAGTGTGCTTTGTTAAAGGCATAATCTGAAAATGGTAGTAGAATATCCCAAAGTGTCTTAACAGCATTTTCAGAAAAACCATTATTTATCATTCCAGCTTTGAAGTCTACATACTGCTTATCCAGCTCTGATTTCTTCTTCTTACCCATAGCACGACGCAAAATATCTGCTTGTCCAAGGGAGTACCCAGCAACTTTCTGTGCAATCGCCATTACCTGCTCCTGATAGACAATCAAACCATAAGTAGTGTCTAGAATGTCTTTCAAAGGCTCAGCTAACTCTGGATGAATTGGCTCAATTTTTTGCTGACCAATTTTACGCAACGCATAATTATTGTGTGAGTTCGCGCCCATCGGACCAGGACGATACAATGCAATAACGGCGGAAATATCTTCAAAGTTGTCAGGACGCATTAGCTTAAGTAAGTTACGCATTGGCCCACCATCAAGCTGGAACACTCCCAAAGTGTCACCTCGGGCTAGTAGCTCGTATGCTTTCGGATCGTCAAAAGTTAGCTTTTCAAGATCAATATCATCGCCGACATTGGATTTAATATTAACCAAAGCATCGTCAATAATAGTTAAATTCCGCAATCCCAAAAAGTCCATTTTAATTAAGCCAAGTGCTTCACAAGTCGGATAGTCAAACTGGGTAATAATCTGTCCATCTTGCTCGCGCTTCATTAACGGAATAATATCCATCAAAGGATCTGATGACATAATCACACCAGCAGCGTGAACGCCCCATTGGCGTTTAAGTCCTTCAAGACCTAATGCAGTATCGAAAACTTCTTTTAGATACCCTTGGGATTCAACAGTTTCACGGAATTCTTGACCTTCTTTATAACGAACATGATCTTTGTTATAAATTTCATTGATTGGTACATCTTTACCCATTACCGTCTCAGGCATAGCTTTTGTAAGTGTTTCACCAACTGAAAATTCATGGCCTAACACGCGAGCTGCATCTTTAAGTGCCTGCTTAGACTTAATAGTTCCGTAGGTTACGATTTGTGCCACACGTTCATCACCATATTTATCAGTCACATACTGAATAACTTCCCCACGACGCCTATCATCAAAGTCCACATCAAAGTCGGGCATCGATACACGGTCAGGGTTAAGGAAACGTTCGAAAATCAAACCGTGTTGTAATGGATCAAGTTCGGTAATGCGCATCGCGTAAGCCACAATAGATCCGGCACCAGATCCACGCCCTGGACCTACTTTAATGCCATTATCCTTAGCCCAGTTAATGAAATCTGCGACCACTAAGAAGTAACCAGTGAATCCCATATTCGAGATAACTTCTGTCTCATAGTTAGCCTGATTACGTACCTCATCAGTAATGCCTTCTGGGTAACGGTAGTGTAAACCTTTTTCCACTTCTTTAATGAACCAGCTTTCTTCAGTTTCACCTACCGGTACATCAAACTTAGGCATATAGTTGGCTGACTCATTGAACTCAACATTACAACGCTCAGCAATTTTTAGGGTATTGTCGCAAGCTTCTGGCACGTCTTTGAAAATCTGACGCATTTCTGCAGCAGATTTTACATAATAACCATCACCATCAAATTGGAAGCGTTTTGGATCTTGTAAAGTGGAACCTGATTGGACACAAAGCAACGCTGAATGGGCTTTCGCATCGCTTTGTTCTACATAGTGCAAGTCATTAGTAGCCACCAATGGGATGTTCAATTCTTTAGCTAAACGCAATAAGTCTTCCTTGACACGACGTTCAACTGAAATATTGTGATCCATTAATTCACAAAAGAAATTATCTTTACCAAAAATGTCTTGGAACTCACCTGCAGCTTTACGAGCCTCATCATACTGCCCTAAACGAAGCCTAGTTTGCACCTCACCACCTGGACAACCTGTAGTGGCAATAATTCCTTTACCGTAGGTTTGTAGTAACTCACGGTCCATACGGGCTTTGTAGTAAGTACCCTCAATAGAAGCAAGAGAAGCTAACCTAAACAAGTTATGCATCCCTGGCGTATTTTCAGCCCACATTGTCATGTGCGTGTATGCGCCTGCACCAGAAACATCATCACCGGTATTGCTATTATCATCGCCCCAGCGCACACGTTTACGTTCAAAACGTGAAGTATTTGGAGTTAAGTAAGCCTCAATACCGATAATTGGTTTTACGCCTTCTATTTTACCAGCTTTCCAAAATTCATAAGAACCAAACATATTCCCATGGTCAGTCATTGCAACAGCTGGCATATCAAAAGACTTTACTTTTTTAAATAGGTCAGTAATACGAGCCGCACCATCGAGCATAGAGTACTCAGTATGGTTATGTAAATGCACGAAAGAAGATTCACTCATTATGGATTCCTCAGTATTTCAAGACTTACAGCTAATTCTTTAGGATAATCACTAATAAATTCAACTTGTTCACCAGTAGTCGGATGTACAAAACCTAATTTATGGGCATGTAACCACTGCCTAGTTAGTTTTAACTCATTAGTTAACTTTAGATTACTACCATATAACGGATCTGCGACACATGGATGGTTGATAGCTGCAAAATGTACACGAATTTGATGAGTACGCCCAGTTTCCAGATGAACTTCAAATAAAGTTGCGCGACCAAAAGCTTCTAATAACTCATAATGCGTTACGGCATTACGACCGCCTTCCATCACGGCAAATTTCCAGTCATGTTTTGGATGGCGAGCAATTGGGGCATCAATAGTGCCTTCAAGCGGATCTGGCATACCTTGTACCAAAGTGTGATAGATTTTAGTAACTTCACGATTCCTGAAGTAATCTTTTAACACTGAATAAGCTCGCTCACTCTTGGCAAGCACCATGACACCGCTAGTACCCACATCTAAACGTTGCACAATACCTTGACGCTCTGGTGCTCCAGATGTAGAAATTTTGTGCCCTTGGTGAGCTAATGAGGTTACTAAATCCGGACCTTCCCAGCCTACTGATGGATGTGAAGCTACTTCAGCTGGTTTATCAATAATTAGAATGTCATGATCTTCAAAAATCACAGGAATTTTAACAAATGGAGTTTCTGCCTTTTTATTGTCCTGCTTTAGCTCAGCGATAGTAATTTCCGTATTTTGCTTTAATACCAATGACTTTTGAGCTTTTAATTTCTTTCCACTAAATTTTACTGTAACTAAATTTTGTGTAATTAGTTTACTAGCTTGAGTACGGTTTATATCTAATAGTAAAGCTAATGCACTGTCCAAGCGCATCCCCACTAGCTCATTATTAATCGTGAACTTACACTTTGTCATAATCAACCTCTTTAAAAACTAGTAATATCATCAAAAATCCACCGATGACAATACACGAATCTGCTATATTAAAAATTGCAAAATGGGGAAGCTGGATGAAATCCACTACTGAACCATGAAACAGTGCCGGCTCACGAAACAAACGATCCATTAAATTACCAAGTGTTCCACCAGTAATTAAACCAAGACATAAACTCCATGTCCATGCCTTTACTTTAGCCATAAATACAGTTATTACTGCGATAGCAATGAATGCAATTAATGTAAAAACCCACGTGAACTTCGTGCCAATTGAAAATGCTGCACCAGAATTTCTAATAAAAGTAAATCGAAGTAGGTTACCAAGTATTGGGATGCTTTGTCCTTCTTGCATGGTGTGGATTATCAGCTGTTTACTGATGAAATCCAACACCAATGCAATAGAACTAAAACCTATATAAGTTAGATAGGGATGCCTGTTAAGTGCAAGCCGCATTATCTATCTATATTTTTACGAGCTTTTTTCTTTTTTTCAGATAAAGAACGAGTATTGAACTTTTTCATTGCAACAGTATCTTCAGATACTTCTGATTCATCATACTCATCATGTTCTGTTACTCCGTAGTCAGATTCATGATCGTAATATTCTTCGTCTAGATCAGATTCATATGCTTCCGAATGACTGTGGTGAAGCTCTTCTTCATCTTCTTTTGGTTTTAACACTGGCAATGCTGCAGAAGTTAAAACTGAAGATCGATCATGCTGTTGTGGCATCGGGCGGCCACCTAGAGTAGGAACGCCACTCTGTGCAGCAGCAGAGTCAGTAAATGAATGCTGAAGTGGTGGCATTGACGCCACTGGGCGCATTTCATTAACTACTGAACCACTTACATCTAGCTCACGCAGGTGTGACTCAATGTAAGACTTTAAGCGCGCACGATAGTCACGATCAAAGGCACGTAGCTGTTCAATCTTAGTTTCTAAAATTGACTTCTCTTCTTGTAGATTTTCTACGATTTCATTGCGCTTTGATTGTGCTTCATTAACAAGTGACTTCGCATCATTTTCAGCCTGCTGAATCATATTATCTCGTTTACTAACACCCTCAGCAACATGCTGGTCATGAATCTGCTGTGCCATCTTAATTACACTTGCAGCTGACTCTTCTGGAGCTTCACTTTGCTCCAAACTAGCAGGCTTATGTGATGGTTCCCAAGAAGAAACTTCCTTCTTAGACTTTTGCTTATTCTTGTTTATCTGGCTTGCAGATAAAATTGCTGATGAACCTTTTTTCGATTGAGACGCACTAAGTACTTTTGCATTACCTTGAGTACTTACTGGTGCCCCTGAATCAGCAGCCCCACTAGCTAGACGCTTGCGTAAAACTTTATTTTCTTTTATCAAACGACGCATCTCAATAACGATTTCGTCTAGAAAATCGTCTACTTCGTCTTGATCATAACCTTCACGAAATTTTGTAGGCTGAAAACGCTTACTAACGATGTCCTCTGGCGTAAGTGCCATTCAATGCCCTCCCATTTTAATAAATTGCTTATCAATATAAACAGCTAGGAAAACACTGTTTAAACAGCAAACAATATATTTGACTATTAAACTACTTTAATTCTACCTCATCATGTTTATAAGGAAAACACAGAAAAATGCTAATACTGTAAAAGCCACGTCAATTCCAACGCCATCACCGACCTTCATCGGCGGTACAATTTTACGTAATTCAGCAAGTGGCGGCTCAGTAATTTTATAAACTGGTGCTGCCGCTTTATCAATAACACTTTCTGGTTTTATCACTTTAAACACTTTGAGCATATCTACAACTGCCCTAATGACTAAGCACAAAAAGAAAATAATAAGTAGCCAATAGATTACTCTAGAAATTCCTATTAACATCTATAAACCTCTCTTTAATCTTTTGGCTATTATCTACTAGTTCATGTTTGAAATACTATAATTTGCTCCACCACTAGCAACATTTGGTTTCTCGTCAGTGATTACCTCAACGTACGATGGTGAAAGCAAAAATACTTTATTTGTAACACGTTCTATAGTGCCGTGCATACCAAAAACTAGACCTGCGGAGAAATCTACTAGACGCTTAGCTTCAGCATCTCCCATATCTGAAACGTTCATAATAACTGGTACATTATTGCGGAAACTTTCACCGATAAGCTTTGCATCATTATATGAGCGTGGGTGAATAGTAGTAATGCGATTTATAGCACTGTCTCCCATAGTTTTATTTATAGATGTCACTTTATCCTTACCTGCTGCTTGACGATTTTCCGGGCTAGCATCGAAACTAGATTCTGAAGAAACCGGTGTTTGCTGTTGATGACGAACTGTTGAAGCTTGCTGCTGTGCTACTGGCGACTGAGAATGTACTGTAGTCTGCATTTGCGATACTGCACGTTGTTGTGGAGTATATTGCTGCTGTTGTGCAGTTATTGCTGATGTTTGTGGTTGCTGCTGAGGAATTACCTCTGGAACCATGGTAACATTCACTCTTCCAGTACGAGAGTGTGGCTGTACAGGCTGAATCTGATCGATTGCCTCAGTTTCTGGGTAAGCCTCATCAATTTGATATTGGTCGCCACTATCAGCTAGACCTAAGTATTCCATAGCTTTGCGCATTGCGCCCATTATTGCTCCTCATGCGGGGGAAAGTTTGTAGAAACGTCAGAAGGAAACAAAAATCCTTTAACTACTAACCTACCCTCATGCAATTCGTTTTCCTAGTAAATCCTATATCTAATTTTATCGTGTCGGACTAAAATTGCATAATAAAATTAAGCAACTTTAATTCCACCTATGAATCTTCCGGCACGATTATCACGTCGGTAAGAGAAGAAATTTTCGTTCTCTAACGTGCATACGTTAACATCAATTATCTCTTTGACAGTTTCATTTTCTGTAAGTTGAATCCTGATGCCATCTTTTAACTTAAATACAAATTTGTTATCAGTATTCTTCCCAGTTGAACCAGGTATTTGTGCTTCACACTCTTTGGCAAGCCCTTTAGGCACTTCGTAACAGTCAGCGCAAATACTTGGCCCTAGAACCACAGACACTGCACTAGCGCCAAAATTTTCCATCTTGGCAATTGTTTTTTTGACAATACCATTTAATACTCCTGCACGCCCTGCGTGAGCTACCGCATAGACTCCAGCTTCATCATCAAAAAGAATAACTGGTACACAATCTGCAACCATTACTGCACCGGCAGCACCACTACCAGTAAATACTAAAGCGTCAGTATTGGCAACTCCAGCTTTCGAAAGGCGCTCTTTGCCCTTGAAAACTGCAATTCTATTACCATGAGTTTGCGACATATACTGCACTGACGATACCTTGAGTAGTTGAGCTAATTCCTCACGATTTTTAGTTACAGCACTTTTAAAATCTTGAGGATTATAATCAGCTACAGGCACATGGTAAGCAAGATTAGTACTACCATGTGGAACTGTATCAGAAATATCTTTAGCGCCAGTATAAAACAAAAAGGTACCTGAAGTTAATGTACGAGACCATTCGAACATCGACATAAGATACCTATATTGTCTTAAACTCTATTACTTCAAGAAATCTGGAACGTCCAAGTCATCCTGATTAGGAACATCTTGGATACCAGTATTGTTACGCTGTGGTGCGCGTTGCGGACTACCGAAAGATCCAGTCTCTGAAGGAGCTGCCTGTGGTCTGCGAGTAGGAGCAGAAGGTTGCTCTGAAGTATGCTGATGAGTAGGCTTTTCTGACTCTTCATCTGCTGGTTCAAAAGCATCTTCATTTGTAGTATCCAGAGTCTTTGGTAATTCTGGCACTGCGCCAGTTGCATTAGCACCAGCTTTATTACTACCAGAATATCCAAGTCCCTTAGCTACATCAGATTGCTGCGCAGCTTCTTCTTCTGGACTATCAAAACCAGCAGCGATAACTGTAACACGAGTTTCATCGCCAAGGCTATCATCAATAACTGCACCGAAGATAATATTTGCATCTGGGTGTGCAACTTCTTGTACTAGACGAGCAGCTTCGTTAATCTCGAATAGACCAAGATCACTACCACCTTGAATAGAAAGCAATACACCGTGAGCACCATCAATGCTTGCTTCAAGAAGAGGAGAGGCAATTGCAAGTTCTGCAGCCTTAACTGCACGGTCTTCACCAGTTGCAGCACCAATACCCATTAGCGCACTACCAGCACCTTCCATTACTGACTTAACGTCTGCAAAGTCAAGGTTTATTAGACCAGGTGTAGTAATCAAGTCAGTGATGCCTTGTACACCAGATAGCAATACTGTATCTGCTGAATGGAATGCATCTAGCATAGAGACATTCTGGTCAGAGATTGAAAGTAGACGGTCATTAGGGATAACGATAAGCGTATCTACTTCTTCACGAAGTGCTTCAATACCAGCATCAGCCTGTGTAGAGCGACGACGACCTTCAAAAGTAAATGGACGAGTAACTACACCAATAGTTAATGCACCCATTGAGCGAGCGATACGAGCTACTACTGGAGCACCACCAGTACCTGTACCGCCACCTTCTCCAGCAGTAACGAATACCATGTCAGCACCTTCAAGAACTTCTTTAATTTCTTGTTCGTGATCTTCTGCTGACTTACGACCAACCTCAGGGTTTGCACCAGCGCCCAAACCACGAGTTAGTTCTCGACCTACATCTAGTTTTACATCAGCATCAGACATCAGAAGTGCTTGAGCATCAGTGTTAATGGCGATAAATTCAACGCCACTTAAACCGGCTTCGATCATGCGGTTAACAGCATTAACGCCGCCACCACCGATACCGACAACTTTAATCACTGCTAAATAATTTTGCGGTGCTACCACGTTTACCCCTTAAAGAAGTTACTTTTTAAAAATCTTATATCTCGTCTATTGTACCCGAAAGTACACAAAAACCTCTATTGTGAGCTTACTGTAATTTATTTTGTTTTAGAAATATATTCTTTGCGTGTTGTAATAGCAAGCTCGGCAGAATCAACAACTACACTATTTTACACGCATATTTCTTCTTTTCATAATTTATAAAAATCAGAATCAAGAATTCTAATTAAGACCTTTTTAATAATCTGAAGAAAATGGCATGTCCGTAGGTTGTGGATCAACAGTCTCAGCCGCTGGCTGACCACCCTTAGTTACTGGGCGTTCTGGTGTGGAAACATCAAAAGATTTAACTCCGGTATCTTTATTTTTATCTATCAGTAAGCGTATTACCTTAGCTTTAAATTCACTTTCGGTGGCATCTCCCCAATAAACTTTAGCACCATTATTAAGGGTCAAAACTACTGAAGTTGGTGATGAAGCCGCAATAGTGTTTACTTGACTCAAAATATCATCTGGCAAAGCATTCATAACTTGCGAAATCATCTTGAAATTATCTTGATTTAATGCGGCACGACCACCATCGAGTACGGGCAATTTAGCATCAGTTCGCTTAGCTATTTCTCTAATTTCTACCCCATTGGGGTCAATAACAATAAACTTATTTCCATTTTGAATCATTGCTGATTCACGGCGTTCTTGCACATTAACGATTAAAGTATGTGGTGGTTTCGCTTGCACACTGACGTCTTGCACTGGACCAAGACTAATCAAGCGACGTAATACGTCATTTTTAGTAACATGAGCTAAAGGTTTACCTTGCAAGTCACTCAAATGTTGTTGAACTTCGGCAGTTGGTACTGCTTTATTATTACGTACATCAATATTACGAATTGCCATTGCTGGTGAATTAACTACTAAAGTTACTACAGCAAATACTAATGCCATCGGGATTAAAATACTTAAGAAAATTCTTAACCATTTTGGAAATTTATCTACGGTATTCTCTCGGATTAATGCAATAGTGTTATTTTGCTCACTTCGAGTTAATTCTTGATAATCTAGTGCGTTAAACTTTTTACCACCTACCCCAAAGCGAGCTCCTAATGCAGCACCAAATCTTTTTACATCACGAATGACAGGTGCAGAACCTTTTCTATTTCTCTTCGCTTTACGCCTTTTTTTCCTTCGCTTTGAATTAGCATACTTTTTTGGCTTTGGTGTTCTGCTTTTTTCATCAGCTAACCTAGCGTCAAATTTTTCTTTATTAAATTTTGGCACTGAATTACTTTTAGGCTGTGATTCAGCAGAAATTTGCTGAGCCGAAACATTATTTTTTGATACCCGACTTTGAGACACAGAAGGTTTATTAGAAGGCGAACTACCGCCTATACTCTTAGCAATACTCGGCTTTGGCGGCCGTTTAGAGCTATCCGAATTAGCCATCTAATTCCTTTAATGCTTCTAATATATCTTTACCAAGTGCAGTTACATCACCAGCACCAATAGTCATTAGCACGTCACCTGATTTAGCTGTTTTAGCTAATTTATTAACCGCTTCTTGTTTATCAACGACAAATTCAGCTTTATCGCTATGTTGGGTAATCGTTTCACCAGAAATATTATCAAAGCGAGTTTCTCGCGCACCAAAAACATCAAGCACGATAACTGTATCAGCCGTGTCCAAAGATTCCGCAAACTCTTTAGCAAAGTTACGAGTTCGACTGTAAAGATGAGGTTGGAAAATCACACGCACTGCATTATCGTGCGCGACTTCTTTAGCAGCTTTCACAGCTGAACTAACTTCAGTCGGGTGATGTGCATAATCATCATAAACACTGATACCGTTTATTTTACCTTTAAAATCAAACCGGCGAGCAGCACCACCAAAATTTTCCAGAGCTGTCTTAATCTTTTCAATATCAGCATCTACCAACGCAGATGCAATTAAAGCGGCAGTAGCATTATAAGCATTATGCTTACCTGGTAAATTAACGATGAAATCTTGGTTATCTAACACTTCAAGATCTGGATGCTTAGTTGCCAAGGTAAAAACACTCTTGCCATTTTTAATATCAAATTCTTTAATGATTACATCAGCATCTTGGAAACCATAGCGAATGAATTTTTCGGTATGGTTAAGCATTAACCTTTGATTACCCGCATCATCGGCACAGATAATTACTTTGCCTTTATTTTCTTGAACACTAGAAATGAACTTTGCAAAAGCTTTAAAAACAGCCTTTTCAGTACCGTAATAGTCCAAATGATCAGCTTCAACGTTAGTGACAATGGCTATTTCTGGATAATATTTCAAAAAAGAACCATCAGACTCATCCGCTTCGGCAACAAAAAACTCGCTTTGCTTGCTTTCCACGTTTTCTAAATCTTGAACTGCCGCTCCAATCGCATGCCCAGGATTTTTTCCGCCAGCTTCAAAAGCGACAGCCGTAAGAGCTGAAGTACTAGTTTTACCATGAGTACCGACCACACAAACAGCACGAGAATTATTAACTAGATACGCTAAAGCATCAGAACGGTGGATCACCCGTAATCCCGCTGCCTTTGCAGCTTTTAATTCTGGATTTTCTGGTTTAATTGCACTTGAAACAATTACAGTTTTTGCATCACCTAAGTTTTTAGCATCATGTCCCAAAGTAACTTTAGCACCTTGTTTTTCTAGTTTGTGGAAATTATCTGAATCAGTCATATCTGAGCCAGACACTTTTTCGCCACGAGCTAGGATATTCCTTGCAATAGGAGCCATTCCTGCACCACCGATTGCAATAAGATGGAAAGGTCCTTGAAATTTGTTATCTACTTCACGCATTAGTTACCTGCTCAATCATCTTAGCTACTTGCACGTCTGCATCACGTATACCCATTTTATATGCATTTTCTGCTAATTTTTGCTGTGCAACTGTATTATTTAGCAATGGTATTAATTCTTTGCTAATGAATTTGTCATTAAACTCATGGTTATCCACCATTACTCCACCACCAGCATCAACTACTGGCTGTGCATTAAGACGTTGTTCGCCATTGCCAAAAGGCAGTGGAATAAATACTGCTGGAACACCGACTGCACAAACCTCTGAAACTGTACCTGAACCAGAACGACACACTAGAATATCAGCTGCAGCATAAACATCTTGCATCTGTGAAATAAATTCAACTTGGTGGTAAAGTGAGAATTTTCCAGCAACTTCAATAGCCTTTCCCGGTCCGACAATGTGTAATACTTGGATGTTATTGTTTTCAAAATCTTGTAATGATTTAACTAAAGCCTCGTTAACAGACTTCGCTCCAGAAGAACCCCCCGTAACAATTAAAGTTTTAATATCTGGATCAAGACCAAGGCGTTTACGAGCTGCTTTTTGAGAAGCAATCCGATCTAGGCTAGATATTTCTTTTTTCATCGGCATTCCTACTAGAACACTATTAGGTAATACCGCACCAGCAAAAGCTGTACCAACTGCAGCGGCTTTTTTCGCACCAAGCTTATTAGCTAAACCAGGGATAGTGTTAGCTTCATGAATCACATATGGAATCTTTAGCTGTTGTGCCGCAATATAAACCGGTGTTGAGACATAACCACCAACACCAAAGACTACATCAGCTTTTACCTCACGCAGTATTTCCTTAACACTCTTGATTGCTTTATAAAATAGTTTTGGGAACTTTAAAATATATGTATCAGGACGGCGAGGGAATGGTACACGAGGAATAAAGCGCAGTTCGAAACCAGCGGCGGGAACCATTTGTTTTTCTAATCCTTCTTCCGTACCAATAGCTAAAATTTTTGACTCAGGATTACGAGCTTTCAACTCTTGCGCAACGGCAAGCATCGGACTAACATGTCCAGCAGTACCACCACCGGCAATGACTATTGATAGTGTTCTTTTATTATCCATGAGTTCGCTTTCTTTAACTCTAAGTATTATCTACTTATTGCTGGTAGCTTCCGTTTCCGTTTCAAAGGCTTTGGTTTTGCCGCATTACGATACGTAGTTTTATTCGTACGCCGCGCATCCCCTGGCTTTGCTTCAGTTCTAGCAAAAGATAGCACCATTCCAATTGCCATCAAAGCAAACAAAACTGCGGTACCACCAGCCGATATCAACGGTAACGGGACACCGATTACTGGAAGTGCTCCGGTAACCATTCCCATATTGATTATAGCTTGACCCATAATCCAAAACAGCACGCCTGAAGTAGCAATCCTAATATATGGATCACTATGACGTAAAACTACCCTTAAGAAAGCAATTGCCAGAATACAAAAAAGCGCAACTACAGTAATCGCACCAAAGAAACCAAGCTCTTCACCAATTACTGCGAAAATATAGTCGTTATGAGCTTCTGGCAACCAGGACCATTTCTCACGGCTAGACCCAAGGCCTAATCCAAACCAGCCACCACTTGCCAAACCAAATAAACCAGCTTGAGACTGCCAACACATTCCTTGAATATCAGTACTGTTACAACTACCGCCCCAAGTTGTAATACGGGCTAGTCGGTTTGGATCAGTCAAGGCAAAAAAGGCGGCTCCGAGCACACCAATACCAATAATAAAAGTGAATATTCGCATAGGTACGCCTGAAACGAAAATAGTACCGAATACAATCAATGAGATAACAATCGAAGTACCCATGTCATGCCCTATAAGCACTAGTACAATAACTGGCACACTCGGTACTAATATTTTTTCAAATAAAATCCAAGCATCAGATAAATATTTTCGGTTCATTGCTAAAACGCCAGGCAACCATATACACAGTGCAAACTTAGCGAACTCTGAAGGCTGTCCACTAATCGGCCCGATTCTAATCCAGTTCTTGTTACCGTTTACCTCATAACCAACAAGCTGCACTAGAATAAGCAAGATGTAGGTTAATACCATTGCTGGCCAACCCCAACGTTGGTATCTATCTCTTGGAATCCGAGCAGCAATATGCATGACTATCAAACCAAGAATTGCCCAAATCGCCTGACGTAAGAAGATACTATAGCTAGGGATACCCTGTCTAATTGACTCTACCGAAGAAGCAGAGAGCACCATTAACAAACCTAAGCCAACTAAAGCATAAGTAGAAAATAAAATCATGTAATATGCAGAACTATCCCGATTAAATGCTGGGAAGTATTTTTTAAAAGTAAGTTGAGTTCTTTCAGCAAGCTTAATGAAAGTATTACTAAAATTTTCTTTATTAAGACTCTTTTTAGTCGCAATAAACTTTTCTTGAACCTTTGCTTTATTGAAAAGCTTTTTCTTAGACTTTAGAGTATTTTTATTCGTTCTTTTGTTACTAACTCTAGTAGCTTCAGGTTTGTTATTTGGAACAGCTGCAGTCGGTAAATAATGAGGGCGTGAGGGAAGTTCTTGACCCATATTAATCCCCCAATTTTTCTACTTCAGCGGCGAATTTTTCACCTCGATCAGCATAAGTTTTAAACTGATCCATAGACGCTGCAGCTGGAGCTAAGAGCACTATATCGCCTGAAGTAGCTATTTCTTGAGCTTTAGTAACAGCCTGCACCATGACTTCCTGCCCGTCGCTAGCAGTAGTTTCATAAATTTGGACAGCTGGAGCTTTTTCAGTTAAAGCAGCTTTTAATAGAGTTTTATCCTCGCCTATTAAAATCACAGTTTTTAAACGATGCCCATGTTCGGCAATTAAATCCTCATAACGTGCACCTTTGGCAAGCCCACCTGCAATCCAGATAATATTCTTAAAAGCTGACAATGAAGCTGCGGCTGCATGTGGGTTAGTTGCTTTAGAATCATTAATCCAAGTAACATCATCAATTTCTGCAACTTTTTCGATACGATGTCCAGAAGAACGGTAG
Organism: Micrococcaceae bacterium; assembly: GCA_047606545.1. Taxonomy (GTDB): domain Bacteria; phylum Actinomycetota; class Actinomycetes; order Actinomycetales; family Micrococcaceae; genus JASGDC01. The sequence goes on along the minus strand of JASGEI010000017.1, from coordinate 35,314 downwards.
TTCTTCAATCCTGCCTGAATAAAAGCAGGCTCAATGTCAAGCGCTCGAGCCAATCCAGCTGCAGCAAGTGCATTGGTAATAGTATGTGGAGCTAATGGTTCGCCTAAATCTGCAAAAGTACATAACTCTAAGGCATGCGTTTGACGCTTTGCCAAAAATGCACGGTCACACAATACATCTTCAACTACACCTAGCATACTGCGTTCTGGAATACCTTTAGTAAAACCTATAGCACGGGCACCTTCAACTACATCAGCTTGCTCTACCATCTTCAAAGTTATTGAGTCTTCTACATTATAGATACATGCAATTTTGACTTGGTTAAAAATCTTAGCCTTTGCTTTGATATATTCTTCTTCACTGCCATGCCAATCTAAATGATCAGCAGCAATATTAAGCACTACCGCAGCTTCTGCAGAAACACTTTCACTCCAATGTAACTGGAAACTTGAAAGTTCTGCCGCAAAAACATCATATTCTTCAGGTTCACGAATCGCATCAAGAATTGGGAAACCAATATTGCCCACAGCCTTAGCTTTTAAACCAGCATGGTGCAAAATTGATTCCAACATTCCAGTAGTGGTAGTTTTACCATTGGTACCGGTAATTAGTAGCCATTTAGCTGTTTTCTTCCCTTTACGGCTACGTAGTCGCCAAGCTAATTCTACATCTCCCCATATTGGAATATCATGCTTAGCAGCTGCTTGAAAAAGCTTATGATGCGGTGGCCACCCAGGAGATGTTACAATTAAATCGTAATTTTCCAAAGTATCAAGCAATTCCGCTTCATCATTGATGAATTTACCACCAATAATCTCAAGAGTTTCTAACGTATCTTTAATTTTTTCTGGATTAGAGCCATCAAAAACTGTTACTCTTGCGTTTTTTTCTAGTAAAGTATCAGCGCACGAAAAACCAGCGACTCCAATACCAGTAACTAAAACGTTTAATTTACTCCAATCAGCGTCCCATGAATTTAATTCTGGAAAAGAAACTTGCTTAGTCATAATTAATTACTCACCACCGTTACCCACTCAGAAAAGAATAGTCCAATTCCAAGTGCCACAAAGAATAAGGTAATAATCCAAAAACGCACTACTACTGCTTGTTCTTTCCAACCGCTAAGTTCGAAATGGTGCTGCAGTGGCGCCATTTTAAATACTCGTTTACCACCAGAAATTCTGAAGTACCCTACTTGGATAATTACCGAAAGTAGGATGATAACGAAAAGTCCACCAATAATTGGTAGTAATAATTCAGTCCTAGTCAAAATTGCTAATCCGCCAATAGCCGCACCAAGCGACAGCGAGCCTGCATCTCCCATGAAAATGTGTGCAGGTGAAGTATTCCACCATAAGAAACCGATACACGCACCGACTAATGCCGCAGACAATACTGTTAAATCACGTGAATCACGTACAGTGTAACAACCTGCGGTATCCACTAATGCACGCTGACAGCTATGGAAACTCTGGAAAATAGTAATTATTACATACGAACCAAAAATAATTGCACTTGCACCAGCTGCAAGACCATCAAGACCATCTGCTAGATTTACCCCATTACTAATCGCAACATTGATTAAGTTACTCCATACAATAAATAGGATTACACCTAATAAAGGAATACCGAAAGATAAATCAATATGTGGCATATCACGCACAAACGATACTTTATAAGTTGCTGGCGTAACACCTGCCTTATCCGGGAACATTGTAGCTAGAATGGCAAAAATTGTCCCGACTGCAAGCTGTCCGAACACCTTTGCCTTTGCAGTTAAACCTAGATTTTGCTTTTTAGAAATTTTTAGATAGTCATCTAAGAAACCAACTAAACACATCCCGACAATCAAGAAAATAAATACTAAACCGCTAGCTGAAGGTGGTATCAAAAATGCTAGATGGGCAATAAAGTATGCCAGCACCACCGAACCAATTATGACTACACCACCCATTGTCGGAGTACCACGCTTTACCATGTGAGAGTCAGGACCGTCTTCACGGATAAATTGACCATACTCAGCTTTTTCAAGTTGCTTAATGAAAAATGGGGTTCCCAATAAAGAAAACATTAATGCAAAAAAGCCAGCTATTAGTATCTGAATCACGTATTATCGCTCCCTACTGCTTTTTTGAAAGCTGTAGCTGGTTGCTGCAAAATATCTTCACCTAATGAGCCTAATCCAGAGCCATTAGAAGATTTAAATAACACCACATCATCAGATTCTACTTCTTCAAAAAGAATCTCTTTTGCTTCATCAAAATTATCGGCATAATATGCCTCATCGCCCCAAGAACCTTCAAGTTGAGCAGCATTGTATAGTGCTTTAGCTCCAGAACCTACCACAATCAGCTTAGGAATATTTAGACGTACTACAGTACGACCAACTTCATCATGTCGAAGTGCAGATTCATCACCAAGTTCTAACATTTCACCTAATACAGCCCATGCACGTTTTTTCTCACCCAGGTGAGCTAGAGCTTGCAATGAAGCTTTCATAGACTCAGGGTTCGCATTATATGCGTCATTAATCACAGTAAAACCTGCTTGGTGTTTATCTAATTGCATACGCCATTTACTCATCGAATTTTTTGTATTTAGTGCTTTGACAATCATACTAGGTTTTATACTTAAATTAAAAGCAGCAGCACTTGCCGCTAATAAATTAGATACGTGATGTGCGCCCATAATTGTCGCATCTATGTGATGTATCTCTTCATTAGGAAATTCAATATCAAAGTGCGGATAAGACAATTCATCTAGTTCGATATTTTTCGCAATAATTTTGTTATCTTTTTTAGCTATTTTAAGATTTTCATTAGTGCCAAACCAAGTAATCGGAGCTTTTGTACGTTCTTGCATTTTAACAACTGTGCCATCATCTGCATTAAGAACTGCAAAATCATCTTTGTTAAGGTCTTCTACCATTTCACCTTTGGTTAAAGCAATATTTTCTACTCCACCAAATTCACCTGCATGCGCAGTCCCAACACATAATACTACCCCGACATTAGGACGCACCATATCACATAGATAACGAATATTTCCTACTGCATTAGCACCCATTTCAACGACTAGGTACTTTGTATTCTCGGTAATTCTAAATACTGTAAGTGGTACCCCAACTTCACTGTTAAACGAACCTTGCGGCGCTACTGTTTCACCATCAAGGCTACAAATTGCCGACAATAAATCTTTAGTAGTAGTCTTCCCCGCAGAACCTGTAATTCCGATAATTTTTAAATCATTTGCTTTACGTGTTTTTTTAACAACCTCAGCGGCTAATTTTCCCATAGCAATAACCACGTCATCGACGATTACACTTGGCGCCACCTTGCCGTCTTGACTTATTTCACGTTCAGCCAAGATAAGTGTAGCCCCAAGCTCTAGTGCCTTTGGAATGAAATTATGTCCATCAGTCGTTTCTCCTGGTTTTGCTACGAAGAGATAACCTTCCGTTACCTCACGTGAATCAGTAGTGACACCGGCTGAAACTACTAGTTCCGCATCTGCTAGCAATTTACCATCAGTGGCATTAGCAATTTCTTTAGCAGTTAAACAAATCATTTAAATTTTACTTCCTAAATAAATACTATTTTGAATCTATCCCTAGTGCTTGTCGCAAAATTTCTCTATCATCAAGTTCTAAATCCTCACCCATAACTTCCTGGATAGTTTCGTGACCACGTCCAGCAACTAAAATTGTATCCTTATCAGTAGCAATTTTCACAGCATGCTCAATTGCCTTACTACGCGGTGCAATATTTAAAATTTTAACATCAGTTTTACTTTGTGCAGCAGCAATTGCACCCTTTTCTACCTGGTCTCGAATTGGAGCTGCTGGTTCACCATGTGGATCATCATCTGTGATAATAATCACAGATGCACCTTCTACAGCAATTCTACCCATGTCTTCGCGTTTTGTAACGTCACGCTCGCCAGTGGCGCCAAATACAATAATTAATTTACCTTCTTTAGTTGGCGGAGTAACTGCTTCCATCGCTAACACCATGGCATTAGGGTTATGTGCAAAGTCTACAATTGCTGCGGGTTGATGAGAGATAACTTGCATCCGCCCTGGCACGTCAGTAAAAAACGGTTTAGCTTCGGTCAAAACACATTGCAATTTTCCAATATCTACCCCCGACTCAGCAACCATTACTGTAGCTAACGCTGCATTAGCTACATTGAAAAATCCTGGTAACCCAACTGCAACCTCAAGTTTAGTGCCATCTTTATGCTGCAAAGTAAAGTCATGACCAATATTTCGGCGTTTACAGTCAGTTAAAGTCCAATCAGCTTCTTTGCCTTCCAAAGCAAGAGAAACACAATCAATATCTGCCTCAGCTATCAGCTTTTCGCCCCATTCACTGTCAATAATAGCCACACCTTTACGAGCGTGTTTCTTTGTAAATAGTTCAGCTTTTCGCTTGAAATATTCTTCCATAGTGCCATGCAAATCAAGATGATCTTGCGTAAGATTAGTGAATCCTACTACGTCAAACATCACATTTGCCACGCGGTCAAATTCCAATGCATGTGAAGAGACTTCCATTACAGCGGCACTGACGTTCTTTTCATTCATGATTCCCAAAATTGCATGAACATCGTTAGCTTCAGGAGTAGTTAAGACACTTGGGATTGGTTCATCATCAGCCACAATCTCAATTGTGCCAATCAAGCCAGTTTTATTATCAAAAGCAGTCAATAGTGAACGTATAAAATAACTAGTAGTAGTCTTGCCATTAGTACCAGTAATACCAAACATCTTTGGAGTCTTATTTTCAGTACCGTAAATCTTTGCAGCAATAGCACCGATTTGCCCACGTGGATCATCCACTTCGTAAATCGGCACTTCAATATCTTTAAGGAATTGCAAACCAGCTTCATCAGTCAATACTGCGATAGCTCCTGCTGCTATTGCCTTATCACTGTACTTTGCACCATGAGTCTTAGCACCAGGCAATGCCAAATATATATCATCTGCTTCAACTGAATTCGTATTTAAACTAATTCCAGTTACAGCTATGCCAGCTGATTTCCCAGAAATTAACTTTGCTCCAATTTCTGACATTAAATCTTGCAAGCCACAATTTTCAATATTGTTTGGTCTCATAATTTATTCCTACTCTAATTCATCCCCATCATAAGTAACTGGCAAACGCACAGTCTGAGGTGTTGAAGGTGGCACATTATATGCACGTAAGGTTTCTTCCATCACTTCTTTAACTACCGGAGCTGCAATATATTCACCCCAAATTGTGTCCGTACGTGGGCGTTGAATAGTTACATTTACTACAAACTCTGGATTATCTAATGGTGCAACTCCAATAAATGAAGCCGTACTACCGTCAAACCCTTTACCATCTTTAGAAGCTACTTCCGCAGTACCAGTCTTACCTCCAACACGGTAATTTGCAATCCTTGAGAAACGTCCACCACCGTCAGTTACTACTGATTCCATTAGTTCTTGAGATTTTTTGGCTGTTTCTTTTGAAACAACTTGCACGCCAGCTGGCTGCTCTGTTTTGTGTTCCACACCATTTTGATCAATGACTGACTCTACAATTCTTGGCGTCATACGCACTCCATTATTTGCAAGAGTCGCATAAGCAGAAGTCATTTGTAAGTTAGTAACCGCAAAACCTTGCCCAAACATTACCGAGTATTGCGTACGTTCATCCCATTGGTCGATTGGATTGACGATACCTGCTGACTCACCTGGCAATTCAATACCAGTGAGTTGGCCGAAACCAAATTTTTCAAGATAATTGTAGCGTTGTTGGACAGTTAATTTTTGCCCCATCATCAAAGTACCTGTGTTAGAAGATTGAGCTAAAATACCGGCTAAAGTAACATGCTGCAGTGAATGTTCGTGAGAGTCTTTGAATACTTGGCTCCCCATTTGAATGGTATAAGGAATTTCGAACTTAGTAGTTGGTTCAACAATCCCCTCTTGCATTGAAGCGGCTGCAAACATCATTTTTGCAGTAGACCCTGGTTCATAAACCTCAGAAACATTTCGGTTATACCGGTGGTCTTCATCTGTCTTCTGCGGATTATTAGGATCAACAGTACCGTCAGCAGCCATAGCCACTACCTGCCCAGTTTTAGCATTAAGAACAGTGATCATAGCCCAATCGGCTTTGTTGGAAGTCTTAGCGCTATCAGCTGCTTGTTGTGCAAAAGCTTGTACATCTGAGTTGATAGTTAATTTAACATTATTACCATTAACTGGTGGAGTTTCACGAGTTGGTGCAGTAGCAATACGGATACCATCAGCACCACGTTCAATGATACGTTCACCGTCTTTACCTTGTAATTCTTCGTTTTCACTTTGTTCAATACCAGCAAGCGGACCTGCATCGTTAGTAAAACCAAGAATATTACCTGCCACACTACCAGAAGGATAGACGCGCTTAGTGGTCTCATCTGCCCCAAGCCAAGGTATATTTAAATTATCAATCTTAGCCTTGTCATCTGGAGATACATCTTTTTTAACATAAGCGAACTGCCGCTGATCCATTGGTTTTGTGGTATCGCCTTCAAAGGCCTTTTTAACTGCTGGTTGGCTCATACCTAAAATATTTGCCACATCTGCAACAGTTTTATCCACTGTTACTACCTCTTGATGTCCACTCGTTGTTCTCTCAACAGGTGCCACGTTTTTTGGAGTTACTGTTATGTCATATCTTGTAACATTTGTAGCCAGTATTTTTCCTGATTGATCTAAAATTTGCCCACGGCTTGCTGGGATTATACTTTTAGACATTCGACGTTCTTGAGCAGTTTGGGCTAGGCCATTATCAAAACCTTGTAAATACATTAACCTAACCCCAAGGCCCATTGCCATGACCAACAAGCCAACTACAGCACCACGCATCCTATTTCTTGTTTTACCTAAATATGAAGAAAGTACCCAACGTTTAAAACGATTAAAGTTTTGCTTGAAGGTAGTAATAAAATTATTCATTACTTACCACCTCCGGCAGTTGCTGACGCAGTAGGTTCTTTTTGTTTTGGCGCTGGGATAGTACCGCCATTTAAATCATCTTGACTGTAACTTGGCAGATCTTCACTTGGCGCTGCTGATGCGGTATCTGTCGAGCCATCAACACCTACCTTAGGGATGTTTTTCATTTCTGCATAACTACGATCTTCTGTCGGTTGGTTTGCTTGTTCTGGTAATGGCGCAGGTCCAATAACTTTATTGTTATCTAAATCAATATAATCTGGGTCACCTGCAATTGTCATACCTAGAGCTTTTGCTTTAGCAGCTAAATTTTGTGGAGCTTCATTACGAGCAATATCTTCATTTAATTTTTGAGTTTGTAGGGCTAAATCATTTTTTTGATTCGTTAAACCCACAATCTGGTATTGAGTTTGGTAAATGTAGATATTTAACGCCATTACAATACCTACAGTTGCGACAATCGATAGTGCGCAAAGAATCGGAAATAAAAGTTTTTTAGGTTTTTTTAAATCGGAGAGGACTCGGAATTGTGTAGCACTTTTACGACGTGCATTACCAACAGATTTATTCTTACCACGGTTTCTGAACCGTGGTGTTTTTTTAGCTAAACCTGATGCTTGTGGCATAAACCTTCCCCTCCACTTCTACTATCTTAATCTTTTACTCTAGTTACTGCCCTAAGCCTAACCGATGAAGCTCGAGAATTCTTTAAAATTTCTTCATCGTTTGCTTTTTCTGCTCCACGAATCAATAATTTCAAATATGGCTGATGTTCTTCTAGCTCAATAGGTAAACCATAGGGAGCAGATGAAGTCGCGCCTTTAGTAAAGTTACTCTTTACTATTTTATCCTCAAGTGAGTGATATGCCATAGTGACTATTACACCACCAACTTTCAGATTATCGATTGCCGCAGGAATAGCTTGCTTCAAAATTTCTAATTCTTGGTTTACTTCAATTCTGATAGCTTGAAAACTTCGTTTTGCTGGATGACCACCCTTTTTACCAGCGGCAACTGGGACTGCACTTCGAATTACTTCTACTAACTCTCCCGTACGAGTAAACGGTTTTTGCTCTCGATGCTTAATAAGCTTTGTAGCAATTCGTTTTGCAAAGCGTTCCTGACCATACTCTTTTAAAATTTTAATTAATTGAACTTCAGAATATTCGTTAACTACAATTTCTGCAGTCAGTTCAGCAGTATCATCCATACGCATATCTAATGGGGCATCGTATGAGTATGCAAAACCTCGATCTTTTTCATCAAGTTGGAACGAAGAGACTCCTAAATCAAAAAGGATGGCATCGACTTTTTCAAAGCCAGCACTGGTAATGCTCTCATAAATTTCAGAATAAACACCATGATAGAAATGCACTCGACTTATGAAAGGCATTAAACGTTTTTTTGCTAGATTAATTGCCTGTTGATCTCTATCGATACAGATAAGTTGTAAATTTGGAAAGTGTTTTAATAATTCGTAAGAATGTCCACCCATGCCCAAAGTAGCATCGATTGCTACGGGATTATCAACACCATCAAAAGCCATGCCTAATAACTCCACACACCGATCCAGTAATACTGGTACATGCATATCTTCAGGCTTAAGCATCAATTCTTCCAAACCATTTAAACGGGCAATAAAAAACTGTAGCACCAGATCCTCATCCATTTGAGCCGGCCATTGGGGAAGAATGTCCGGGTCCGCTTCCTTATAGCCTGCTATCGGGGAAGTATATCAGGTTATAAAGATGGCTGAGGGTCTCGCACTACAGTTATTACAGTAAGCCGGGAACTATTTCACCTTCGATTTCGGAGAATTCGCTTTCCTGTTCGGAAACGTATTCCTCCCAACGCTTTGCGTCCCAAATCTCGGCGTGGTTACCAGCACCTACTACTGCTAGTTCTTTTTCAAGACCAGCATACTCACGTAGTGCTACTGGAATATTCAATCGTCCTTGCTTATCTGGTGTTTCATCGGAGGCACCTGATAAGAAAAGTCGAGTGAAGTTCCTGACTTTTTTATCTGCAAAAGAAGCCTTTTTGAGTCTTTTGAACTCTTTTTCGAATTCTTTTGCGCTGAAAACATAAAGACAACGATCTTGACCACGGGTAAGTACTAAACCTTTAGATAATTCCTCCCGGAATTTTGCCGGCAAGCTTAGACGACCACTGCCATCAAGACGTGGAGTATATGTTCCTAGAAACATAATCCTCCTAAACCTTCATGTTCTATTCGTTAGTCAACCAACTTCCTCCATATTACTCCATTTCACTCCAGTTTGCATCTTATTTTAGTTAAATTTGAACTGTTAAGAAGATACTACCTTGCTATCTCAAGGCAAATAAAGTTTGGAATAAAATGGAATAAATTTTTAGCACCTCGCATTAATCCACATTTTGCTACCCAATCATATTTCCCCTGAAACTACTTCCTTATATTTTTCTTATTTCCTTGCAAAATTTTGGCTGAAAACCAGAAAAATGCTGGGAATAGCTTTAAGTTATCCACATTAATAATTCTTAATTAGTTATCTGAATTAACTTTCGCCACAATTGAAACCATGAACCCAAAAGAACTTACAGAATTAAGTAACCATATATTTGATACTCAGGTATCAATATTTCAAAATATAAAGTCTACAAGCAGCTAAATAGGACTGATTTCATCAAATTAGGATCTGGAAAATATGTCCCAAGGACTGTATATAATTCATTAAATTTTACTGAAAAATACCTAATGAGATTGCTTATCCAAATTTCAAGAGTTAGTGACTCTGTAGTTAGTCACACATCCGCAGCATATCTTCTTGGTTTGAGTGTGCCATATGAACATGGTACTTTCCATTTCCGAATTAAATCTAAAAAATATATCAACGATAAGTCAATAAAACTATGACCACTGCCAATATTATTCATACTGATGTCATAGATAATGTTCTAGACTGCGCTAGAGAACTCGATTATCAAATAACGCTGTGCATTGCAGATAGTGCTTGCCATAAATACAAAATTACTAGGAAGCAACTCTCAGAAAGATTAGCTAAATACAAAGTGCGAAAAGGGAAAACTAAAATACAGTTAATCATCGATAATTGCACGCAAGACGCCCAGTCACCTGGAGAAACTCTTTGTAGAGGTTGCTTTACAAAAACTTGGTCTCGAAAATCCTAAGCTACAACATAAAATATATACTGAAAGTAAAAAGTACTATGCAGATTTCTTCCAGTTATTTTCTAGTTTCCAGTCAAAATTATGTAAGGAAATGAGAAAAATAGTAGGAAATAGTTTTAAAATAGCTATTACCGTTGTTAGAAGCCAAAGTTAAATGGGTTGCCCCCAGTGCCGTTATTTTTAGGTCCCTTAGGATCTTTCGGGTCTTTTGGATTTTTGTTTACAGAACCCGTGCCATTGGAGTCGCCGTCTGGCTTATTTGGGTTCTTTGGCTCTTTTGGGGTATTCTTTGGTCCAAGGTTTGGCCCTTTACTTTGCGGCATAAAATCAAACCCAAATACTGGTCCTTGTGGTTTCTGTTGCTGGTTAGACCTTGTTGCTCCAGGACCATTAGGTCCATCGTGTCCAGTATAAAGGTCTTGAAGTTTACTCTCGATATCTCGCAAGAAAGAAAGTGGAGTTTGGGCTCCAGTTGACGAATTAGCGTTATTTTTTCGTGCAACCTCGCGACGCTTACGAAACTGCTCTTCAGTCTTTTCATAAGCCCACCAAACACCACCACACATCATTAAGAAAGCTGGAATACCAAGGATAACCAAATTAAAATGCACAGCAAGCAACATGACTACAAGCCCAACTACCGTTACGAGAATTCCAATAACTAAGCCTTTCATCGCATCACTATCAAGTGGCTGTGCAAATTCTTTAGCTAGTTTAGGGTTTTCTTGCTTGAGTTGTTGCTCCATGAAACTTAAAGTTTCTTTTTCGTTATCTGATAACGCCATTATTCATCTCCCTTACTCTAAACTCTACGCTATTTAGCTTGCCAATAAAACAATTAGCGGTATTTTTCGTTAAGATGAGTACTATGTTGTCGTCAAAAAACTACATTGAAGCTGTAAATGATTATTTAACTGACTTTATTGAGAATAAAATTGCAATTGCAAAACAGATTTCCAATGAAGCTGCTGAGCTTTGCCAGCATATTTCCGAAGTTGCCAAAGGCGGTAAACGCACTCGAGCACAATTGAATTACTTAGGCTACCTTGCTGCAAACGGCAACGATGAAGCCTTAAGCATTAAGGTTGGTGCAGCAATAGAATTATTTCAAACTTCAGCGCTAATCCATGATGACATAATTGATAATTCAGATACTAGGCGAGGCATTGAGACCATCCATAATTCCTATAGTAATAATCATAAAAAACAAGATTATTACGGCAATAGCAAAGACTATGGCATGGCAGCTGCGATAATTGCTGGCGATATTTGCATGCAATGGAGTGAAGAAATTTTCAGCCTAGCCATCGCAGATATTGAAAATGCATTAGCAGCACGAAAAAAGTTTGAGACTATGCGTCTAGAAGTAATGGCTGGCCAATTTATGGATATCCATGAAGAAGTTGATTTCATTAGTGACCATGAACTTTCACCTCATGAAAGAGCATTTAAAGTCCTGACATATAAATCAGCTAAATACTCTGTAGAACACCCACTAACTATTGGTGCAATTCTTGGTAAAGCAACTGCTAAATTACTAGCTAATTTGAGTTCTTTTGGCTTACCAATTGGTCAAGCCTTTCAGTTGCGTGATGATATATTAGGAGTTTTTGGTGATTCTAATGTAACGGGGAAACCAACTGGTGATGATCTTAGAGAAGGTAAACGCACTACGTTAATCGCCTACACTATTGAAAACATCGATACCACTACTGCTGTTTATTTAAATAATAATCTAGGCAATCCTGAACTTACTGAAGAAGAAGTAACTAAATTACAAAAACTAATTAAGTCATCAGGTGCATTAACTAAAACTGAAGCACTAATTCATTCTTTAACCAATACCGCGCTTAAAGAATTACAAACATTAAAAATAAACGCTGAAGTTAAAGCTGAACTAGAAAAGCTAGCCCATACTTTAACTCAACGTAATGCTTAAGTTACCAAGCTAAACCTTGAATAACTCTACGAACTTGAGTCTTAAAAGTACCCTCATATAATACATCTATTGGTTTAGCCTCTAAACTCGGTTCTTCTGTAAAAAGCCAGATTAAAGATTCTTCATCAGAAAAACCAGCATCCTGCAAAAGCAGTAATGTCCCTTTCAGATTATCAAGAGGCTTTCCATCTTTAATAAATTTCTCTGGGATATTAAAAATCGGTGGGTTTCCACGGCGAATACCAAGTAAAACTTTACGATCAACTAGAGCTTTAATCCTTGGCACAGTAGTACCAATTTGTTCTGCCACTTCCCCAATTGCTAACCAACTATCAACTTTATTTTCGATTTCAGAGTTTTTTTCATTAACCATAAACTCATATTACCGTGCCTTAGCTGTTTTATTTATCTGATTTTTCGTAAGATATTTATAGTGGATAATACAATAAGCAAATTAGGTCCAGGTACAGTCCTAAGTGATAGGTACGAAATCAAATCGTTGATTGCAAAAGGTGGCATGTCAACGGTTTATTTGGCTTACGATAAAAAGCTTCGCATCGATTTAGCTCTTAAAGTAATGTTTCCACATCTTCTTGATGACAAGAAATTCGTCCACCGTTTTATTCAAGAAGCACGTAATGCCGCGGTATTAGATAATCCTCATGTAGTAAAAACATTAAATCAAGGTCGCAGTGGCCCCTTTATGTACCTTACGATGGAGTACCTTGATGGCTACACCTTAAGAGATATCCTATATCAGGAAGATCATTTTACGCCACGCCAGACCCTTGAAGCCTTAGAGCCAATTCTTTCTGGAGTAGCGGCTGCTCATGATGAAAAAATTATCCACCGCGATTTAAAACCAGAAAATGTCCTTATCACTGAAGACGGTCGAATTAAGCTAGTCGATTTTGGGCTTGCTCGAATGATGGATAACAAAACTGTTACTGGTTCCTTACTAGGTACAGTTGCCTATATGGCACCTGAGGTTATCAATGAAGGTGAAGCTAACGAAAGTTCAGATGTCTACTCATTGGGCGTCATGATTTATGAAATGTTAACCGGTGTGCAACCGTTTACTGGTGATAACCCAATGCAAGTCGCTTTTGCACATGTTACTGAAAAAGTTCCAGCACCTTCAGAAAAAGCTCATGGCATTCCCAAGGAACTTGATGAGCTAGTACGTTACTGCACTGAAAATAATGCTCGTAACCGGCCACAACATGCCAAAGTGGTGCTTGCTGAAGTACAAAGATTATTGCGAGTAATTCCTGGCGAAAAACTAGACTATAATTTTGCTGAACCAACTCGTAAAGAAACTCCAGCAATTCACTACCGTCCACATACTAATGTGGTGCCTCCTGTTTCAACAGGTGAAACAGAGCTTATCCCTGATTTCTTACGCGACCATAACCGAAATCGCACTAGAGAGATTCGCAGACAACGTGAACAACAAACTATGGTTCGCAAACAACCTCCTGAAAATCAAACTGTAACCATACAGCGCGAAGAACTGCCACGAAAACAGGAAATAACTCCTACTTACCAACAACACCACACTCCTACACCCAAAACACAGCACACTCCAGCACCACGAGTACAATCACAAGAATTGAGTCGTAAAGAAAAACGCGTAAACAAAAAACAAATTAAAAAAACTGAGCAAAAGAATTTCAAAGCTATTCAGCAGAGTTACAGAGTACAACTACGCCCTGGAATTTCTTTGCTTAGAGTATTCTTTAGCTTAGTTTTTGTTGGTGCACTACTTTATGGGGCGGGTTATTCTGGATGGAATCTTGCAGAGCACTCATTACCTAACACGCAAATTCCGAACGTTGCTAACCAAACTACTGAGAATGCTAAAAACCAATTAACAGCAAAAGGTTTTGAAGTTAAAACTATTGAAGACTATAATCAGAACGTTCCTGCTGGCACCGTAGTGAAAACTGTTCCAGATGCTTCTCAATCTGCAAAACTCTCTAGTCTAGTCGAAATGTATGTCTCTAAAGGCCCAGCTAAAACTAAAGTGCCAAATTTGCAGAACCTTGATGCTACTACTGCTAGTAAAAAATTGACTGAGCAAAATCTAGTACTTGGTAAAACATTGAAAGAGTACTCAAGTACCATACGCGCAGGAAAAGTAATTGGCACTAATCCTGCGGCAGGTGCTGAAGTTAATGACGGTGCCAGTGTAACAATTGTAGTTTCACTAGGACCTAAGTAGACAAAAATTCTTAGAATTTCGGGTGTGGTGTCTCGTTGTTACGTTCTTTTAAGAACTCTGCAACCTGAAAAGCCAATTCTACTGATTGTTTTTTATTAAGACGTGGGTCGCAAACTGACTCATAACGATTAGCAAGCTGCTCATCATCAATTTCGTCAAAACCACCTAAACATTCAGTAACATTATTCCCCGTCATTTCTACATGCAAACCACCTGGAATAGTACCCAGCTTCTTATGCACCGCAAAGAAACCTTTAACTTCTGCTAGTACATCATCAAAACGACGAGTCTTGTAGCCGTTTTTTGCTTTGATAGTATTGCCATGCATTGGATCACAAACCCAAACAACTTTAAGCCCAGCGTCTTCGACACCTTTAACAATTTTAGGCAGTGTTTCACGAATCTTATCTGCACCCATTCGAGTTATGAAAGTCAGGCGTCCTGGAATATTATCTGGGTTAAGCTTCTTAGCAAGATCGACTGCTTCTCCAGCTGTAGCAGTTGGACCTAATTTAACACCAATAGGATTTGCAACCTGTGACAAGAAATCCACATGTGCATCATCAAGACCTCGGGTACGTTCCCCAATCCAAACAAAGTGTGCAGAGGTATCAAAAGGTTTTTTACTTAAGCTATCAACTCGAGTCAACGCACTCTCATATTCTAAAAGTAGAGCTTCATGTGAAGCATAGAAATCTGCACGTTTAAGAGCATCAATATCACCGCCACTAGCTTCCATAAATCGCATTGCACGGTCGATATCTTTTGCTAATGCTTCATAGCGTTTGTTGGTACCATTTGAAAATATCCCTTTATTCCATTCGTGCACTAGACGTAAATCTGCATAGCCCCCTTGAGTAAAAGCTCTAATTAGGTTTAGCGTTGCAGCAGACATGTTGTAGGCTTCAACTAAGCGTTCTGGGTTATGCACTCGAGCTTCCTTAGTGAATTCAAAGCCATTAACAATATCACCTCGGAATGAAGGTAACTCTACTCCCTCACGGGTTTCACTATCTTCAGAACGAGGCTTTGCAAACTGTCCAGCTAAACGACCAACTTTGATTACTGGCACACTAGCACCGTAACTCAAGACTGTAGCCATTTGTAGGATAGTTTTCACACGTTCTTGAATTTCTGGTGCAGTCACACCTTCAAAAGTTTCAGCACAATCCCCTGCTTGCAACAAAAACGCTTTACCTTCTACCGCATCAGCTAACTTACTATGTAAGTCACGCACTTCACCTGCAAATACCAATGGAGGTAGCTTCTTTAAGTAAGACAGGGCTTTTGAAAGCCTAGGATCATCGTCCCAGCTTGGCTGTTGCAAGATTTTTTTATTACGCCAGCTGTTAATTACTTCTTTATTATCATCATTTTCAGTCATCATCACTATTCTAGTGAAAAGTGCTATTTTAAGCTAGTCCCTAATAACTTGTTCCTCTTCAGATAATCTCTTAGTCGCTGGTTGTGAATATTCATGGATGTATTCTTGTCCACTAAGCTCTTGGAGCGCTTTCATAATTTCGTCAGTTACTTTTCGCAGTATCTCTCGATCATCTTGCTTGTCATAGTACTTACTAAAATCTAATGGATCACCAATTATAAACCCTACTTTAGGCTTTAATTTTGGAATTAAAGTACCAACAGGTTGCGCTTTATTAGTATTAATCATTGCCACTGGATAGACTTTGGTATGAGTTTCTAAAGCAATACGGGCAACACCTGTTTTACCTTTATGCAACTTACCATCCGTACTACGTGTCCCCTCTGGATAAATACCAAAGAAGTCACCACGAGCTAAGATATCTTCAGCTGAATTAAAGGATTTCTTTGCATGCTCACCACCGCGACGATCAACTGGAATCTGCTTTAGTCCAGTAAAAAATGCAGCTTGTATTTTCCCTTTGAGACCAGGTGTGTAAAAATAGTCACTCTTGGCAAAGAATACAATAGGGCGTGGCAAGTATACCGGGAAGAATATTGAATCTGAGGCAGCTAAATGATTACTAGCGAATATTGCCTTTCCTTCTTTCGGAATCTTGTCCAATCCTTTTACTTCAGGACGGTATATATATTTAACTATTGGCTTTAAAATACCTTTTGTAATAAAAGTGTAAAACATAGCATCTCCCATAGATAATGATGACTTTACTATCAGCTTACACTGCAACTAATCATAAATACGATATTTTATAGATATGGATAACTTAAAAAAAGCTAGTGAAAAAATTAATCATGCTCCTTTCTATTACAAAGGTAAAGGAAAAAACGAAAAAATCGGAATAGTAGTGGTTCATGGTTTCACCGGCTCACCGCATAGTATGCGTGATTGGGCTCACTTTCTTGCAAGTAAAGGTTACCAAGTCCGAATGCCATTACTACCTGGACATGGAACAAGTCCTCATGATTTAAAGCATGTACACTGGCAAGAATGGCAGCGTGCAGTTTTTAAAGAAATCTATCAATTAAATAATAGTTGCAGTGCTGTGTTTATCGCTGGACTTTCAATGGGTGGAGCACTCTCATTACGCGCTGCAGAAGAGGCAATAGTTGATGGCGCTGTAATAGTAAACCCAGCTTTAACCATTCCAGATAAGCGCAGCTTTCTTCTTAGCATAATGAAATACTTTGTTAAAACAGTACCTGGTATCGGAAACGACATTAAGAAATCAGGAGTTACGGAAGGCGCTTACACTGAGGTTTCAGTGTCAGCAACGCATGAACTTAAAAAATTACTAACAGTTACTCGACGTAACTTGAATAAAATTAAAGTACCAATTCTATTGTTTAGATCTACCAAAGATAAAGTAGTTCCTGATAGTGATATCAGAATACTCGAACACAAAGTTGGCAAAAAATATCTAGAGAAACAATTGCTACATGAAAGCTATCATGTAGCAACAGTTGATAATGATGCACATCTGATTTTTGAAGAGTCCGAGAAGTTTATCCAAGCTATAATAAGTACCTTGCCGAGCTCTTCTAGAGAACAAAACTTATAACTTGATTAATCAAGTGTGATTTACCTGTTTACTTTTACACTTCAATTTTTAATATAAATAATCCCTTGTGCGTTATAGGGCATAAGGGATTTAAATAAGCGTTTTACAGCCTGTTTCATTGTGAATTCAAGGTATCATTTACTTAAGCATGATTAAAGTAGCCGAAAGGTCAAAACTATGAAACAACAGGTATCACGCGAGGTTATTTTCGATCTTCCTGAGAGTTTTAATATTACCGATATGTTGCTAAAACATGTTAATTCTGGCAAAAATCCAATTTTGTTTACTCGTAGAAACCATAAGGGTGAATGGAAAGAAGTTAATGCTGAAGACTTCTATGCGCAAGTTAAAACTTTAGCAAAAGGGCTTATTGGGCTTGGCTATAAACACGGGGACCGTATTGGTCTAATGTCAAAAACGCGCTATGAGTGGAGTTTATTAGATTTTGCAATTCTTTTTGCCGGTTGTATTACAGTGCCTGTGTATGAAACATCTTCACCAAAACAAATTGAGTGGATTCTCTCTGATTCTGGCACTAAAGCTATTTTTGTCGAAAACGAAGAACATGAATCTGCCGTATTAGAAGTTAAAGATCAGCTACCCGAGCTAAAGAAAATATGGATTATCGAAAATGCTGATTTTAAAGAACTTGCTAAGGCTTCATTAACCGTATCTAATAAAGAGTTTGAAGAACGTCGCGATCAGATTAAAGGCAGTGACATTGCTAGTATAGTTTACACTTCAGGTACTACCGGAAAACCTAAAGGTTGCATGCTAATGCATAGTAACTTTACTGGCATCGCAGTTAATTGTTCAGAACAATTTAAGTCACTACTAGAATATCAACGTAAAGAACTACTATTTTTACCGTTAGCACATGTTTTAGCTCGCTTAATCGCACTAATGAGCACTAACTCTGGCATTAATATTGCTCATACCCCAAATATTAAAAGTCTATCTCGTGATTTAAACGAAGTTAAGCCTCATTTTATCTTAGGAGTACCTCGAGTATTCGAAAAAGTTTATAATACCGTTAAATCAACTGCAAAGTACTCTGGTAAAGGCATAATTTTTGATCGTGCTGAAAAAGTTGCGATTCAATATTCAAAGGCGCTATCTAGTCATAAAAAAATTCCATTTAGACTACGTACTGAACAGAAATTATTTGACAAGCTACTTTATTCAAAAATTTTGGATAGCATGGGGGGCAATATGGTCTTTGCATGCAGTGGTGGTGCTCCATTATCAGAAAATATGTCTCATTTCTTCAGAGGCGCGGGACTGCCTATTGTTGAAGGTTACGGCATGACAGAAACTTGCGCTCCAATTACATTCATGAGTGAAAAAGATTTACAACCTGGCACAGTAGGGCCTCCAATTCCTGGAGTTACTGTAGGTATTGCTGATGACTACGAAATTCTAGTTAAAGGAGTAAACGTATTCAAAGGCTACTGGAAAAATGAAGAAGCTACGAATGAAGCAATCCGTGATGGCTGGTTACACACTGGAGATCTTGGTTTCTTTGATAAAAATGACAATATCCACATCACTGGACGTAAAAAAGAAATTATTGTTACTGCCGGTGGTAAGAATGTTATTCCTGCATTACTCGAAGACAGAATTCGTGCACATGAATTGATTTCACAATGTGTAGTTATCGGAGATCAACGGCCTTTTATCTCAGCTATTATTAGTTTAGACGCTGAAGTCATTCCAAGTTGGCTTGAACATCATGATTTACCTTTAGATACTTCACTATCAGAATTGGTAGAACATCCTAAAGTCATTGCTGAAGTTCAAGATGCTGTTAATGATGCAAATTCTACTGTATCCCATGCAGAAGCTATCAAAAAATTTAAGGTTATTGAAAGTGATTTTACTGAAGAGTCAGGACACTTAACTCCTTCTTTGAAAATTAAACGTACTAAAGTCTTAAAAGACTTCCAAGATACAGTAGATGATATCTACAATAAACGTTAAATTAAAAGTTGATTTTATTAAGCAAGACGGCGTTGTCGAAAATCAACAACGTTGTTTTCATCTTCAGGAATTGTCTTTTCTGCAGAAATCTCTAAAATACTACCACTAACCTCTTGTAACGTAGCTCCAAGATTGATACCAAATACCCCTTGGCTGCCATGAAGAACATCAGCAATATCATCAGGGTTTGAACATTCAAAGATTGTAGCTCCGTCACTCATCAATGTTAGCTGAGAAATATCCTCATAGCCTTTTGAATGTAGGTGGTCTATTGCAATACGAATCTGTTGTAGTGATACCCCAGTATCAAGCAGGTTTTTAATAATTTTAAGCTCTAGAATATCTCGGAAACTAAATAGTCGCTGCGACCCAGAACCTTTAGCAGCTCGGATATGTGGCTTGATAAGACCTGTGCGAGTCCAATTATCTAATTGACGATAAGTTATACCTACAAGCTTTTCCACTACCTTAGAACGGTAGCCAAGATTTTCATCAATGCTTTCAGTCTCTTCAAAAAGTGAAGTTTGACCTGCAGCAGGATGGACTGGACGTAATGGCGTATTACTTGGCAAATCACGCACAAAAATCCATCCCTTCAAATAAAGTCAAAAATAATTTACTATTAACTATATCGTAAAAAATATCTCGATTACAAAACGAGATTAGCTATGATATGGATCATAGTTTGCTGAATAAAATACGAAACGGAATTTACCGATACGAATCTCTTCACCGTCTTTTAGCTTATATTCATCAATGCGGTCAGTATTAACATAAGTACCATTTAGGCTATTACAATCTTGTAAAATAAAGCCATCTTCATTACGAATAAATTTTGCATGCTTGCGAGATACTGTAACATCGTCCAAGAATACGTCTGCATCTGGATGACGACCAGCAATTGACACTGCTGTATCTAATAAAAAGCGTGCAGAGCGATTTTGTGCATCAGCACCGATTAATATTGCACTATCATCTGCTAATGCATCAATAATATGTTTTTCTTCAGGTGTCAAAATAATATGCTGAATCTCTTCTTCATCATATTGCTTTGGCAAACTGATAGTAGTAGTTTTTGTTTCTTCTACTTGCTTACTCATGCGATCCTTCCCCTACCACGTAAATAAACTAGCGCGTTAAGCTATTATAACCTATATTTCATTAAAAGCTATATTATCTATTTAATTCCATATCATGTTCAAAGTTTTTCGGATACTTGGCCTCATTCAATGCCATTTTCCTACTTATTCTAGTAAGGTTTTTCTCAGTAATCCTAGTATGACTTGAGCTGCTGGCAATAAAAGTAAATAATAATAAAATCGTACCGTACAACAATAAGTCAGCACCACGACCAACACCAAAGAGATTTGCAAACGCTGTTAACTGTGAGGGGAAAAGCACTGAAAATAGAGCAGCGATTGCAAACAGTAAGAAAGCAATTCTTCGCAATGCCTGAGAACGTAAACTTGTTGCTTTTGTAGTCATTCTAAAGAAAGCTGCAAGAATAACTACAACTATGAAAATTTGGAAAACTAAGCGCATTATTTCATCATTTCATTATTAAATCTATTAGTATATTTACTGAGTTCAACAAAGGCTGCCCTTTGGACTTAGAGTAATCGGTGTAACGAATATGCGTCGGATATTCTTTATACGAAACTTTTAACTCACCAAATTTGTCAATAATCTCAGAAGCATGAGCCATCTTATTTTGATTAATATGGAATTTATCAAGAGTTTCCCGACTAATTACTCGCAAACCGTTATGGGCATCAGTAAGTTTCATACCTGTGGTTAGTGCTCCCCACTTTGCAGCAGCTTTTAACACAATCCGTTTAAAAGTAGAGACTTCAGTCTTATCATCTAGGAAACGAGATCCAAGAACTACATCAAGTTTTTCTTCCTGAAGTAATTCCACCATAGCTGCTGCATCGTCAAGGTCATGTTGTCCATCTGCATCAAAGGTAACCACACAACTAACATTGTCTTGCATTTTTACAAAGTCGAAACCTGTTTGTAAACCTGCTCCTTGCCCAAGATTAATTGGGTGTGTAACTACGCATGCTCCTGCTTCAAGGGCAATCTTAGCAGTGTTATCTGTACTGTTATCATCGACAACTACAACATGTTTAAACTTAGTCAAAACATGTTTAATAACATCTCCGAGTACAGCATCCTCATTGAATGCTGGAATCACTACCCAAGCTCTATCTATGCTCAAACTTATCCTTCAACATCTAACTTTTCTAAGATTAGTTGGCGAGCTCTCGTTGCATCGGCTTTGCCACGAGTTTCTCGCATTACACCACCGACAATAGCACCCACTGCTTGAATTTTACCATTTTTTATCTTCTCAGCAGCATCTTTTTGCTCTTCCAAGACCTTATCGATGACACCAGAAAGTTCTGAATCATCTGACACAATTGCCAGACCACGGTCTGTTACGACTTTTTCTGGATTACCTTCACCAGCAAGTACGCCGTCTAGAACTTCACGTGCAATCTTATCATTAATCTTACCAGCTTTAATTAACTCATCAAGAGAGACGATAGTCTGTGGAGTTACCCCAAGGTCTTTAATTTCGACACTTTCACTATTAGCTCTGCG
This sequence comes from Micrococcaceae bacterium, assembly GCA_047606545.1. GTDB lineage: Bacteria > Actinomycetota > Actinomycetes > Actinomycetales > Micrococcaceae > JASGDC01. The sequence continues at coordinate 13,418 of JASGEI010000017.1, read as the reverse complement.
AGCAACTTCGCCCATCCACCATTTACGGGCAACAGCTGCAGTTGCACCTGCAGCAACTGTTTCTTCAATCTCGTCAAGTAAATCAGCATTTACTACATCACGGAATTCTAAATCAGAGTATCCCCATTCTTTATGTAAACGCTTACGACGTTCTGCTGGAGGTTCTGGTAGAGTTTCTTTAAGATTAGCTATCCATTCTTTACTTGGCGCAATTGGCACCAAATCTGGCTCTGGGAAATAGCGATAGTCGTCTGCATCTGACTTCGGGCGTCCAGCCGAAGTCCCACCAGTAGTTTCTTGCCAATGACGAGTTTCCTGTACAATCTTTGCACCGCTATCAAGAATATGCGCATGGCGCTGGATTTCATAACGGATTGCTTTTTCAATTGCACGTAGTGAGTTTATGTTCTTAGTTTCAGTACGAGTTCCAAGTTTTTTGGCGCCCTTTGGCTTCAATGAAACGTTAGCATCACAGCGTACATTGCCACGTTCCATTTTTGCATCAGAAATACCAAGATTTTTTACAATCTCACGAATTGCTGCCACATAAGTACGAGCAAGTTCTGGAGCATCTTTTGGATCCGCTATCTCAACTGGATGCGTCACAATTTCTACTAATGGTACACCAGCACGGTTATAGTCAACTAATGAACTACCTGCATCTTGGATACGTCCAGAAGCACCTTGGTGGGTCAGCTTTCCAGCATCTTCCTCCATATGCGCACGTTCAATTTCAACTTGGTATTTATTACCATTTTCCAATTCAATCTCGATACTGCCATTTTCAGCAATTGGATTATCATATTGTGAAGTCTGAAAGTTCTTCGGAGTATCCGGGTAGAAATACTGTTTACGTGAGAATTTCGTATACGGAGCAATATCGCAACCTAATGCTAACCCTAGCTTAATACTAGACTCAACTGCACTTTTATTGACAGCAGGCAATGCACCAGGTAAACCTAAACATACAGGACAAACATTAGTATTTGGTTCAGAACCAAACTCGTTCGCACAGCCACAAAACATCTTCGTGTTAGTATTTAACTCAACATGGACTTCAAAGCCCATTACTGGATCATATTTTTCGATGGCCTCATCAAAGTTCATTAATTTGTCACTAGCCACGAGTTTCCTCCTTTAGCTCTGGCAATTTTGCCAAAAGTGGTGCGTCCCATTTCTCTTCAAGAGCAGTTTCCAATGCAGCAGCTACTTGGTATAAAGCTGCATCAGATTTAGCTGATGCGAGAATTTGGAAACCGGTAGGCAAATCATCCTCTTTTGCTAAACCATTAGGTACTGTAATTCCCGGAACTCCAGCTAAGTTAGCAGGAATTGTAGCAATATCATTTTTATACATAGCAACTGGATCATCCAGTTTCTCACCAAACTTAAATGCAGTGATTGGTGATGTAGGTGACACTAATACATCAACTTTTCCAAAAGCATTTGTAAAATCTTCTTGAATTAAAGTACGTACCTTTTGAGCGCTACCATAGTATGCATCATATGAACCTGCAGAAAGTGCATAAGTACCAAGAATAATACGACGCTTAACTTCAGCACCGAAACCAGCTTTACGACTAGCTGACATAACTTGCTCTATAGTCTTTGCACCATCATCAACACGCAAGCCATAGCGTACTGCATCGAAACGTGCTAAATTTGAGGACATTTCACTAGGCATGATTAAGTAATAAGCGCCTAGAGCATATTTAAAGTGTGGGCATGATACTTCAATAATCTCAGCACCCAACTCCTCTAAAGTTTTGATACTTTCATTAAAATTTTCTTCAACGCCTTTTTGGTAACCTTCACCACTAAGCTCAGTAACAACTCCAATTTTCATACCTTTAACTGAAGCTTTTTTAGCAGCATTTACAACTTCTGGAACTTCTTCAGCCAATGAAGTTGCATCCATTGAATCGTGCCCACCAATAACTTCATGAAGCAATGCTGTATCCAGAACATTACGAGCCACTGGACCAATTTGATCCAATGAAGATGCCATGGCAATTGAACCATAACGTGATACTCCACCATACGTTGGTTTTGTGCCAACAGTACCAGTAACAGCACCTGGCTGACGAATTGAACCACCTGTATCAGTACCTAGCGCTAACGGGGCTTCAAAAGCTGCCACTGCTGCTGCAGATCCGCCGCCAGAACCTCCTGGGATACGCTCTAAGTCCCATGGGTTGCGAGTAATACCATATGCCGAATGCTCAGTTGATGATCCCATTGCAAACTCATCAAGATTAGTTTTACCTAGGATTGGCATCCGATTTTCACGAATTTTAGTAATAACAGTAGCATCGTAAGGGGATTCCCAACCTTCTAGCATCTTAGAGCCAGCAGTTGTTGGTTGCCCAACAGTAACAATTAGGTCCTTGATTGCTATTGGCACACCTGCAAGATATGGAAGTTTCTTTCCAGCTTTACGATCCTGATCAACTTCTTTTGCAGTTTCTAGTGCTTCTTTTTTATTCAAGTGCAAGAATGCATGGATTTGCTCGTCTACTGCTGCAATTCTTTCATAATGCGCTTCTACTAATTCTACTGAAGTGAAATCACCTGCGATTAACCCTTCGGCCATTTCATGAGCACTAAACTCTACTAAATTTTGCTGCATCGTCTACTCTCCATCCAAAATTGCTGGAACTTTGAACCGACCATCTTCAGAATCTGGAGCACCAGAAAGTGCCTGTTCTTGGGTAAGACTTGGCTTTACTTGATCTTCCCTAAAGTTATTTGTAAGTGGCATCGGATGTGAAGTTGGCATTACTGAATCATTCACAACTTCGCTGACTTGTTCAACTGCCTGCAAGATTACTGGAATTTTTTCTGCCATATCATCCAGTTCTTTATCAGACATATCAATACAAGCAAGTGAAGCAATATGAGCTACATCTTCTCTAGCAATCTTAGACATTTTTCACCTTTTGAAATATTTGATATATCAAAACCATTTTAACTGTTATTTAAAAGTTAGGCTAACCCAATTAACGAATTACACAAAGTATATATTATTAATCTTCAATAACTTGTGGCTTTGGAGAACCAGCTTTTTTCCACTCATCGTATGTAAGTTTGTGCACTTTACCACTTGCACTGCGAGCGTAGATATCATCTGATGACCATGACTTATAGAACGTAGTACCAGTTATATAGCCAGCATTTTGTACCTTTGGTGAACCTTCAGCAGCATATTCAGTTTGATTTAATGGCTTCCAAAGGATACCTTTTTTACCATTATCAATTGGCACAGCCAACCATTTTTGATCATCCCAAGAGTACTTAACGTATAACGCATTTTCCTTCTTAGGTGTTGGACTACCAACTTTCTTCCACTGATCATAAGTCAACTCTACTGCATCACCATGTGGTGTCACTCCCCAAATTACACCAGCTTTACCGCCTGTATAGTATTCTGTGCCCGGGATGTCCTTAACAGTTTGTACTTTTGGATTGTCCAAATATTTTAAATCAGCTTTTGTCAAAACACGAACTGTAGTGTTTTGTGAGTTAACACCAACTGCAAATATTTCATTACTCCATGGCAACTTTTGAATGGCCGTACTTTGAGTTGTTTCTGAGCTAGAACTATCACTAGTCGAAGAATCAGAACTACTATCAACACTAGAACTACCACTAGACGAAGAATCAGAACTACCATCAACACTAGAACTACCACTAGACGAAGAATCAGAACTACCATCAACACTAGAACTACCACTAGACGAAGAATCAGAACTACTATCAACACTAGAACTACCACTAGACGAAGAATCAGAACTACTATCAGCGTCGGTTGAAGTCTCTGAAGCCGTAAAAGAACCATCAGAAGTAATTTCTTGAGGTCTCAAATAACCTAGCAAGCCACTAGTGCTTGCATTGTTAACTAATGCTGGCTGACTACCAGAACCATCAACGTTATTAGCAAGTACCTGAATGTTCCCACTGCCAGCAGACTTAATTACAATCGCAACGTGACCATAACCTCCGCCCCATGAAGACCCCCAAATAGCGACATCACCTTGTTGTGGAGTTTCAGAAGCTGGCACCTGCTCAAAATAAGTCCCAATATTACCTGGCATATCCCATAAATCTTTTGCACCTTCTACCATTGGTGGATCTTCACCAGTCATATCTTGGAAGTAGTAGTCAAATAAATCTACACACTGTGCACCATAAGGACTGTTATTCCAAATCCACATCTTATTTTGGTGTGAACGCAACCACTTATTAACCTTAGTATCCTCAGATTCAATAGAAGTGGAAACAACTTCTGCTTGCGAAGAATCCGAAGAGCTATCTGAGCTAGAATCCGAAGAAGATGACGAGGAACTAGAATCCGAAGAGCTATCTGAGCTAGAATCCGAAGAAGATGACGAGGAACTAGAATCGACAGGGGTTCCGATAGTTAAAGTAGCTGCGTCCGTAGTTACAGTGGAATCTCCACGAGTAAAAATTGCACGGTATTTAGTACCGTTATCAGCATCAGATAAGAAAACTATTGAAAGTTTAGCTGTATTCCCTTTAGGGACATCACGCCAGTTTTTACCATCATAAGAAACTTGCCATTTAATCTTCATATCATCAGAAGGATTAGTAACACTCGCACTAAATTGTGCAGTGGCACCTAACGGAGCTTTTACATCACTAGGAGAAATAGCTTCACCCAAAGCACCTTCAGCCTGTTGTTGCTGACCATTAACTTCAGAGTTTTCCCGCACAATATCTGGAGCAGTGGTACCTGTAGATGCCTCAGTAGATGGACCATAAGTATCCGAAACATCTGCCAAAGCTGGGGTCGATAAAGACAAGCTAGCAAGAAGTGCTATGCTACTACCAAAAACTGGCTTCAAGATATGTTCCCCTTCTATATCTTCCCACACAAGTTTAACAAAATACACACAATAAGATTATTACATAACCTAACGTTATTATAGAGAATAATTTACCATAAATATACCCTAAACGGTTATATTTTTATATCTGTTTTAAACAGTTATTTTGGAGAACAACATACTTAACTTCCTAAATGCTATGTTTATTGCATATAGTGGGTTTGTCTCTGGTGTGCAATTTTACTAGTCTTAAAGTTTTAACTCCGCAATGGTTTTTGGAGGTTCTGCACCCTCGACCTTTATCTCAGTTGCAGACCAAGTATCTTTAATTTGACTAGACCAAACTTTATCATCCCATAAATGTTTAACAGACCAGACTTTATCTTTTTTAGGCACTGGACTACCGACTTTCATCCATTGATCGAAAGATAGCTCCACCGCACTACCACTTGGAGTAACACCCCACACCAACCCTGATTTACCACCAGCATAATACTCAGTACCTTTAATATCACTAACAGTTTCAATTTTTGGACTATTTAGCTTCTTTAAGTCAGTTTTTGTTAAGGCACTAACTGTATTATTTTGAATACTAGTATTAACTGCAAAAGTCTCGTCACTCCATGGCAACTTTTGAAGTTTAGCATTCTTTGCAATAGTTAATTTTGTATTGTCTCTTGAGCTAGCTGACGGAGCTAATTTTGGCTTACTTTGCGCTGCGATAGTATTTGATGCAATGACTTTAGGCCGCAAATACCCCAGTAAACCTTTAGTACTGTAATCATGTAATAACGCAGGCTGTTTAGCCGTACCATCAATATTATTAGAAAGTACTTTAATCTTTCCTTTACTAACAGGTTTAATTACGACTGCAACGTGACCGTAACCTTTACCCCATGTATAGTCCCATACAGCTACATCACCTTGACGTGGCGTGTGGGAAGCTGGAACTTTCTCAAAATATGTACGAAGATTCCCTGGCATGCTCCATAAATCTTTTGCTCCCACTACCAACGGTGGATCTTTACCAGTAACATCTTTAAAGTAATAATCAAATAAATCTACACACTGTGCGCCATAAGGACTGCTATTCCAAATCCATTTCTTATTTCTATGAGAGTTTAACCATTTACTCACATCTTGACTATTTTGCACTGTGGCTTTTGTATTATCTAAATTAGTGCTTGCCAAAGCTGGTGTATTTAACGACAATGTAGTCAAAAATGCAATAGTCGTGCCTAAAATTGGTTTTAATAGATATTTTTCTTTCACATTTCCCCCACACAAACTCAACTAACACATTTGACTAACAATATTAATTAAGCTTTTAGATAATGTAAAGAGATATACATCACAAAAATGTGCCCTAATTACTCTGGATACCTTTTTCTAAAGCAATCATAAATTCTTCTTCTGTAAGCACTGGTACGCCCATGCTTTCTGCCTTGTCTAACTTAGATCCAGCTTTAGCACCTGCAACAACTGCAGCCGTTTTTTTAGATACACTAGCTACTGCTTTTCCGCCTCGAGCCATTATTGCTTCTTTTACGCTATCTCTAGTGAAATTTTCGAGTGTACCGGTAGCGACAATGCTAAGTCCAGCAAATACCTGCGGTATTTCTTCAGCTGTATCATCTTTTTCATCAGTCATTCTTACCCCAGATGCTAACCAAGTATCGACAATTTTGTTATGCCAATCTTGTTTAAACCACCCGACTACCGCTTCAGCAATTGTCGGGCCTACTCCATCTAATACAGCAATTTCGTTTTCAGTTGCTTTTCTAATTTCTTGAATAGAACCAAAGTGGTTCGCAAGCTCGCGTGCAGCTTTTGGTCCCACATGACGAATTGATAACGCAACTAAAGCTCGCCACAGTGGTTTAGTTTTAGCAATCTCTAATTGTGTTAGTAATGTCTCTGTATTTTTAGTTGGTACTGTAGGTTCATGAGTCTTCTCATCTTGACGCCAAAAATATGGAACTAAGGTAGCTACACCATTTTTATTACGCAAAACTTTTACAGGTTTTAAGTCTTCCGCAGTTAAATTAAATAATTCTGCCTCATTTTTTAAAACTTGTGAATTATGTTCATTACTTGTTAAGTAATGTGCAGTTTCATCACCTAAAGCTTCTATATCGAAAGCTCCGCGCGACCCAATATGCGCAACTCGTTGTTTTAATTGTGCTGGACAAGCGATACTATTTGGACAACGTAAGTCAACATCACCAAATTTTTGTGGAGCTAATTCAGCGCCGCATGCTGGACAAGTTTTCGGCATTTCAAATTTTTTTTCGTTGCCTTCTCGTAAAGCTACTACAGGCCCTACAATCTCTGGTATTACATCCCCAGCTTTACGCAAAACTACAGTATCACCAATTAAGACTTTCTTAGCTTTAACCACATCTTGGTTATGCAAAGTAGCACGTGAAACCACTGAACCAGCTACTTTTACTGGCTTCATGACACCATAAGGAGTCACTCTGCCCGTACGCCCGACGTCAACTCGGATATCTAAAAGCTTAGTATGAACTTCCTCTGGTGGGTATTTGAATGCAACTGCCCAACGTGGCACTCGTGAAGTATAGCCAAGTTCTTCTTGAGAGTGCCGTTGATCTACTTTTATCACAATGCCATCAATGTCATATTCTAAATCGTGGCGATGCTCACCATGATATTCAATAAATTTTATTATCTCGGAAAAATTATCGAAAGCTTTGTATTCTGGTGAAGTTGGTAATCCCCAATCATGAAGTTTCTGATAACTATCAGATTGTGAATCGAATTCATAACCTTCAACTACTCCCACACCATGTACTAAAAGTTTTAAATTTCGACTTGCAGTAATCTCTGAATTCTTCTGACGCAATGAACCAGCTGCAGCGTTACGTGGGTTTGCAAAAGGATTTTTCCCTATAGCAGCCATTTTTTCATTTAATTCTTTAAAGGCATCACTTGGCATATACACTTCACCACGAATTTCAATTGTATTGGGAACATCCTGTGTATGCTTTGTAATAAACTTATGTGGCACATTATCGATAGTCAACACATTATCAGTGACATCTTCACCAGTGCGACCATCACCTCTAGTCACTGCTTTTGTAAGTACGCCATTACGATAAGTAATGTTTATCGCTAAGCCATCAATTTTTAACTCACTTAACCACTTTGCTTGCGGCAAATTAGCTTTTTCAATATAACCATTAACCCGTTCATGCCAGGTTTTTAACTCATCGACACTAAATACATCTTCCAAGCTATACATTCGTGAAGCATGTTTAACTGGCGTGAAAACTTTACTGGCTTCACCTCCGACTTGTTGGGTAGGAGAATCCTGAGTTGCAAGTTCTGGAAACTCATCTTCCAATTTTTCTAACTTACGATATAGCTGGTCATACTCAGCATCAGAGATTAAAGTATCGTTATTTTGATAGTAAGCATTGCGATATTTATTGATATTCTCAACTAAATCAGCATACTTCTGTTTAATCTCTGAAGTAAGTTTTTCGTTAGCCATTCTTATTTTCCGCAATTATTTCATGGTTATTAACTGACTCTTGCATAATAAGTTTAAAAATTTTAGAAACAAACTCAGGTTTAAGGTTTAAGTCAGCAGCAAGTTGTGTATAACGCTCATGCATTTGTGCTTCACGTTCAGCATCCAAACTTGGTAAATTATGCTTAGCTTTGAGAGCGCCTACCATGTCAGTTATTGAAAATCTCCGGCTCAAAATAGCAATAATATGCTCATCAATTTGATCTAACTCTCTGCGTAGGTTATTTAAATCTTCAAGCACTTCTTTATTATTTTTACCAGATAGAATTTCCTTAGCACTTTGGTTATTTTGGTAACTCATCTTTATACATCAACTCGTTCAAGTGACCTAGCTTCAGAAATCGTAGCTTGCCCAAGTACTCTACTACCAACGTAAATTACCATTGATTGCCCTGGAGCTACTCCTCGCATTGGCTTCTTAAGCTGCACTAATAGTTGTGCTGTATCATCAATTTCTTCAATCCAAGCCCAAGCTTCTGCAGGATCTCCATGTGCACGCACCTGCACCATACATTCAAACTTCTCTTCCGGTTTGCCTGCTTTAACAGTCTCTGGAGCAGGCCCTGCCCAGCTAACTCGAATACCACGAAGCATATCAATTTGTAATAGCCGTTCTGGACCTACAATAACTTTATTTTCCTTTGGACGAATTTCCAGAACATACCGTGGTTTACCATCAGGAGCAGGAGTACCAATACGTAAACCTTTGCGCTGACCTACAGTGTATGCCTGTGCACCTTCATGCTTGCCAAGCTCTTGGTTCTTTTCATCGATAATTTTGCCAGATTTCATTTCAATCTTATCTGCCAACCAACCACGAGTATCACCATCTGGGATAAAGCAAATATCATGACTGTCTGGCTTCTTAGCTACAGAAAGACCACGTTCAGTTGCTTCGGCACGCACCTCAGCTTTTGAAGGAGTATCAGCCAATGGGAAAATACAATGCTCAAGTTGCTCCGCATTCAAAACACCTAAAACATAAGACTGATCTTTAGCCCAATCAGCTGCACGATGCAATTCTTTTTCACCGTTGTTATTAGTAATAACCTTGGCATAGTGACCAGTACAAACTGCATCAAATCCAAGTGCTAAAGCCTTTTCTAGTAAAGCAGCAAATTTAATCTTTTCATTACAACGAAGACAAGGATTAGGAGTACGTCCTTGTTCGTATTCAGAAATGAAATCATCAACCACATCTTCTTTAAAACGTTCAGAAAAGTCCCATACATAATAAGGAATACCAAGCTTTTCACAAGCTTTCCAGGCATCTTGTGAATCTTCGATAGTACAACAACCTCGAGAACCTGTACGTAATGTTCCAGGCATACGTGAGAGTGCTAAGTGTACACCTACTACTTCATGACCAGCGTCAACTACGCGTGCAGCAGCAACAGCAGAGTCAACACCACCACTCATTGCAGCTAAAACCTTCATATTTTCCCCTTAAATCTATATCTGTTCTATGTTATCGCAGGGTAGGCAGTTTTGTACATGAATTTATCTCTAATTAGAGCTTCCATACTGTTTAAATCGTAAGTTTTTACATTATATGTAGTACTAACACAATTATCAGCTTGTTTACATTTTATCTGAGTATAATTGGATAAAACTCTAACCTTAACCAACCATGAAAGTTTATGAAAAAAGCACATACTATTCTTATCGCAGCTGATACATATGTACCTACGATTAATGGCGCAGCACGTTTTACTAATAGACTTGCAGTAGATTTAGTACATCGTGGTTACGATGTACATATAATCTGCCCTGATACTACCGATAGTGGTTTTCACACCGAAAAAGACGAAGACGGTGCTACTAGGCACTATGTTTCTTCGTTGCCTTCATTTATTTATGGAAATTTCGCAATCTCTATTCCGCCTTTTATAATGAGGCAAGTTAAAAAAGTTCTAAAGGCAGTTAAACCTGATGTAGTACACGCCCAATGTCATTACAGTGTTGGACGTATAACTGTTTACTATGCTAAAAAGTTTGGAATCCGAATAATCGGAACTAACCATTTTATGCCAGAAAATGTATTACAGCATGTTCCATTATTAACTAAATATGCCAATGCTTGGGCGACAAAATTTAGCTGGGAAGATTGTGGGCGTGTATTTAATAAATGTGATGTTGTTACTGCTCCTACACCAAGAGCCGCTGGTCTTTTAGAATCTGAAGGTCATGTCAACAAAGTATGGCCAATTTCTTGTGGCATTGACACAGCTTTCTATGATTTACATGACGGCGAAGAAAAAATAGAAAAAACAGGTAAAACTGTTCTTTTTGTGGGGCGTTTAGATAGTGAAAAAAATATTGATCTAATTATCCAAGCAATGCGGTATCTTGATAAAGACATCCATTTAAATATCGTCGGAGATGGTTTAGAAAAGAAAAAACTCGAAAAGTTAGTAGCAGAAAATAAATTAGTTGATCGAGTACATTTCTTAGGGAAGCTAAGTGATGTAGGACTACGCAAGCAATATATTAGTGCTGACGTATTCTGCATGCCAAGTACTGCCGAATTACAGTCATTAGCCACATTGGAATCAATGTGTGCCGCTACTCCAGTAGTTGCTGCTAATGCTATGGCATTACCACATTTGGTTAAAGACGGTAAAAACGGTTATCTATTTGAACCAGGTGATGTAGAGGATCTTACGCAAAAACTTAATCTTGTTTTAAATGCAACTGATGAAGAACATAAACAAATGGGGAAAGTCAGTAAAGAATTGACGTACTCTCACTTATTAGCAGCAACTGTTGATACATTCGAAAGACTTTATCAAGGCGCTAATAAACCTTAGAAATATATTATTGACCTTTGAATAAAGCTATAGGATGAAATAAAAGACTATAAAATCCTTTAAAAACTTTTAGATTTATACTTTTATAATATCGCTTATAATTTTATGCTTTGATTCTCAGGATTAGCAATCTTACCTGGAAGAGAGTGCTCTGGATGGAATTTACTTAAAGCCACAACTCCAGAAACTGCAAGGAATGCTGCAGCAACCATACCAGCACCAACCCATGGATTAGCATAATCATTTAATTCATGGAGAATTGTAATACCAATAGTAATGCCCACGATTGGATCTACTACAGTAAGCCCTGCTGAAACCATATCAGGTGGCTGTTTTGAATATGCATTTTGCACAATCCAAGAACCAAATAATCCAGTAATAATCAACGCCACCAACATCATATAATTAACATTTTCGAATTTGAGTATTCCATCAGTATCAAAAAGTTGCGTCAATACCGTACGCGTCATTACTGCAACAAAACCAAATAACACGCCAGCGAAAATAATGTAAGAAAATGGTGGGATTTTATCCTTAGCGAAAAGTAGTAAAGCAGCAATAATTACTACAACAATAACAAGCATAATTAAAGTTATGCGCTGTTCTCTGTATGTAATATCTCCTTGATGTGATACATGCAAAGCTCCAAGAACGAAAGAACCGCTACCGATAATGCATGACATGATAGCTATAATTGCTTCTTTGTTAAACTTTGCCCCGATAGCTTTAGTATTTATAAAAGCAGTAATAACTACTGCGATAGCACCGATAGGTTGCACAATAATCAAAGGAGCCAAAGTTAATGCAACTAAATTGGCAACCGTACCAGTCCCCATACATAATAAACCACCAACCCAACGTGGTTCTTTAAACATCGAGATAATACCTTGCAGTGAGACACCATCACGACCATGATTTTTCTGTATAGAACTACCTTGTAAAAAAGTACCAACAGCTAAACAAACAGCACCAAGTAAAGCGCATGCAATTGCAACTGCCGTCATTACCTACTCATTTCGCTCTTCACTGTCTGACCTTTAGCATATTGTTGGTGTTTATAAGTTTCAATACACTGTTGTAAATATTGTATCCCAGCCCCCCAATGACCGATACAACCTAGGGTAACTAAAGTTAGAGCAATTAATTCTAGGATTGAATGCCTGAACTGTGGCATAGCTACTAAGATAAGCAAAGGAACGCTTAGTAGCAATAGTGCTGTGCGCACTTTCCCTAAGTATGTTACCTCTAAGTCAGGTTTACCTTTTAGCAGAATAAGCCCAAATATGAAAATGATTATGTCTGGAATAATAATGGCTGCTAATAAACTCCATGCTGCAATTCCTGCCGCAGCCAAAGTAAAAGTAATAATAACTAAACTCACCCGATCGGCTAATGGATCTAAGAGTTGCCCCCAAGTACTAACCTGATGCAATCTACGGGCAAGAAAGCCATCAATCCAATCAGTACTGCCTAAAAATACCAGTAACCAGAAAGCTCCTGATAAGTTATCTCTAGCTAAAATTAGCCAAGAAAAATACGGCACTAATAAAAAACGGAAGAGGGTTACCAAATTTGGCCATGTGAACAAACTTAGCACTACCTCTTCTTCGTTTACGTCCTTGCCTTCAATAACCGTCATTTATTAGTTATTTTTTCCTCGCTTTTTAGTTTTACGCGCAACTTTCTTTTCAAGCTTCAAATCTTTTTTCGAATCTTTGCGATTAGCTTTACGTTCCTGTTTAAGCTCTTTCTTCTCAGCTTTTTTAGCCAATGTTACAGCTTTTTTAGTTGCTTTATGAGCAATAAGACGAGCTTCTTCTTGCTTTTCAGCTTTCGCAGTTAAACGTGTTTCTAGTCTTTTAGCTTTAGCAATTTTACGAGCAGCCTGTTTTTCAGTTTTTGCAGCTTCACGAGCCTCTTGCTTTTCAACCTTAACTGCCTCACGAGCTTCTTGTCTTTCAGATTTTTTAGCTGCAGCTTTATCAGCTATATTCTGAGTTGCTTTACGAAAAGCCTCTTGCCTCTGAGCTTTCGCAGCTTCACGAGCCTCTTGCTTTTCAACCTTAACTGCCTCACGTTGCTCTTGCTTTTCAGCTTTAGCAGCTTTCGCAGCTTCACGAGCCTCTTGCTTTTCAACCTTAACTGCCTCACGTTGCTCTTGCTTTTCAGCTTTCGCAGCTTCACGAGCCTCTTGCTTTTCAACCT
>JASGEI010000016.1:0-125026 GCA_047606545.1 Micrococcaceae bacterium | reverse complement strand
TATCTAGCTCATCTGGGAGTCTTAATGCAATTTGTTTCATAAACTAATAATAGCATGATGATATTATTTTGTCTTAGGTAGATATTAAAGTGAAAGCATGAAAGAGATTAGTATTATTGAAATTATGAGAATTATATACAATGCTTCCTGACTGATTACAATAATAGCCACCACTGACATTTTCAATGGTGGCTATTACTTTATTGTGCATGTTTTAGTTATTTTGTAGTTTTGTTATTTTTACGCTCATTGATTGTTGGGTTATTCCAACTACTTCGGCTAGTTGTGTTTTTGGTACTCCAGCTTCAACAGCTTCTAGTAGTGCTTTATTCATTTCTAGCTCTAGTTGTTTTTGTTGTTTGTGTAGTTCTTTGACTTTGTTAATTCGTTTTAGTTTTAGACCTTCTGGCTTAATTCTTGCGGGCATTTTTATCCCTCCATATCATGTAGGTAAATGAAGCTGATACGCCGACAAGAATACCGTTAATCGCTATAAGGTAACTATTAGCGTGTGTTGTAGTCATGCGTATTAAACCTAGTGTTATTGCTAGGACACCGATTATTAAAACTGGTAAATATTTATTCATTTTCATGCCCCTTTTTGCTATAATGTTAGCAACAGCCCCGCTCGCCGAACCATTTGGAACGGCGAGGGGCTATCGCTTTCTAATCGTCTTTCTTGCGAATATGGTTGTAAGTAAGAATGCTCACTATCGCAACCGTCAGACTAGACAGGATAGAGGTAAGATGGTCTGCGTTTTCCAGCATGTTATCCTCCTTGCTATCAAGGTAAGGAACTTTTCCTTACGCTAACAATTATACCACACATGAAACTGTGAATACAACTCTTTTAATTTTATTTTATATAGTATTTTGTCGGTGGTGCGTGTAACTATGTTTGTATGGTTAAAGATATTAGTTATACAGAAGTTATAGGACTTGTACCTGATAAAGATGCTGGTAGAGAGTTCTTTGAAAAGGCTCGGTGGAATGGTGTGCCTGATGTTTGCGTGTATTGTGCTGTCATCAATCGGATACAGGTCAAAGCTAACGGCTTTTATCGGTGTTTGGACTGTAAAAAGGTGTTCACGGTTCGCACTAATACAGTATTCGCTAACTCTAATCTTGGGTTGCATAAGTGGCTTTATGCCATGTACCTATTTGTTACCAACCGTAAAGGCATATCAAGTGTTACCCTAGCCAAGCTCATAGGTGTCACACAGAAAACGGCTTGGCACTTGTTACACCGCTTACGCAAAGCCTGTGCAGATGATATAACCAGCCTGTTGAACGGTATTGTGGAAGCTGATGAAACCTTTATTGGCGGTAAAGAGCGTAACCGCCATAAGAATAAGAAACTCAATGCTGGTAAGCGTGGAGCTGTAAACAAAACCATTGTATTCGGTCTACTAGAACGTGGCGGTAAAACCAGTCTAAGCGTTATACCTGATAGGAAACACGACACGTTAAAAGACTTGATTACAAGCAAAGTTAAAAGCCTAACCTTCCTATTCACAGACGAACATAAGTCATACCAGCGAATAGAGGGATACCCACACGCAACCGTAAACCACAGTGCCAACGAATACACAAGCGGATCAGCACACACCAATTCAATTGAGAGTGTGTGGGCGTTACTCAAACGAGCCTACTACGGCACATACCACCACTACACAGCTAAACATGCCCAGCTATACGCAAACGAGGTAGCTTATAGGCTCAACACAAGAGAACTAAACCTAATAAACAACTTCGCCAACCTAATTAGACTAAGTGTCGGTAAAACAATGCCATACAAAAAGCTAATACCCTAGAAAAATAAAGGGAAAACTATATTGTCAGAGGTGGTAGATACAGTAATCATAAAAGCGATATTCATGCCCTTAAAAACTGTTTTTTGTTGATATTAAGGGGTTTAACAGCTACTATTGATAAAATAAAACTACATACAAATTGGAGAAAACCAATGGAGAAGTGGAATAGGGGTAAAGTAAAATGACTACTTTAGAATTAACTCCTGAACAAGATGAAGCTATTACCGCAATCGCAGAAGATTTAGGCAAAACAAGAATACTTTAGGGAAATAAAGCTACGTTTCATTGTGGATAAAGACGATTTAGATGAAAATGAATTAGAAGACCCTGCATTTAACGAATTTGTAGACGATATTATTGAAAATCACATGTTCTACCACATTGCAGATTGTATAGTAGAGCAAGACAAAGACGAAAGGCTCTACTCACAAGAGGAAGTTGAGAAACTTCTTTGCTTATGAAATTAAATGGGGAAACCGAGCTGTTGCTAGTTTGTTACGCCTAGACAATAAAGATGCAGGCAGAGTAAAAGATAAGGTTAAAGCTCTTGCTCAACTATCAAACCCCACAGGTCTAAAAAATCTTGTTCGTTTACAAGGCGACTTAAAACCATTTTACAAGCTCGTAGTAACTCCTTCTCTTAGAGCAATACTACATATCATTCAAAATGAACAAAGACTAATTGTATTAGAAGTCGGACAACGACAAAGTATCTATAATAAATACGAAAAATACGTGAAATTAAAAGGGGTAGAAGCTATCGTCTACGAAGCAGACAAAGGTAAAGCTACACAACACTACAAAAATATTTAGGGAACTGCACTAAATAACAATTAGGAAGCATTGTATATAATTCCCATTTTTTTTATTTAAGGATTTTCCACTCTCTAAATTTGGCGTAACGTTTTAATTCAAAATCTGGGCGAACAACAATAGGGTTCCCTACACTTTTTAACATTGGAATATCATTTACTGAATCACTGTAAGCATAACACTTGTCTAAATCATAGCCATTTTCTTGAGCAAGTAACCGGACCAAAGTTTGCTTTTGTTCAGCATGTAAAAAATTACCTTTAAGCTTACCAGTAAATTTTCCGTCTACTAAGTCTTCTAAGGTGCCATAACCATCTGTCATATTAAGTTTTTGCTTGATAATTTTAGCTAAAATATTAGGGGAAGCTGTAATAACATAAGTATCATGCCCAGCTTCTTGGTGTTCTCTTAGCTTATCAATAGCTTTTAGATTTAACTTCTGTGCAATTTCTTTATCATAAACTTCATTTAAAACTTCTTCTAACCAAGTATAGTCCACACCATTACCAAAAGGGATACCTTCTTGTGCAACTTTTTTCATTAAATTGGTATTTTCGCCAATATAGTTAAACTTCACACCTTCGTAAATTTGACGAGTAATATCTCTAACTCTAATTAGCCTGCGTCGATACATTTCTTTCAAAAAATATAGTGATGCAAAACCATGCACTAATGTGTTATCCAGATCAAAGAATGCAGCTATTTTTGTTTTGGGCATAAGTTCATCATACTAGAAATCTGCAATAATTTGTTTTGAATACAATAACAATTAAATAAGCATTTTAAGTACCACTACCATTTTCTAAATACTTGAGTATTAATAGCTCCAACTTCTGGGTCTGATAGCGGGAAATAATGACTTAACCAAGGGAAAAAGTAATTCATCAAAAAATATAGTACTGCTACTAAAAGTAATAATCCAATTAAAATACGAAATATAAGTGGGCCAGGTAAATGACGCCAAATCCAACCATACATTTAACTATGCACCTCCTTGCACTTGAGCTACAATCTTAGCAATCTCTGCCGGAGCTCCTGCAGAAGCAGGTCGCCAACCAGTATAAACCGCATATGCAGCTACACGTTCATGATCTGTATAACGAGGATGACAGCTAGTTAAAGTCATATAACGTTCATTAGCTTTAGCACCATCGATAGTAGGTACTGGATCAATTACATCAGAACGAGATGGATGAATATACATAGAATTGCGATATGTGTACTGATAAAAACCATCTTTGGTTTGTACATATATATGATCGCCAGGCTGTAAGTCACCAATTAAATTAAGCACTGAACCACTGGTATTGCGATGTCCAGCAACAGCGAAGTTACCTACCTGCCCTGGTTCCTGACTATCTACATAATGACCGATACCTAAAGTGTCCAAAATATCAACACCTGTACCTTGAACAAGTGGTCTAGAATAATCTGCACCAAAACGTGGAATATAGATTACCCCATACTGCTGCCCATATTGTTTAGTACTAGTATCAACAACTGGATTTCCGAAACTACTCATATTATTATCTTGAGCTGGTTTAGCTGATGAGAAACCTTTTGAAATATTATGCACCATTTTTTTCTGAGCTTTATCTGCTGTGTAATCAGTATAGAAAAGCTGCCATACTACGTATAACATAGCGATTACACCAGCTGTTAAAATAAGCTCACCAAAAACTTGTAAGAAAGTCAAAGCTGAACTCGACTTAGTTTTACTCAATGAGGCTCTCCTTGCATTTTAATCCTGTATCTAGACTAGCAAGCCATTAAAATAAAAGAAAGAATATATTAATTATGTAGGAGCTAACCTTAAATGAGTAAAGAAAAAAGTGAACGTCGAAAACTAATGCGTCTTAGAAAAGATCCATTACGCAAAACTGCTGATATTCGTTTCGATGGCACTAATAACCCAAGGTGGTTAATCCCTGCTATGCTTACGTTCTTCATTATCGGTATTACGTGGGTAACAATTTATTCACTAACTGAAGGTTTATTCCCTATATACTTTATTGGTGGTTGGAATATTGTAATTGGTTTTGCGCTAATTATTATAGGCTTTATCCTAGCAACTCGATGGAAATAAAACTACAACTCTTCCTGTAAGTCATGATGATGACGGTCTTGTTCATCTGGAATTACCATATAATCACCATAGAGTTTAGTTAGTACATCATCATAGTTTTTAGTAGCTAAAAATTTCTTTCCTTCAAAGACAACTTCTACAAGATTTTTAAAATCTTCAAGATTATACATATCTCGTGATGCTGGTAATGTGAAAGTATCAGGTGTATAGCATATTACTTCAGTTAGATTTTCATTGTCATTATATTTTTCCATTGTTTTAAGCATATTTTTATGCATAGGACCAAATATAAAATTAGCTTTATATGAGCGTTTTTTAATACTATCAATAATTTTTTTAGTTAATGAAACTTCTTTTTTATCTGAAGGATAGTAATAATAAAAATAATCTAAAATTTTCCGATAAAAAGCTAATTTTTTAAACTGAATTTTGAATTTTATATTATTATCTATCTTTTTATCTACAGGGAAAATATCAAGGAACAAACCTTTTTGAATTGGCAAAAACTCATTGGTACGTTCATAAACATTACTATTCTTTAGAATAACTTTATTATGATCTCTCATATAGTAAGCATCTGTTTCTTGATTTTGTAAGAAAAAATTTTCCCCTAGCTCTTTATCAAAAATTTTAGTAAAACGTTCTAAATCTTCACGCAACATCCATATATCAATATCATCATCCCAAGGAATAAAACCTTTATGCCTAACCGCTCCCAATAAGGTACCATAAGCTAAAGAATAAGAAATATCATGCTTCCTGCAAACTTTATCTACACTAACAAGTATATTGAACACTTCTTGCTGTAACTTATTCATAAATATATCCTTAACCTCTAAGCATTCTATTTTATCTCACAAAAATAAATGATAAATAGATACTAGCATTAATATGAATTCTCACCTTTAAGCATTACTTTGACGGTCTTTAGCATAATAAATATATCGTTAAATATGGACCAGTTTTCTACATACGTAAGATCCAAGTTAATGCGCTGCTCCCAAGAGACATCACTACGACCACTAACTTGCCACAACCCAGTAATACCTGGTTTAACTTTTAAACGACGGAAATGTGCATAATCTAAATCTACTTCAGCAATTTCATTAGTATTTTTTATTTCATCAGGTACCAATGGTCTAGGCCCTACGATACTCATATCACCTTTAAATACATTAAAAAGCTGTGGAATCTCATCAATTGAATATTTTCGGATAAACTTTCCAACTTTAGTAATACGTGGATCGTCCTTAGTTTTAAATACTTCACCTGTTTCTTTATCAATCTGCCTTGCAGCATCGAAAGAGTCAGGTGCATTAAGTTTCATTGAACGAAATTTATAAATATTAAAACTTTCACCGTTAAGACCTTCACGTTCTTGAGAGAAAATAAGCGGACCACGATCTTCAATTTTAATAGCTATAGCAGTAATCAACATAAATGGTGAGAATACTAGCAACGCTACAGAGGAAATAAAAATATCCATAATACGTTTCACCATAATCTGAGTTCCATCAAATTTAGGTAGTTCAAATTTAACGAAAGACATTTCGCCAATGTACTGCAAGAAAGTCCTGCTACTAGAAAGATCAAAAATCTGCGAAAATATAATTAAATTAGGTTTTGATTTAATTTCTTCAAAATCCCAAATCATATTCTGAACAGCTTCACTAGTTTCAGCAAGATAACTTACAATCGCAACTGTGTGGATATCTTTATCTGTTTTCTCTAACCAACTAATTAGACTATCTTCTGAACCGGCTACCTTAACACCTTCAATATCCTGTTTTAAAGGCATTTTTTTACGAGTTTTAATTTCAAAAACTGCTTCAATCTCATAGCCAAGTCTTTTATTTCGGTGAAAAGTATTGATAGCTTCTACTAAATCTTTCTCGAATCCAACAAGAACTATCTTATTCATCCACTTTTCTTTATTGCGCATTGAATAAAGAAAATAGCGCCAAGCTAAATGGTTAAGCAAAAGAAGCACAACTCCAATTACTAACGATGCTCCCATGAAAACTCTTGATATTTGAATCTTAATAAGAACTGAAAAAATTGCTAAGATACCAAAAAAAATAAAAGTGGCAGTAAAAATATTTTTATACTCATCACTATTGGTACCAAGGTTTTTTTCATCATAAACTGAAAAAGCTAAAAAAGTAAAAAACCATAGGATAGCTAACCCCATAGAAAATTCTATATAGCTAACGGTAAATCCGTCGAATTGAATGTACGGAGTTTTATCAAGATTGAATTTCCAAAAATAAGAAACCCCAATGGTAATAATAATGCAAATAAAGTCAGTTATTCCTAGAATAACTTTAAAGGAATTTACCCACCGACTAGCCAAAAGAACTACTTCCTTCTATACAAACAAACTCAACAACACATAAAACTCTAGCTTAAAAAGCCACAATCTTATATATCTAAAAACACAACAAAATAATATCCCGCCTCAAATGAAACGGGATAAAATCGTGGAGGAGACTGGAGTCGAACCAGTTATAGCAGTTCCCAACTGAGTGCACCCCCCCTTGGTTAGTCATTAAAAATGACTACGAATAGTACTATACACTACCTAAGTTTTCTTTTCAAATTTAATGCTGAAGTAATTATTTTGTACTTATTAGCACTAGTTGGAACATCATAATGCATAGGTAATTCTACTTCATTTTTAGAAAAACCACGTTTAAATTGCGTAACATTCTTAAACTGTGGAAAAGCATCTGTAGCAACTCCAGTCATATCCCAAACCTTATTACCATTAGCTTTCATGTCTTTCATTACTTCCCACTGTAATAAGAAACTAGCGTATGTATCTCGTCCCTCTTTATTACCTGCTGCATAAGGGTACTGTGAATGACCGTTATACTCGGTAGACATCAACCAACAAACTGGTCGGTCTTCTACGTAAGCTACATACAACCCTACGTTCTCTGGAAGACCTTTAAGCATTGAAATATAAGTATCGTCACTACGTGCTGTAAAGTCATTGCGCTCTGTAGTTTCACGCAAAATTGGGAGCATTTTATCTTTCATCAACTTTGGCGCTTCTGTAGCATCAATTTTATGTACAGTTACACCCTTTTTAACTGCCTGACGAATACGACGTCGAGTAGTTGAAGAAAATTTCATCATTAAATCATCTTCATTTGGTGTTAAATCAACCCAAATAGCCCGGTCATACATAAACTGCTCTAATGCAGGTACCGCAGCTTCTTGCTCATGATTTACTTGCATACGTAAGTAAAGAGTGGAGTTACGGAACTGCTTAATCATAGTTTCAATTAACTCTTGCTCTAGTTCTTGCGTACAATTAGTAAACCAAATTGGACCTTGGTTTACTAACGTCATGTTACGCATCCGAGCTTTAAAAGTAACTAGTCTAGCAGTTGCAATGAGATTTTCGCCTTTAAAGTAACCATAAAGACCTTCCACCGTACGTGGAATTTCCATTAGGTCATCTACCTTATCCCAAAGGTAGCTTTGTTCAATTGGAACATAAACATCTGGGTGTTCTTTTACAATCTGATCAAAGTCAGTCGGAGAAAGTTTCTTTACTATAAACATCAAAACCCTTTACTAGTGTGCTTCGCTGTAGAATTTTTTACGTCGTGCATTAATTGCAGTGGTTATTGCCTTGTACTTAACTTTATTCAATGGCACGTCATACATAGTTGGAATAATTGTATCTTCCTTATTGAAGTGACGTTTAAACACTGTAACATTTTTTAATTCTGGAAATTCTGGAGATTCCACACCTGTCATATTCCAAGTCTTATTACCTCGGCTTGCAGCATCAATCATACATTCATATTGCATTAAGAAATTAGCATTAATCTTTCGACCTACTTGGTTGCCAGCAGCAAAATAATAGATTGCTTCCCCACGGTATTCAGTAGAAATAAGCCAAGCAACTGGCTTTTCTTCGTAGTTTGCCACAAACAACCTAGTAATATCGCTCATATTTTCAAGCATATTTTTATAAACATACTCATCAAAATTCCTAAAGCCATTACGTGCAGTAGTTTCTTTCATGATTGGCATCAGGTATTCACTGAAATACTTAGAAGCTTTATCGCTAGGAATCTGCTCGACTGTAACGCCCATTCTACGTGCTTTACGTGTTAAGTTACGTGCTGAAGATGAGAAAGATTTTAGTAAGACTTTTTCATCTCTATCAATATCTACTACTACTGCTCGATTATAGAAAGCTGGCTCAAAAGTATTTAAGGCTTTCTTATGCTCAAAACGTAGATGTAACCGCACATAAAGCACTGGTTTATCAAGTTTTTTACCTTGTTTGATAAGGGTATCTAACAATTCAGATTCCAACTCTTTAGTTACTTCAACTAACCAAACTGGGCCACGCTGAATCACAATCGATGGGCGCATTTTATTTGAATAATAAACTAAGGAAGCAACCGCTACTGGTTTACCATTTTTTTGGTATGCAAAAAAACCAATAGGATGCCGATAAGGAAACTCTCTATCAAAAGTAACCCAATGTGAACTTTGTTCCACTGGTAATGCTACTTCTGGATATTTATCTATAAGATCTTCTAATTCATCAGCAGTTAATTGCACGATATCTAACATAAAGTGAACAACTTCTTTCTCAATGTAATTACGACTTATTAAAGTCTACCTTATTTAGCCTGTATAACTCACGAATATTAACTATTTCATTTAGAGTTATCCACATATGTGGATAACTCTGTGGATAACTTACATTGATGTAATTACATTAGTGAAAGTAAGGCGAAGTTATCCACAAAAAATTGAAAATTATGAAACAATTGAAAACGGAAGAAACGAATTACAAGGAACACGATGCTAACTGTAAGAAAACTTACAAATACTGAATTCACAGAAATTGCAGACGCACACCCAGATACTTTTATTCCAATCGAACAAAGTCCAGAATGGGATGATTATGATTACATTCTGGGGGATAGGAAACTACTGGGAATATATGGTTACTACCAAGACAATAAGCTAGTTGCTACTACTCGTCTTACTTATTTCACATTGCCAATGCGTAATATTTTGCTATGTGTCAAAGGTCCAGTTTGGTTTAGCAAACAAACAGCCGAACGTGAAAAAGAGCTTGTAGATACCATGAAAAACCATTTCACAAAAGTGGAAAAACTAAAAGTTACTTTCATCCGTATGTGGCTTAAAAAGCAAGTTTCAGGCACAAATGAGTCTTTTGAACCATTTCTTGCTAATAAAGAAATTTGGGTAGATATTAATCCAGAAAAACATCCGACTGAAGATGACTTACTAAAGGTGTATAACAGCTCTACTCGTCGTAAAATTCGTAAATGTATTCGCGATGGCAAAGTAGAAATTAAAGAGGTTTCCGATTTAGATGAACGCGTGAAACTTTTTGATGCTGGGCTTATGGAAATCATGGAAGAAACTCGTGATCGTAATAACTTCTATGCACATCCAAAAGAAATCTACCAAGCGACTTTAAAAGCTTTACCAAAACATGCAAAACTTTGGGTAGCTTATATTGATCACAAACCAGCTTCTTGGATTCTTACTACTGAATATCATGGTTTTGCCACTTATCTATTTGGAGCAGGTAATGCTGAAGCTCGCAAGACTAATGCTTCATACTTACTGCAATTCATGGCTATGAGAGATCTACAAACTCGAGGAAATACTACATATAACCTTACTGGTATCGAATCTCCAGAGTACCCTGGACTACGCAGTGTAACTAACTTTAAACGTGGTTTTTCTAAGTGGGAAGTTGAGTTACCACTAACTTATGATGTGCCAATTAGTGTCTTAAAGTATCAATTAGCAGTCAAGAGCTTAGCCGCTAGCCGTAAACTAAAAAGTTTACGCGGCTAAGCTAAATTGGCTATTTATAAAATCTGTATCCTACTTTTTTGAAGTAACTAATAAAGAATATAGCGAGTACAGGGTTTCTTCATCAAGTTTAACTGGGTTATTAGCTAAACGTTGCGGATTTACCGAAGCTGCTAATACTGGAACATCTGACTCTTTAATAGCTACAGCTGGCATATTTATCTTATTAAATATTTCTTTAAACTTTTCAATATGCGTAGCCAGCTCTGAAAAGATATTAGTTAAATATTCTGAACCACGTGGATCAACATTTTTACGTTCAACATTTTTACGCATATACTCCCAAACTATAGGGAGGCAAAGCGCTACCGCATGACCGTGAGGAGCTCCATAAAGACTTGTAATCTTATAACTCATCGCATGGGGTGCAGTAGTCCTAGTATAATTAATTGCCTGTCCTGCTAAATTTGCAGCATGCAAGATATCATAATTAGCTTTAGTATTAGAAGTGAAATAAGTATCGACACTTTCCTCTATCTCCTGGATAGCTGAAAGGGCTACTTTTTTACTTTCCTCTGTTGAGCTTACTGACCAGTATGATTCTATAGCTTGACACCAAGCATCTAATAATGTGCATTTTTTCTGATATTCAGGTAAGTTCTCTAAAACTCTAGAATCTAAAATAACTAAATCTGGCAATAAATAAGGTGCGTCCAGTGATTGTTTTTCATTATTTTCATACATTACCGCAAAACTAGTAGACTCACTACCAGTTCCAGCAGTAGTTGGCAGTGCAATTAAAGGAATTTCCTCTTGTTTAGCAAAATACTTAATACATTTTGCTACATCCATTGCACTGCCACCACCAGCACCAATGATAATATCCGCAGAAACCTTTTTAAAAACTTCTAATCCAGCTTGCACTTGTTCAATTGTAGGATTTGGTGAAAAATCACTAAACTTTGTAATTTTTGGTAAATTATCGTTAATTGATTGTGCAATTTCTTGTTTAGAAAATGAATTACCGCATACTAAAAGTACTTCTTTATTTGAGTATTGTTTTAATGCTTCGATTAATTCATCAGGATTTTTAGAAATATCAATAAATTTCTGTGACATTAATTTTCCTAGTCTTCTGGAATTAAGGTAATAATATCTTTAATAGACATACACATATCGTCTGCTTCTTTTGCACGCTGATTTTCTAAAATTGTTTCAGCAGCTTTTTGCATCGCAGGGAATCCCGTACGTGTTAACTGGTTTGCGTAAATTACGACATTAACACCACGTTCAGCAAACTCATCTTCAGTAACTGTATTAAACGAAGTAGGTACTACTACAACTGGAGTAGTTTTATCCTTATCGCGGAATTTCTCCACAAATTCAAAAATTTCTGCAGGTGACTTTTGGCGTGAATGAATCATGATTCCATCTGCACCAGCATCAACATACGCGAAAGCACGTTTTAACGCATCTTCCATGCCTTGTTCCAAAATTAGACTCTCAATACGAGCAATAATCATAAATTCTTCAGTACGCAATGCTTTTTTACCAGCACTGATTTTTGCAGAGAAATTTTCAATAGTGTCTTGTGTTTGCTCAACTTCAGTACCGAACAATGAGTTTTTCTTTAAACCAGTCTTATCTTCAATAATTACCGCAGAAACACCCATGCGTTCAAAAGTTTTAACGTTATAGACAAAGTGTTCTACTAAACCACCAGTATCACCATCAAGAATGATTGGTTTAGTAGTTACTTCCATAATGTCGTTAATAGTTTGCATTCGGTCTGACATATCAACTAGTTCAATATCAGGCTTACCTCTTGCTGTAGAATCACAAAGACTTGAAACCCACATAGCGTCGAACTGCTTAGTCTTACCGTCTTTAACCACTTTAGTCTTTTCTGCAATCAAACCAGTAATACCTGAGTGTGCTTCAATAGCACTTACGACTTTTTTCATCCCAAGCAACTGACGTAGTCTACCACGACGAACATCTGGAGTATGAAGCTTATAGTTAAAACGATCTTCTAACTCATCGTAAAGATCATTTTGTATGTATGGGAATTCTACTAGCTCACCACCGTAGCTTTCTAGTTCTTTAATAACTTCTTCACGAATTTGTTTCTGATGGCCTTCTTTCCAGTCATCACCATGAACAACATAATCAGGTTTTAATTCTTTAAGATTATCAACGTAACTTAATGTATTTTGTGGAACTACTTTTGTAACACCAGCAATATTTTCAATAATTTCTTTACGTTCAGCGGCTGGCAAAAGAGGAAACCTTTTAAATGATGCAATTACTTCATCACTTAATAATCCTATTGTTAATTCACCTAATTCAGCTGCTTTCTTAATAATATTTATATGACCACCATGTACTACATCAGTGGAAAAAGCCATATAAACTGTTTTCATTAGTTAGTCTCCTCTAATTGTTTTTTAACAAATTCTAAATCTTCAATAGTGTCTATTTCAGCACACAGAGCATTTTTCACATCTACAGGGGATAACACGAAATCTTTAGTGATATCGTTTAAAGCATTTTCTGCATAAACACTAGTGTTACCCACTGTACAATAATTGGAAATCTCAGTTAACCAAATCTGCATAGTTGATTTTGATAATTTATAGAGAGGTTGAGCAGCAACTGCGTTATCAAAGAAATTAACTCCAACCTTACTAATTCGATTATTCGTTAAAACTGCTTTAAAATCCTTTTCTGGTAAAGGCAAAGTGGAACTTATCGTCATACAATTTTCAGCTTTTGAATTAATAACTGCTGATAAAACACGATCTTCAAACACTAAATCACCGTGCATTGAAATTATTTCATCAGTTAACTTATCTGCAGCTAAATGCATTGAATATATATAGTTCGTATCTGCATATTCTAAATTTTGTACAAACTCAAATTTCAACGGAAGATTTAAGGCTAAACAATGTTCCTTGATTTCATTATGAAATTTACCTGTAGTAATAACTACATCAGTCATTCCAACTTCAGCTAACTGATGTAACTGTCTGCTCAGAATCGTTTCATCTTTAGAAATCTGTGTCATACATTTAGGATTTTTTTTAGTCAATGAACCCAGTCTTGACCCAGTACCTGAATTTAATATAAGTGCTTTCATTAATTCCTTATGAAAGTTTCTTCAAATTATCCATAAAAGCTTCTTTATTTTCTTTTGCAGTAGTCGTAGGACGTCCTAAGTCAGCACGAGAAGCAAGTGAGGCTTTAACCTCAATTAAAGTTAACTCATTAAGAGTTTTAGCTTCTTTGAGAGCTTTTTCTAATTCTTCAATACTAGTTACAGAAGTTGCACTAGGATAACCGCAGGCTTTAGCAATCTTAACAAAATCAATATCTTCTGAAACTGTAGGCATTCCACCAACTGTTTCATGCGCACTATTATCAATTAATATGTGCACAAGATTATTTGGCTTAGAAGAACCAGTCAAGGCAAATGCACCTAAGTGCATCAAAGCTGCACCATCACCATCAATACACCAGACTTTGGTATCTTTTTTATTTTGTGCAATTGCTAAAGCGATAGAAGAGCTATGCCCCATAGAGCCAACTGTCAAGAAATCATATTTATGTGATTGTTTTTTAGCTTCACGGATTTCAAATAGTTCACGAGAAGCTTTACCAGTAGTCGAGACAATAATATCTTCATCTGCCACTTCAACTACTTTTTCAACGATATCTTCCCGAACTAACTCATAATTATTTTGGTAGTTAGCCTTTACTGTGTCTTCAAAAGCACCTTTTTTGACTAAGAAAGCTAAACTCTTACCTTGATTAAATTGGCCTTGGAAGTTTTTTACTTTATCAGCTACTTCTGCTGCTGTAGTTTCTTTATCAAGTACCATAACTTCAAGGTTTAATAACTCACAAAGCTCTTTGCTGATTTCCCCTTGGAAAACATGCTGAGGCTCATCTTTTAGTCCAGGTTCACCACGCCAACCAATTATAAAAATAGTAGGAATTCCATAAACTTTGTCATTTAATAGCGAAGTAATTGGATTTACTGCATTTCCTAAACCACTATTTTGCAAATAAACTACTGGAATATCGCCTGTCGCTAAATAATGCCCTGCAGCTAATGCAACTGCATTACCTTCATTTGCAGCGATAATATGGTTTTCATTTATTCCATATTCCTGTGCTAGGTAATTACAAAATGGTTTTAATTGAGAATCAGGAACCCCTGCAAAGAATGGCTTTGAAAGTCCCAAACTCGAAATAAAAGTATCAATAATCATATTTCATAATCTTATACGAATCTTGCGTGAAAGCAAAAGGGACAAGATACCGATAAAAGCTTAGCTAAGGTATCAAATACTATTTATTGGATAAATTTAGCTAAACGTGCTGGTAACTTGTTAGCCACAGCACCCAATAACTCATTCAACTCCGGAACTTTCAATACACGCAATCCAATAAAGTAACTGATTCCCATAACCATAACTACCGGAAAACAAGTTACCAAAGCTTCAAAACGACCAATCCAAGGGAAGCCATTAAAGTTAAATCCACCCATTATCCATAGCGTAAGTGCTCCTACAACCATTGAAATAAGGGTTGCAATGCCAATACGAGCAAAAGATCGAGCTATTTGCCAACCATTAATATCGCCAATTCGTTTCCTAATAAAGTACACGTCAAGGGCAACTGAAAAAGCTAAAGTAAATAGACCATTTAAACCAAGACCAATGACAATCCACTGGGGAGGCAACAATAACGCAGCTAAAGCTAAGCCACTTACTGCTATCGATACTGGGATTTGAATGATAAACGGCGTCTTAGAATCACTTAACGAATAAAATACTCGCTGGAAAACAAAGTTCATACTAAGTAATGGGATATTTCCACAAAGAGATAAAATCACAAAACCCATAGTACGACCAGCAACTTTATTTTCACCACCAACAGCCATTCCAATTTGACCAGCAAGAACTACGAATACAGCAAAGGCAAAGAAAGTTAATACAGCTATCGAACGCTGTGCATATGATAACTGGTATTTCAGTTCCTCTATATTGTTATTATTTGCAGCTACACTCATTCTTGTGAATATTAAAGTGGCAATACTTACTGCCACAATTGAATGAGGGAAAGTAATCAGCATACTTGCAGAATCATAAGTAGCGTTACCTGCAACAGAAGAAGGATCTCCACCAAAAGTATGACGCAAATTACCAGCATTAACTTCCACCCAGAAAATAACTAGGTAAGAAAGTTGATTTAAGATTACAAGTAAAATTGCCCAAATTGCAACTCGTCCAGTTTCTCTGAAACCCATTCCACGCCAGCCAAAACTTGGTGATAATCGGTAACCAGTCTTAAAAATTGGACGGATTAGCACCAATGCTTGTGCAATTACGCCTAAAGTAGTCGAACCTAAGAATACAAAAGTCTTTGCAGGAGTCCAGTCATTAATCGCATTAGCATCATTAGCAACTTCACCAAATGCATATAAAAATACGAATAAACCAGCAATAGCAATAACATTATTTATAATAGGTGCCCACATATAAGGCTGGAAAATACTACGTGCATTTAACACTTGACCAAATACTGTATAAAGTACGTAGAAGAATATTTGTGGCAAAGACCATAATAAGAACACTAAAGTTAGCGACTGTCTAGTTGGTGACCAGTCTGCACCGAAGAAATGAACTATTAGTGGCGAAGCAGCTAATAGCATCAAAGTAATTGTTCCAGATATTAATACCACTAAAGTAATAAGCTTATTAATGTAAGCTACGCCGTGATCTCTAGCTTGAGATGCCTTGATGATTTGTGGTACTAAAATTGAATTTAGCGCCCCACCACCAATAAGAATATAAAGTAAGTTAGGCACTTGGTTTGCAAAAGCAAAAGAGTCTGAAATATCTGTAGAAGACCCTAAAACATAAAGAGTTAAAGCCATTTTTACGAAACCGAGAATACGAGAAATTAACGTACCAACTGCCATAGACACCACAGCTTTTTTACCCGATGGTTCACCAGTAAACTCTTCTTCATGCTCAGAAATAGTTGATCTGTTTAAAGCATCTTCAATTTCGGTACTCTCATTAATAATTGGCAAAGATTGAGTAACAGCATCATGAGTATTACCGTAGCTACGCAATCTACGAGCTTGATAATTTTCTCCAGATTCTCCTGCCTTTGGAATCCCCAGTAGCATTTGAAATTCAGCATTTGCTACTGATTCTTCATGGTTTTCCATATGTTTGTTACTCACTTAATTACTAAACTCCAGTCGTAGTTACAGTATTAACTTTTAAAAATACAGCTACAAGCAATAGTATTGTTACTAGCAATGTTCCACCTAATTGATAAAAATTTTGCTTACTTTTAGGGGCATAAGCCATGATACCACCTAACACTAGTCCTGTAAGTAGTCCCACTAAGTGTGCTTGCCACGAAATACCAGATACCATAAACCCAAAAACTAAATTAATTGCGATAAGAATTATTATTTGTTTAATATCAATTCCAAGTCTACGCTGCAATATAAGCATCATTCCAAAAAGTCCAAATATAGCACCTGATGCACCTAAAGTACTTGTCATCCAACTTTGAGAACTAGGGTTAGCGAATAATACTACCCCAACTGAGCCACCTAAACCACAAATTAAGTAGCTAATTGCATAACGCAACCTACCTAACATTGGTTCTAAAGCTTGTCCCATAATCCAAAGCACGTACATATTTAGTCCAATATGCAAAATATTACTTGGACTATGTAAGAAAATATTAGTCAGTAAAGTCCATGGCTTTGCAGCTATATATGCTGGAATCATAACCCAGTTATTAACAAGGTTTAATTGAGGAATCCATTCTCCAATAAAAGCCAACACACATAAGCCAATAATCGTATATGTTACGAGAGGATTATTTTCTTGACGATACACTCCACCAAAAACCGTACGCACTTTCGGAATTGCTTTTGCATCTTTGGCTGCATCTTCTGGGCAAATAAATCCAACTGCACTAGATTTTTGGCAATCAGGGCAAATAGGACGCCCGCAACGCTGGCAACTAACATAAGAAACTACTCCAGGGTGTTTATAGCACTCTGGTGCAGTAACTTGATTAGAATTAGAGATAAAATTCAGCTCCTGACTTAATAAAAATAGTAAGGATATTTTATACTATCTGAACTTAAAATTTAATTTTATTAACGTGATTTAACTGAATACTATAAGTAAAATACATAGGAAATATTGATTGTAGTAAGATAGTATCTTAGTTTGTCGTAATAAAAACGGAGGTTCCGAGTGGATAAAATACAAAGCGAAGAGTATCGTATTCTAGTCAAATTTGATCAAATTTGTAGAAAAAACTCTTTAAATTATACTCTCGGGTATGGAACACTCTTAGGTGCAGTTCGGCATAAAGGTTTTATCCCTTGGGATGATGATATTGATATATGGATGACTAGAGATGAATTTAACAAATTTGAAAAGATAATCCAACAAGAACTAAATGGTAGTGATTTAATCTATCAAAACCATGAGCTAGAACCATACTACATGTCAGCAACCCGAAAGATTCGCAGTAGTCGTCTCGAACTATCTGAACCAAATCTAGCTCATATTCCAATGAGTCAGGGTGTTTTCATCGATATCTTCCCACTAGATCAAATGGCAAAGGATAGAAAACAAAGGGATAAACAATTAAAAACGATTGCTATGGTTAATACTTTGATGTTGTTTTTATACACAGCCGGAGTTGACCCGACTATGAACAAACTTAAAGCTACAGTATTCAATGTCTTAGAAAAATTAAAGAAAAAAACGTATAAATTTAATAAATTTTTTACAAAGCTATACGAGCTAAGAGAAAAAACAATCATCGGTTACAATGATGCTGAAAATGACACTGGAAAGTACACTTTACTTTCTGGGTATTTGTTTAAACCGCACAAAATAGAAAATCTTACTTGGCCTAAAGAGTATTTTGAAAATCTTACTGAACTACAATTTGAAGATAAGAAGTTTATGGCTCCAAAGCAATATGATGAAATTTTAACCACACTATATGGAGACTACATGACTCTTCCTCCCGAAAGTGAAAGGAAGAGTCATTTACATTAATTAAACTTCTTGGACTTCAATAGATTCAATTACTACATCTTGGACTGGACGGTCCATTGCCCCAGTTTTTGTACTATTAATTTCATCAACAATTTTCTTTGATGATTCATCCGTAACTTCACCAAAAATTGTATGTTTTCCTTGTAACCATGGTGTTGGTGCAGTAGTGATAAAGAACTGAGAACCATTAGTGCCTCGACCATTTTGAATACCTGCATTTGCCATTGCAAGAATATAAGGTTCATTGAAATTTAAATCTGAATCGATTTCATCGTTAAATTGATAACCCGGTCCACCAATACCTTGACCAAGTGGGTCACCGCCTTGAATCATGAAATCTTTAATTACGCGATGAAAAATAACATCTTGATAAAGGGGTTTTCCTGTCATATCAGAACCTGTAGCTGGATGTGTCCAAGACTTATCTCCAGTAGCAAGACCAACGAAATTCTTTACTGTATTCGGAGCGCTGTTTCCAAAAAGCTCTACTTTAATTTTTCCTAAATTTGTATTAATTACTGCTTCATGTGTTGTTTTAGTCATGAATACTATTGTACTAAATTAATTAAGTATGTACTTCAGATGTAGGCTGCCTAATAATCCTAATTTCCTTAATGACCCTTCTACGTCTATTAGTTAATGCATTTTTCTTACGATCATCCTGAATAAGCTTTAAAGCAAAAAATGCCGCTAATAGTATAGAAAGTAAATGCCTAATATAAGATCCATAGTCAGGTTCGAAAGTAATTTGGACTAGTAAATATGAATAAACCAATGCAAAACATTTTGCTGCTAATCTTAAATTTTTACTATTATAGCCAAGCTTAATCTTTTTAAAAACAAAGTTATAGTTTATGAATACGAAGCTCCAAACTCCAGCAAAAATAAAGAAATATAGTAAATATGAAGCACTACCGCGAAGTAATAAGGTTATCGGAAATACGAAAGTTACAAACATATATAAGTAGTTGTATAACTGCACTAGAAAGTCTGATCCAGTATTATGATCAACAATTATAGATCCGACACTTGTAGTATCCCTATTATCATTTACTTTTATTCGGTTACCGACAACTAAGCTTTGACCTTCTTGTACATGGGGAAAAACTACGTAAAATATCACAAATGAAATTAGTAGTGCTAGTAAAAGTAATGTAAACAAGGAATTAAGTTTTTTAACCTTAATGAATAAAATAGTTAAAGCTCGAACTAAAATATAGACAGTAATTACGAAAAACCAATACTGCCTAACACCTGTGGCGTAAAGTAAAGCTATTGCAATCCAAGTAACTTCGCCTCCAGGAATTTTAATCATCATGCAAAATAAAAAGATTAATACTGTTACAAAGGCTTCCTTTGTGTACATATTGATATAAAAAGTTGAGAAGAAAATTAAAAAGCAAAAAAATACTAATACGCTTACAGGTGCTTTCACTAGCTTTTGATATGGATATATTAAAAATAAAAAAAGCACAAATAACAAATAAGTTAGTACCGAAACAATCCTTGGGTTATCCGGTAAGCCCAAATGTGAATAAAACCAAGCAGCAAATAAGAACGACCCACTATTTGGATCTTTATTCGCACCAATTCCGCCAAAGAAAGTAAACTGATTCAGTGTACTTTCACTTTGCATATAATCAATAATCTTATTTTCGTCATTGAAATACTGAGAACCATAAATTTGACGGTTGAAATAAGTTAAAATAAAGCCCAAAATAACTACAGAAACTATTAAAATACCTACAACAGGTAAAACTTTAATTTGTTTTTCTATTAACTTGCCTTTTGCCAAAAGATTTCACTTTCACGTAGTAATTCTTAACTTTTAATATATCAATTAAGCATATCCCTAATTGCTGCTACTGTTTTTTTAGCTGCATAACCATCTCCATATGGATTAACTGCACTTGACATATTCTCATAAGCTTTATTATCTATCAAAAGTTTATCAACATATTTAATAATCTTATTTGTATCACTCCCAATTAACTTTGCAGTGCCCATTTCTACAGCTTCTGGACGCTCTGTATTTTCTCTAAGCACTAAAACAGGTACGTTAAAGTATGGAGCTTCTTCTTGTACACCACCTGAATCAGAAAGGATTAATTTCGCTTGTTTAATTAACGAGATAAAAGTAATGTAATCAACCGGCTCACATAAAATCACATTATTTAAATTCTTAAGAGATTTATTATAAGGTTCACGAACTTCAGGGTTTTTATGCATTGGAATTACAAAAATAACGTCTTCATGCTTTTCCGCTAAAATTTTAAGAGCCGAAACAATATTTTTGAGGTTTTTACCTAAATTCTCACGCCTGTGTGTAGTAACTAGAATTAGTTTCTTACCTTTCAACTTATCTTGAAATGGTATTTTTACATTACTACGCTCACTTACTGTCCTAGCTGCATCAATAACTGTATTACCAGTAATAGTAATAGCTTTATCGTCAATATTCTCTTTAAGTAAGTTTTTCTTACTTTCTTTTGTTGGGGCTAAATGCAATGAAGTAATATGACTTAGCATTTTACGATTAGCTTCTTCTGGAAAAGGTGACCATAAATTATTACTTCTAAGACCTGCTTCCATATGAACAACAGGAATTTTATTATAAAAAGCTGTTAAACCCGCAGAAATCGAAGTGGTAGTATCTCCTTGAACTACTACTGCGGAAAATTTTGATGAGGAAAAAAAATATTGTTGTAATTTTTTAACCGTCCTAGAAAAAATATCTGCAATAGATTGCCCAGGATAAAAAATATCTAGATTAATATCTGGTGTTATGCCAAAAAATTCATGAACTTGATCCACCATAGACTTATGCTGCCCCGTATTAACAACTGTAAATTCTATATCACTATTATTTTTTAATTCTTCAATAAGTGGCGCAAATTTAATTGCTTCAGGCCTAGTTCCATAAATTAAACATATTTTTTTCATTATTTTCCCTTAGTAAATTCTAGTCTTTAAAAATATCGTTATAAATAGATAAAAGTTTTTTTTCCATAATAGTCCAAGAATATTTTTCATTAAAAACTTTATTCGAATGTTTACTGAGCTCTACTAAATCAATATCAAACATGTTATTAACTGCTTCTTTAAAACTTTCTGTATTATAGTCTGACGTTATTCCAGCACTATTTTTTATAACATCTTGATCAATACCGGTATCATTAGCAACAATAATAGGTTTGCCTAACATTAGTGCCTCATAAAACTTATTTGGCGCTGAATATTTATGGTTAGGTATCTGTGGATCATACATAGCAAACATGATATCTGCGTTTTTTTCTCTTTCTAATACCTCAACATATGGCATTGTGCCTATATATTCGACATTACTATGTCTAGATTCATAGTGCTTAATTTTTTTTACAAGATTTCCGTCACCACCAAACACTATGCGCCATTCCGGCGTATGAGAAACTAAATCAAGTATTTCTTCAATAAATCTATGTTCGTTAAGTGCACCGATAAAGACGAAATTAATACAGTTAGGGTCTAAGGTTGTTTTACTATTGCCAATAGCAACTCCTTCAGGAGAATTATGAATAATTTCAACTTTTTTGGGTTTAGTACCTTTAATCTGTTCCAAACGGTTTTCTTTAACTAGAATAACTGTATTGGCGTTATTGATAATAGTATTCTCCATGGTCTTGATAACAGGAATCAAGATTGAAGGAACTGGATAAGCTTCTGTGTAGTAATCGAAGATATCATAAACTAATGGAATTTTATTCTTTTTACTATATAAGAAAGCTGCAAAACCCGTGTTAAAGTCACAAGCATGAATTGCATCAATATCGGAAATTTTTTCCAATTTTGAATAAATATATTTTTGAAATTTAGCCAATGCAATTAAATTCTTTTTACCTCCACCCATAGGAGCAGGTATTTGTGCAAAATGCACTTTAATTTTTTTATTATTATAAGTTAAATAGGTTTCAGGACTTAATAGCTTATCGTTATCTCTGCTCCAACCAATAATTTCAACTTCATAACCAGCAGAAACTAAGGATTTTATTTCTTTCTCTACCCTTGAATCTGCATAAATATTATTTGAACGGATAAGCACTATTTTTCTAGAAGTAGCCCTATTATATCCCATGTATTTTATCCTAAAAGTATGCTTCAAAAATGCTATTCTAGCATATACCTAACTAATATAATTTTTATGCAAATCGTGCATCTACCAAGACTTGAACTTAGAATTTCTTTATTATCAGTGATAACGTGCTAACCATATAGCATATAGGCACACACATATTTCATAAATTCTTAATTAAAAAGAGAATTATTTAAACACCATTTGCTGACATCATAAGAATATAGTATTTATAACATTTAAGTCGTATCAACTTAAATGCTTAATTCCTGATTCTAAACCACGTCTTCTGTGCTGATATATTACAATAATTGCACCTAATGTAATTACAGTTTCAGTAATACAAAACGCCATATAAGCCCCATTAGTGCCAAATAATTTAACTAATGGATAAATCGTTAATAAGCCTGTGAATAACGATAATATTGTAATTTTTGAGGTGATATTAGTAAATCCTAATGGTGCCAAATATAAAGCTACAAATGCTGAATTTAATGAATAGCATAAGAAAGTAATACCGATAATTAAATAGCTTAAACTGCTATTACCGTAGGTGCCACCAAAAGCTACTTTACTAACCCACGGACCAAGCAACCATAAGATTATGCCTAAGATTAAACCAGTACCAGCAAACCATACTGTAGTGAATTTCAGTGAAGATTCTAAACTCTTTTTTCCTTCTCGGTTAACATAATTTTGAAAAGCAGAAACCATGATGGTAGCTGGAATTGTCCAATATCCATAAAGTTGATTGCCTAAGTTAAATGCAACTGCTGCTGTAGTACTAATAACAGTAACTATTGGTAAAAGAACTTTATTATTTAAGGTATAGCCAACGGAATTAATAAAGGCAGGGAATTGACGTTTAATAGTTTCCATTGGCTTTAGCTCACTATTGTAAGTCCATATTTTATATTTAATTGTAAAAAGTAAAAAACCACCAAAAGTGAATAAAAGTAATAATCCAGGGAATGAAACTGCTGGACCATTACCAAACTGAATCCATAATGCACTAATTAAATTTGCAAGTGCTTTAGGAATTACTAGGTAATACATTAAATAATTAGGTAAATCTGCTGCATAGAACCACCACTTTGGCACAAACGTTGCAATAACTGTCGCAAAAAATGAAAGCAATGCAATACCACGTTCATCAGGTGTACAGGTAAGCCACAGTACTATTACAAAAAATGGCAATAAAGATAATACTAATACTGCCGTGGACTTATAAAAACACAATAAATACTCAAAGCGGCGTTTTTCAGTTGCTGGAGCAACTGAAGCAGCACCAACTAGTCCCCAGCCCCAAGAAGCAATACTGGCAATAATAAATCCGTAGGTGTAACCTAATCCATAACCTAAGAAAGCATTTCCACCATAGTTCCTTGTGAAAACCATAACAGCAACTAAAGCAAAAACATTATTTAGGAGTTGAGGAAGTGCAAAATTAACAATTTTCCTAATAATTACTTTAGAATTACTTAAAAATCCAGACAAGATACCCCCGTATATCACTGGCACTATTCCTTATAATTAAAAATGCTGGAGACTATTTGCCTCCAGCATCTAATTGATAGTGCGCCTACCAAGACTTGAACTTGGGACCTCTTCATTATCAGTGAAGCGCTCTAACCGCCTGAGCTATAGGCGCGCAAGGAAAAGTTCCTTATTTATAATAACTCATTTCTTGAGAAATTAAAAATCCTTTTTAATCATCTGTCAAAGTAATACCAACACCACCGACCATTGTGGCCGTAATGTTATAGACAAAGGCTAATAGCGCAGAAATTGCTGTCATGAAGAACACGTTAGCTACACCCACTAATGCCGAAATAGCTACAACATGCCCAATGGAGAATACGTCTTTAGCATTAAAGTTAGTATTTTGACCTGCTACTTCCTTCATGAAGTCATCAATCTGCCCCATAATACCAGTGATATTCATTAAAAGAATAAGGATAATACTAGCTACAACGAACATAACTAGCATTGCTACTGAAAGTAACAAGGCCACTTTTACTACTGAACCGATATTTACACTTGAAAGTGTTAAACGGGCTCGGCGT
Organism: Micrococcaceae bacterium; assembly: GCA_047606545.1. Taxonomy (GTDB): domain Bacteria; phylum Actinomycetota; class Actinomycetes; order Actinomycetales; family Micrococcaceae; genus JASGDC01. The sequence goes on along the minus strand of JASGEI010000016.1, from coordinate 100,193 downwards.
ACTTTTTCAAACTTAGTAGCTTTTGGTGCAGAACTAGCCTTTGGTGCACCTGAAGTATTTTTAGCTGTAGTAGCCTTACGTGCCGCAGGAGAAACCTTGGTTGCAGTAGTTTTAGCAGGTGTAGACACTTTTTTCCCTTCGTTTCATCTTTTTAAGAAACACTGTTCGAATTCAAGATTACCTTATTTTCATCACTTTTTTCAGTATCTGATGATGAAGTTTGATTATCTTCAGTTAAATTACGTTCTGTATTTCGAGCAATAGCAATAATTTTATCTTTATTGTCCATACGTGCAAATACTACACCCATTGTGTCACGACCTTTAGCTGGTACTTCTGAAACTGTAGAACGCACCACTTTACCAGCCTCCATCACCACAAGGACTTCATCATCTTCTTGAGTCATTAGCATACCCACAAGATCACCACGTTTATCATCTAGTTTGGCAACCTTAATACCAATACCGCCACGATTTTGCACTCTGTACTGGTCCTCAGGAGTCCGCTTTGCATAACCACCTTCAGTAACTACAAATACAAAAGAGTCTTTTGTAATTACATCAGCAGCAAGTAACTCATCACCTTCACGGAACTTCATACCAGTTACACCGCTAGTAGCACGACCCATTGGACGTAATGCCGTGTCATCTGCAGTAAAACGAATTGATTGCCCCTTACGAGATACTAGGATCATATCGTCTTCAGCGGTAGTTAGGTTAGCACTGATTAATTCGTCACCTTCACGAATATTAATAGCAATAACACCACCTGTACGTGGGGAATCATATTCTTCTAGCTTAGTTTTCTTAACTAAACCACGTTTTGTAGTAAGTACTAAATATGGAGCCTGCTGATAATCTTTAAGTTCCATAACTTGAGCAATTTCTTCATCTGGCTGGAATGCAAGTAAATTTGCCACATGCTGACCTTTTGCATCACGAGATGCTTCTGCAATTTCATAAGCCTTGGCACGGTATACTCGACCAAGATTTGTAAAAAATAAAATCCAATGGTGGGTAGTAGTAACAAAGAACTGCTCTATCACGTCATCACCTTTAAGCTGTGCCCCTTTAATGCCACGACCCCCACGATGCTGTGAACGATAGTTATTACTGTTAGTGCGCTTAACATAGCCACTGCGTGTAATAGTTATTACCATCTCTTCTTCAGGAATCAAATCTTCCATGCTTACATCACTATCAAAACCTTGCAAAATCTTGGTACGGCGATCATCACCATACTTATCAACAATTTCACCAAGTTCGTCTTTAATAATCTTTGCCTGCAGTTCCGGCTTTGCCAAAATTTCTTGGTAACCTTCGATTTCCTTTTGTAAAGCATCATGATCATCAATAATCTTCTGACGCTCTAAAGCAGCAAGCTGACGTAATTGCATTGCTAGAATCGCACGTGCTTGGATATCATCAATATCTAATAAATCCATCAAACCTACTCGAGCTACATCTGCTGAAGCAGAAGCTCTAATTAAAGCAATTACTTCATCAAGCATATCTAAAGCTTTTAAGTAACCACGCAAAATGTGAATACGTTCTTCAGCTTTACGTAAACGGTAATTAGTCCTACGAACAATTACATCTAATTGATGAATAATCCAATTACGGATAAAACCATCAATACTAAGAGTGCGTGGTACCCCATCTACAATTGCAAGCATGTTAGCTGAGAAATTATCCTGTAGCTGAGTATGCTTGTACAAGTTATTTAATACTACCTTTGCTACTGCATCTCGCTTTAAAATAATTACTAAGCGTTGTCCCGTACGTCCTGAAGACTCATCACGAATATCTGCAATACCTTGGACTTTTCCGTCTTTCACTAAATCAGCAATCTTCTGTGCCAAGTTATCTGGATTAACCTGATATGGAAGTTCCGTAACCACCAAGCAAGTACGACCTTGAATTTCTTCAATCTCGACCACAGCACGCATAGTAATAGAACCACGACCAGTACGGTAAGTTTCTTTAATACCTTTACGACCTAAAATAGTCGCACCCATTGGGAAGTCTGGTCCCTGAATGAGTTCAATTAACGCATCTTGAGTTTCTTTTTCAGAAGCATCAGAGTTATCAAGACACCAGTTAACGCCAGCTGCTAATTCACGTAAATTATGTGGCGGAATATTAGTAGCCATACCCACGGCAATACCACTAGAACCATTAGCTAATAGGTTAGGGAAGCGGGATGGTAATACAGCTGGTTCTTGCTCTTTACCGTCATAATTTGGCTGAAAATCAACAGTTTCTTGGTCAATTTCACGAACCATTTCCATTGCGAGTTGATCCATTTTACATTCTGTATAACGAGAAGCTGCGGCTGCATCATTACCAGCAGAACCAAAGTTACCTTGTCCATCTACTAATGGATAACGCATATTCCACGGCTGCACTAGACGTACTAGGGCATCATAGATAGCACTGTCACCATGTGGGTGAAACTTACCCATAACATCACCGACGACACGAGAACATTTGTTATAACCGCGATCTGGACGATAACCACCGTCATACATTGCATAAAGCACTCGTCGATGTACTGGCTTTAAACCATCTCGAACATCTGGCAAAGCACGACCGACAATTACCGCCATTGCATAGTCTAAGTATGAAGTTTGCATCTCCTGTTTAAGATCAACTTGCATGACTTTGTCATGGTCATTACTTTTCAAACTTTCAGTAATTTCGTTTTCGATTTCTTCGTTATTGTTATTAATCTCGTCGCTCACCTATTGCTCCTTTAAACGTCCAAAAAGCGAACGTCTTTTGCATTCTGTTGGATAAATTGACGACGTGATTCAACATCATCACCCATTAAAACGCTAAATACGGCATCAGCAACAGCTGCATCTTCTACCGTAATTTGCTTTAAAATTCTATGCTCTGGATCCATGGTAGTGTCCCATAGCTCCTGGTAATCCATCTCACCAAGACCTTTGTAACGTTGAATACCATTTTCCTTTGGAAGTCGCTTACCAGCTGTCTTACCAGTTTCTAGTTTTTCATCGCGCTCTTGATCAGTATAAACATAATCATGATCTGCATTCGTCCATTTGATACGGTATAGAGGTGGTTGCGCTAAATACACATAACCGCCTTCAATTAATGGACGCATGTAACGGAAAATCAAAGTAAGTAGTAAAGTCGTTATGTGCTGACCATCCACATCTGCATCTGCCATCAAAACAATCTTGTGATAACGCAATTTTTCAATGTCAAAATCTTCTCCAATACCAACACCAAAACTAGCAATCATTGACTGAACTTCTTTATTTGAAAGTGCTTTATCAAGGCGTGCACGCTCAACATTCAAAATTTTACCGCGTAGTGGCAAAATTGCTTGAGTGCTTGGATTACGACCTTGTTTTGCTGAGCCACCTGCAGAGTCACCCTCTACGATATAGATTTCACAATCTGCTGGGACTTTAGATGAACAGTCAGCTAATTTACCCGTCATACCTAGGCCGCCATCCATCAAGCCTTTACGACGTGTGGTTTCCCGAGCTTTACGAGCTGCGATCCGTGCTTCAGCTGCTGAAATGGCTTTGCGGATAATGATTCTAGCTTCATTAGGATTGCGATCAAACCAGTCAGTGAACTCTTCATTTACTGTCTTTTGGACAAAGGTACGAGCTTCTGAATTACCAAGTTTAGTCTTAGTTTGCCCTTCGAACTGTGGTTCAGAAAGTTTAATAGAAATAACAGCAGTTAAACCTTCACGGATATCATCTCCAGTTAAGTTATCTTGCTTTTCTTTCAAAATACCTTTTTCACGGGCATAGCGGTTAACTAACGAAGTCAAAGCGGTACGGAAACCTTCTTCGTGAGTACCACCTTCGTGAGTGTTAATAGTATTAGCAAAAGTATGTACAGACTCTGAATATGCAGTAGTCCATTGCATAGCCAACTCTAGTGAAATTTTATTTTCTGTATCTTCTTTTTCAATATCAATTACTTCTTCGTGAAGTACTTCAGCTTTTTTAGTTTTATTAAGATACTTTACGTAATCAACAAGACCTTCATCGTATTTGTAAACTACTTTTTTTGACTTTTCAGTTTCATCGTTATTTTCAGCTGAATCAACTTCAACATCAGAATTACGCTCATCGATTAACGTAATCTGCAAACCTTTATTTAAAAATGCATACTGCTGGAAACGGGAACGAATCGTCTCGTAATCAAAATCGACAGTTTCAAAAATTTCAGGATCTGGGTAGAAAGTAATAATAGTTCCAGTTTCATCAGTGGTATCCCATTTCTGCAATGGTGCCACTGGATTACCACCATTAGTGTATTCTTGAGTCCAAACAAATCCTTGACGCATAACTGCAACATCTAGCTTTTTCGAAAGTGCGTTTACTACCGAAGAGCCTACACCGTGCAAACCGCCAGATACCGCATAACCGCCACCGCCGAATTTACCACCAGCATGTAATACAGTAAGCACTACCTCGACAGTAGATTTCTTTTCGACTGGGTGCATGTCAACTGGAATACCACGACCATTATCATAAACTCGACACCCACCATCTTTAAGTAAAGTTACTTCAATTTCAGTACAGTAGCCAGCTAGTGACTCATCGACAGCATTGTCGACAATTTCCCAAATCAAATGGTGTAGACCACGTGAACTAGTAGAACCAATATACATACCTGGGCGCTTGCGTACCGCTTCTAGACCTTCTAGAACGGTAATGTCACTCGCACCGTATTCGTGTTCAGTTTCTGTCACTTTTTAGGCTCCTTGAATAAAAGACAATCTGTATCAATTTTACCTTATTTGACGGTATCTTTAATGCTTATCAGTAATAAGAAAACGCCAAAATTACTAGGAAAAACTTAAAGTTTTCATAATGAAAAAGTAAATAAAAAAATCAAAGATAATTCTTTAAAAGTTACCCATAAGTATCTCGTGGACCACGTCCACTTACGTGTCGGATACCTTTACGCCAACTTGGAGCATTAGGACCAATAAATTTAATAGTTTTTACTAATTCTCTTCCCAGTCGTTGATTGATTTTAGAGATAAAGTCATATTGCATCAGTCTTAATTGAGTAGCTCGAGCTGTAGAGTCACATTTAACTATTAATACTCCTGCCGTAAAACTTTGAACTCTAGTAAATTTAGCGTTAGTTTGTCCAACGAAATTTTCCCAGTTTTCAAAGACATTGCCAATGTCAACACTTTCTTTCCAACCACGGTCAGCTATGATATTTTCTACTAAACTTCCAATTTCTTGTGGATCTCTCGAAGTAATAGGTGGCAGTTGATAGTAATAGTTTTTAGGTGCAGTTTTTTTAATACCGCGTCGTTTTGTAGAGTTTTTAATTCGGTTAAAGAGCACGAAACGAGCATCAAGATTATCACTACTCATTTATAATCTCTCCATATTGAATTTTAGTTTGTTTTCCTGCTAATACTTCTGGAATATCTTCTACCACTGCAGCAGTAATAATTACTTGCTCAGCATCTTTAATATAGTTTGCTAATTTTTCACGGCGAACTTGATCTAGCTCGGCAAAAACATCATCCAAAATTAGAATTGGTTCCCCACCAGTATCACTAGTATCGCGCAATAGCATGTAACAAGCTAATTTTAATGCCAATGCCACTGACCAGGATTCGCCATGCGATGCGTATCCTTTTGCCGGCAATCCGCCTAAGATAATATCTAAATCGTCACGATGTGGTCCTACAATTGAAATTCCACGCTCAATTTCTACAGGAAATCGATAACGCATGCGTTCCATAATAATTTCTTTGAGTCCAGCAATTTCCATATCAGCATGTACATCTTCAAGGGAAGTGGAATATTTAAGTTTTACATCTTTACGTTGATCAGTAAAAGCTGCGTAAGCGCTTTCTACATAAGGTTCTAATCGTTTGAGCATTTGCAATCTTGCCGATAATAAAACCGCACCAGCTTTAGCTGCTTGTTCATTCCAAATTTCAAAAGAAGTCTGGTTAATACTCATGCCTTCAGCTCTTGCTTTTTTCGCTTGTTTAATCAGTGCATTACGTTGTTTCAATGCTTTTTCATAATCTTGACGCACTCCAGCAAAACGTGGGGCAATCGCTACCAACATTTCATCAATAAAACGACGGCGAGTAGCTGGATCACCTTTAACTAAACTTAAATCCTCTGGTGCAAAAAGCACGGTAGCAACCATGCCCAAAATTTCCTTGGCACGAGTAAAAGAACCACGATTAATGCGCGCTCTATTAGCTTTATGAGCATTGATTTCTAACTCAACTAGTGCTGTTTTATTAGCCCGTTTTATGCGTGCCCTAATCACAGTTTGCTCAAAAATTTCAGCTGAAGTAGCTCGGATTAAAATCTTATCTTTTGCTACTCGATGAGATGAAAGATGGGCAAGATAACCTAGTGCCTCCACTAGGTTAGTCTTACCCATCCCATTAAAACCAGTTAGGACGTTAATCCCTTTAGCTAGATCCAATTCTGCAGTTTCATAATTGCGGAATTGATACAAGCTCAGATGTTCAACCTGCAAAGTTGTTACTTTTTGTCGTTCTTCTTAACTTCGTGACCACCGAATTGGTTACGCAATGCAGCAACAGCTTTCATTGCCGGTGAGTCATCTTGACGGGAAGCAAAGCGAGCAAACAAGCTAGCAGTAATTGCTGGCATTGGCACTGCTTCTGCGATAGATTCTTCAACAGTCCAACGACCTTCACCAGAATCTTCTGCATATCCTTCTATCTCAGCTAGATCAGGATCTTCTTCAAGAGCTTTAACCAATAGATCAAGTAACCAAGAGCGAACTACTGTACCACGTTGCCAGGCACGGAAAGTACCGTGTACATCTTTAATAATGTCTTTCTTCGCAAGTAGTTCGTAGCCTTCTGCATAAGACTGCATCAAACCATACTCGATGCCATTGTGTACCATCTTTGCATAGTGTCCAGCACCAATATCACCTACATGTACGAAACCTTCTTCACGTGGTCCTTCAGGGCGTAATGCATCAAATACTGGCATTACAGTTTCAACATCTTCGTCGTTACCGCCACACATTAGACCATAACCTTCTGTCTTACCCCAGACACCACCAGAAACACCACAGTCTAAGAAGTGGATACCCTCTTTTTCAAGCAATTCTGCGTGACGAATATCTTCAGTAAAACGTGAGTTACCACCATCGATAATGATATCGCCTTTTTTCATAGAAGATGCAAGTTCAGTGATTACACTATCAGTAATCTTCCCTGCTGGAACCATTACCCAAACGATTGCATTATCTTCACGAACTTTTTCAACTAGTTCATCAAGAGATTTAACATCTGAAACTTCTGGATTCTGATCGTAACCAGTAACTTCAATTCCATTGCTACGTAGGCGATCACGCATGTTACCGCCCATTTTACCTAGACCTACAAGTCCAATATGCATAATTATTTTCCTCTCATTAATTTTATTAAATTTTAAATTCTTATACTCGTACAGGCATTACTAAATAACGATATTCTGCTGCTTCTTCACCATCGATATGCTTTTGTCCAGAAATTACAGATGCTTTTTGTGCAGTCGTAAATGATAGTCGGACAAATTGAGTATCAAAAACATTTAGACTTTCTACAAGATACTGATGATTATAAGCGACCTTAATATCTTCACCGACTAAATGTGCCTCGATAGTTTCTGAAGCTTGAGCTTCTTCACCAGTACCTGCACTCAAAGTTAATTTTCCAGTAGTGAAGTCTAAATGAATTGGAGTATTTTTTTCTGCTACTAAGGAAACACGAGCTGCAGCTTCTGATAGTTCTTGAGTACTAACAACTGCATGCGTTGGTGTTTCTTTAGGGAATAATGAACGTACTGGTGGATATTTTCCATCAACTAATAAAGAAGTTATCTTTTTACCATCTTTTTTAAAACCAATAATGGCATTAGCAGCTCCAGACGTATCAATAGCAATATCAATAGCACCACCTGTAGCCATACTTTTAGCTACTTCATGCAAAGTTTTAGCTTTAATTAGTACACTACCTTCAAAATTAGTTTCCGGGTTCCAGTACAAAGTACGCATTGCCAAACGGTAACGGTCTGTTGCAAGCAATGTAATTTTATCATTTTCGATTTCCATCAAAATGCCAGTCAAAATTGGTAACGAGTCTTCTCGGCTAGCTGCAATAACTACTTGAGAAACTGCTTGGGAAAACTCTTCAGATTTAACCTGACCAGTACTTTCTGGGAATACTGGGAGATTAGGGTATTCTTCAACTGGCATTGCAGCTAATGTGAAACTGGAAACTCCACAGTGTAATTCTACTTTATTACCATTTTGCTCAATTTCTACAGGAGCTGCTGGAAGTTTTCTGGCAATATCTGCTAATAAACGTCCAGAAACTAGAATCTTACCTTGAGTACTGACATCAGCATTAATAGTGATGCGTGCCGAAGTTTCATAATCAAAACCACTTAATGAAATGGAGTTATCATCTGCAGTAATCAACACTCCAGCCAAAATTGGCAAGGGCGGACGTTGTGCTAGAGAACGAGCTGTCCATGAAACTGCTTCAGAGAGTAGATCACGATCAACTTTGAATTTCATACGCATGCCTTTTCTTGAATTTATAAGTCTTTTATGATTAGTTTACCAGTCAGAGCAGATAAAAGTGCCTAGTATCCTACTCTTTAAAATAAAGTTCTTATTAGTAGAAATAGTAGTAGCTTAAGTGGAAATGTGGATAACTTTGTTGATATGTATTATTTCGAGGTCTTACATCAATGTAATTACGTGAATAAGTTCTTAATAACTATGTGGATAAAATGTGGATAAAATTTTGAAAATTATTATTATCCACAAGAAATTAATGTTATCCACAATTTTTCATCGTTATCCACATAGTTTTTCCACATTTAGTGGATAACACGATATTATTCCTGAATTCTAGCGGTAATTTCTGTAATTTGGTCGTAGATTTTTTTATCAGTTTTCATGAAACTAGATACTCTTTTAACTGCATGCATCACTGTAGTGTGATCTTTACCACCAAACTCTTTGCCAATATCTCCTAGTGTCATATCTGAGCTGAGTTCTCTACATAAGTACATGGCAATTTGTCGTGGAAAAGCAATTGAACGCACTCTTGACTTACCACGTAACTCTTCTGCAGTTAAATCAAAATATTCGGCAGTTTCACGAATAATTTTATCTAGTGAAATCATGATATCTGTACTGTCTGAAACGACTTGTTTCAATGCAGTCTCAGTAAGAGATTTAGTTATAGGTACGTCGTTGAGGCTGGCATAAGCCGAAACTGTAATTAAAGATCCTTCTAATTCCCTAATATTAGTAGATACTTTAGAAGCAATTAGTTCGATAATATCATCTGGTACATTAAGATTTTCTAATCTATTTTTATGGCGTAAAATTGCTATTCGAGTTTCTAAACTTGGTGGAATAACATCTACCATTAGACCCTGTTCAAAGCGAGAGCGTAAACGTTCTTCAAAAGAGTGTAAATCTTTTGGTGGAACATCTGAAGTAATAACTACTTGTTTGGACCCCTCTAATAAAGTGTTGAAAGTGTGGAAGAATTCTTCTTGGGTAGTATTTTTCTTAGCTAAAAATTGGATGTCATCAATAAGTAAGAAGTCTAAATTACGATAGGTTTTTTTAAATTCTTTTTTAGCCTTTTCACTACTAATTGAGTTAATAAAGTCATTAGTGTACTTTTCAGAATTTACATAGAGTACTTTAATATCTTGATCTGCATAGTGTTCAAGTGCATAGTGTCCAATAGCATGTAATAAATGGGTTTTTCCTAACCCAGATCTACCATATATAAATAACGGATTATAAGCTTTTGCTGGGGCATCTGCTACTGCAGTTGCTGCCGAATATGCAAATCGGTTACTTGAACCAAAGATAAAATTTTCAAAAGTATAACGCGGATTAAGTTGTCCGACAGCTTGAAGATTTTTGATATCTTTTTTCTTGACGGTGGCTTTTTCTGGGGTTAAGTCAAATAACTGACCATCATCAGTTTCAGTTAATTCCTCTTCTACAGGTTCTTCCACAATAATTTGTGGAGTTACTGGTCCAAAAACTTTATGAACAGCAACTTTCATAGCATCATAAACTTTTGGTTCTTGAACAGTTTTTCTAGTAGCTTCACTTGGTGCTGAAATAATTAGCAAATCACCCATAACACCCTTAGGTTCTAGCAATTTAAGGTTTGCTAGTTTAAGCTGGCCTAAGTCTTTTGTTGTGCTAATTTCTAGCTTAAACTTCTGCCATTGTTCTTCTAGTTTGTTGGGATTTGCGCTCATGACTTAAATTATAAGGTATATATACTAAAGAAGTGGTAAAATATATTTTGACCTTGACCAAATTATTAGTTTTAACGTAACTTTATTAATAAGTTATGTCGATTAGAAATTATGGAGAACTTTCGTGAGTAAAAGAACTTTCCAACCTAACAACCGCCGTCGTGCTCGTAAACACGGTTTCCGTCTTCGTATGCGCACACGTGCTGGTCGTGCAACACTATCTGCACGTCGTCGTAAAGGCCGTGCAAAAGTATCAGCTTAAGTTTTAGGACGTTGGATTGCTTCCAGCACCTAATAGAATTAGAACAGCTGAAGACTTTAAAAAAGTCATCAAGCGTGGCGTCAAGGTTATTACACCTGGCGCCATAATTTATATTCTCCAAGAAGAGAATAGTGAATTTGCCGCAGGGTTTATTGTTTCCAAAATGGTAGGCAATGCCGTACAAAGAAATAGAGTTAAAAGAAAATTTCGTGCTATTGCTAGAAATTATTTTAAGGACGATATCAAACTAGTAGTGCGGGCACGTCCTAAGGCTAAGAAATTTAATTACCATGAATTAGAAGTGCAATTTTTGAAAGCAGTGAACGATGTTAAAGTATCTTAAAGCTTTTCCCCGTTCGGTTTTGGTAACATTTATGAATTTGTATCGGAAATTTATTTCGCCATTATATGGTGATGTTTGTCGGTACTATCCAAGTTGTTCAGCTTATGCTACTGAAGCTATAACTGTTCATGGTGCTGTTAAAGGAAGTTACATAGCTACAAAACGAGTACTTAGTTGTAATCCTTGGAGTGGACAAGGAATTGATCATGTCCCACTGCGTAAGGATGGAAAAGAAACTGTAGGACCGATATATTCGCTTTGTAACCCTAAAACAGGCATACTAGAACTAAACCATCCATTGATAGAGGAATAGATGCAAGCAATTTTTAATTTTTTTGGTCTAATACTATGGCCATTTAAGTGGTTTGTTGCCTTTTTATTGGTAGCATTTCACAAAATTTTTACTGTAATTGGTATGAATCCAGCATCAGGTATTACTTGGGTGTTATCAATTGCCGGCTTGGTTATTGCTTTGCGTACATTGTTGATTCCGGTACTTTTCAAACAGATTAAAGCACAACGCCAAATGGCAGTTGTGCAACCAGAATTAATGGCTTTGCAAAAGAAATATAAGGGTAAAACCGATATGCAAAGTCGTCAAGCAATGGCTCAAGAACAGCAAGAACTTTTTAAACGGCATGGTACAACACCATTTGCAAGCTGTATGCCATTGTTGATTCAAATGCCATTCTTCATTGCGCTGTATCATACATTAATTGGAATTCAACAAGATCAAACTATTGGACCACTAAACCATACTTTAGTAGAGCAATTTAAAGCAGCAACTATTTTTGGTGCACCATTCTCTTCTACGTTCATGACAGCTTCTGGCAATGGTGCTTTGGCAGTTAAGATTTTAGCCGTAGTAATGATTGTTATTATGTCTGCTACTCAGTTCTTAACACAGAAACAATTGATGTTTAAGAATATGTCTGAAGCTGCACTACAAGGTCCATTTATGCAGCAGCAGAAGATGATGTTGTATTTATTCCCTTTGATGTTCGCAATTGGTGGTTTTAACTTCCCAATTGGTATCTTGATTTACTGGATGATTAACAACATCTGGACTATGGGACAGCAATATTATGTAATTCGTAATAACCCTACTCCAGGTTCTCAAGCTGAAAAAGAATATCATGCCCGCTTAAAGGCTAAAGGTAAGCCAATTCCTCCTAAGCCTGGTTCTAAAAAAGCTGAGGCTGCCAAAAACCCTGAGCTATTAGAACCTAAAGGTCAACGAGTACAGCCTACTGGTAAACAACGGGCAAAGAAAAAGGGTGGTAAGCCTAACTTACCTACTGTAAATACGCAGAAAGCTAATGTTACGGAATCTCAAAAACCTAAAGGTCAACGTACCCAGCCTAAAGGTAAGCAAGGTGGAAAAAAGAAGAAAGGTAATAAAAAACTATGAGTGAAGAAGCTACAAAAGACACCGAATCAGTTGTTATTACCGTTGAAGAACTTGAAAAACAAGGCGATATAGCAGCTGACTATATAGAAGAACTACTTGATATTGCTGATATTGATGGTGACCTTGAAATTGAAGTGCGTAATGATCGCCCTTATGTTTCAGTTATCAATGAAGAAGGTGACTCTAAACAACTACGTAATTTAGTTGGTAAGAATAATCAAGTTCTTGATGCTATTCAAGAATTAACTCGGTTAGCAGTGCATGCCCAGACTGGTGAAAAAACTCGTCTAGTATTGGATATTGATGATAGCCGTAAAAAGCGCATTAAAGTTTTAGAAAAAATTGCACACGCTGCTATCGAAAAGGTTCATGAAACAGCTAAAAATGTCCACCTTGAAGCAATGGGTTCTTATGAACGCAAACTTATTCACGACATTATTGCAGAAGCAGATTTAGTTTCAGAGTCTGAAGGACAAGGTCGTAATCGGCACATTGTAGTTAAGCCGAAAAAGACTGAAATTGTCGATGATAAAGAAACTATAACTACTGAAGATACTGATACTAAGAATGTTGAACTTGAACCACAGTCGTCGGAGTCTGAAGTAACTGCTGACCCAGCAGAATAATTTCTGCATCATAGTTTTTTAACTGCTTTTTTGCTGCGTAAATTTCTTTTTGGGCACTTTGCCCTTTAATTGCTATTAACTGCCCATGAGGCTTCAATAATCGAAGTGTCATGGGCAGTAATGTTTTTAGAGCTTTTACTGCTCTTGCAGTTACATAATCAGATTGGATATCTAAATCTTCAGCACGATTTCTAAAAACTTTAACATTATCTAGTTTTAAGTCAGCAACTACCATTTTTAACCACTGTACACGGCGTTCTAAGGGTTCAACTAAAGTTAATTGAAGGTCAGGGCGTGCGATAGCTAATGTTAAGCCTGGCAAGCCAGCACCACTGCCAATATCAATAACAGTGGAGTCTGCATCCATTAATTCGTTAACAATCGCACAGTTAAGCACGTGACGCTCCCACATGATGTCAGCTTCACGGGGTCCCATTAAACCCCATTCAATACCAGTCGTTTTTAAATGTTTTACATAACGTTCAGCTAATGGTAGCCGATCTTTAAAAATAGTTTTAGCAGTACTTGGAGTCATACATTTAAGGTTACACGCTATAGCATGATTTACAATAATGTATAGTTTCATTTGAAACGAGAGAGGAAAAAATGAGCAAAAGACCAAAGCAGAAAAAGTCGTTAGCTAAAGGCTTTGATGCAGTACTTAATAACTCAAGTAATAAGAGAGCTACTGATATTTTCTTTGGTGATGTTTCCTCAGATACTGCTAGATTTGCTGAATTACCAATAGAAACGATTACGCCTAACCGTAATCAGCCACGTACTAATTTTGATGATAATGCTATGCAAGAATTAGTTCATTCTTTTAAAACAGTGGGGCAACTACAACCAATTGTGGTTCGTAGTACTGGTAAAGATAAATATGAACTAATCATGGGTGAACGTAGGCTAAGAGCAGCTAAGTTGGCTGGTAATGACAGCATTGCTACCATCATTAGAAAAACCGATGATGAAAATATGTTGCGAGATGCGTTATTGGAAAATCTGCATCGAGCACAACTAAATCCTATTGAAGAAGCTGCAGCATATAACCAGATGCTTAATGATTTTGGGATTACGCAACAAGAGCTAGCAAAGCAAATTGGTCGTTCTCGTCCACAAATTGCTAATATGATTCGTTTATTAAATCTTCCTGCTGAAGTACAAAAATTAGTGCAAGCAGGTGAAATTAGTACGGGGCATGCCAGAGCTTTAGCTGTTATAAAAGATAAGGAAACGGTAATTGAACTGGCTAAGACAGCTATTGCGAAAAACTGGTCAGTTAGACAGCTCGAAGAACAAATTGCAAAATTACATAGTAAGCCGCAAACTCAAGTGCAAAAACACAAAGAACTTTCTAAAAAACTATCGGATAAATATCATTTACCAGTAACAGTTACTCAGCGTGGTGAAAAAGGTCGCGTAACTTTTAAGTTCAAATCACAAGCAGAATTAAATGAACTTTTAGAAAATCTTTAAGTTAGCCTATATAAAACGGCAATTATCTAATTAGATAATTGCCGTTAGTTAAACTTATAGTTTGTTTAGAAAACGCTTGCCAGGTTTTGCTCAATAGTAGTAGCATTTCCAGCACCTACCATGGTGTCAGCTTTTTCACCATCTTTAAAACTGATTAGTGTTGGTACTGATACAATGCCAAATTTTGCAGTAAGATTTGGACTTTCATCGATATCGACCTTGAAGAACTGCACATCATCATGGTCTTCAGCCATCTTTTCTACAATTGGTGTTAATTGACGACAAGGACCACACCAAGTAGCTGAAAACTGTACGACTGCATTTCCTTTACCGTTTTCTACTAACTTTTCAAAGTTATTTGAATCAATATTAATTAATTTTCCCATTATTACTCTCCTAATTCCCCTAAGTAATGCTCTGCATCCAAGGCTGCGACACAGCCAGATCCAGCGGCAGTGACGGCTTGACGGTATTTTGGATCAATAACATCTCCAGCAGCAAAAACTCCTTTAATATTAGTTTTTGAAGTCCGGTCAGTTACTTTAATCGTTTTTTCTTCACTTAGTTCAAGCTCATTTTCAAATAATTCGACACGAGGATCTGCACCAATAGCAATAAAAGCACCAGTAGCTACAATTTCACGCTCTTCTTTAGTATTTGAGTCAAATACGGTAACAGACTCAAGTTTATCTTTTCCATTAAAGCTTTTTACCTGAGTGTTTAAGATAATTTCAATTTTGTCATTTTCTTTAGCGCGATCCTGCATTACTTTAGAAGCTCGTAAAATCTCAGTACGATTTAGAATTTTAACTGAACGTGCAAACTTAGTTAAAAATAGCGCCTCTTCCATTGCAGAGTCACCACCACCGGCAACAATAAGATCTTGCTCTTTAAAGAAGAAACCGTCACAAGTGGCACACCAAGAAATACCATGTCCTGAAAGTTCTTCTTCACCAGGAACTCCAAGTTTTCGGTACGCAGAACCAGTGCTAACAATTACTGCATCAGCATAGTACTCTGTGCCATCACTGGTAACGACTTTTTTAGGTGTTGCTTTGAGATTAACCTCAATTACATCATCATAGACAACTTCAGTGCCAAATTTTTCAGCTTGTTGTTGCATTTGATCCATTAGGTCTGGTCCCATGATGCCTTCAGCAAAACCAGGATAATTTTCTACTTCCGTGGTATTCATTAGCTCGCCACCAGCAGTAACTGATCCTGCAATAACCACAGGTTTAAGTGCAGCACGTGAAGTATAAATAGCTGCAGTATATCCCGCTGGTCCAGAACCAATTATTACAACTGGATGAGTAGTATTGCTCATTTTTGCCTTTCTTACTTCATGAAGGTATTAACTACAACAACTGAAATATTTTAATTATTCCAGATACTACTTTAAGCCTAACTACTTACCACGAATAGCTGTACTAGAAATAGCAAGCTGATAGTTATCTCCAGCTTTTGGCAATGAGGTAATATTCAGGATAATATACTGTGTTGTCGGAGCAGAGTCTATGTCAATAGAAACACTAGTACCACTTAAGCTTTTAGATGCTACTTGCTTTGAAGTTTTATCTAATTGTCCGGTAGTAGAAGTGTAAATATTAACGTTACCACCGCTAGAATTTGCCTTCTGTAACGTTACATTAGAGACTGCAACCTTTTTTTGTAATTTATATGAAATTGCTAAGTTACTAGCCTGTCCACCAAAGTTGGCAGATGAGTATGATTGGGTTTGCCAATAAG
Source organism: Micrococcaceae bacterium (assembly GCA_047606545.1). Classification (GTDB taxonomy): domain Bacteria; phylum Actinomycetota; class Actinomycetes; order Actinomycetales; family Micrococcaceae; genus JASGDC01. The sequence goes on along the minus strand of JASGEI010000016.1, from coordinate 84,014 downwards.
TAGTACTATCAAAATCGTAAGATTTAGGTAGATTAGCAGCACTAGCATTTTCAAAATTAGGATTTCCATTTGCACCAAGCATGGTAGCACTAGAAATTATAGGAGTACCGGCAATAGGAGCTCCCTTAGATATATTGGCACCATTAGCAACACGCTGTTTGTGCATTATAAAAGTACCTGCACCACCTAATAATAAGCTTGCTCCTACTACAGCAGCCATAATTTTCATTACATATGAAGAAGGCTTATCAATGATTTCTTCCTCATCATAACGAGCATTATCGAAAATATGTTCACCGCGTACGGTAGCGACTCTAATAGGTTTAATCCGAGGAGTGCTTTCCGTAATTGGGTATGATTTAAAATCATTCAATGTTGAGTTACGGATGTTTTTAATAACTTGAAAAACTGTAGGTCCAGTACGTATTCTGGTTTTCTTTGGCTTTTTGGGCTTGCTCTTTGGCTTAGTTAAAGATTTTTTCCCAGTAGCTGCAACTGCTTTACCTTCATTTAAGTTGCTTGTAGTTACTGATCCTTTGCCTATTGGGGTACGTGTTGTAGCTGGTCGTGCTTTCTTTCCAATCGGCGCTCCAATTGGTGCAGCTGAAACTTTCTTTGATCCAGCACTGCCAATTGCTGGTTTTGCACTTGGCTTTGGTTTAACTTGACCCGTGTTATTTTTAGTAAGTCCAGTGGTGTTTGAAGTAGGTTTAGTAGTATTTCTTCTAGGTGCAGTTACTGGCTTATTTAAGTTTTTAGTACTTTGCGTTGCAGCTACACTTGCACCAGCAGCTCCTACTCCTGAGACTTTATTATGTTCTGGCTTAGAAGCATTGCTTTGTAGCGGAGTTTTAGTTACCGAAGGAGAAGTTGCACCAGATGTCGCAACAGCCTTTGGCTTTGCCGCACCAGTTTGTTGCTTATCCTGAGTTTGTGTTTTTACTTTAGGTGTTGTTACTTTACCACTTGGAATTGGCGTAGCTGTAACTGCAGGCTTCTTTAGCGCAGACTTCTTTAATGTAGGCGGTTTAATTGCAGTACTTTCACCAGTTTTACTTGGCGGTTTTAGATTAGTAGGAGTTTTAATCTTCTTTAAACTAGAAGTAATAGTTGAAAGACCACCACGTTTTTTATCTTGTGAAACATTACCTGTGTTTTTAATATTTTTATTTTGATTAACAGGTAACTTTGCCGCACTAGTTTGTTGCTTATCCTGAGTTTGTGTTTTTACTTTAGGTGTTGTTACTTCACCACTTGGAATTGGCGTAGCTGTAACTGCAGGCTTTCTACGACGTCCAGGTGTTACCTGTGCGTCATTGTTGAAAGTGGAGCTAGGGCTAGTTACTGGTTTTCTTCTCCTACCACCAGTGGATACAGCACTATTTTCAGTTTGTGGATTATTATTGTCGCCACTGAATAGCAAACTATCAAAATCATCTTTTTTTGTATTATTTGCTTTAACTGGCTCCTCAGTTTTTAGAAGTACTTTTTGTAGCTCTGAAGTAGCAGAATGATTTGTTACGACATAAGTTTGCTTGCCTTCTAAACCTAAATCTATGATTTGAATGTCTGATTGCACATTACCAAGAGCAACTTCTCTGGCTGATTCAGCTACAGAACCCGCACTAGCAGGAGTTGAAAGTACGACACTGACATTACGATTAAGGATTTGATCCTCACCGTCGTAAACATGATTGCCTTGGCTTGTCTTAGTTACTTTACGAGTAACTTTATAGCGACCGCCAAGTACACTTCCCAACACAATGTCGCCCACTATGATCCTTCCGAATCGTTAAGTCAATACTTGTCCTAAATTACTACTCTATACTTTAACATTGATAAAAGACTTTATATAGGTTCTGATGTCTTAAGTTAAGATTATGCACTTAAAGTTAGAATTCTTCACTTAATATTACAGTTTCTTTATCAGGTTTAGGTTTAATAGAATTCTTTTTAATAGTGCGATATATCCCAAAAACAATAAGTATGCCAGCAAAAGCAAAAATTATATTTGTGGTCCAAGTCGCCCAAGTAACATGCAGTGAAACATGTACCGAAGTTGGTGATGCAACAGGAGATCCATCAGGACTTTCTGGGGTCAATGTTAATACAGAATCTCCGGTACCAACAGCAGTTAATTTAACAGTGAAGTTAACTTGTCTATTTGCAGCTATTTCAACATGCGGTGGTGGAGCTGCTTTTAGCTTAGTGTTAGATGTTTTTGTATCAATTTTTAAATTAACTGGTTCATTATGATTATTTATTACTAAAAACCTAACTTCAGCAGTATCTGTTAGCAAATTAAGGTTACTAGTTTTAACTATTTGAATACTGTCAGTAATTTTTTTAGTGTTTTCTTGCCAATCATTAAAAAAGTTTTTTTGGTTATTTTTTTGTTTACGAAAACTTGCTGAAGCAACCTCTGCGTATGCAGTAGTACCTGCTTCATTTAGATTTGAAGATCCTGCAACAGCTTTAGAAAAAGCTAATAATTGTTCTTTAGTGCTTTCTGTTTTACTGATTAAATCTGAATCAATTTCAGCAGCGCGATTTTCATTACTATAACTTAAAGTGCCGTAGTTATCATTAGCTATGTTATCTGTGGCAGTAGCTACATTAGTAAATTTAACCCAAGAAGCCTTTTTTAAAGCACTAAATACACTTTGCACTTTTGTAGGATCTGGATTCCAATTTCTATTTGTAGTAAATAAAATATTACGAGTGGAGTTTGGTAGTTCTCGAGTGATAGTTGCAGTTTCTGCAAGAAATCTTTGGGTAATTTGAGTTTCGTTACTTGTTGCATTTATATCAGAGAATAGCTGTGAAAGTTGATGGTCAGCTACTAAGACATTTGTGGCAGTACCACTTTGAGTATATAAAGAAGTCAAAGTATCAGGAGTATAACTTATTCCTGGTTTAGAGCTAAAATTATTACTATCAAGGATAAGAGTATCTTTATTAGTTGCGATATTACCCAGTAGGTTAGGGTCAATAACACCATCCGCAGGCCAAATTATATTATTTAATCCTTTAGGGGTAATAGTTCCAACGTTTTTAATAGTATCTACAAAAGTTTTGTAAGGGGTGTTACCACTGGTTCTAGCTACTGCTACTACATCGGGATCAAAAGCAGGTAAATTGATGACTTCTTTATCGCCTAATGCTAAGTAGTTTTGATACCAGGACTTTCCATCATCTGTAGTTGATTTGGAAGCTTCTTCAACTAAAGCAGGATCAACTGCTGTAGAAATAGGATTATTTTTTATAGTTGTTAATGTTTTTTCAAGGGGAGAATCTTTTACTAAATCATTATCAATTGGTCCAATCATTCCACTACTGTCTTTAGGCTGCGGCGAAGTTAATGCAGCTAGTGGAATTAAATTAATTGGTTCATATTGGTCTGCAGTGTCTATTACAATAAATGAAGCTGTTAATGCTTTAATGTCTTCACTGTTGCCTTGAGTTACATCAACACTAATTCCTCTAGTGCCCCATGAGTTAAATTCTTGTGGGTATTGCGCTTCAGAAGTAGTTAATGTGGTAGTGGTACTTTGACCAGGTGCAATATTACTAATGGTGTTGCTAGTGATTAAAAACCCATCAGGGTGTCCTTGCGCCCAATAATCAAGCTGATCTCGGTTTACTAATAGATTTGGATTGATACGTAAATTTACATTTACATCGCTTTGAGTTTCTCCAGAAACATTAGTTACAGTAGCTTTTACTGTTAAATCTTGTCCAGGTTGTAAAATTTCTGGTGAAATATCATTTAATTTAATATTGAAAGTTCCAGAGTTTGAGCTAATCGCAGTGTTATCTGCCGCAAAAGCATTAGGTATTGGCAGTAGTAAAAATCCAGAAAGTAACGTAACTAAAAAAGATGTGAGAAACTTTTTCATTTCAATCTCTCATATTTTTCTGCAGCTAGGTTTGATATTTTTCTTTCGTTTGCGAAGGATAGCCATTGTGGTAAATCTTTTAGTGGCACCCATTGCGCATCATCGGCTTCTGCATCTGGGTCATTTTCGACTGTTAGTTCACCACCAACTTTTTTCATTAAATAATGGTAAACAGTTTTATAAATACGAGTGCCTTTGACTACGAAACGATAATTTACAGTACCTAAATAATCAAGAATCTCACCTTCGATACCAGTTTCTTCAGCTACTTCTCTTACGGCAGTTTCTTCGTTAGTTTCATTTTTTTCTACATGCCCTTTAGGTAGGCACCATTCAATTTTGCCCCCGCGATTAGTGCGACAAATTATAGCTACCATTGCCTCTTCGGTAGAAAAATCCACCACAAGACCCCCAGCCGACACTTCTTTAACCATGGGTGGCGGGGTAAGTTTCCGTTTTGGTTCTTGTGGAATTGGGCGAGACATACTTATTACTTTAGCAACTTTCAATGATTTTGAGCATAACTAAGCGTAACTATGTTAAAAGAGTGTTATGTTAATAAGTGCTATGCCTAAAGATTTTTTACCTAAACTACCTCCAATAGTCCACGAATTAGCGGAGTTATTCACTGCTAATAACTTTGAATTAGCTTTAGTGGGTGGCCCTGTTCGAGACTTATTGTTGGGTAGAAAAGCACCAGATTTAGATTTTACGACCAATGCTTATCCAGATGACATTATTGCTGTAGTAAAAAATTGGGCTGATAATTTATGGGAAATTGGTAAAGAATTCGGCACAATTGCTTTAGAAAAAGCTGGAGAACAAATAGAGATTACTACTTATCGTGCAGAAAAATACGATAGTGCTTCTCGAAAGCCAGTAGTTAGTTTTGGTACCAAACTGGAAGAAGACTTAGTACGCCGTGACTTTACAGTTAATGCATTGGCAATTAAACTTCCAACTGGTGAATTAATTGATGTTACTAATGGTAAAGCAGACTTAGCAGCGAAAATATTGCGTACTCCTGATAATCCGGAAGCTTCTTTTGACGATGATCCACTTAGAATAATGCGAGCAGCTCGTTTTGTTTCACAGTTGCCAGGATTTATTGTAGATGACACTACTTTAACTGCCATGTCACAGATGCGAGAGAGGTTAAAGATTGTTTCAAATGAGCGTATTCGTGATGAATTAGTTAAGCTAATATGTGGTGCTAATCCAGTGGCAGGTATTGAAGTAATGCGTAAGACTGGGCTTTTGAAAGTAGTATTACCGGAAGTTGCTGAACTACAATTAGGAATGAAAAAAGGTTATCACCATAAAGATATATATGCTCATACTATGACAGTTTTGCGGCAAGCAATTGACCTAGAAACAGCTGAAAATGGTTCTTGTCCTACCCCAGACTTTATTTTACGTTTTGCCGCATTAATGCATGACATTGGAAAGCCTGCTACTCGGAAATTTGAAAAGAACGGGGTAGTTAGTTTCTATCATCATGATTTAGTTGGTGCAAAATTAACTCGTAATCGAATGCGCGAGTTGCGCTTTGATAAGAAAACAACAAAAAAGGTGTCGCGTTTAGTAGAACTTCACCTTAGGTTTTTCGGTTACGCTGACGGAGCATGGTCTGATGCTGGAGTTAGAAGGTATGTAACAGATGCTGGTGATTTACTTGAATATTTACATCGCATAACTCGAGCTGATGTAACTACGAAAAATAAGCGAAAAGCACAAAAACTTAATGATGCTTATGATGACTTAGAATACCGAATAACTGAGCTCAAAGAAAAAGAAGAATTAGATGCGGTGCGCCCAGATCTTAACGGTCATGAAATCATGAAGATTCTTGATATTAGGCCTGGTCCAGTGTTGGGTAAGGCGTATAATTATTTATTAAAGGTAAGATTAGATAAGGGACCTCTATCAAAAGTAGAGGCTACTGACTATCTAAAGAAATGGTGGAGTGAAAATAATGAGTGAACACTTTTCCTCGCTACACAACGTTTTTAAATATCCAAAACTATGGGTTGCTCGTCACGGTGAAACTGAATGGTCTAAATCTGGTCAGTACACCGGAAATACAGATTTACCATTAACTGAAAACGGTGAAAATCAGGCACTTGCAAGTGGTAAGAAAATTAAGGGTATCGATTTCGGTATGGTGTTAGTCTCGCCAAGGCAGCGTGCTCGTAAGACTGCAGAATTGATGGGTATCAAAGATTACACTATCGAACCCAATGCTGTTGAGTGGGATTATGGCGATTACGAAGGTGTAAATAGCGCTGATATTCGTAAGAAAAATCCAGATTATGTAATTTGGGATAATGGGGTACCTAATGGTGAAACTATTGAAGAAGTATCAGATCGTGCCGACGCTGTTATTGCTAAAATTCGTGATGCCGGTCATGAAAATAGCCTAGTAGTTTGCCACGGTCACTTTTCTAGGATTTTGGCTGCTCGATGGCTTGGTTTGCCAGCAATAACTGGAAAGCATTTTTTGATGGAGACTGCTCATGTTTCTATTTTGGGTTGGGACAAAAAATGTCCAGCTTTGGAAAAATGGAATAGCTAATAGCTTTTCTAGAACTTAAATCTGCGTTATGCTGGTATAGCATTGATAATCTCCTGTCATGGAAATACCATGGCCGCTAAGTCCGTAGGAGGTGGATTCATCTATGCATCCATACGAAATGATGGTTCTCATCAATCCAGATGTTGAAGAGAAATCACTTGAAAAATCTATTAAAAAATATCTAGACGTTATTAAAAAAGACGGTGGAACCGTAGATAACGTAGATATCTGGGGTCGTCGTAAACTTGCGTACGATATTCAGAAAAAATCAGAAGCTAACTATGTAGTAATTAACTTTACTGCTGAGGCTGCTACTGTCGCAGAAGTTGATCGTCAACTTGGTATTGATGAATCAGTAATGCGCGTTAAAATTATCCGTCCAGACGAACAGTAATTCGTCAGTTAAATATTTAGGAGCACTTTATGGCTGGTGAGACAATTGTGACAGTTGTCGGTAACTTGACTGCGGATCCAGATATCCGTGTTACCCCGTCAAATGCTACCGTAGCAAACTTTACTATTGCTTCTACGCCTAGAACATACAATCGCCAAACAGGCCAGTGGGAAGATGGAGAACCTCTTTACCTTCGTGCTACTGCATGGCGTGATCTAGCGAAGAATATCGGTGAAACTTTGTCTCGTGGCACTCGCGTTATAGCAAGTGGTCGTTTGAAAATGCGTTCATATGAAACTAAAGATGGTGAACGTAGAACTTCTACAGAGATTGATATTGAAGAAATTGGTCCATCTCTACGTTTCACATCAGCTATTTTGCCAAAGCGTGAAAATGCTAATAAGGCACCAGGTTTAAATAATGAGTTTAATGCTGGTACTCCTAGAAATTCTGGACAATCTCAAAGCTTTGGTGCGGGAAGTGGCTCTCAAGTAGCAGACCCATGGACAGTACCTTCGCAGGATAATACACAGTCTCAAGGTGGCTGGGGAGCTATTCCTGATCAAGGAGAATCCCCATTCTAATTTATTAACCCATCCCAAACCCGTTAAGGGTTTGGGCTCCCTACAAAAGAAGGAGCTCCACGATGGCTAAGGCAAACAATCGTAAGCCCAAACCAGTTGCAGCACCAGTTAAAAAAGTCAAAGTTGGAAAAATTGACTATAAAGATGTTGCGACACTACGTAAATTCATTTCAGATCGAGGCAAGATTCGTGCTCGCCGTGTAACTGGCGTTTCTGTTCAAGATCAACGTCGTATTGCACGTGCGATTAAGAATGCACGCGAAGTTGCATTGCTTCCTTACTCAGGCTCAGGCCGCTAGAAAGGAGCATGCTAAATGGCTAAGATTATCTTGATTAAAGACGTTGATGGTCTAGGTACTGCTGGAGATCTTGTGGATGTTAAAGGTGGTTACGCTCGTAATTATCTATTGCCACAAGGCTATGCAATTACTTGGACTAAAGATGCAGAAAAGTCTGTAGAATCACTACGTGCTTCTCGTGAAGAGCGTAGGAAACAAGACGTTAAAGACGCTAAGTCAGTTGCTCAGAACCTTAAAGACAATACTATTAAGATTCCAGTTAAGACTGGTGAAAATGGTAAATTGTTCGGTTCTGTAGGTTCTGCACACTTGGCTGATGCAATCTCTGATGCTGGAATTGCTGACCTAGATCGTAAGAAGGTCGAAATTCTAGACACAGTTAAAGAAATAGGTACATACAAGGCTAAAGTACGTCTTCATGATGATGTTGAAAGTGAATTCTCATTTGATGTCGTTGAAGATGAAACTGAGTAAGCCTTAGATATTTGCTTAATGATTTCTGAAAGAATAGCGGTTAATAAGGAAAATTTCCTTATTAACCGCTATTGTTATATATGTACTGTGTACATCCGGTATCAAAAAATTTGATACCGAGAAAGGGAATCATGTCAAACGAAGAAGAATTTGATCCAAAATTAACTGAGGCGCTTAACGACAATGACAACGTTGATACTGATAAAGTTCAGGGAGCTGTTGAAGATGTTAAAAACGCTCTAGAAGACGTTTTTGCTAAAGTTAAGAAAAATGTTGGCGACCTTACTGAAAACAGTGGCGAACACCTAGATGACATCAAGAAGAATGTTGGTAAGACATTTGACGATGTTCAGTCTAAGATTGCTGAAGCTGTAGAGCACGGTAAAGTGGACGAAACTTTTGAGCACATTAAAGGTACACTTGGTGGTCTATTCGCTAAAGCACAGGATGCTATTGGTAATGTAGTAAACGGTACAGATGAAGATACTTCTGATGTTGAAGAAAAAGCAACAGGCGCTGTCAAAGAGTCTGAAGAACAGGTTGACGAGACTATTGAGTCTCTAAAGACTTACTTGGACAAGAACACGGACGACGATAAGTAGTCTCTTCTTATTCAATAGAAAATACCCCGAACTTCCGGGGTATTTTTATGCCCATTTTACATATTTCATTATATTTCATTGCAAAATGGACCTTATTATTACAAATGGACCTGAATATTAGACGCCATTTGTAATAATAAGGTCCTCTGTGTGTTGAGTTAGATAAGGTCTAAATATTTGTTTAAGTAAATATAGATTTTGTAAATCTTGCCATGTTAAACGGATAATCTTCCAACCATTCCTTTCAATAACATCTTGTCTTAGTTTCTCCTTATAAATGGCAGTTTTAATATCATTGTTGAAATCAAAGTATTTTTGTTTGCCATCAACCTCAACAATTAAACTAAGTTCCGGATAAGAAATATCTGCTCTAAACTTATATCCTTCGTAATATAACGTTTTTTGCAGTGTTGGTTTCGGCATGCCTATTTTGTACAACTGAAACCTGGCAATAGTTTCAGCTGGAGACTCAGCTAGTTTAGTACTGAAGTTGAGTATTTTTTGGACTTTAGATTTATCTTTTTTAAACCCATTTTTATCTAGAACATCTAAGATATTGCTAATAAGACACCCTTTGTTTCTAGCAGAATCTGCAGTAACTAAAGCATTAATAAATGGAAGTTTCCTTGCACAATCAATTACTGTTTGTTCAGGAGTTGTTATTAATCCAATATCAGTTTTTATAACTTCTGCCTCATCCTGATAGCGGTGGTATTTTAAAGATTTAGACTTTGCACGAAGATTGGTAGTCCTAAAAGATACATGATTTTCGCTATCTAGTACGGCGAAATTATGGATTCTAGCTGCAGAAGTATGGCTTAAAATTAGTTTTTCAGTGACAGCTTTGCGAGCAGCTAATATTCTTAATAAGTGTTTTTCATTTATAGTTAACAATTCAAAAATAGATTGTTTTATGTAGAAGCCAGGCCAAATTCTATATAGTTTTCCAGCTTTGAGTGCTCTATGTACTGATATGTATGACCAACCTAGATCATTTGGGCATCCAGGATGTATTAAGCAGTTTGTTAACTTAGATATTTGACTATGCTCAATCATGTTATAAAACTAAGCATTAATTTGTTTTATTGCATTTAATAAATATAAAAATGTGAATGACTTGTATAAATGAAATTTGGGAGGAGTATAAATTTTTAACTTCTAAATCTAACTGGACCCTATTCTTACAAATGGATCTGAATATTAAACGCCATTTGTAAGAATAGGGTCCGGTGATTACTGAATGAATCTATTTTCCGACATCAACTAGTCATTTAACTCCATATTTATCAAATCCCTTGATGATGCTATTTCCTTTTTAGTGAAATAGGATTGAAGCTTGAAGGACGACTATTGTAAAAGGTAACTGGTCTGCATGCGTAACAGGATTAGAAGATCGGCAAGTAGAAATTGCAAGGAGGGAATACTAGTCGGATTGGCTGAAGAACTTATTTAGTTAAATTACATCAATGTGAATTACATGTGGATAATTTACCGTGTTGCAAAAATTTTTGTGGATTAAATTATTAACAGCTTATTTCCTTTATATTTCAGGGGAATAGTGGTGTAAATTTTTTCTTTTCCACAAAGTTATCCACAATTATTTCCCATTTATCAATGAGTTATCCACAGGTTATCCACAAAAATTTAGCACTTAGGATTCATATGTGGATAAAATATGACAAAATTAGTAATTGATATGGTAGAACAACGAACCCCACCTCAAGATATTAATGCTGAGCAAAGTGTGCTTGGCGGTATGTTGCTGTCTAAAGATGCGATAGCTGAAGTTTCAGAGATTCTAAAAGGTGCTGACTTTTATCGCCCAGCTCATGAGTTAATTTTTAACGCTATTGTAGAGCTATTTACTAAAGTTGAACCAGCTGATGCGATCACTGTTACTGATGAGCTAACAAAGCGTGATGAGCTTTCTCGTATTGGCGGTGCGACTTATATTCATGAACTTATTTCAGTGACCCCTACTGCAGCTAATGCTACTTTCTATGCACGTATTGTTCAAGAAAAAGCAGTATTGCGACGTTTAGTTGAAGCTGGTAATCGCATTACTCAGCTTGGCTTTACGCCAAAAGCAGATGTTGAATCAGTGGTTGATGAGGCACAAGCTGAGATTTATTCTGTTAATGATGGTCGCACTTCTGAAGACTATGTTCCGATTAGTGAGGCTCTCCAAGATGCTAATGAAGAAATTGAAGCAGCAAGTAATCGTGATGGACAGCCTACTGGAATTCCAACTGGGTTCACTGATCTTGATGAAGTAACACATGGGTTACATGGTGGACAAATGATTGTTATAGCTGCTCGCCCAGCAATGGGTAAATCTACTTTAGCGTTAGATTTTGCCCGTTCAGCCACAGTTGCAAACAATATGCCTACGGTATTTTTCTCCTTGGAAATGGGACGTACGGAAATTGCAATGCGTATGATTTCTGCGCAAGCTAGTATCCCGTTAAGTGATTTACGAAAAGGTACTGTCTCTGAAGAAACTTGGGTAAAGATTGCTAGAGTTCAAGGCAAAATTGGTGAAGCTCCACTATATATTGACGACAGTCCTAACATGACTTTGATGGAAATTAGAGCTAAATGTCGCCGATTAAAACAACAGCATGGCTTGAAAATGGTAGTTATTGACTATTTGCAGTTGATGAGCTCAGGTAAAAACTTTGAATCACGTCAACAAGAGGTTAGCGAATTCTCTCGTTCGTTAAAGTTGTTAGCTAAAGAGTTAGATGTGCCAGTAGTTGCGTTATCTCAGTTAAATCGTGCTAGTGAGCAACGCACAGATAAACGCCCAATGATTAGCGATTTGCGTGAATCAGGGTCTATTGAGCAGGATGCAGATATCGTATTATTGCTACATCGTCCGGAAGTCTATGATAAGCCGGAAGAGACGGATCGTCCGGGTGAAGCTGATTTAATTTTAGCTAAACATCGTAATGGTCCGACAAAGACTGTCGCTGTTGCCTTCCAAGGTAAATATTCACGGTTTAGGAATATGGCAAACAACTTTGGTTAATTAGTATTTAATGCTTGATTTAAAGCGTTTTGCATAGGAACTAGCTTAGCTCTAGTTTCATTAAGTTCATTTTTAGGTATAGAGTCTACTACAATGCCGCCACCAGCATAGAGTTCGATATGCTTTCCGTCTATGATGCCACCACGTAGTCCAATGCCAAACTGACCTTCACCAGCATTATTAAGCCAGCCAATTGGTCCAGCATAAGGTCCACGGTCATAGTTTTCTAGTTTTTTAATTAGTTCCACAGCTTTAGTGGTTGGAGTTCCACCAACCGCAGCTGTTGGATGAATTTTTTCCAAAATCTTTAGGATTTCAAGAGGTGCTTTCAAAGTTGCAGTAATATCGCTAGCTAGATGCCAAACATTTGGTAGTTCTAATGCGAAAGGACCGTTAACATTAACTTTTGTACTGCGAGGTTCTAGAACTTTAACAAGAGAATCCACTGCAAAAGCGTGTTCTTTCTGTTCTTTATTGGAGTTAATTAAAATCTCTTTACCATTTTTGGTGTTTCGAGCCTGAGTTCCTGCTAGTACTCTGGCTTTAGCTTTGTTGTTTTGGATTTCAATTAATAATTCTGGAGTGGCACCTACAAAGTTTTCGTACTGATAAGTCCAACATTGTGGATAATCAGCCAAGAGCTTCTGTGCAACAGCATTTGGAAACACTTCAGTATCAGCTTTATAGCTTAAATTCCTAGAGAGGACTACTTTTTCTAATTCTCCATTTTTCATCGCATTAACAGCTTTTGCTACTATTTGTTTCCAATCTATATCACTTAATGAAGTGTCAACTAGTTGGTACTTCCCTGCAGTTTGGTAAAGAGACTTGGTGGCTAATTCAATATTTTTTTCAGTTAATGAGTATGAAGTTAAAGTGAAACCTGTAGAGGTCTTTTCCAGTAAAAAATCTGGAATAGTTAGTTTTGCTCCCCAGTTAGATTCTGCATCAAAACTGATGCTAGAAAAAGCAGTTATTTTCTCTGATGTTTCATGTGAAACATTATGCCACCAGTTTTCTAGTTCGGAAATTCTCTCAGAGCCGAAAGTTTCATGTGAAATTAATGAGCCAAAACCTATTTTTTGAATAGCGTTTATCGCCGTGTCAGTACGTGCCCAGAGATAGTCAAAATCAGCTTTTAGTGCAGAATTGAAAAATTCTTCAGACACAGAAGTAGTCGCTGAATAAATTTTGGTTTTCATATGTTTCAAGTCTAATGGATATGAGAGAATAATTAAATGAACAGTGCATCTCTGGATAAAGACCCTAAAGAAGTTTCGTCAATGTTTGACGATGTGGCAGCAAAATATGATATTACAAACGACATTTTATCTGCAGGGCAAGATAGAATTTGGCGTAGAAAAGTATATAACGCAATAAAAATAAGCCCAGGTAAAAAATTACTTGATATTGCAGCTGGTACCGGTGCTTCAAGTGAGCCATTTGCAGATTCTGGGGTAGAGGTTACTGCCTGTGATTTTTCGCCTGGAATGATTGCAGTTGGTAAGCAATCTCACCCAGATATCAACTTCGTTGAAGCTGATGCTATGGACCTACCTTTCGAAGATGAAAGTTTTGATGCTGTTACAATTTCTTTTGGTTTACGTAATATTCAAGACCCCAAAAAGGCTATTGCTGAAATGTACCGAGTAACTAAGCCAGGTGGTGTGTTATTGATTTGTGAATTCTCACACCCACAAATTTTAATCTTGGATAAAGCTTATAAAATGTACTTGCTTAAAGGTTTACCACTCGTTGCAAAAGTTACTAGTTCAAATCCTGAAGCTTATACATACTTAGCTGAATCGATTGAAGATTGGCCTAACCAAGACGAGCTTTGTAATTGGATTAGTGATATTGGCTGGGAAAACGTAGGGTATAAAAACTTAAGTTTTGGTATTGCAGCGATGCATCGAGGTTATAAACCTACAAAACAGGTAAAATTATCTAAAAAGTAAATTAATTGCTATTGAATAAAATTGTTGTAGGAAAAGGAAACTAGTGCTGATGGCTAAGAAAGGTTTTGGTTTAGAAAATATTAATACCGAATTAGGCACCGAGCTTCTAGTTACTATGCAACAAGTAGAGCAGCGACTTGATGAAGTATTAACTCAAAAAGATTTCTTTACTAATCAAACTTCTAAACATTTAATGAAAGCTGGCGGCAAGCGAGTGCGTCCAATGCTCACTATTCTTTGTAGTAAATTTGGGAAGAATTTCAAGGAAAAAAATGTTATTGATGCTGCAGTTGCTGTAGAACTTACGCATCTTGCTAGCCTTTACCATGACGATGTAATGGATTCAGCAGAATTACGCCGTGGCACTAAAACAGCTCATACTTTATGGGGCAATAATGCCGCAATTTTAACTGGTGATATTTTATTTGCGAAAGCATCAATTATTGTATCTGCACTTGGTGGTGAAGCACTAGGTTTGCAAGCTAGAACTTTTGAGCGACTTTGCTTAGGTCAGCTTCATGAAACTGTGGGGCCACAAGCTGAGGAAGATCCTTACGAGCACTACTTGCAAGTTATGTCTGATAAAACTAGTTCATTAATTGCAATGGCAAGTGAATTTGGAGCGATGTTTTCTGGAGTTAATAAAGGTACTCGTGAAATTTTGCGCCAATACGGGGAAAAAGTGGGTACTGCTTTCCAGTTAGCTGATGATATTATCGATGTGACAAGCACCAAGAAGCAATCAGGTAAAAATACGGGTACAGACTTACGTGAAGGGGTGCCTACGTTACCAACATTATTGCTAAGAAAAACTGGTGATAAAGCTGCGATAGCTGCGATAGATGCAAATTTAAGTTCAGATAAAGCCTTACAAGAGGCAATTGAAGTATTAGCAAATCATGAAGTAACTGAACAGGCTTGGGAAATTGCTCGCCAATGGGCTAATGATGCTAAAGAAGTTTTAGCTCCTTTGCCAGATAATGCGGCAAAACAAGCATTACAAGATTTTGCAATAGCCGTAGTTGAACGAGATACATAGAAGAGGGTAAGAAAGTTATGTCAAAAGTACGGGTAGCCGTTATTGGTTCTGGTCCAGCTGGAGTTTATGCAGCAGATATTCTTGCGAAAGCTGATAAGGACTTTGAAGTTAGTATTGATTTATTTGATCGTTACCCGGCACCTTTTGGATTAATTCGTTACGGTGTAGCTCCAGACCACCCTCGTATTAAAGGTATCATCATGGCATTACACAAAGTTATGGATCGTGGTGATATTCGTTTCTTTGGCAATGTTGACTATGGTAAAGACATAACTTTAGAAGATTTACAGAAGCATTATCATGCAGTTATTTTTGCTACAGGTGCAGTGAAAGACGCAGCTATAGATATTCCGGGTGCTGATTTAGAAGGCTCTTACGGTGCAGCTGACTTTGTATCGTGGTTTGATGGTCATCCTGATGTGTCGCGCACTTGGGATCTTAATGCTAAAGAAATCGCAGTCCTAGGTAACGGTAATGTGGCACTAGATGTATCTCGTATTCTAGCTAAGCATGCAGATGACTTATTGACTACTGAAATTCCAGATAATGTTTACGAAGGTTTGAAGAAATCACCAGTTACTGATGTACATGTATTTGGGCGTCGCGGTCCTGCGCAAATTAAATTTACGCCACTTGAATTGCGTGAACTTGGCAAAGTTAATGATGTAGATATCGTGCTATATCCAGAAGACTTTGATTTAGATGAGTCTGATATGGCTGAGATTGAATCTAATAACCAGACTAAAGTTATGATGAAGACACTACAAAACTGGCTTATTGATGATGAAGGTACTGGTGCTAGTCGTAGATTGCACTTACATTTCTTGCATAACCCAGTTGAGATTAAAGGTGAATACGGTAAAGTAACAGGTATTAAGTTTGAGCGAAATAAGCTTGTTGGGAATGGTCAAGTTGAGGGTACTGGTGAATTTATAGAGTATCCAGTTCAAGCAGTTTACCGTGCTATTGGTTACTTTGGTTCTGAACTTGATCAGATTCCATTTGATGGCAAACGTGGTGTTATCCAAAATGAAGAAGGTCGCATAGTTGATGATGAAGGTAAGCCATTATCTGGTCTATATGCTACTGGCTGGATTAAACGTGGACCAGTAGGGCTAATCGGTCATACTAAATCCGATGCTATGGAAACAATTAAGCACTTCATTGAAGATGAACCTAACTTTGAAGCGCCAGTAGAAGATGCTGATTTTGCTAAGGTCCTAGAGGATAAAGATATTCATTACACTACTTGGGATGGCTGGTTAGCACTTGATGATTATGAACGTGAGCTTGGTAAGTCTTATGAGGGTGTAAAGCGCGAGCGTATTAAAGTAGTACCTCGTGAAGATATGGTAGAAATTTCTAGAAAAACTTCATAAAAAGTACAGTAAAACTTCAGTTAGGATTATTAGAATAAAGCTATGACTAAGCACTATAACGGTTTAAAGACAGCTTTACTTTTTGGGGTAATGTGGGTAATTATCCTAGGTGTCGGCGGTGCATTGGCCCAATACGTTGGTGACTATCGAATACTACCGCTATTTATGGTATTCGGATTATTTTCTACGGCGATGACGTACTGGAACTCTGACAAGATTGCGATTCGTTCAATGCGAGCAGTTCCAGTTTCCCCTGAACAGCAGCCAGCAATGTATCGGATTGTGCAAGAGCTTTCTGAAAAAGCTGGAGAGCCAATGCCAAGACTTTATGTAGCTCCCACTATGTCTCCTAATGCTTTTGCAACTGGTCGTAATCCAAGTCATGCAGCAGTGTGTTGTACCCAAGGTATTTTACAACTTTTGAACGAGCGTGAACTTCGTGGAGTATTAGCTCATGAGTTAATGCACGTTTATAACCGTGACATTCTGACTTCATCCATCGCATCAGCTGCTGCCGGTATTATTACGACAGGTGCTCAGATGTCAATGTATGCTAACATGCGTAATCGTGGTCGTGATGCTGGACCATTAGGTTTCTTAATGCCACTACTTGCCCCGATGGCTGCTACTATGGTTCAACTAATGATTAGTCGTACTCGTGAATACGATGCTGATGAAGATGGTTCTAAGCTATCTCAGGATCCATTAGCTTTAGCTTCAGCGTTACACAAATTGGAGTCTGGAGTTAATCAAGCGCCATTGCCACAAAATCAGAGAGTACAAAATGCTGCACATGCAATGATTGCTAATCCATTTGGTTCTAGAGTACGTGATGCAATGTCTACTCACCCACCAATGGCAGATAGAATTGCTCGTTTGCAGCAAATGGAAGCACAGATGAGTGCAAAAGGTCTAACTATTGAGTCACAGTACCATAAGAGGAAGCAAGCTGAAGAAGAAAATTATAATCCTTACTTAGATAATAATTAAGGGGATTAAATAAATTTAAGCACCAAAAAGGGACTAGCTGATATCAGCTAGTCCCTTTTTGTTTAAGTTTTAACGGTAGTTTACGAATTGTAAATCAACGTCGAAATCTTCGCCTTTAAGCAATGCGATAACTTCTTGTAAATCATCACGCTTTTTAGAGCTGACACGTAATTCATCACCTTGAATTTGTGACTTTACCCCTTTAGGTCCGTCATCTTTAATTTTCTTGTTAATCTTCTTTGCAATATCACGGTCAATACCTTCTTTAGTGTTTGCTTCTAAGCGGTACTCTTTACCTGAAGCATAAGGTTCCCCAGCATCTAGAGATTTCAATGAAATGCCACGTTTAACAAGTTTTGATTGGAAAACATCTAGAACAGCTTTAACACGTTCTTCAGAGTTAGCTTTCATAGTTATTTTTTCGCCACTTTGTTCAATACTTGCATTTACCCCACGAAAATCGTAACGTTGACGAATTTCTTTGCTTGCTTGATTTAGCGCGTTTGCTACTTCTTGTTGGTCGACTTTGCTTACAATGTCAAAAGAAGAATCTGCCATAATTCTTTTCCTTTCTACGCAGTTAACTTAATTATAGTGCTTAAATTGATTAGCGTTTATGTGACTTTCTTAGTACAATAGTTAAGTTGGTATTTTCAACATTGGCGGATTGTCCGAGTGGCCAAAGGAATCTGACTGTAAATCAGCTGGCTCAGCCTACGGGGGTTCGAATCCCTCATCCGCCACCAAATAAGTTCCTTTCTGTAAAATTGTCTGGAGCTTTTACTTACTAAACGTAAAGATAAGTTGAAATTTATGAAAAAGGTTTATGTAGTAGGTAGTGGCCCTAATGGCATGGCTGCTGCTGTATATATGTCTGAAAGAGGATATGATGTAACTGTTTTTGAAGCTAACAATACTCCTGGCGGTGGTAGTAGGAGTGCTTCTTTAACTAAAGAAGGATTTACTCATGATATATGCTCGGCAGTACATCCTATGGCATTAGCTTCTCCATATTTTAAAGAACTTGGTATGGATAAAGAATTAGATTTCATCATTCCAGAATTGTCTTTCGCCCAACCGATTACAAAAACAGAATCTGCTTATGCTTATCGTGATATTAAAAAAACTGCAGAAGGATTAGATATTGATGAGCAGCGTTGGTTAAATATTTTTTCAAAATTTTCTGATGATCCATATAAAATGGGAGAATTATTTTTAAAACCACTTATTGATGCTTCAAAGTTGAAAGTGGTTAGCCCAGCACTTAATTTTGGGATTAATTCACTTTTACAAAGTACTGATAAAGGTGTATTTAAAGGTATGAAAGCCAGAGCTTTAATATCTGGAGTTTCTGCTCATACTAATGTTAAATTACCTAGTTTACCTTCAAGTTTTGTAGGAATGTCATTAACGGGATTATCTCAGTCGAGTGGTTGGCCTATCATACGAGGTGGCTCACAACAAATTATTAATTTCCTGCAAAAAAAACTAGAGTCCAATAATGGAAAAGTTATTTGTGATGCAGTTATTACCGATGAAAGTCAACTAGCCGGTGCGGATATTGTTTTCTTTGATACATCTGTTAGAGACTTTATCAATATTTTTGAAGATAAATTACCTAGCTCATCAATTAATGCTTTGAAAAAATTCAAATACGGTAATGCAGTTGCTAAATTAGATCTAGCAATGTCTGGACCAATTCCTTGGAATGATAAAGAACTACATAAGGCAGGTACAGTTCATATCGGTGGTGAAGCTTCCGAAGTTGTTTTGGCTGAAAATACTGTAGCCAACGGTAAAATACCCGATGAACCTTACGTTTTAGTTTCACAGCCTTCAACTTTTGATGATAGTAGGGCACCGAAGGGTTATGATACGGCATGGTTATATACACATGTGCCAGCATACTATAACGAAGATCCTACAGATTTAATATTAAATAGGGTTGAAAAATTCGCTCCAGGGATTCGTGATTTAATTATTGATTCACACACTATAAATGCGGTTCAGTACGAAGAATATAATCGTAATTACATCGGCGGAGATATATCAAGTGGTGATAATTTACTATCTCAATTTTTTTCTCGCCCTAAATTTAGTTTCACTCCATGGAATACAAAAATTCCTAACGTTTTTCTGTGTTCTTCAGCTACATTTCCAGGTCCTGGAGTGCATGGTATGAGTGGTTATAACGCTGCAAAATTTGCATGTAGAAAGGAAAAACGAAATGATAAAGACAAATAGACAAGCTTTTTATGTGTTAGTTATTTTTCTTTTAACTGCTTTAATTTTGCCTATACAACATCATGTTATGAAAAAAACTGGTGAAGAACCTTACCCTAATTTACTTGCTCCACCATTTGAGGGGGTACCTAAAATTCCTGCCGGAGGTGGGCAAGAAACTAAACAGTTTAATATTTATGGAATAGATAAAGATGGAAGCTCATATCAGCTTACTCCAGATGCCTTACTCCCAAAGACTACGCAAAGTGCAGAAATGGTTTTTAGGAAGAATTTTGCCTTCACACCTGAAAAAATGAAAAATTCAGATATTAATAGTTGGGTATATAACTCCCTAGTAAAAAGTCACCCTAATGTTGCCAAAGTAAAAATTGTTCAAGTAACTATGAAATCTCAAAATGGTAAAACAGAGCAAGTAGGTAGTAGCAAAACTACAGTTATTGATTTTAGCGAGAGTATAAATAAATGAGTAATATAAAATTATTTTTAGCAACAAGTAAATTCCGCCGTTGGTTAAATGATCCGGGTGGAATTGGTATCTATGATATAGCTATATACAGAATTCTTTTTGGGATAATTATCCTTTTGCAATATTCAAAGTATTCAGTAAATGCAGGAATTCCTAGTGAAATGTACCATTCATTTCCTGGAATGTTAGAACTTTTCCACAGCTTCCCACCTTTTTGGGTTTTAGTTTTATTTCAAGTTATTTACTTATTTACAGCTACTTCTATTTTATTTGGATTTCTTACGCCAATGGTTTCAGTGCTATTTGGCATAAATATGATTATTGCTAATGGCTTTACTTTTGCATTAGGAAAATTGGACCATGGTATTATTATTGCAATTGTACCTATGATTATGGCATTTTCTGGATGGGGTAATGCATATTCTATAGATAGTAGAAATTTTTTAAATAAAAGAGTAAATCTTCATAAAACCTTTCATCCTTGGGTTATACGCTGGTTAGCATTAACAATCAGCTTATGGCTTTTTACAGCTGATTTTGCTAAAGCAACTTCTGGCTGGTTAAATCCAAAGAACACTGCAACTGAAGGATATTTTTTCCAGTATTATCTGGGTGGATTAACTTCAGGGAAAATTCCTGATATGTTCTCTCATATTACTTTTTATCCTTTTTGGAAATTTTTTGATTATTCAACAGTATTAGTAGAAGGTCTGCCACTATTGTTGTTTTTCTTTGGTTGGCGATATTGGAAATTAGCTCCAAGTTTTTTAATATTCTTTCATATAGGTATTAATTACACTCTTAGTATTTTCTACGAACCTGCTTTTGTGGCGTACGCAGCCTTCGTGCCGTGGAGTAGGGTATTATCTAAAGTCAATAAAATTTTTATGTCTTTTAGTAGAGTTAAAGTTTGGGTAGTTCCTATATTTATGATTTTTTGGTGGTTCTTTTTTGCTTTCGTTAAAAAGATTGTTAATCCATTGATGCCTGAAATATTGATGTTATCAGGAGTAATATTAGCCATTGGTTATATATATAACTTTTTGCGTGGTGAAATTTTAAAAAGAAAGATGCTGTCATAGATTTATGCTAAGTGGTACTTATCCTAACAAATGATACCCAAATACAAGTACCATTTAATGAAAAAAGTAACACTTAGATATAAAAAATGGATACCTTCTTAAAGAAGGTATCCATTCTATTAGGTAGTGATTAAGCTGCTACTTTTTCAGCTTTCTTTTCTTCCTTAACAACTTTTACGTCATCATCAGTATCAAGTGGTTTCTTAATAACACCGTAGATGACACCTGAAATAACTGCACCAATTGCAATGAATAGCATGTATAGCAATGGATGGTTAGATAGAAGCATCACAAAGATACCACCGTGAGGCGCAAGTAGTTTAATACCGAAAGCACCAACTAGACCACCTGCAGTAGCAGAACCAACTACGAAGCTTGGGATAATACGAGCTGGGTCAGAAGCTGCGAATGGGATTGCCCCTTCAGTTACGAAAGATAGACCCATCACGATGTTAGTCATACCAGCTTCTTGCTGTGTCTTATCGAACTTCTTCTTAAATAATCTAGTTGCTACGAATACTGCAAGAGGTGGAACCATGCCACCAGCCATTACTGCAGCCATCACTACTGAACCACCAGTTGCTACTGTGGATGCTAGTGTACCGGTACCGAACACATAGGCTGCTTTATTAATAGGACCACCAAGGTCTATTGCCATCATGCCGCCTACTAAAATACCTAGGATTACTGCACTAGAACCATTCAAACCATTTAAGAAGTTAGTTAAGCCATCGTTAATAGCTTTCATTGGAACGTTAATTAGCAACATCAAAAGACCAGTAATTATCAAACCAAGGAATGGATAGAATAAGATAGTTTTAATACCATCAAGTGATCTAGGCAGATTAGCCAGACCTTTCTTTAAGTAAACGATTACGTAACCAGCTAGGAAGCCACCAACAAGTGCGCCAAGGAAGCCAGCACCGCCAGCATTAGCAAGTGCACCAGCTGCGAAACCAGCTACTAGACCTGGACGGTCCGCAATACTTGATGCAATGAAACCAGCAAGTACAGGCAACATAAACATGAATGCTGCACTACCAATTTCATTAAACATATTTGCAGCAGGATGGAAAGTTCCTAGTTTATCCAAGCTAGCTTCAGGAACGCCTAAGAACTGGTCAATCATGAAAGAAATCGCAATTGTAATACCACCGGCAATTACAAAAGGTAGCATGTGGGATACGCCATTCATCAAATCTTTATAGATTTTTTGACCTACACTACCACCAGCATCCGCACCTTCACCATCTGCATCAGCTGAGCCATCGCCATGGAATATTGGTGCTTTACCACCTTTAGCAAGATTGATTAGTTCCTCTGCTTTGTTAATTCCGTCTTTAACTGGACGATTAACTAGCGGTTTGCCATCAAAACGGTTCATTGAGACATTCTTATCAGCTGCGATAATAACACCGTTAGCACGTTCGATATCAGCACTAGTTAGCTGGTTTTTGACACCATCAGAACCATTAGTTTCAACCTTGATGTCAACGCCCATATCTTTTGCTGTTTCTTTTAGCTTATCTTCAGCCATATAAGTATGAGCAATACCAGTGGGGCAAGCAGTAACTGCAATTACATAAGGTTTATCAGATTTTGATGCTGTGTCAGCTGTGGCTCCACCAGCTGCGCTTGCTGCCGCTAGTTCGGCATCCTTTTTCTTTTGTTCAGCTGCTTCTTCCTTTTGTTGTTTTTCTTTTGCCGTTTCAGCATCGTCTAGGAGTTTGATAACTTCATCAGGATTTTTAGCTTCTTTAAGATTTTCAACTAAATTCTTATCAATAAGAAGTCTAGAAAGAGTAGCTAGTACTTTCAGATGCGTATCATCTGCACCTTCTTGAGCTGCAATCATGAAGAATAGATTACTAGGCTTGCCATCTAGTGCTTCATAATCAATACCATCTTTGCTTTTTGCAAATAGTACGGTAGTTTTCTTAACTGCTTTGTTTTTTGCGTGTGGCATTGCCAGATTATCACCGAGACCAGTGGACATTTGTGATTCACGTTTTAAGATACCTGCTTTATAAGTATCAATATCAGAAATACGACCGGAGTCGTACATTTTTTGCACCATTTCGTCGATGGCACTTGCTTTGTCCGTAGCTTGCAAGTCCATAATCATCGACTCTTTAGGCATTATGTCTTTAATTTTCATTTAACACACCTACTTTATTTTTGTTATGTCAATATTAGGTAATAACTCTTTAATGAACTCTTCAGTCGCTAGATCATCAGAAAATGCTGTAGCACTTCCACAAGCTACTCCCCATTTGAATGCTTCAATTGGGTCCGCATTTTTACTATAACTGCCGACAAAACCAGCAATCATTGAGTCTCCTGCGCCTACAGAGTTTTTGACTTGATATTTCAGTACATTTGACTGGTATACCCCGTCTTGTGTAAACAATAATGCGCCATCACCGGCCATTGAGACCAGTGCATGTTTGGCGCCTTTTTCTAATAACTTCTTTCCAAAAGGAATAATGTCTGATACTGAGTTAAACTCAGTATTAAACAAGTCTGCTAGTTCATGATTATTAGGTTTAACTAGTAATGGTTTGCTTTGTAGTGCTTCCATTAAATCTTTACCAGTAGTATCAATTACAAATTCGGCATTACTTTGGCATGCAATTTCTATTAATTCTTGATAAAAGTCATCAGGAACACCAGCAGGTTTACTTCCAGAGAAAACGATAATATCTTCAGAATCAGTGTTAGAGATATTAGTTTTTAAATTATCTAACTCTGTATTTGATATTTTAGGACCAAGACCGTTAATTTCTGTTTCTTGGTTAGCATCTTTAATTTTTATATTAATGCGAGTATCGTCATCAACTTCAGTGAAATCAGTAGTTATATGCTCTTTTTTAAGAGCTTCTTTAATGAATTTGCCAGTAAAACCTCCTACAAAACCAAGTGCAGTATTAACAGAATTAGTGCGTTTCAAAATCCGAGAAACGTTAATTCCTTTACCTCCTGGTAATTTTAAGTCGTTGTCCATTCGATTAACTTCGCCAAACTTAAGGTCATCGACTCGGACAATGTAGTCAATCGCTGGGTTCAGCGTGACCGTGTAAATCATTAAATTCACCTCGTTTGTAATTATTTGCCTTTAATTCATTTTACCTCTTATTAGAAGTTAATAAGGTGCAACAAGAGGCTCACGAACTTATCATGAGCCTCTTTGTACATTTATCTTTTTCTATGATTACCAGTTATTAAGATCTTCTTTAGCGTTTTCATCCTTTGGTGGGTGCTTGTAAAAGCCTTCGCCAGTCTTAAGACCAAGCTTACCCGCATCAACATACTTTTTAAGAAGTTCCCGTGGACCTTCAGGTAGGTGTGGATTTTCTGACGCATAGTGGTTTTCGATATCAAGTACTACGTCAAGACCAACACCATCCATCATTTCGAATGGTCCTTTACGCATGTCCCAGTTAAGTTTGAACATATTATCAATATCTTCAGGTTCTGCGACCCCTGTAGCTACGACATCTAGTGATTCACGCTTAATAGCTGCCCAAATACGGTTAAAGATGAAACCAGTACTTTCTTTCTTAGCAAGGAATGGGTGTACATCAAATTCTGGAAGTACTTTTTGTAAAGTTTTGATAACTTCTGGGTCAGTTTCACCATCAGACATCAAGTCAGCAGCGTTTGCTCCTGGAGGCATGTAGAAGTGCAAGTTACAAAAACGAGACTTATCTTTAATATTTTCAGACATCTCACTAGAAGCTATTGAAGAAGAATTGGTGCCGAAAATTGCATCTTTTTCAGCGTGTTTATCAATATCTCCCCATAGTGGCACCTTGATTTCTAGGCGTTCTGGAACAGCTTCAATAACTAACCAAGCATCTTTAAGAGCTTTTTCTAGGTTAGAATAGCCTACAGCTTTACCAACTTCACCTTTACCATCACGGTCTTTAACTACCTGTGGTAGGTTTTTGTTAACGAAGTTTGCTGCAGATTCAGCTTGTTCTTGATTTTGATCCATTATGTGTACAGTGCCACCACGGCTAGCCATCATAAGACCCATACGGCGACCGAGAGTACCAGCGCCAATGATGGCGACAGGACGGTCTTTAATTTCTTCGAAGGTATGTGAATAATTCATCAATACTCCTATAATCTTTCTTTTTAAATTTTTATTATTTCAAGCCAGTAATACCGGTAATCATGCCAGTATGTTTAGTAACTAATCGGTCTTTTGCTTCAGATTTGCCAGGAATTGCTACTGCACGGATATTGCCACCCAAATCTGCTGCATAGATTATGCCAGCTTCTTCATCAATAGCCAATCCAATAGTGTCTTCAAAACCATCAGCCAGAATTTCTGGTTTAACACCTGTCTCCCCTTTTGCTGGTAATGGTGCGCGATTTACACTATTGCCACCAATGCCATGGCCACGATCAGTCCAGTATAGGTAACCATCATAAATTTCAATATCGATAGGTTCAGGAAGTTTATCCCAAATTACTTCAATATCGCTGCGGTTGGCAGCTGTTTCACCTTTTGGAATTTCTAAGTTGGCACGTAGGATTTTGCCACCACCGTTACCAGGACCTTTTTGAGTCCAATATAGGTATCCATTTTCAGTATCTACACCACAACCAACACACTCAGCATAGTCACCGTCGGCTGGATTATTAGCTACTAACTCAGTTAGGTCACTACCATCGGTGTGGACAGTAAATACTTTATAGCCTTCACGATCACTGAAATATAGATTGCCGTTACGGTCAGTAACTAATTGTTTACCAGTGGTAAACTTTCCAACTGGAGTAATGTCAGTAACTTCGTTACCAGCAAGTGGTGCAGCACGAACTTGACCATCCTTAGCTTTAAATTTTAATAAGGTAGTGTCCTGACCTTCTTTGGCTTTTGGTACCTCACCCATAGTAGTCCAATATACAGTATCATCAATTACGACAATACCGTCTGGACAAGGTCCAGTTTTTATCTCAAGAGGAGTTGTCTTGCCACTTTCAATATCAACTCTAAGAATTTCGCTTGTTTGAAAACTTAATGCAAGCAGTTCTTTGAACATAATTAAATATCACTTCCGTTAAAAATGTTACTTATATAATACTTGTTATTTGCTTTATTTACTAAGGTAAAAGCAAATCGGAATCGATTTCACTTAGATAAATCATTTGTATAGTTAAATAATTAGGTTAAGTTAAAATAAGGATTTTAAGTCATACTTGGAAGGTTAATTACAGGTTTTGAAGCTTGACTAAACTAAACTTGTCAGAAACTGGTAGCGTATTAGAATGAACTAGGAAGTAAAATAAAAGAAGGCATGATGCGACTAGTAAAACCAGGGGAAACTGAGCAACTTAGACAATTATTAATTGATTCCTACAGTTTTGATTATGACCTTAACGAGGGATATAAGGCGGACATCCTTGATGTTGAATCCAGGCTGCAGACTTCAAATAACTATGTTATTGAAGAAGATGGAGAATTGGTCGCTACAGTGTCAGTACCTTATGAAGGTGAAAAGGTCACTGAGCAGTCACTTCCCGATGAAATGGATTTCCGACAGTTGGCGGTTTCACCGAAGCATCGTCGCAAAGGTTATGCTTCACAGATTATTAAAAATTTAGAAAATATTGCTCGAAAACGTGGCTACAAAAAGCTTATGTTGGTTACTGGTCCAGAGATGGAAACAGCGCAAAGTCTCTACATTGCTTTAGGCTTTAAGCAACCAAAAGAACGTGAAACTTATATTCCGGCTTTTGGTATCACCTTACTGATTTTTATAAAAGAACTGTGATGTTCCACGTGGAACATTGTTTGTTTGGACTCCAAGTATCTTTTGCCTAGCTTGTAAAGCTATAGCATGCGCAGGTTTTAATTAGCTATTAACGATGTTAACTTGAATATATAAATAATTTATATAATTAAATTATGCATGATAAATCTATAAGTAAAACTCTCTATGACCTTTCTCAGGCAATTCGTCGCTCTACACTGGTGCCTATTGGGAAATATAATGAACTTTCTATACTTCATCTTTTGCATCGGCAAGGTGCGTTGCGAATTACTGAAATCGCGAAACAAGAGGGAGTTACTCAGCCAGGTGCTACCACTATTGTGCGTCGGTTGTTGGTTGAAAATTTAGTTACGCAAAGGATCGATGCTGGAGATGCTCGAGCAAAGCTTATCGAACTGTTGCCCGCAGGTAAGGATGTTTTACATCAATTTGAAAATCAGCGAATTAATCAACTAGAAGAAATCCTTAAACAATTATCGCTTGAAAGTCGACAGGTATTAGAGAAAGTTAGCCCAGTGCTTGGGCAAATTTCTACAAATCTTCGACAGGTGCAATATGCAGACAGGAAAGGTAATGAACAAAGTATCTAAGCAGTCAATTATGGCAAGTACACCAAAAGAAGTTTGGGCAGTAGCGTTTGCTTGTGTCGTATCATTTATGGGTATTGGCTTAGTTGATCCAATTCTAAAGTCGTTAGCTCATGAACTAGGAGCTACTCCATCTCAGACACAAATGCTGTTGACTAGTTATCTAGTAGTAACAGCTATAGCCATGTTAATAACAGGTTGGGTTTCCAGTCATATTGGTGCTAAAAAAACTTTGCTAGTTGGTCTAGTGCTAATCATAATCTTTGCAGCCCTTTCTGGCTTTTCAAATACTGTACATACTATTTCGTTATTTCGTGCTGGTTGGGGGCTTGGTAATGCATTATTCATTGCTACTTCACTATCGGTAATTGTGGCAGCATCAGCTGGAAATCTAGAAAGTGCAATTATTCTTTACGAATCAGCTCTAGGCATCGGTATTGCTACGGGGCCACTGGTAGGTGGTTTGTTGGGGCAGATAAGTTGGCGTGGACCATTCTTTGGGGTATCAGTGTTGATGCTAATAGCAGTTATAGCTATTTTCTTTCTATTACCTGAGGCTCCAAAGCCAGAGCACAAACAAAGTATTCTTGAACCAATCCGCGCACTTCGTTATCGTGCACTATTAACTACAGGTGGAGTAGGTATTCTCTATAACTGGGGATTTTTCACACTACTAGGTTTTTCCCCTTTCTTAATGAATATTGATAGTCCGATACGTCTTGGTTTTATTTTCTTTGGCTGGGGTATTTTACTTGCAATATTTGCAGTATTTGTTGCACCGGTATTACATAAACGCTTTGGCACTGCGGTTACGTTGTATGGTAATTTGCTGTGTTTGTCAACTCTTTTAGCTGTTATTGGTATCTGGTCAGATAAACCGAAAGTTATTATTGTTGCGGTAATTATTTCCGGTATTTTTGCTGGAGTTAATAATACTTTAGTGACCACTGCGGTTATGAGTATCGCGCCAGTGGAAAACTCAGTGGCTTCAGCAACTTACGGCTTTGTACGCTTTATCGGTGGAGGCTTGGCTCCATGGGTTGCCGGCCGGATAGTTACGGAATGGGGCAATGTGTCAATTCCATTCTATATAGCAGCTGGTCTAATGGCATTAGGTATTCCAGTTTTAGCTACTGTGCACACTCAGCTTAAAGCAGCTGAAGCAGGAGAAGTTAAGCAGCCTGAATTAGATCCGATAGATAAAGTTGAAAGTGAGTATCGAGACGAAGTAGGTGCTGTACTTGGTAGTGAAGGTTAAGCGCTAGGGGTTAGTAGTTTATTTAAAGAAATAGAACGGGGGATGTTTCACATGAAACATCCCCCATTCTTAGTGTTAAGAACTAGTAACCCTTTTTAGCTTTATCTTTAAAGGTAAAGTAGTTTGTGAATTGTACAACCATTTAATTTTCCTTTGTAATTGAACAATAAACTGGTAGTAACTCATGTCTAGTTTTCATCAATGAAACCAACCGTAAAAGCCTTGTATGAAAATTAACTTTCACTCTAAAATAGCCTATATCCTCTTTACATTGCTTAATTTTGTCAGTGATGACTTGTAGTATGAAAGGGAAGCAATAAGAGGAATCATGAAATATTTAAAGGAATAACCACTGCGTACATGTTTTACGCACTAATGACACTGATACTAACGCCACGATACGGATATAATAATCTAACGGTATTTAATGTCTTTATATTCGGTGTAGCTACAGCACTAACAGTAGTAAATATTATTGATGAGCGTAATGAGAGGAAGTAAACGCTATGCCTGCACATGTAGAGCCTGCTGGGCTTAAGCTAGAACTCTTAAATGAGCTAGAAGAAGTGAAGCATGTAATAGATGAAGCACAAGTTAAGCGTGATGAACTTATTGTTAAAGCCTTTGAAGCTGGTGCAACAAAGACGGGTTAAGCAAGAATCAGGCAAAGGCATTTACAAACAAAACCACCCTAAAAGCAAAAATGGTTTCAGAAAATTAGACTTAGACCCTGCACGTAAAATACTTAGAATCCTAGAAGAATACAAACAGCGTCAAGATATTACTACCCCCATGGTTTTCCCAAGCCGCAGCAATGGTTGTATAAGTGTGAATAACTTTAATCGTGCAAGGCGTAACCTCTGCAGAAAATACGAGCGCCCAGACCTTGCGGATATTGTTATAACTAAGATACGTAAAACTGTAAACTCTCATGTAGAAGAAAATGCTCATAATGTAGGTGTCATTAAAGCTGGATCTAGACAATTAGGCAATACTAATGATGTGAATGAGCGACACTACCAAGCTAGAGTCACTAGAGAAGTGCATAATAGCGAATTTTTACCCGACTTCTTAGATGATGATTTTAATGAATTTGAATAATAAACTGGTATTAAACTGGTAGTTTTAGTGTTTTCCTTATAAAAGTAATTCCCCTAGTTCGTTGTGAACTAAGGGAATGGCTGTAGCTGGGAGGGGACTCGAACCCCCGACCTCACGATTATGAGTCGTGCGCTCTAACCAGCTGAGCTACCCAGCCAAAATAATGTCTAATGACATCAACAATTAACTATATCAATAATTTATGCAAAGGTGGTAATTCTTACTTAGCCTTTTTCTTATTGAGTGCTTTACGAAGATTACGGCGTGCATTTAATGCAGTAGTTAAGGCTTTGTATTTAGCTTTCGATATTGGAATATCGTAAGTTGATGGAATAGTTACAGTAGTTTTCTTGGTGAATTTCTTCTTAAATACGGTTACATTTTTAAGTTCAGGATAACTCTCACTAGCAATGCCCATTAAATCAATTTGTTTGGCGCCTTGATTTTTCATATCTTGCATTAAATTCCACAAGTTGAAATAAGTTGCGTAAGAATCACGAGCTAATTCGTTATTTGCAGCGAAGTAATAGCGAGCTTCGTTTCCGTAAATAGTGCCTATTGCCCAACACGCTGGCTTGTCTTCTAAATAACTTACATATAGAGCTACGTTATCTGGCATACCAGTTAGCATTGCTTCATAAACACTTGATGGATGTACACGGAAGCCAGCACGCTTCCCGGTATTAGCCATTAGTTCATGTAAACCATCGCGCATCTGTTTTGCAGCTTCTTCTCCAGTGTATTTTTTAACTTCAAGTGGTTGTTTGCTGGCTAACCTATAACTGCGTCGTACATCATTTTTAAATGATGAGAAAATCTTTTTTGTTGCTGGAGTCAAATCTACAATCACAGTTTCATCGTACATATTATGCTCAAAAGGATTTACAGCTTTAGGTAGTTGGTGACGTAACTGCATTCTTAGGAAAAGAGGTTTAGGAGTTGGTGCAGTCTTTAACTGTTCTAAGATAGCATCAACTAATTCTTGTTCGTCTGCTGCAGTTGGCTCTTCAAGCCAGATTGGTCCGAATTTTAACCAAACATAGCTACGTAAGGGGGCATCATATTTGAAAAGCTGAGCAGCTGCCATTGCTTTATCGTTTTTGTAATATAAAAAAAGACCTAATGAGCTACGTCCATCAATACGAGTTTCGTAATCTGTCCAAACTGGAGTTTGTTCAATTGGAACGATTAAATCTGGATATTTTGCTAGAAATTCCGTGAATTTAGCTGGTTTAAATTTTTTTGCAGTAAACATTAAGAAACGTTGCCACCCTTTCAGTGCATAATTACAATTTATTTTACGATAAGATTGAATAGTTTACTGCCATTTATTTAGCTAATTTTTACGGAGAATATAACAAGCATGTATCGTTATAAGAAACTTAATCAAGCTCAGTTCGATGAAATTGCTGATGCACACCCAGAAACCTTCATCCCTTTCGAGCAATCACCAGAATGGGATAAATTCGATGAACTAATGGGTGGTCGTGATATTCAAGGTGTGTTTGGTTACTATAACGAAGTTAATGAAATTGTAGCTACTGCAAAAATTAACATTATGCACCAAAAACTACGTACTTCAGTGGTTATTACTCAAGGACCGATTTGGTATGTAGAGCCAACTGCAAAAGCTGAGGCTGAGCTTGTCGAAACTCTTAAAAAACAATTCACTAAAGATAAAAAGACGGGTGCTCTTTATTTTCGTCTGCAGCTGAACAATAAAATTCCAGGTGTAGTGCGTCCATTTGAGCTAGTAACTTTTGACCGTGCAATGTATATAGATATTACTCCTGATGAGAAAGCGCTATTAAAGTCTTTTAAAGCTGATGTGCGCCAGAGTATTCGTAAAGCTGGTCGTCTAGGGGTGGAAGTTCGTGAAATCCCTAATGATGAACGTGAGCAACTT
The DNA here is from genome assembly GCA_047606545.1 of Micrococcaceae bacterium. Taxonomy (GTDB): domain Bacteria; phylum Actinomycetota; class Actinomycetes; order Actinomycetales; family Micrococcaceae; genus JASGDC01. The sequence goes on along the minus strand of JASGEI010000016.1, from coordinate 52,363 downwards.
ATTGAAAATGAGCTAATGGAGCTGATGAATGAAACTCAGGAACGCAATGACTTCCGTGGTCACCCAGCACGTGTTTATGTAAATATGATGAAAGCCTTCCCTGAAAAAGCTCGACTATATGTCGCATATTCAGATGAAAAGCCAATAGCTTGGTTAATCTCTACTGAGTACCGTGGTCATGCAGTTTATCTATATGCAGCAAGTGGTCAGGAAGCACGTAAAAAGTTCGCTACTTATGCGCTACAGTGGTACTGTATTCGTGAGATGAAAGATCGTGGTAACAAAGTTTGGGATATGACTGGTATCGAAAGTCCGAATTATCCAAACTTAGAAAACGTGACAGTTTTCAAACGTAAATTCTCTAGTTGGGAAGTACAGTTTCCGCTAGTCTACGATGTGCCAGTTAACAAGGCTAAATATAAAGCAATTGCAAAACTATACCAGCTGCGTCGTAAGGCACTTTAACTTTAAAAGTAAGTGCCAATACGAGGTGCTACTGCTGTTACAATAGCTGCAGATAGTTTTCTAGCAGCAGTTTCTGAACCAGTAATATTTCCTGCAATATAATGTTCAGTGGCAGTGATTGCTCCAGTTACTATTGAAGCCAAAGTTGTTTTATTGAGCTCTATATCTGCTTTGTTATCCATAACTTCTATGCACTTTGATTTACCATTTGCATAGCTAAACTCATATACAGTTTTAGTGTCTTGATATGGATCAGTAACTGCAAGAGTTACCTGCCCTTCGCCAGTAGTTTCTAAGGTGGAAAGTACAGTTACTATATCATTTATTCTGAGCCAAAAGGCATCGTATTTCTCAGTGGTTTTTAATGCACGTATGTCATTGAGCATGAACTTTAGTGGCATATTTGGGTAGCTTAGTACTGTAAGTTTCTTTGCGATATCGTGGGCACAAATTACTTTCCACAGAGCTTGTTCAGCCTCTATTGTAGTGCTGATTACCTCGTGTAGTTTTATGCCTTTACCTCCGTCTACATAATTAAATATGGCATAGCCGTCTTCATGTAGTAATACTTGTAGTCCATCAGGTTTTATTTCATTGTTACCAAATAGCTCGTATTCCCAGCGAGCTCGACTACGGTCGTTAGTTCCAGGAGTTTGTTCGTGCCATTTATCATAAATCTCGATTAACTTATTTAGAGACTTTTTAGGGTCGACATATTCGATATCTTTGGCAGTTGCTGGATTAATATTTAGTTGTGTTTTAGTTAAATCTAGATGATAAGCCTCTGTAAAAGCTGCTGGACCATAACCAAAGCGTGGGTAAATTGTTGCTTGAGTGGCAGTCAAAGACGAAAGCGGAGCGTTCTTAAACTCGTCATCATTGAAGATTTCATCTAATAATGCACGTAAAATTCCTATGCGACGATGTGTAGCGATTACGCCTACTTCAGTTACTGCAGCACAAGCTAGGAGCTTTCCGCCTATATTAATCGTAGAAGGAAAGAATGCAGCGGTACCAATTATTTGGTTAGTTTTATCAGAGATGGCTAAAACAAAGCGTTTTTCGGTAGTAACTTCTTTGTGAAATTTCCACAAATAATCTGATTCTTTAATCCCAAAGTTACTTAAATTAACCTCTTCGATTTCTTGCCAATCTTTGGGGGTCGCCCTACGAATTGTATACATATATGCTCCTTTAGCATTCACAGTAACATACTAAGAGTTGGTTCTGTAGAGTAGTTGCCTATTAAAGTAAAATTGAAGTTATCCCAATTCTGTAAAATTGATACGAAGACGTACTCAGGAGGTAGCAAATGGCAAATAAAGATCAAGGGCCAAATCCATATGTAGTTAATATTGAAAAAGAGACTTTAGAAAATGAAAACTACCGCACTACTATCTGGACGGGCAAGAACTTACAGCTTACTGTAATGTCAATCCAACCGGGTCATGATATTGGCTTAGAGGTTCATGAAGATCATGATCAGTTTTTACGCGTAGAAGCTGGTAAAGGTCGCGTGCAGATGGGGCCGGCTGAAAAGGAGCTGGATTTCGATAAAGAGGCTGTTGATGATGATGTAATTTTCGTGCCAGCTGGTTCTTGGCATAATGTTACAAATGTTGGTGATAAACCATTAAAGGTGTACTCGATTTATTCGCCACCAGAGCATGAGCATAATACTGTTCATAAGACTTATGAAGAAGCGATGGAAGCAGAAGCTCACCATCATCACTAAGCTTAAGTATGAATTAAGGCATTTGAACAAAACTATCAATAAACCTAATTAATATTATGAATAATCCTATCAAAGGTGAGGGATACATGAAATATAAAAATCTTATCGAAAAGATGACTTTGGAAGAAAAAGCTTCGCTTACTTCTGGTGCTAATTTTTGGAATACCAAACCGATAGAACGTCTGGATATTCCGAAGATTATGCTAACAGATGGCCCGCATGGATTACGTAAACAATCTGGTAAAGAGGACCATTTAGGTCTAAATGGTAGTTTACCTGCAACTTGTTATCCAACAGCTGCAACTATTGCCAACAGTTGGGATAAAACCGTAGCTAAAAATGTTGGCAAAGCTATTGGACAAGAAGCAAAGGTTGAAAAAGTTAGTGTCTTGCTTGGTCCGGGGCTTAATATTAAGCGCAGTCCACTTGGAGGTCGTAGTTTTGAGTACTTCTCTGAAGATCCACATCTAACAGGTGAGCTAGCAAGTGAAATGGTTAAGGGTATTCAAGAAAATGGTATTTCTGCTTGTCCTAAGCATTATGCGGTGAACAGTCAAGAACATCTGCGCATTACTATAGATGAAGTCGTTGATGAGCGTAGTTTACGTGAGATTTATTTAAGTGCCTTCGAAAAAGTGGTTAAGAGCGCTAAGCCAAAAACGATTATGACTTCTTATAACAAAGTCAATGGTGAGTATGCTAACGAAAATACTCATCTAAACAATGAAATTTTACGTGATGAATGGGGTTATGAAGGTGTTAGCGTTACTGACTGGGCTGGTAACTCAGATCGTGTTAAAGGGTTAATCGCTGGGAACTCATTGGAAATGCCGACCTCTCATGGTATTTCTGACGCCCAAGTTGTAGCTGCAGTTAAAGATGGCAGTCTAGAAGAATCAGTGTTAGACGATGCTGTCGATAAACTACTTACCCTTATTGCTGAAACTAAACCAAATAGTAAAGATTTACCTAATGCTGATTTGGAAGCTCACCATGAAGATGCAATTAAGGTAGCAGAAAAAGCAATTGTACTACTTAAAAATAGGAATAATGCACTACCATTGGAAAAGCGTGAAAAAGTTGCTGTTATTGGTGATTTTGCTAAGGTTCCGCGTTTCCAAGGTGCAGGTAGTTCGAGGGTTAATGCGTATAAGATTTCCACGCCATTAGAAGCGTTAAAAGAATCTGATTTGGATGTTATTGGTTATGCTCAAGGCTTTAAACGTGCAGATGGCCATAATAAGAAGCTGAAAGAAGAAGCTTTGGAATTAGCTCAGCAAGCAGATACGTTACTGGTATTTATGGGTCTCGATGAGAATAAAGAATCTGAAGGCTATGATCGTGAAGATTTGACTCTTGCTAAGAATCAGCTGGCATTACTTGATAAGTTAAGCCGTCTTGATAAGAAAATTATAGTAATTCTCGTTGGTGGCAGTGCAGTAGAGCTACCATTCGTTAATGATGTGGATGCTATCGTTAATACTTACTTAGCAGGTCAAGGTGTAGGGGCGGCAGTAGCTAATATTTTAACTGGTAAGGCTAACCCTAGTGGCAAGTTAAGTGAGACTTTCCCAATTAAATATAGTGATATGCCGAATTCTGATTATTATCCAGGTCAAGAACAGACTGCTGAGCATCGTGAAGCCATTTTCGTGGGTTATCGCTACTATGACACTGCAAATGTGCCAGTGCAGTTTCCATTTGGTTTCGGTCTTTCATATACCACTTTTAAATACAGTAATATTGAGGCTGATAATGATGGTGTTACTTTCGCAGTTACTAATACCGGTAATATTGCTGGTGCTGAGGTAGCTCAGCTATATGTTGCTAAGAAAGATTCAAAAATTTTCCGCGCGGCTAAGGAACTTCGTGGTTTCGAAAAGGTTTACTTAGAATCAGGTGAAAGCAAAGAAGTTACGCTGTACTTAACTGATAGAGATTTCGCTCACTATAGTATGGATAAGAAAGATTGGGTGATTGAAGCTGGTGAATATGAAATCCTAGTCGGTAGCTCAAGTGCTGATATTAAATTACGTGAAACTATCAAAGTTGATGGAGATGCTGGTGTGGAAGAATACAGCCTAGAAAGGTACCCAAGTTACGCTAAAGCTCAGGTAAGTCACGTTCCAGATAAGGAATTCCATGAGTTGCTTGGTTATCAACCATCAAGTCCAAATTGGGATCTAGATATGAAATTAGATATGAACTCTACTGTCTTGCAGGCTCGCAAATACCACTGGCTTGGTAAAGCTACTTATGTACTAATGAAGATAGTTAAAAAAGGCATAGAGATAGCTCCAAAGAAGGAAAATACCTTAGTTTCTGCTGGGCCGATGCTTGAATCTTTCATGGGGAGACCTTTTGGTTCGCTAATACACTTTAGTGGCGGTAAGCTTAATGAAAAGTTGGTTCAAAAGTACTTGGACTTTATGAATATGAATAAGTAATCAGGTTTAATAACCTGGCTCTTAAAGAAAACAGTTAAGACCGGTCAAGCAAATAATTCTTGCTGATTGGTATTTTCGTTAAACTTGTTTCACGTGAAACAAAGAATTAGCTATTTTTAATAGAGTCGCCCATTCTAGTAATAGCTTCAGTGAGAATATCTTTACTAGTAGCAAAATTAAGACGCACAAAGTCTTCGCCACCTGGGCCAAACACATGACCAGAGTTTAATGCTACTTTTGCGTTCTCTAGGAAGTACTTTGCCGGTCCTGCTAAATCAGAAACTTTAGGTGGTTGCTCACTCTTTTCGGTATCTTTATTAAGATTTAATGCACTACAGTCAATCCAAGCTAAGTAAGTGCCCTCAGGTTCCTGATATTTAACTTCTGGAAGGTGTTCAGTTAATAATTTAGTAACTAACTTACGATTAAAATCTAAGCCGGCTAGCAATACATCTAACCATTCGCCACCATCTTTATAGGCAGCTGTCTGTGCAATAATTCCGATATGGCTTGGCCCATGTTTAAGTCCTGCAGCTAGTTTTTCTAACTCTTTAGTAGCTTTAGTTCCAGCAATTAACAATGCAGCTTTAAATCCTGCGAGATTCCATGCCTTAGAAGCTGAAGTTAATGCAAAAGCATCATCGGCTCCTTTAACACTTAAATATGGAGTGAATTTAGTGCCTATCATCACTAGCGGTGCATGAATTTCATCGGAGATTACTCGTACATTGTATTCATTAGCTAGCTGAGCAACTTTTTCTAACTCTTCACGGCTATGCACTATTCCGCCTGGGTTATGCGGGTTACTCATTAGGTATACGACATTCTTACCTTTTAGGTCTTTGAAAGTGGTTTCTATGACATCCAAATCAAGACGACCATCAGTGCCAACAGGTGCTTCGGCAACTTCGCATTCAGCAGTACGGGCTGCTGCATAGAATGGTGTATATACGGGATTATTTAGTACTACAGTATCGCCAGGTTTAGTGAGAAGCTTTAATAATTCACTAATTCCAGACATCACATCGGTGACAGGCAAAATCTGATTAATGTCTAAATTTTGCCAGTCCCAACGTGCCGCAGCAAAAGGAATTAAAGCTTCACCCATTGGATTACCTGCAGGATAACCAGTATCACCTAATTCAATAGCTCTATATAGTGCTTCTTTAACAGCAGGAGATTGGGTAGTGTCCATCTCAGCCACCCAAAGTGGGAGTACATCTTTAGGATAAGCCTGCCACTTGGCACTAGTTCGCTTTTGTAAATCAGTAAGTGATAGTTGTTCTAATGGATTTTCTATTGTCATAATAATTTATTAACCTAACTATTGCTTTGATGCCTAGCAGCACCAATTACATTGATAATTAACTTATTATTGCTAAAGACACCAGTTTTAGCGCCATTGCGAGGTTGGGTCTTGCCAACTATGTTAATTCCGTGTTTCTTTGAGGCAGCTTTAGTAATTTCGTCAGTGTGCTTTTCTTTATTCTTCACCGGTTTAAAACGATAAACCTTCCCATCAGGAAATTTAAGCTCCTTTGCAGGCTTGCCGTTTTCAATATCATCTATAATATCTGCAAACTGACTAAAAAGATTTGCGTATTCTTTTGCTTCCATGCTTATTAGTATAGACCCAAGGTTTCTATACTGCTATGTGTATGAGTGGTTAGTTTGTGGCATGTTTATAATGTTAGTGGGACAAATCCAATGTTATTTGCTTAGTCATTTTGATTATTGTTAGTGCCTAGGATTAGTTGATGAAGTTAATGCTTTACATGGTAAAGAGAAACGAGAGTTTCTACTTGGTGTTATTGTGCCCTATCGAAAGTGAAGACTTGAAATTACCAGGATAGTTTGTACTGGAAGATGAACTACACAACTATCAATTAGTCCATTTTCCTTTATACACATCATATGCATTGTTATCACTAAACTACTCCCTTGAGAAATTAAGGGGGTAGTTTAGTGATAGCAGTTTTATTTTAGGGCATCCTTCACAGCAACCTTAACTGATTTCCAGTCGATGTTATCATCGTCTAGTTTATTGTCTTTGATGTATGACTTGATAGCAGACTTAATATCTTTTTTAGCTAAATCATTAGCTTTTACACTATTTATATAATCAACGATTTTGTCTGTTATTTCTTGGTTTTTATCCATTTCGTCTTCTCCTTGAATGTATTGTTCAAGTTTGAACAATTTTTCTATATTTGTACCGAGAAGCTGCGCCAGTTTATAAGCGAGAGTTATTGATGGTTTATATTTGCCTTGTTCAATCGAAATAATCGAACGAGAAGAGCATCCTGCTAGTTGAGCCAACTGTTTTTGTGTTAGTCCTTTGGCTTTCCTAAGTTCTTTCAATAAGTTGTCCATCTACTCATATTACCAACATGAAGCATGCTTCACTTTATAATATGAAATATACTTCACATTTGATAGTGTGTCAAATGCTTCTAGCTGTTGTGTTTCTTAACTTTTCCGATAGTAAATCGGTATGAATGCTAAAAAGAAGGACATATAGGCCATAAATAGTGGATAGCAGAGTGCTTTTGGTCTTTGTTTTCTTTGTGTTTAAGGTGTTGCTTTATCTTTTAGGGATGAAGCAGAAGAAGTCCTTGAAAAAGTTTTGGTGTTTGTTTTCTTCGGTTAGCGGGTGTTGCTTCATCGCTAACGATGTAGCAAGTAAGCGGCATTTGGTTTCAATGCCTTTAACTTCGCCTCCAGCAATCTCACTTAAAGAATCTAGTAAAGCAGGCTCGATACAGTAACCAAGTTCAGGCTGTCTTGTATTAATTAAAATTTTCCGTGATGTAGTTAAGCGGTTAATAATGTCATTAAGCTCTACTTCTAACTGCATTGCCATGCCCCTCTAGAGTGTCCTTTATGCTATGCAGTGTACCAGTTGTAATATACATGGGTATTCAAAATGAGAGCTTATCTCATGAGTGTCTAACGCATTAGTAATACATAGTGCATAATTTTCTATACCTCTTATCGCGCGCGTGCGTATATAGGGGTTTTAGGGTGCATAGTTAAAATTGCTATACAGGAACGGTCTTCTGTGCCCTCGGGGGGGGGGTATATGGGGTGGTATTTCTTGTGATTTGTATCACATTTTCATGTTCTATTAGCTTTATGCCTTTAATGTTATTCTATCTTATTTGCTTTGTCTTTGTAACTTAAATTTATTTTATTTACTGGCTATAACAGCTATGTTCATAATACTTATTATGTTATAATTAAGTATAAAGGAAAGGAGGAAGCAATGAAAATATTAGAAGTTATCGAACTGATAGCCGTTACCACTGCTAGTGCCGTATCAATCATTAATGGTCTAACAAAACTGATTGACCGACACAATCGAAAAGATAAATAACAGTTGGAGGATATCCCCCAGTAAAATGGGGGATATCTTCCCTCTAATTATAACACGAGAGGAATAAAGACAATGAGCAAGAAACTTAAACTAATAAGCACAGAATACACTGTGCACTTAGTAGGAACGCTAGCAATACTATCTCAGTTTGGCTATAACTTTATAACTGTATTCAATGTGTTCTTACTAGGTATTAATACTGCTATAACAGTAGTAAATGCTATAGATGAGAGGAAGTGAGTTATTATGCCTGCACATATAGAGCCTGCTGGGCTTAAGCTAGAGCTCTTAAATGAGCTAGAAGATGTGAAGCATGTAATGGATGAAGCACAAGTTAAGCGTGATGAACTTATTGTTAAAGCCTTTGAAGCTGGTGTAACAAAGACCGCTATAGGTAAAGCATTAGGCATTACTCAAGCTGCGGCGTCTACTTTGGTAGATAGAGTTATTAAACGCTCTAAGTAATAATCTCTAGTATGCTAACCGTCATCATATAATTTGGTGGCGGTTAGTTTTATTTAAGGCTTGCTAGTACGGGTTTCTAGTGGGTTTATAGTAGTGAAGCGTCCACTGGGCGCATTTATTGTGCTAGCCACTGTGATTTTAGTATTCACTCTTTTATTCATTACTCGACATTGTCATACATTCGTCATACAATATAGTTATGAGAAGAATTAGTAAAGAGGTTTGGCAACACATACGGGAGCGACACCCTGAAATAACAAAGCAAAGCATAAATGAATCATTGAATGACCCTGCCGCTTTAATCTATGACCCATGGAAAGCAAACATAAGCGGTAAGGCTTACGCTTCCATTGGCTTCTCTGAGAGTATTAAGAAAGTTGTATTAGTTGCTCTTAGTAAAGAGACTTATGAAGTACTTACTGCATGGACTGTTACTAAAGGGAGTCGCTATTGGAATGACTACTTTAAGAGACGGTAACTATATAAAGCAAAGCGGTAAATAAATTTAGGAGAAAGAACAATGACTGATAAAGAATTAATAAACCAAGTAGAAGAACTGTATGACAAGCCAATACCAACGGAAGCTGTGACACATCGCAAACAACTGCCAAGTGCTAGAGCTTCTATACGTATTACAGGGGAAGATTTACCGTTATTTTACGAGTACATGGCAAAGCATGACTTAAACAGTTCTGCGGCTGTTAAACAGCTAGTGCATTACGCGCTAGAACATATTAATAGAACAGAGGAAGTTAAAGACTATACTTCTAGATTTCTAGTAACAGTAGAGGACCGTAAAGTATTAAGTGTAGAAAATATTGACGAGCTTAATGCTAGTACTGGGTAAACTTTAACCGCTTCAAACTGCTAACCGTCATCATGTATTTGGTGGCGGTTAGTTTTATTTAAGGCTTGCTAGTAGCTTTAGAGTAAACCTATACTACCCTTTATTTACTTGGCTAGTACGGGTTTCTAGTAGCTTTAGAGTAGCTTGCTAGTAAGTTTTATTTCCCATATTCTACCTGACACCCTAACCCGTTGCATGCGTCCACAAACTACTTACTATAGTTTTCTAGGTAAAACAGTGAAGCGTCCACTAAGTACAGTAATTCTTATTAGCTTTGATGTATTACATGTAATACAGTTATGTTATTCTGAATGTGAGAGAGGGTAATGAGATGACTATAAGCGTAAGACTCAATAAAGAACAAGAAACAGCACTGACTGAACTAAGTAAGGAAACTAACCGACCTAAGAGCTTTTACATCAAGGAAGCCTTAAATGATTTTCTAGAGAATAAAGCCGATTATTACTTAGGTGTAAATAGGTTAGAGAACTCACAAGGAACTATGAGCTTAAAAGAATTAAGGCGTGAGCTTGGCTTATAAAGTAAAAGTCGATTTAGCTTTTAATAAAGATTTAAAGAAACTAGATAAACCAGTTAAACTTAAGATTCTCAATTACCTAGAAGCGTTAGAAGAATTAGACAACCCACGCAGTAAAGGTAAAGCCTTAACTGGTAACAAACGAGGATTTTGGCGGTATCGTGTAGCTGACTACAGAAGATACTTTTATACAAGAATTTGAACCCAGAGACTTCCGCAAAGCATTAGGTACATACTTAGCTAATACAGCAGGTATAGAAACCGCTAGGATACAGTTAGGACATGAGAGTTCAGAAACAACTGATAAACATTACATCGGTAAAAAAGATATACCCATAATTGATAATTCTGAACATTTAGAAAACTATTAAAAATTAGTAACCGTTTTAATGCATTTTGAAAAATAAAAGGAATATAAAAGGAATATTTTTATTTTTCTACTAAAACATTAAAACCCTAATTCGGCTAGAACTAGGGATAAAATGGTGGAGACGACGGGACTCGAACCCGTAACCCCCTGCTTGCAAAGCAGGTGCGCTACCAATTGCGCCACGCCCCCAATATTTCTTATGAAATACCAGTTGCTTTTTAACAACGAATATCATTTTACATGGTTTCTGAAAAATTTACAATTTGGAAAAATATAATTTTTCAGTGTTAAAATCTTTAGTTCAAATCGTTAGACTTGGAATACCATGTTTAAAGCTAAAACTATTTCCAAACGCTCCCTTATTGCCTTGCTGGGACCAGCCTTTGTAGCTGCTATTGCTTATGTCGATCCAGGGAATGTTGCTGCCAATTTAACAGCTGGTGCAAAGTATGGATATTTGTTGGTTTGGGTTTTGGTTATTTCTAACATTATGGCAGTAATTGTGCAGTATTTATCTGCAAAACTGGGAATTGTTAGAGGTCAATCTTTACCGGAAATCTTAGGGCAAAAAATGCCAAGAAGATGGCGGTTAGCGTATTGGTTGCAAGCCGAAATTATTGCAATTTCTACGGATTTAGCTGAAATTATTGGTGGTGCTATTGCTTTTAAACTACTATTTAATATCCCGTTATTCTGGGGTGGAGTGATAACAGGTATTCTTTCAATGTTTATTCTGATGGTTAAAGAGCGACATGGGCAGCGAGTTTTTGAGTTTGTAATTGTTGGTTTCTTATTTCTTTTGACAGTTGGTTTCTGTGCTGGCTTATTTTTGACGCCTCCAGATGCGCACCAAGTGTTAGTGGGGCTAGAGCCACGTTTTGAAGGTGCGGAAACTGTATTATTAGCGGTCTCAATGCTTGGCGCTACTGTTATGCCACATGCGGTATATTTACACTCGGCCTTGACTCGTGACCGCTTCCCAATATCTGATGGTGGTAACTTTGAGCGAGTTAAACGGTTATTATCAGCAACGCGAGTTGATGTGGTAATTGCTTTGGTAGTTGCTGGCAGTGTAAATATCGGGATGTTATTGCTAGCAGCTGTTAGCCTGCAAGGTGCTGTAGGTACTGACACTATAGATGGTGCGTATCAAGCTATCAAAGATACTTTGGGTATCCATATTGCATTTTTATTTGCAATTGGTTTATTGGCATCTGGATTAGCTTCGACTTCTGTGGGGTGTTATGCAGGTGCAGAGGTAATGCAAACTTTGCTCAAAGTTAGAATTCCATTGTTGGTGCGTCGGCTAATTACCTTGATTCCTGCTCTAGTGTTATTAGCTACAGGAATTTCCCCTACTTTATTACTGGTAATTAGCCAAGTGATATTAAGTTTTGGAATACCATTTGCGTTGATACCGTTGGTAATGATTACTTCTGATAAGATACTTCTGGGTAAATTTGCTAATAAGTGGTATCTATCAGTTATCGCTTGGTTTGTGGCTTCTTTAATTACTTTATTGAACGTTGTACTTCTTTATTTGGTTTTTACTAATCAAAGATAAAATTTTCACTTTTCTACAAAATTTTTTGTTTAATTTTGACATTGAGATATGGCCATTTATACTGAGTTAGGTTAGACTAAACTAATTAGGGCATATTTTTGTAACTTAATTAAGCGGAAGGTGAGAAAGATTAGTAACGCTCAAGCGCTTCCTACTCGCAAAGCAGTGAGGCAAAATAATCAAAGTGAATTTAAACGAAGGGTAAAACAGTTTGCTCTCGTAGCAGGTCCAGGTATTGCAGTGATGCTTGCAGACACTGATGCTGGTAGTTTAATTACTGCTGCACAAAGTGGTGCTCAGTGGGGTTACACGCTCTTATCGGCCCAAATTATTTTGATACCAATTGTCTTTATTGCTCAGGAACTGACTGTGCGCCTAGGTCTAGTTACTGGTAAAGGTCATGGCGAGTTAATTAAAGAAACCTTTGGTAAAGGTTGGGCTTGGTTCTCAGTGACTACTTTATCCATTGCCTGCGCTGGAGCTATTGTTTCGGAAATGAGCGGTATTTCTGGGGTTGGTGAACTTTGGGGAATTCCTAGTTGGATTAGCACAGGTGCAGTTGCATTATTCCTAATTGTCATGGTGGTAACTGGTAGTTATAAACGTGTCGAGCGTGTAGCTATTGGTATTGGATTGTTTGAGCTTGTTTTTTTGATAACGATGTTTATGGCAAAGCCACAAAAAGATCAAATTGCTGCTGGTTTATCTGATATTCCAATACATAACTCCAGCTATGTTTTCTTGATTGCCGCTAATATTGGCGCAGTTATTATGCCGTGGATGATTTTCTACCAGCAGTCAGCAGTAGTGGATAAAGGTCTAACTGTTAAGCATTTGAAGGAAGCCCGTGCAGACACCGCGTTTGGTGCTATAGTCACACAAACAATCATGGCGGCAATGTTGATTACATGTGCGTCCGCTCTTTGGGCTACTAATCAAAAGTCTGTACAGCTAAATACCGTGCAAGATATTGCTACTGCGATTACCCCACACTTAGGTGAATTTGGTGGTAAAGTGTTATTTTCGCTTGGGATGATTGGAGCGTCATTAATTGCTGCAATTGTAGCTAGTTTGACAGCGGCATGGGGCATAGGTGAAGTTTCTGGTTACAAGCGCTCACTAGAGCATAAGCCGAGTCAGGCTCCGGCATTCTATGCGGTATTCTCACTAGCAGTTATTTTCGGTTTTATTCTAGTGGAAACACATATAAACATCATCTTGCTTAACCTATTCGTACAAGTGATGAATGCGTTGCTATTGCCAATTGTGTTAGGTTTCTTGTTTCTGTTAGCTCTTAAATCTTTGCCAGAAGAATATAAACTTAAAGGTTGGTATGCCTGGTTTGTGGGAGCGGTAATTGTTATCACAGCAGGCTTCGGTGTTTACTGTGGTATTGCTGGTATCGCTGGTGGTGGATCTTAACCTTCAGGTCCATTACCAAGATAGCTTTTTAAGATGATATACTAATTTAGTTATTTGCCCCTATGGCTCAGTGGTAGAGCACTCCCTTGGTAAGGGAGAGGTCACGGGTTCAATTCCCGTTAGGGGCTCTTTTGCTACCTTAATAGTTTACAGATAGCCCAGCTAGTTGTATTATTAAATTTTTTTCTTAATTTTTACAATATAGTTATTGTCTTGAGTCTTTTGAATCATTACCTTAGTGCCAGTACCAAGTTCTAAATTGCTACCATCTTCGCTGGTGGCCGCAGTTGCTTTTTGCAGTTCATGATATAAATTGCCACTGGTTATATTAATTGGAGTATCAATGAAATACTCAATATTGTTCTTTATGAAGAAAAAACGAGCTCCTTCAATATCAGTGTGATCAAAATTAGGCTGTAATTCCATATCTTTTAGATATCCTATGAATAGACCTTTATGGTTAAATTGCATAGGTATTGGTTCAGTAATATCAGGAGTTTCTGGAATAGACCCTAACTTAATAGTGCTTGAATTAGAGCGTAGTTTTGAGACTTCACGTAGCTCAGTTAGCTTATTATTTTTGAAAACGTTTTTTGTTTTAGTTTTTACAGTATTAACTGTATTGGTACGTAAATTTCTAATATTATTTTGCAGTTCTTGGAGGCGAGTTTCTCGATTGAATTGTTTCAAGTCTTGTGCCATTTTACGTCTTTGGTATTTGCCAATCCCTTTACGTAATGGGAATTCAATCAGATGAGTTCGGTTTTCGCAACGTAGTGCAATTGGGGTATTTACTGGCAAGATGCCAAGTAAACGTTGTTCACTTGCTATATGTTCTAGTAACACGAATAGAGTTTCTTTTGGAACAATATCAGTAGTTTCAATTACCACTCGATTGTCTTCATCGACAAGAGTGAAATTTTCTAAGTGTTTACGCGCAATCGTTTCGAGTGCATCAAACATGTATTCCTCTTTTTATTGTTACTCTTATCCTACGGCTAGGATACCATGCAGACTAGCCATAACTTAGCTCTATATTGGTTTACTTCAATGCGCTGCATACATTTTTCCAAAATGTTGACGAAATTTGGCATGCATTTGGGAAAAATGTATACCTTACTGACAGAAGTAACAGTTCGGGACATCATTTGAGTTTTAGACTTGTCTTACCTAGTTGGCAAAATAGCTACTAGGATGCTTTCACCATGTAGAATTTAAGTATGATGGAAACTTTAGCAGACTTAACCACCCTAGGTGTCGGTGGCACAATCGAGAACTATATTAAAGCAGCTACCGAAGACGAGATTATTAAAGCAGTATCTGAAGCAGATGCAGCTGGTGATGATGTCTTAGTAGTAGGTGGTGGTTCAAATATTCTAGCCGGTGATACTGATTTTGCCGGTTCAGTGGTGCATATTGCAAATGAAGGATATGAAATAGATGGCAGTGCAGCTTGTGATATTGACCATAGCAGTGAGCATACTTCAGCTAAATGTGGTGGTTATACGGTTAAAGTTGCCGCTGGTCATAACTGGGATGATTTTGTTAACCAAATGATTAAAGAAGGTCTTTACGGCGTAGAAGTACTTTCTGGTATTCCAGGAACTGTTGGTGCTACCCCAATTCAAAATGTTGGTGCTTATGGTGGTGATGTTTCACAGACTATTTCCCGTGTTTACACTTGGGATCGTAAGGAAAATAAGAAAGTTAGTTTTGCTAATGCTGATATGAAATTTGCATATCGTGACTCAATTTTCAAACAAAACTTAATGGGTAGCACTCCAAGGTATGTAGTACTTGCTGTTGAATTTCAATTTATGGCAGGTAATTTAAGTTTTCCGATTAAATATGCTGAACTTGCCCGTTCTTTGGGAGTGGAAGTAGGAGATAAAGCTCCAACTAGTGAAGTCCGTAACCATGTATTAAAATTACGTGCTAGTAAAGGAATGGTGCTAGATTCTAAAGATCGTGATACTTATAGCACTGGCTCATTCTTTACTAACCCAATTGTTGATGAGTCATTTACTAAGAAGCTTCCAGGAGGTGCACCAGCTTTTCCAGCTGGAATTGATGGGAAAGTGAAGCTAAGTGCAGCTTGGTTAATTGGTAACTCTGGCTTTGAAAAAGGTTATGGTCTACCAGGAGTTGCTTCACTTTCCACAAAACACACTCTTGCTATTACTAACCGAGGTAATGCAAAAGCAGCTGATGTGATTAGGATTGCAGAAGAAGTTATTACAGGTGTCCAAAAAAAGTTTGGCATTAAGCTAGAACCAGAGCCAATTCTCGTTAATTGTCAGCTTTAGGGGCTAGCTCATATTTTAGTAGTTTCTTAGCTTTTTCCGGATTTGTTTCACCTTCACCATAACTTGGGCAGTAATCTGCAATTACGCAGGCTCCACAAGCTGGTTTCCGAGCATGACAGACTCTTCTACCTTGAAAAATTAGTAGATGGGATAGCATAGTCCATTGTTTTGGTAAGAACAATTCTGCAACATCTTGCTCGACTTTGAGTGGATCTTTTTCAGTGGTGAATCCTAGTCTTCTTGCTAATCTACCGAAATGGGTATCAACGGTAAGTCCTGGCTTATCAAAGGCATTGCCTAATACCACATTGGCAGTTTTGCGTCCTACTCCAGCTAAAGTAGTTAGTTTTTCTACAGTACTAGGTACTTCACCATGGAAATCAGCACAGAGTCTTTGAGCTAACGCAATAATGTTTTTAGCCTTGGTTTTATAGAATCCTAAAGGTCTAATTATTTCTGCAACATCATCAAAGTTAGCACTAGCTAAAGCTTCTGGATTGGGATATTTACCAAAAAGAGCTGGAGTTACCGAGTTCACTCTCACATCAGTAGTCTGTGCGGAGAGGACAGTGGCAACCACCAGCTCATATGGATTATTAAAGTTTAATTCAGCCTTGGCGTAAGGGAATTTCTCTTCAAGTAGGCGATAAATCTTACGAGCTCTACGGACTAATGCAAGATTTTTCGCCATATTTTACGCACGCTGTACGTTAGAGATATCCTTCAAAACACCGACATTATTTTCAGCCTGAACTAGGAAGCTGTCTCCATGATCTTCCAACGCTAGATGCCATTCACCAGGAATTAGTGTGAAAGGTAAGCCAGTGTTTTTATCAGTTAAGCGTACTTCATTTGGTACTGCAAACCAGAATGGATCTTGGTTAGTAGGAGGTGCTACAGTGCTAGCTGAAGTTTGGTCACCTTGTATTGATTGTTTACGCTGTTTCTTATTGCCAGTATTTGTTTGGTTATTATCATAACCAAGATGTTGGTTTTGCTGGTAAGACTCCGCAGTTTCTTCGTCTTGAAGATCTTGTACAGGAATCTGCATAGTCTTTGGCTCTTCATTAGCAGCATAATCAGCTTCGGCATTGAAATCTGCGTCTGAACTTGCCTGTGGTGCGTTGATATCAGCATTCACATTTGGAGTTTCAGCATTGAAGTTTGCCTGTGGTGTGTTTGCATCGATATTTGCATTTGCTGTGTTTATATCTGTATCAACATGAGGCCCATTAATATCAGCGTCTAGGTGCGGGCTATTAATGTCGCCTTCAACGTTAGTATTTAACTTTCCGCTGCTGTGATTTTCATGACCAGCTAGTTCTGCAGCAGTACGTGCTTCATATCCACCATTATCTGTGTTTGCGTTAAGGTTTGCCTGTGGTGCGTTGATATCAGCATTCACATTTGGAGTTTCAGCATTGAAGTTTGCCTGTGGTGTGTTTGCATCGATATTTGCATTTGCTGTGTTTATATCTGTATCAACATGAGGTCCATTAATATCAGTATCTACGCGTGAGTCATTTACATTAACTTGTGGTGCGTTGATATCAGCATTCACATCTGGAGTTTCAGCATTGAAGTTTGCCTGTGGTGCATTTGCATTAACATCAGCATGTGGTCCGCGAAGTTTTGCACCCAGGCTTGCCGCACCTACAGCGCCTGCTGCTCCAGCAGTAAGTTTACCCTTAGAGCCAGTAGTAAGTTTACCCTTAGAGGCTTTAGGCTTACGAATGCTTGGAATTACTCTAGCAGAATTACGAGCTACTAAATGAGCGTTTTCTTCTTCGCGGCCAGCGAAATCTTGGTTAAGTACCGGGATTTTAGGAGCAAGTGTAGTTGCTACGAAAAGGATAATTGCACCTACCAGTGCTACCCAGTAGCCAGCATAAGGAGTGAACGCCATGATTTTATTACCGTTGGCAATAGCTGTAATCGAACTCCAGCCCATAAGTGTGAAAGGTAGTGAAATCAAGGAAACTAGTGTTACAACACCAGCAATAGAGGCCATTTGGTCAGTTGAAAATGAACCTAAACGTACTTCTTTAGCAAAACGGCGCACTAGTAAAAGTGCTGCGGCAGCAATGGCAGTCAATAAAACTGGAATAAGAATCAATGGGCCAGAACGCCACATGTTTACTGGACCATGAAGGTTTGAAATTTTCATTACGTATAGTGGGAAGAATGAAGCAACAAGGATAATAATTGCTGCTAGCACTACCACAAGATCTCTAATGGTTATAGGTCCAATTAGAGACTTCGGGCTATCCGAAGAATTTCTATTTGCTACCTGGCTCATTTTTGCCTTCCTTTTAAAAATTACATTCTATGTTCCTAACATTAGTACATTTAAGACTAAATCACTACATTAACAACGCTTAACCAGAAATAATTTACACTTAAGATTCTTTTAAGCAAGCACCAGTTGTAACTTCTGGTAAATTCTTAGTTGCTTTAACTGCATCATCATGAATTTCAGTTGCAGTTAAAGCATAGCCACTTTTATTATCATCAAGTGATTTACCGAAAATCATACCGACTACATTGCCATTTTTATCTAATAGTGGTCCACCAGAATTACCTTTTTGGACATTGCCTGCTATTACATAGATTGGAGTAGCCGTTGAATCAGTTTCATAAATATTTTTCATCATAGTTTTAGTTACAAGCTCTACCCTAGCTGGCTGGGACTTATAGGGGCCACCTAAAGGATATCCAGCAAAAATTACATCAGTATTTCGCTGTACATCACTAGTTACTGGTATTGGCGATGCTGTCAAAGTAGGAGCGTCAAGGACTGCGATATCCTTATCTGCTTGGAAATCTACAACTTTTGCACCATATTTTGTGCCATCTGGAGTTTCGACTTGTACTTTTTGCATGCCTGCTACTACATGAGCGTTAGTCATAACTTTATGATTAGCAACTACAAAGCCACTACCACTTTTAAGTTGGGAACACTGGCTTGCTAAGCCAGTAACTTTAAGAATGGACCCCTTTTTGTTATCAATTGCAGCAGTAGAACTTGGCCCCTTAGGAGTTTCTTTATTTACGGTCGGTGCTACTGAGCTCACAATCTTAGGGATAGTATCGTCAATAGCAGTAGATTTAATTTTTGCTATTCCTCTAGCAATTGGAGTTGGAGTAGTTTTATTTAATGCTTTATACACCTGAGATTGGTTTAGTGCATTATTAATATAGGAATTGTTTAGCATTGATAATAACGATGTTAAAATTCCTAGAATTATAACGAATATAATGGCATTTATGCCTGCACCAAGGACTTTATCGATGAAGTTTAGTGGAGTGCGAGTAATTTTATTTTTAATTTTGGTGCCAAGACGTGAAAATATCATCTGTGAAACCGTTAATATTGTGATTAGGGCTATTAATAATATTAGTAGCTGGCTATTGTTTTGTGATAAGTGGCTTGATAATTGAGGCATAAAGTGCAGGCAGATAAATAACCCAGCTAATGCACCAATGATATTGAAGACAGCAACTATAAAACCATGACGAAAGCCAATGACAACTTGAGTGGTCAGAAGCAGGATAATTACTGCATCTATCCAAAAAATATTACCCATACAAACCCATCTTAACTTAATAACAGTTTTTAATATAGATGTATTAAGTGATACAGTGAATCCAGAGGATTCAGTATACCTGTGGTCGGTATATTTTAAGGGTAAGTAATGTTGAAGATAGAGACTTTAAAACAAAATTCACTTTTCAGTGCACTCGATGATGAGACTTTGACAGGACTGATTGGCAATTTTGAAGAAGCTAGGGTTAGCAAAGGTGAAACTTTAAGTATTAATTATCCGGTAAGTGATACAGTACACCTAATCATAGATGGAAAAGTGAAAATAACCAGTTCTTATGAAAAAGGCGATAAGAAGATTATCTTATTTGTAATGGGGCCAGGTGATTTATTGGGAGAGTTTTCCATAGTAAGTTCTTATCCTATTCCAGTAGATGCGACTGCAATAACTAACTTATATTTTGTCAGTATTAATAAGCTAGATTTGCATAAATTATTATTAGAAAAACCGAAATTTAACGAAGCCTATGTAAAACATCTTATTGAAACAGTTGCATATAGTCATACAAGATTGATGTACGAGGTCTTTTCTGATGTGACACATCGACTTGCTGTAATTCTTACGGATTTAACTAATCGCTTTGGTGTACGCAGCTTAAATCATATTGTTGTTGAACATGGTTTGACTCAGGAAGAAATAGCTCAATTAGTAGGTTCTTCTCGTGAAACGGTAAATAAAGTTATGACACGCTTCGCGCAAGAGAATATAATTGCTGTTGGGTCGAAGAAAATTCAAGTACTTGATAAAAGCGCTTTAAAGAAATACGCTGATTGAGAGAAATTTATAGTTTTCATATATGTAGTTTAGTAAGTGCATTATTGATGAATGCTAAAGTAAAACTATGTTGTGTTTAGAAAATTTAAAACAGATACCACTTTTTAATGCTCTTGCTGAAGAAGTTTTAACTGAGCTGGAAAATAAGTTTCAAGAAGTTGAGTTAGTTCAAGGCGAGACTATAGATATTACTGATGAGCAAAAAGATATGTGTTATCTAGTGATAGAAGGTAAGGTTAAGATAACTAGTCCTGAGCAGCAAGGTGATAAAGTTTTTATCAATAGTATTCTAGGTCCTAACGATATGCTCGGAGAGTATTCAGTATCTACGCCTTATCCAATTTCTGTGGAAGCTACTGCAGTTTCAAATGTTAAGTTAGCAGGAATCAAGAAAAGTATTTTGAGTGACTTATTGATAAGTGATCCAAAATTTAACAAAGCATATATTAAACGTCTTGTAGATACGATAGCTAGCAGTCATGCTAGGCGAATGAATGATGCTTTTTCAGATGTTACAAAACGAGTGGCAACAAAATTACTATATCTTGCTAAGCGTTTTGGTGAGTCTAAAGGTGACATTATTATAGTAGATCATGGGCTAACTCAAGAAGAGATTGCTCAACTTGTTGGTTCTTCTAGAGAGACTGTTAACAAAGCGATAGCGAGTTTTGTCCGAGAAAAACTAGTAGATGTTGCTTTAAAAGAGTTTCGTGTTCTTGACGAAACAACTTTAGAAGACCGTACTAAGTAAATCTAATATTTAAGCAATTTTCCGTTTCAAATAAGCAACTGGATTAGTAGTACCTTCTGGGCCTGGAACAATTTGTACTAGTTCCCATCCATCTTGTCCCCATTGATCTAAAATTTGTTTTGTTGCGTGCGAAATTAATGGCACTGTCGCATATTCCCATTTATCCATAGCTCTATAATAATGCTATTTTGTGAAAAAGTTTAAGTGTAAAAGCTTCAAACTGGAGTAAAAAACTAATAGAATAGCAATTATGGCATTCGGTAATAATAAGAAGAAAACTCTGAAGTCCCAAGCTAAAGCAACGAGTAATGTTGCTAAGGCTAAGGGTGCAAGTAGTCTTAACAAAGGTAAAAAAAATATCTCTAGCGCCCCAAAGAGTAGCGTTAATACTCCGAAAGGGAAAACGTCTACCAAAGCTTCGCTTTCTAAACCTAAGTCTGCAGTGCAGTCTGGAATGAAAAGGATTTCAGAAACTACTGCAAAGGTTAATGCAAAGCGATACAATCAAGGCTCCACAGCTAAGAAATTAACTAGTTTCTTTACAGCCAGTGTCATTGGTGGTGCGTTACTTGCTGGTCTCTTAATGCCAGGGGCAATTATGGCAGGTAATTTTGCTAGAGATTCAAAAGATTCCTTTAATAAAATGCCTTCTGAATTAACTAGTACACCAATGGGACAGCAATCTGAGTTCCTTGATAGTACTGGTGAGCCTTTTGCTACTTTCTTCTCTGAACATCGTGAAGTTGTAGACTACAATCAAATTTCTCCTTATATGAAGAATGCCGTTATTTCTATTGAGGATGGTCGTTTCTACGAGCATGGTGGTTTTGATATTAGTGGTATTACTCGTGCTGCAGCAGCTAACTTGCGTGCAGGTGGTGCACAACAAGGTGCGTCTACTCTTTCTCAGCAGTATGTAAAGAACATGTTGCAAGAGGATGCACTTTCCTCAGATAATGATCAGGCATACCAGGCAGCTAAAGAAGTTTCAATTGCGCGTAAACTTCGTGAGATTAGATTTGCAATTGCAGTAGAAAATAACATGACTAAAGAGCAGGTTTTAGCTGGTTATCTAAACGTAGCCTATTATGGTGCTCAAGCTTATGGTGTAGAAGCTGCAGCGCAAACTTACTTTAATAAAACTGCATCAGATCTTTCATTGCCAGAAGCAGCTTATTTAGCTGGTGCGGTACAGAACCCGACTCGTTTCGATGCATTCCAAAACCCGGAAGCTTCGAAAGAGCGCCGTAATCAAGTGCTTGAACGCATGCTTCATTATGGACACATTACAGAGGCTCAGTATAAGCAGGCTATCGCTACTCCGTTGAAAACCCAATACGTAGCTCCAAAGCAAGGTTGTCAGTATGCTACTCAAGCACCTTTCTTCTGTAGTTATGTAGCAGCTACAGTACTGAATTCTAAAGAATTTGGTCCAGATCCAGACACTCGTCGTAGAGTACTAGACCGCGGTGGTTTGAAAGTTCAGACTACTTTAGACACACGGTTACAGACTGCAGCTGATAGCGCAGCTCAGAAGTTAACACCGATTGGTGATTCTTCAGGTGTAGTATCTGGTTTGGTAACTGTGCAACCTGGTACAGGTAAAGTGCTAGCAATGGCACAATCACGTAATTACGACACTACGGCGAATCCCGCACCTGGGTCTACGGCCATTAACTACCTCGTTGATCAAGACGAGGGTGGCGGTACCGGTTTCCAAGTAGGTTCTACTTATAAGACATTCACGCTAGTGGAATGGCTAAAAGAAGGTAATCACTTGCTTGACTTATTGCCGGCAACTCAAGTTAGTTGGCCTTCAAGTGCTTGGCATTACGGCTGTCCAGTTACTGGAAATAATGGTACTGACGATGGTTGGGAGCCACAAAACTCAGATAACGTTTATGGTGGTACTATGACTGTGCAAGATGGTACGGTATTCTCTACTAACACTGTTTTCACTCAAATGGCATCTCGTCTAGATTTGTGTGGTATTCGTGATACTGCAGAAAGCATGGGTGTGCATCGTGCTGATGGCCAACCTTTGAATTATTCTGCATCTTCAATTCTTGGTACTAACGAAATTGCACCATTAACTATGGCAGCAGCTTATGCTACTTTTGCTGCAGAAGGTAAGTTCTGTAAGCCAATATCAATTAATGCTGCTACTGATGCTTCTGGTAAAAAATATTCAGTACCTTCAGCAGATTGTAAACAAGTTATTACCGCAGACATCGCAAACGGTGTGAATACTGCTTTGAAAGACGATGCGCGACGCGGTACAGCTACAGGTATTGATGCCGGTGGTGCTAAAGCTGCTGGTAAGACCGGTACTACCGATAACTCTGCACAAACTTGGGTTGATGGTTATACTAAAGGGCTATCTACATCTTCCTGGGTAGGTAACCCTGACTTGCCTAATGCGACTCTTGATGGGTTAGTAATCGGTGGAGTTCAGTATCCTAACCCAGTATATGCAGAGCATATTGCGCGTCCTAACTGGTCAAACTACATGAAAGTAGCAGGTCCATTATATAATGGAAGTGACTGGCCGCGACCTTCTAATTCAATTATTGGTACTGCTAGTAATAGGAGTGATAGCCCTATCACTGAAGATAAATATCCATATGTAGCAGATTAAAGATGAATTATAAAAAACTATTCAAAGTTGCAGCTGGTTCCTCAGTTGCGACTTTGTTTTATGCTAATGCTATTGAACGTCGTAATTTTGCTCTACGTTTCAATAAGGTAAAAATTCTAGAACCAGATGCTAAACCGATTACGGTGTTGCATATTTCAGATTTACATATGATGCCTAACCAACCCTGGAAAGAAGCTTGGGTAGGTTCTTTGGTAAAGTATCAGCCTGATTTTATTATTAATACTGGTGATAGTTTATCTTCCCCAAAAGCAATTCCAGCGATTAAAAAAGCACTTAGTCCTTTTGCTGGTATCCCGGGGGTATTTGTTGCAGGTTCTAATGACTATATAGTGCCAACATTTAGGAATCCTGCCAAGTACTTATTTGCTCCGAGCAATCAACATAAAACTAAAAAAACTAAGCCACCAAAGCTAAATATGCCTTACATGGAACTTGGTCAGACATTCGAGAGTTTTGGCTGGACAAACATCATTAATGGTAAAGAAAACTTTACTATCCTTGATTCGTATCTTAAATTTAGTGGAGTTAATGATCCACATATGGAGTTAGATGAATTTCAAGGATTTTTGAATGAGAGTGAACCAGGGGTAAAAATTGGAGTAATTCATGCTCCGTATATCCGAGTTCTTGATGAATTTACGGAGGCAGGCTCGAAGATGATTTTTGCCGGACACACCCATGGCGGTCAATTGCGAATACCTTTTTACGGCGCAATTGTAGCTAACTGTGATATTCCACTTGAAAAATCTCGTGGACTGCATACTTGGGAAGTTGGAGAAAAAACTAGTTATCTTAATGTCTCTGCAGGTTTAGGTAATTCACCGTATTTCCCATTCCGTTTTGCTTGTAGACCAGAAGCTTCCTTGATTACTTTGTTACCTAAAGATGCTTAAGAGGTAATAAGCTAAAATTTATTTTGCGTTACCAATACTTATTCAGATATGCTGTAGGTGCGTAACTTTATAATTTAATTACTTTTTCTGTTTTTCCATTTGAAAGGTGGGGTTTGTGCTAGAGACTTTTTCGTCCAAAGATGCAGTAGAGCTTGCTTATGTTGAACGCTCAGGTTTTATTGAATCTAGGCATATTGGGGCAGCCGTTGTGGTTAAACAAGGTAAAACTTTAGTAGAGTTAGGTGACTCTACTGCTTTTATTTACCCAAGATCAACGCTAAAGTCTTTACAAACAATTGCCGTACTACGTGCTGGAGTGCCACTTTTTGGTGCAGAAGTGGCAATTGCTTCCTCGTCACATACTGGTTCTAAATGGCACTTAGATATTGTGGAACGTATGTTAGAGCAAGCTGGGGTCATTGTGAATGATTTACAGTGTCCACCTAGCTGGCCAGTAGACTCAAAGAGTCGGTCAGAATATATAAAAGCTGGATATAAAAAATCACCGTTAGCAATGTGTTGTTCCGGTAAGCATGCAGCTTTTTTATGGGCATGTAAAGAAAATAATTGGCCAATTGATAGTTATTTGTCACCAAAACACCCACTACAAAAGCTAATTCGAGAAACTTACGAAGAATTTGCGGAAGAAATGTTAACACATTTTGGGATTGATGGTTGCGGAGCTCCAGTCCCTGCTATGACATTAAAAGGCTTAGCTACTGCTATTGGTAAAGTTGCCCATGCTCCTTCTAGTCATGCTATGGATGCTCGAGTTGCTACCGTTGCAACTACTATTCTTGATTATCCTGAAGCTATTGATGGGTTAGGGCATCCAGACACTACGGTAATCTCTGAGCTTGGAATTCTGGCAAAGAGTGGTGTTGAGGGTGTTTGTGTATTAGCGGCTGAAGATGGTACCTGTGCTGCTGTAAAGATTCTAGATGGCAATAACCGTGCCGCTACTATTGCAGGTATTACCTTGCTTGCTGGAGTAGGTGCTGTAGATGTGGAGAAAGCGCGACAAGTACTAAGTGAGGTAGTACCACCGATTACTGGTGGTACTGAAGTAGTAGGTGCAATAGTACCTAGTGCAAAATTATTAGCAACTTTAGGCTAAAATGGCACGCGGTAAAATTTCTAACGTTGACGGTGAAGCAGCAATCCTTGCTTATAAGCAAGGTGATAAAACTTCTTTGCCGACTGTTACTAGATATTTGCTTCTTAAACTTAGTTCCAAAGCGCCTGGCAATTCAGTAGAGGTTAGAGTTCCCCCATATGCTGTTACTCAATGCATAGCTGGGCAAAATCATCGCAGAGGCACTCCACCTAATGTCGTAGAAATGAAGCCAGAAATATGGGTAGCACTAGCTCTAGGTGAAATCTCTTGGGATTCAGGTATCGAAAATGGTGAAATATTAGCTTCTGGAGTAAGGGCTAATATTTCAAATATTTTGCCAATTAAAGTAAATTAATTAGAGACTTAGTTTTCTTCATCTTCGTCATAATTATAGCGTGCTGCGATTTCTGAGTAGTCATCTTGTTCGCCATAACTATCAATATCATTAGCTTTTTTGCCAGCTAATTCTTCCTGAAGTGCGCTGAGATCGGTCTGAGATTCTGTGTACTTTAGCTCACGTGCAAGTTTAGTGTGCTTAGCTTTCTGACGTCCGCGACCCATTGCGTCTCCTTCACATCATAAAAATATCCATTATTTACTAGATTACAATGTTTTCGCTAATGTTTCTCTAAATAATAGCTAGGTGTTTCAAAAAATATACACTTTGTAGGAATAACTGTGCTTTGAGCATATAATGGGGATAGAGGTTTAACTTTTGGAGATAAATGACAATTAAAGATGACCAACAAATTGAGCGGAGACGACATAAAGTTAATCCCAATTTTTATGTTGAGGCATCTAAAAAAACTGAAGAAAAAACAGAAGTTAAAGAAGAAACTGCAAAACCAAAATTCACAATTCCTATCTTAAGTAGTAGTGCACTTTCTGATAAAGAATCATTAAAACTATTAGAAGAACAGGCTAAGCAGCAGAAAAAAATTAATAAAGTTGAACAACTCAAAAGATCTGCCAAAGATACAAAACTTAAAAGACCTAAAGTTGAAAAAGTGGACTTAGGCATTGATGGTAAAAATACTGATGAGATTCCGATAACAACGGATAAAGGTTCTGGAAAAAACACCACAGTAGCATCTAAAAATAACTCAAATGGTGAAACTAGCGTAAAACGTCCAAAGTTAAGAATTAGCAAAAGGCTATTAACATTTATTGCTGTGGTAACTACTGCAGTATTGGCTATAGGGGCGTTTATAATATCTAGAAATTATATAAACGCATCTAGACCAGTATTTACGCCGACAGCAACTCCAACACAAATTCAACAGACACAGAGTAATTCTCCACAAACTTTAGGGGTAAATTCTTTGCAGTCTGGGCAGTGTATTGATAATTGGAAAGATGCAGATGATAATAACCAAAATTATAGTGTCGTGCCCTGTACTCAATCTCATAATGCTGAAGTATTTTATGTTGATGACTCGTTAGATCTAGGAGATTCTGGTTACCCTGGTAATGACGCTGCTAATGCAGCAATGCAGCAAGTTTGTGATGCACAAGTAGATAGTTCAAGAAAACCTGATGTAGATATCGATGGGCAAGGAATTGAAATATATTGGACCCACCCAGATGAAACATCATATAACAATGGAGATCGTCGCGCAGTTTGCTTCTTCGTGCCACCACAACCAGTAACTACTAAATTTACTAAATAAAAAATACTGACTCTATTTCTAGAGCCAGTATTTTAAATTACTAGTTAGTTTCACTGTTTAGTGTTAAACCATCTTCTCCTAGATCAACATAGACGGTATCGCCATCGCGTATTTCACCAGATAATAGACCTTTAGCAAGTTTATCGCCAATTTCACGTTGCACCAGCCTACGTAATGGCCTAGCACCGAATGCTGGATCATAACCAGTATCTGCAAGCCATTGAGTGGCAGCATCACTAACAGCCAGTGATAGTTGGCGTTCACTTAGGCGCTTAGCCAGAGCTGTGACATTTAGATCAACAATCTTAGCTAGTTCATTCTTGTTAAGAGCGTCAAACATTACAATCTCATCTAGACGGTTTAAGAACTCTGGTTTGAAACTAGCGTTAACCAGTTGCATTACGGATTTAACTTTAGTTTCATTATCTATATTCTGATTAATTAAGAACTGAGAACCAATGTTGGAGGTCAAGATTAGAATTACGTTTCTGAAATCAATAGTTCGACCTTGTCCATCAGTTAGTCGACCATCATCTAGCACTTGCAATAATATGTCAAAGATTTCAGGATGTGCCTTTTCAACTTCGTCAAGCAATACCACAGAGTATGGACGACGCCGAACGGCTTCAGTTAGCTGACCGCCTTCATCATAGCCTACATATCCTGGAGGTGCACCTACAAGTCTAGATACACTGTGCTTTTCTGAGTACTCACTCATATCGATACGAACCATTGAACGTTCATCATCAAAAATGAACTCTGCCAATGCTTTGGCAAGTTCAGTTTTACCGACACCAGTAGGACCTAGGAATAGGAATGAACCAGTAGGGCGGTTTGGATCTGAGATACCGGCACGTGCACGACGTACTGCATCAGAAACTACCTGAACGGCTTTTCCTTGTCCAATTAAGCGTGAACCAATATGCTCTTCCATTTTCAGTAGTTTTTGCTGTTCGCCTTCGAGCATGCGCCCTGCAGGAATACCAGTCCATGCAGATACTACTGCAGCAATATCATCTGCTGACACTTCGTCTGCAACCATTGGCCCAGTAGCACCTTGGACAGTCTCAGCTTCTTGTGCTTCGGCTAATTCGTTTTCCAATTGTGGAATTTCACCATATAGAATGCGAGCTGCATCTTCTAGTTTGCCTTCACGTTGTGCCACTTCAGCTTCGGAACGTTTTGCATCAATTTGTTTCTTTAAGTCACCGACTCGATTTAAACTGGCACGTTCTTCTTCCCAACGAGCATTGAGTGCAGTTAATTTTTCTTTCTTGTTGGCAAGTTTTTCGCGTAGTTTTTCTAAGCGTGTTTTACTAGCTGAGTCTGACTCAGTGGATAGTGCTAACTCTTCCATAGTTAGGCGGTCTACTTCACGACGTAATTGATCAATCTCCTCTGGAGCTGAGTCAATCTCCATCCTAAGACGTGATGCTGCTTCGTCAATTAAGTCAATGGCTTTATCTGGAAGTTGCCTACCTGTGATATAGCGGTTTGAAAGAGTTGCAGCTGCTACTAGTGCTGAATCAGCTACAGAAACTTGATGGTGTGCCTCGTAGCGCTCTTTTAAGCCACGTAGAATGCCTACAGTGTCAGTTACACTTGGCTCACCGACATAAACTTGTTGGAAACGGCGTTCAAGTGCTGCATCTTTTTCAATATTTTCTCGATATTCATCTAGTGTGGTTGCACCAATTAGTCGAAGTTCACCGCGAGCTAGCATTGGTTTTAACATATTTCCAGCATCCATTGACCCCTCAGATGAAGCTCCAGCACCAACTACAGTGTGAATTTCATCAATAAAAGTAACTACTTGACCATCAGATTCCTTAATTTCTTCTAGAACTGCTTTTAAACGTTCTTCAAAATCACCGCGGAACTTAGCACCAGCTACCATTGCTGATAAGTCTAGAGATATTAATGATTTCCCACGTAAGCTCTCAGGAACGTCTCCAGCGACGATACGTTGCGCCAGTCCTTCTACTACTGCAGTTTTACCTACGCCGGGTTCACCAATTAACACAGGATTATTTTTGGTACGTCTTGAAAGCACCTGAATAACGCGACGAATTTCAGAATCTCTACCGATTACTGGATCAAGTTTCCCCTCAGCTGCGATGGCAGTGAGATCTACTCCATACTTTTCTAGTGATTGGAAAGTACCTTCTGGGTCTGGAGTAGTGACTTTTCGGTTACCACGAATTGTAGGGAGAGTATCAGCTAATGCTTTTCGAGTTGCTCCCTTGTCGTTAAGTAGTGTACCTGCTGCGCCTTTATCCCCAGAAACACCTAACAGTAGGTGTTCTGTAGAAGTATATTCATCGCCCATTGCACTTGCTTCTTTATGTGCTTCTTGGATAACTATCAAACCAGTGCGACTTAGTTGTGCATTAGCCACACTGCTACCAGAACTAGCAGGTAGTGTTCGCTGAATTCCTTGTGCTTCAATTAGAAGTTGGTTTACATCAATCCCTAGCGCATTTAGCAGAGAATTAGCAATGCTATCTTCTTGCTTTAATAATGCTTGTAATATATGTACAGGTTCTACCAGTGGGTTACCAGCTGTATTTGCGATATCTACCGCATCACCTATAGCTTCTTGGCTTTTTGTGGTAAATTTTTCACTCATAATTTATCAAATCCTCTCACATAATGTTATTTATGTCTATAAAGTTGAGTGTACATCACTCAACTTTATATTTCTAGAGGTAGTAGCTAAAGTTTTCTTAGGATTTTGATAACTAGCTATTTAATTGTATTGCCAGGCATTTTTCTGGTTTCCTCCCAAAATTTTTATAGGAAACCAGAAAAGGCTTAGGAAGTAGTTTTAAATATATTTAAAACTAAACACAAAAAAGGAGCTGCAATAATTGCAGCTCCTTTTCACTAAAAGTATTAGTTTATTATTTTTTCTTACCCTGGGCAGCAGCCTTTAGCTTGCTACCAGCAGAAATCTTTACGCCGTGACCAGCAGGAATTTCAATAGTTTCGCCAGTACGTGGGTTACGGCCCTTACGAGCAGCACGATCAGTGCGTTCTACTGAAAGGTAACCTGGAATTGTAAGTTTGTCACCCTTTTTAACAACTTCGATGAATGATTCAAAGACAGCGTTAAGAGTTTCGTTTACTTCAACCTGAGTTTTACCAGTTTTCTTAGCTACTTCAGCAACTAGTTCGCTACGGTTCTTTGCCATTATAGATACTCTCCTATATGTTAATTCCTTTATTTCGTATTACTTAAGTGTATACGAAACCAGTCATTTTTTATTAACCTGTGTTAATAACTTACCAGCTAGACTTAGTAATCCCCGGTAATTCGCCTCGGTGTGCCATATCGCGGAATCTTACGCGTGAAATTCCGAACTTTTTGAAAGTGCCACGTGGGCGACCATCAATTTGGTCACGGTTACGAACACGAACTGGTGAAGCATTGCGTGGTAGCTTTTGCAAGCCAATGCGTGCTTCCTCACGTTGCTCATCAGTAGATTTAGGATCTACTAGCGTTTTTTTAAGTTCAGCACGACGCTCTGCGTAACGTTCAACAATAACTTTACGCTGCTCGTTTTTAGCGATCATAGATTTTTTGGCCATTAATTAGCGCTCCTCACGGAAGTCTACATGTTTGCGAACTACTGGGTCATATTTTTTAAGAGTCAAACGATCTTGTGTATTACGACGGTTTTTACGTGTTACGTATGTGTATCCAGTACCTGCAGTTGACTTTAGTTTAATAATTGGGCGAACATCTTGTGACTTTGCCATAATTAAATCTTCTCTCCTCGGGCAATCAATTCTGCAACAACAGCATCAATGCCGCGTGCGTCAATTGTCTTAATTCCTTTTGCACTCAGAGTCAAAGTTACATTGCGGCGTAGTGATGGAACCCAGTAACGTTTTTTCTGAATATTTGGGTCAAAACGGCGCTTTGTACGACGATGAGAGTGCGACACATTGTGACCGAAACCTGGTTTAGCTCCAGTAACTTGGCAATTCGCAGCCATGAGTAGTCCTCCAAAATAGTGATTAAAATACATCTTGAGTTAGACCCAAGCAAAAAGTATAACAACTAACAATACTAATGAAATACTGTGAAATCTTCAAGTTGTCAGCTGATTAACTTTAATTTTTTTATTATTCAGTACTATATTAATTAAACTAGAGATTTGCTTTTTTTACTAGATAAAAATAAAAAATAACATCAATAGCAGTTAATTGAGCCAAAATAGAGTGAGTAGCACCACTGCCGTAGTGCCCGTTATCTATTTCAGTAGTACTTGCAGTTTGAATCGCAGTGTCTACCTTTTTCGTAAGTTTATTTGAGCCAAGTTGTGAAATTCCTATTGTAGGTATCTTGTTTTCTTTAGCTCTTTTTACCAATTGAGTTACGATTCTGTTAACTCCGGAGTTAGAAATTCCCCAGAAAACTTTTTCATCTTCGTCATTAACCATTTGTTGGCTTAAAGTATATGGGTCCTTGTCAAAGGTTACAGCTTTACCCAGTCTAGTCCATTTTTGCTTAATATCTTCGGCTGCCAGACTAGAACTTCCAGAACCATACACATAAATGCTCTTAGCTTTTCCAAGGATATTTATGGCTTTATTGATCTTTTCTTCATTCAAGATATCACCAGTGGTATCGATGATAGTTTTACCACTATGAATCAATTTATTTTTAGCAGTTTGAAATGGATCATCTACGGAAATAGTGCTGTATTCGTTATTTATTATTAAATTTTCGATATCTTTTGACAATGCAATTTTAAAGTTTGAATATTTATTAAATCCTAATTTTTTAGAAAACCTGATGGCAGCAGCAGCGCTTGTTCCAGAGTTTTTTCCTAACACACTCGAAGTCATGGTGGGAATTTCTTCTAGGTTTTCCATGATGTAATTCATTAGCTTTAAATCAGTATTTGAAAATCCAGATTTCAGATTTTCCATATTATTTAATACACTCATGGCTTAAACATGATCCTTCTATAAATTTTTACAACTAACTAACCTATACCAACATCTAGTTGAATATAGCTTATATTATACTTGGTTTGCTAGTTATTAGCCTTTAGCTTATTAATTTGTTGCTGCATTTTAATCATGCGTTCAATTAGTGTTTGTTCGCTCATTGTAGTCATCAATTGGTCTTGGGCGTGTATTAACAACAAGCTTATTTCACTATCGCCTTTTAGATCTTCTTGAATTAAGTTAGTTTGAATATTATGTGCCAATGTCATTTCTTCAGCCGCATTCTTTAGTAGTTCATCAATTTTCTCTTGTGAACTATTTTTTCCAGCTTCATCTAAAGCTTCATATAAATTTGCCCGAGAATTGCCACTATGCACAATAATTTCAAAGATTAAATTTTCTATATTTTCCATTTTAGATCTCCAAATAAATATTAAAATCGATAAATAAATAAGTAACAAACAATACTGGTTGCAATAAAGGTCATTATTACAAAGTAGCTATATCTAGTAAGTTTAAAAGTTTCTTTTCGTTCCCAATAAAGTAGTACCCAAGGAAACACTAAACTGATGGCACCTACATTTCCAAAGAAAATTAACTTCTTGGAATTAGGATTTATCAATAATATGGCTATATTAGCAATTGCTAAAGATGCAACCAGTATTAGTGCTCCCGAGAATCTGGTTTTCATGATGCTTCTATTGTTTTGTCTTCTATAGTGTCGTTTTCTGTAACCTTTTCGTTAGTAGAAAACTCTTTTTTATTGTCTGCATTGTCCGCAGTCATTGCAACATTATCAGTGTCACTTTCATGCTCTAGGGCAAGTTGTTGCTTGTCATAGATTTTGAAGAATGGGTAGTAAATGACTGTAGCAATAGCAATGTTAACCAAACACAGTACTATGGCTCGCCAGTCGCCACCGGTAGCTAAATAAGCACCGATTGGCGCTGGTAACGTCCAAGGTGGTTGTACATACATCAAATTAACTAATCCAGCTTTGAAAGTGAACCAGGTTACGGTAGTCATTATCACAGGTGCTCCAATAAAAGGAATGAAGAAGATTGGGTTCAACATAATTGGAAAACCGAAAATAACAGGCTCATTAATATTGAAAATACTAGGTACTAGACTAGCTTTACTAATGGACTTTGTGTACTTTGCACGCCCAAATATTAGTGCACAAATAATTAGACCGATAGTAGCACCTGAACCACCAATCCAAATAAACCACTGGAAGAAAGGTTCTGGGGCAATATGGGTAGGATGCTGGTGATTTGCCATAGCTTCAGCATTTTGGTTGAAGTATTGTAGCCAAATTGGTTCGGCAATAGTGTCTACAATTGAATCCCCATGAATACCAAACATCCATAGAGTGGTTATCAAAAGTACTGGTACAAGTACCCCAAAATAAGTATCTCCTGCCGCCACTAGTGGAGAGAAAATTGCTTGCACGACATTTTCGATGTTTATCTTGAATACCACATTGATAAGAGTCATCACTAGAATTACAATGCCAGCTGGAACAATACTCTCAAATGAGCGAGCCACGGAACTAGGTACTTGTTCTGGCAATTTAAACATCATGTTGCGAGTCTTACAAAAGCGTAATACTTCTACCGCAAAAACTGCTAGTAACATTGATGGGAAAATCCCAATTGAGCCTAAGTTTGTCATTGGCAAGAACCAATCACCATCTGAACCGTATTGAACCGGCATTATGCTTAATAATAGTGCTGCTACTGATAACTGTCCGCCAGCAAGTGGATCTAAATCATAGCTTTTTGCTAGATTGTAACCAATGCCAAAGCCGATATAAAGCGACATGATAAAGAATGTTAACCGATAAGGAATTAAAATCTGATTAACATTTGCGCTAGCCCATTTAGCAATTGCCCAACTCTCTGGTACAGGTGGAAAAGCTACAATTAGGAAGAAACTTCCGACAATAATAAATGGAATTGCGGAAATTACGCCATTACGTAGCGCTTGTAGGTGGCGTTGTTCTCCTAATTTTGCTGCAGGAGTCGCCACCTTATTTTCTAGTACATCAAATAACTTGTCCATGATTGGCCTTGCATTAGGTAAATTAGCCAGTAACTAATTTAAGTAAGTTAGGTCCACCCAATGGGCTGTAGTCACGGGGTTGGATCAATGCGATAGGAATATCATTTTTCTTTGCTGCTTTTTCAAGACCTGCGTAGCGATGCTTTACTTGTGGAGCTACTAGTACGATATCCCATTCACCACTTGCCATAGTATCTTCAGCTTTACCAGTCCCTACAGCTTCACTTTTAATTTCTACACCTTGTTTTTCAGCTTCTTGGTTAAGTGACTTTTCTACAATTGCACTCGACATTCCGCCAGAACAGATAAACAGTACATTTTTCATTTTATTTCTCCTATATTTAAATTTGTATCTACATTCTCGTTATTAACTTTTTTAAAATTTTGGTGGTATGACTTGATGAAATTTTGATACCAAGAAAAGCTAGCTTTTTTATAACGTTTATAAGTGCCATGACCTTCATTGTCAGCATCTACATAAATTACACCGTAACGTTTTTCCATTTCACAGCTGCCAGCTGAAACTATGTCAATAATGCCCCAAGCAATGTATGCAACTACTGGCACTCCATCTTTGTTAGCCTTGATAATTTGTTTAAAATGCTCAGAAAAATATTTAATTCGGTAGGAATCGTCTATTTTGCCATCTACTAAAGTATCTTGAGCGCCAAAACCATTTTCTGAGACTATTACTGGTTTTTGATAACGATCATAAACTTTATGCAATGTAGTTTGCATTCCGATAGGGTCAATTTGCCAGCCCCATTCACTAGCTTTTAGATAAGGATTTTTAGTACTTACGACTAGATTTCCCGCAGTTTTTTCGCCTTCCTCAGTAGTTATAATATTTGAAGTGTAGTAAGAGAACGACACAAAGTCGCAAGTATAGTTATCAAGTAGGTCTTTATCTTCAAGTGAAATATCTAACTTCACATTGTTTTTCCTAAAGAAAGTATCCATATAGTATGGGTATTTACCTTTAGCTAAAACATCTAGACAATACCATTGATTGACTTGTTCTTCAGTTACTAACTTTAAGGTATCTTCTGGACGAGCGCTATATGGATAGTATGAGAAGCACGAGATCATTGCGCCAAATATTCCCCTAACCTTAAGTTCTCGAGCAAGTTTAATAGTCTTAGCACTTGCAACAAATTGATGATGCAGGGATTGGAATATATCTTGGTAGTCATATTCACAATTACCAGGTTTTATTAGCCCTACGCCATTGTAGGGACTAAAAAATCCAGCATTAATTTCATTAAAAGGAAGCCAATAATCTACGTAGTTCCCCCAACGTTTCAAAACAAATTCAGCAAAGTTAAGATAGAAATCTATCATCTTAGGATTAGCCCAGCCACCGTATTTTTCCACTAAATGTAATGGAACTGCATAGTGATTCATCGTTAGGAAAATCTTAATATTTGCTGCTTTTAACTTTTTAAAAATCCTATCGTAATAAGCTACGCCAGCTTTATTTGGATTTTTTTCATTGCCATTAGGAAATAAGCGAGACCAACTAAGTGAAAAGCGATATAAGTCTAATCCTAATTCTTTTATTAGCTCTAAGTCTTCATTCTGATGCTCGTAGCCAGCACTACCTTTGCGAAATGGGTAGAAATTACCAGAATTTGGGTCTTTTGCTTCTTTTATAATGTCTTCAGTTAGTAATCTAGTTTGTGTTGTTGCATTGCTGGTGCGTGGGAAATATGGTCGACAGTCTTGCGTGTCTATTCCCTTGCCGCCAACGAAACCACCTTCATACTGGCTTGCTGATGTGGCACCACCCCATAAAATAGCTTTCAACATTAATCACTTCCTATTGAATTGTTCAATATTAGCAATTATGAATATTCTATTCAATGGCCGATATGAAAATTTTGATTATTTTTTACTAATTGTAGCGAAAAGTGGTAAGTGCTTCAAGAAACTTTGCATTGGCTTCAGCAGTAGCAACAGTTACTCTAACTCCCTCTGGGAAGGGTCTAGCACTGATGTTGAAATTTGTTAAGTGGTTCACAAAATTTGAAGTATTTTCATCAAGTTGTAACCAAATAAAATTGCCTTGTGATTTTGTTAAATATTTTTGCCAAGGGGTATTTTCAATCTTTGCTGATAGGTCTTCACGCATCTTAATAATTTTATTAATACGTTCCATAGCCAATTTATGATGCTTGAGTGAGGTTTTTGCTGCTGTTAGTGCTGCACTAGAAACTTCAAATACTCTAGAGATCTTTCCTAAGTAAGTAGCGAGTTCTGGTGAAGTTAGTAAATATCCCACGCGTAATCCAGCTAGACCGTATGCTTTTGAGAAAGTGCGTAAACACATTAAGTTTTGGTATTTAGCTAAATACTGATCACCACGGACTGCAGTTTCGTCGTCAACAAATTCATAGTATGCCTCATCAAGCAGGACTGGAATATCACTTGGAACTTTATCCATAAAATTTTCAAAGTCTGTTTTAGTGATTATTGTGCCAGTTGGATTGTTTGGTGAACATAACACTATCAGCCGAGTCTTATCATTTACTGCCTTTAGCATAGTTTCCAAGTCATGATCCCCAGTGACAGTTAATGGAATTTCTCGAACTGTAGCATTGGCGCTAGTTGCTGCAATTGGGTAGGCTTCGAAAGAACGCCATGCGTAAATAATTTCATGTTCAGTATCTGTGCAAAAAGCGTCAAAGACTTGGTAGATAATTGATAGACCGCCACAACCAGTTAAGATTTTGTTGCTATCAATACTGTGGAACTTGGCTAATGCTTCTCGTAAGCTATGGGCAAAAGGTTCTGGGTATAGGTAGTAGTCTGTTTCTTGGTGCAGTGCTTCAATTGCTTGTGGTAGTGGTCCAAAAGCATTCTCATTAGAAGACATTTTATAGCCCTCATTACTTGCAGGTTTCCCGGCAACATAAGATGGGATTGCATTTATTTCTTCACGATGGCGGAAATTTTCTTTCATTTAATTAATTCTACTAAACCTGTTAAGTAACTTTTAGAGTTATGACTTTTGCTAAGTGAGAAGGTATACATTTTTCTTAATTCCACACGAAATTTCGTAAAGAAACTATAAAAATGTATACCCTAGTTTCCTCTAGAAAATTAGAGAAGAGTTTGCCATACTGTAAGGCATGGTTATCTTACAAAAAATTGCTGTTAATGCAGTAGCGCTTTGGCTTGCTACCTTATTGGTGCCAGGTATAAGTGTCGGAGTTTCTAGTAATTCTGAATTGTTTAGCGAAAACAACATCTTGGTGCAAAATCCAGCTATTGCAGCAATCGTTATGTATCTAATTGTGGGTACAGTCATGGGCTTTATTAATGTGTTTATCAAGCCAATAGCCAAACTACTTTCATTCCCAATTACTCTTTTAACAATAGGTCTCTTTACCTTTGTGATTAATGCTCTTATGTTGATGCTTACGGCATTTTTATCACAATCATTTCCAGCAGTTTTGACAGTTAATTCATTCTTGGGGACGGCAGTACCAGCCTCAATAATCATTACTTTTACTTCAATGTTGCTTAATAATGCGGCTAAAAAGAACTAAACTTAATTTTTCTTTTTAGGTTTTCTTCGTTGTCGGTAACTAGTGATATTACTTTTTGCACCAACTACACTGAATCCAGCTAGTATGGAATTCATGGTACTTAAGCTAGGATGTTTCTGTTGATCAAGCTTGTTTGCAGTCTCGAAATAAGATCCCATTCTATGAGTAGTTAACGGGTTTAGATTCCTTGGCTTTTCTGTAGTTACTAAGGTGTGTAAAGCACTTGAAAATCCTTTGGTATTTAAATCAAGTTTTGGTACTGGGTCATGGTCATTATCAATAGCTAGTACAGGTATCTTATTAGAAATTGTTAGATGTTCGATAGGTGAACCCATAGTTATGACACCAGCTATTTTATGTTCTTGCATAAACTGTCTGTCATTTAATAGTCCTACTGCACTAATGCCACCTAAGCTATGTCCTACTAATAGGATTTCTTCACTAGGTTTGATGCTAGCAGTTTGGATTGCATCGCGAATAGTTTTCTTATGGTCGCTATCAAGACCTAAGTAACCTCGAATGCAAGAGTCGAAGTCATGGGTGTTAGTGTCGTCATCAACAAATTTTTGGGCAAGATTTCCCAGG
Organism: Micrococcaceae bacterium; assembly: GCA_047606545.1. Classification (GTDB taxonomy): domain Bacteria; phylum Actinomycetota; class Actinomycetes; order Actinomycetales; family Micrococcaceae; genus JASGDC01. The sequence goes on along the minus strand of JASGEI010000016.1, from coordinate 14,197 downwards.
AAGGGAACATTACTGAAAAATGGTAATAACTTAGTTAGCCAAGGTGGAGTTACATCTTGCAAACCAGGGATATAGACAATCCATTTAGTATTTCGTCCGGGAATTGCAATCTTTTGGATGTTAATCGTGGCATCTTGCCGATACGCAGCATGAAGCTGCTTTGTTAAATCTGAATAATTGTACGGGGTTTGAGTATTGTCGATATTAGTTACTTCAGTATTAAATTTGCTATTTACACGACTTGAGGTTGGCAGAGCATTTAATAGACTAGTATTTTCTTGTTCAATAATTGCGTAGTTTTGGGAAGCTAATTTAAGTTTTTGGATAGTTAAATATAAAGAATCGGTTTCGCAAGTTAATAGCTGCTCAATCTTTATAAGTTCCCATTCAAAGTGAGCAGTTTGTGGCTTACTAAAGAACGCATTATTAAGTATTTGCTGCCTTTGAAGCACTTTTTGTTGCGAATCTAAAGTTGTTGTATAACTTGCAATTTTATGGGCAGTGATCTGTAAGTATTCGGTATCGATTAGCGTGGTGCCACCAGTGAAATGCATTAGGTGCTACCTATAAGTAGTTTTGCTGCAATGAGTTGCTCACGCAGGGATAGTAGTTTGTATGATATTTCAAAGAGTTTATGCTGATGATTATCCAGTAACTCTCCGGCAAGATTGGCTGCTGGTGATTTCCAATTACTATAATCAATCGTTAAAGAAATGTTGGATTTTTTTATTAAGTCTATAAGGTAATCTAATTCATTGATGAATCCAGTTATTTCCATATTTGTTCTATTACCTCCTTAAGTTTGTGACAAGTGCTAGTATGACTAATTTATTTACTTTAAATATGAAAAATGTTTTTATTGTTAATCAGCTGTTGATTTGCATTTGGTGGAGGAAAATTAACTTAGAATAGAGACATGAGTGAAAAACATAGTACTTCAGCTAAACGCGTAGATTTTGCAGATATCGAACCACAAATTGCCCTTGGACCTTTAGACGGTAGATACCATAAAGAAGTGGCACCACTAGTAAATGATTTATCAGAGGCTGGGCTTAACCGTAATCGATTAGCAGTGGAAGTTGAGTGGTTAATTCATCTTACTGAGCACGAAGCAGTGCCGGGAGTTAAACCACTTAATGATAAACAAAAAGAACAACTGCAGGCAGTAATTACTGCTTTTGACGCTGATGGTATCAAAGCAATGGCAGCCCATGAAACTGTAACTGCACATGATGTAAAAGCTGTCGAATACTATCTTAAAGATCAAATGGCTGAGATTGGAATTGCTGATCTTGGTGAGTTAGTACACTTTGGCTGTACTAGTGAAGATGTAAATAATATTGCTTACGCACTAGGTATTCGAGATGCAATTACTGATGTCTGGTTACCAGAAGCAAAGTCATTAGTAGAAACTTTAGTTGAGATGGCAGATGCTTATAAAGACTCTGCAATGTTATCTCGTACTCATGGACAGCCAGCAACACCAAGTACTATGGGCAAGGAAGTCGCAGTATTAACCTATCGCTTGCAGCGTCAATTAAAGCGAGTGGAAAGTCAAGAATATTTAGCAAAGATCAATGGCGCTACTGGTACCTATGCAGCACATTATGTGGCTTGTCCAGATACCGATTGGCAGCAAATTTCTAAGACTTTTGTGGAACATTTAGGTCTAAACTGGAACCCACTTACTACTCAGATTGAGTCGCATGACTGGCAAGGAGAGCTTTACGAAGCAATTGCACATTTCAATATGGTGTTACATAACCTATGTACTGATTTCTGGACTTACATTAGTCTTGGTTATTTCACTCAGATTCCAAAAAAGGGTGAAGTTGGTTCTTCGACAATGCCACACAAAATTAATCCAATTCGTTTTGAAAATGGTGAAGCAAACCTCGAAGTTTCAAACTCATTACTACACACCTTAACTACTACATTAGCCACTTCACGCATGCAACGAGATCTTACTGATTCATCAATGCAACGTAATGTAGGTGTTGCCATTGGACACTCATTATTAGCAATTACTAACGTAGCTCGAGGTATTTCACGCTTAGCAGTTTCTGAACAAGCTTTACTTGCAGACCTTGATGAAAATTGGGAAGTGCTAGCTGAAGCTGTACAGATGCTAATGCGTGCGGAAGCAGTCCGTGGTGTAGCAGGTATGGAAAATCCATATGAGCGTTTGAAAGAGTTAACTCGTGGTAATCGAGTTGATGCTAAAGGTATGAAAAAGTTCGTTAAAACACTAGGTCTTGAGCCGGAAGCAGAAAGTCGTTTGGCGAAACTTACTCCAGAGACATATACAGGTATCGCTTCTGAATTGATAGCACACCTAAAAGACTAACTTATTGCTTAAAGTGAACTATATATAGCTTGTTTTTAATAAGTTTAGTTGCTTTTAGATAGCTATATCCAAGAATTAAACCACATGCGATATTTCCAAGCATCATAGGAGATCATCTTTGCTGTCCAAACTGGATAGAAGAAAGCACTTACTGAAGTAAATACAATTAGAATTATTGCGAAAACAATGAATCCATCTTGTCTACGTAAGTAGCTGGACTGAGCTGAACCAAGTATCAAACCTAATGCGTAGGTGGCTGCTAGTGCCATGAATGGGAAAAATGCTATTGAATAGAAAGTATAGGTAGTTCTTTCTGGGTATAAGAACCAAGGTAAGTAGCCACCTATAATTCCAGATAATATTGCACCTGCACGCCAATCTTTATGCCTGAATAAGAAATAAATTAATACAAATAAACTAGCACTAGCAAACCACCAAATTAGCGGATTTCCTAGGTTAGTAACAGCAGCGGCACATTGGTCTGCTTTACAGCCATTTTGACCACGTTGATAACTTTCATAATAAAAAGCAGTTGGTCGTATTTGAAGTGGCCATTCCCAAGCTTGGGCAGCATAAGGATGACCACTATGTAACCCAATATGGAAGCTATAGGCACTTTCTTGGTAGTTCCATAAGCTCTGTAACCATTGTGGTAACCAAGATACAGTTTGGTCAGGATTTGCTTTAGCCCAATAACGATCATAGCTAATGGTGCTACGAATCCAGCCAGTCCAACTTATGAGGTAGGTTATTAGTCCAGTTCCAACTAAATAAATGAATGCTAGCGGCGCATGTATCCAGTTCTTTTTATTAAGTTTAAAATCCCACCAGACACATACCAGTCCCCATACAGCTACAAAATATAGTCCAGACCATTTAGTGCCAACTGCTAACCCAAGTGCAATGCCAGCTGCTAAGCGATGGGGACGCCACCAGTGTAATCCTAGTCCAGTGTTATCCACTTCTTGCCTGGCCTTTTCTCGGTCTAATAACAAGAAATAGAAAGCTAATAATGCCCAAAACATTAAGAAGATATCAAGCAATGAAGTTCGAGACTCAGTAATAGCTACACCATCGATAGCCATTAAAAACCCTGCAGTTGCTGCAAGTAACGTCGATTTAAACAGTTTTTCAGCAACTAATATCAGCAAGAAAATACTTAAAGTGCCGAAAACTGCAGCACTAAAACGCCAACCAAAGGTACTTGCTTGACCAAAGAGCTTAATGCCAATTGCAATAAGCCACTTTCCAACAGGCGGATGGACTGCGTACTCACCAGTATTTAGGATTCCATCTGGGTTGCCTATAATAAAGTCAGTATTTGCATCTGGACTCCAAGTTCTCTCTGTACCAGAGAGTGTATATGCATAAGCATCTTTCACATAATAGGTTTCATCAAAAACTAGATCTTTAGGATCTCCAAGTCTCACAAATCGTAAAATTGCACCGATTAATACAATGGCAGCATAAATTACATACTTAACCATTCGTTGGTTAGCATTAATCATAGTTTGAATTGCACGAATCTCTAAAGTCAATAGTCTAACTTTCCTATGGTTTTAATTAGCTTTTCAATTACCTGTTGAGAAATTTCATTTTGTAATGTCCTGATATCGACTGCCTCAATAATAACTTCAGTAATAACTCGGCCTTTCTTATAGTCATCAATACATTCATTAAGTTCAGATATGGTATTTGCTTGGTTATATCTCCAATCGTAAGCAGCTGCAAGTGCTTTGAAGTTAGCATCTTGTGGCGTAGTAAAGAAGCGGTGCACCGTATTTTGATATTGAGTTTGGGCACCATGTTCCAAGGTATTAAAAATTGTGCCACCACCATCATTAAGAATAACAATGTGTAAGTCATAATCTGCTTCAAGTGGAGCTTTGTAAAGTGAGCTAGCATCGTGCAGCGCGGTGATATCCCCTAAGTAAACTCGAGTAGGTTTTTTACTAGCTATTGCAACTCCAGTGGCAGTAGCAATAGTGCCATCAATTCCAGCTAAGCCACGTGAAGATAGTATTTTTTCAGCTGGGAGATTGGTATTAGAAACAGTGGTTAAGTGGCGAATTATATTGGAAGCGCCAACTACTAACCGTGCACAATTTTTATTTTTCCAAATAATCTTTGCGGCAGCAAATTGATTTAATTCAGAAAAATTATGAGTAGCATTAGCTATTTTGCTAGCTTTTTGCCACTTAGCTAACCATTTTGAATCATTAGTAGCGAAAGTAGGTAAACTTGCTAAATCAGCAATTTTAGTAGCTTGCATCCCAGAATTGTGCCATGCCATATCAGTGCTTACGATGATTATTTCAAGCTCAGAATTAGCTAATAAAGAAAGAACTGTACGGAAGAGAGTTGGTTTTCCGAAAACGATTACTTGCTTTATTTGTGGTATAAAGTACTTAACCAATTCCTCTGGGTAACTGACGGTATTTTCACTAGCTTGTGCGGGTGTTGTAATATCAGCAATTATTGGGAGTCGGAATTGTTCCGCATAATCTTTTGCATCTTCAGTGCTACCTTCAGCAGCAATTACTAGTGTGCCATTAGGACTGTTTTTATTAGCTTTCCAATCAACCTGATGTGACTTAGTTTTTCTTAGTTTAGGGATTTTTATAGAGTCTTCAGTATTAGTTCTTGGTAATAGTGGCTCTGCAAAAGCAACATTAATATGTACTGGTCCTGAGTTGTTCTTAAAGCCAATGCTATAGCTAATTGCACGAGTGACTTCTTGTGTGAGAGCATGTACAGGGTATGACTCATGAATATCTAGTGCGAAATTAACATGCTTTCCAAATAATTCATTTTGGTCTAAAGTTTGGCTGGCACCAGAATTCTTTAGAAAACTTGGCCGGTCAGCACTGATTATTAACAATGGGATATTGCTTTTTTCTGCTTCTAGAATTGCTGGGTAAGTATGGGCAACGGCAGTGCCACTAGTAGTAATAACTGCAGTTGGTTGATTGGTTTCTTTTGCTATTCCTAGTGCAGTAAAAGCTGCAGTTCGTTCATCAATACGTGAATGGAATTCAATCTCCGATACGGAGGCACTAGCATAAATAAAAGGTGCGTTTCGAGAACCTGGAGAGATAATCGCATGCTTAACACCATGTGCAGCTATAGTACGTAAAACTGTTAAGGCTCGAAGAAAAGAATTATTCATACTTTATATTGTGCCATGTTCAGTGATAGTTTCATTATGTATAGCTAACAATCTAGCAACTCGATCCTGCCACCATTTTTCGTTATCTGATGTTACCCGATACTTCTCTAGTAATTTAAATGAGGGAGTTCTAACTTCGGTATCAAGCTTGCCATTTATTGGGATTAGTGGGTCATCGCAAATATCGTGCTTAAATAATGAAACTGTACCAAGGCCACAGGCCCAGTTTGTAGTAGCATAATCAGCTGCTAATAAACCACGATGCATGCCAACTGAACTTTCTAAAGCACTAGAAATCACGATTGGTTTATCAGTTTTGCTAGCTATTTGTTTTACTTTAATAACCCCACCAAGCGGCGCAGCTTTTAGTACTAAAACATCAGCAGCATCTTTTTTAATTACTTCAAGACTATCTTCAGCTAGCCGAATAGCTTCATCAGCTGCAATAGGAATTATATCTAGTTCACTTAAGTGCTTTAAATCTATTAAATTACGAACTGGTTGTTCTGCGTACTGTAGTTCAAATTCTTTAAAAGTCTGTAAAGCCTCTTTAGCTTCAGTGAAAGTCCAAGCTGCGTTAGCATCTATGCGAAGCGTGGCATCGGGAATCAAACGGCGTACGGCTTTAATTCTGGCGATATCATCACTAAGTGTTTGACCTTTTTGTGCCACTTTAATTTTGAAAGTAGTAACTCCAGGGAATTTTTTAATAATCTTTTCCACATCATCAGGCATTACTGCTGGAATTGTGCCGTTAATAGGTATGAAACTTTGTTTTGGAGAGATATTAGGACCATGACTTGCCTCTAACGCAGCCTGTAACCAAGGTAGCGTATTTGAATCATCGTATTCAGTGAATGCAGCAAACTCTGCCCAACCACTAGGTCCCTCCCAAAGAGCTAGCTCTCTTACTGTGATATTTCTAAATTTAGTAATCATTGGTAATGACACTATGTGCATGTTGTGTAAAACATCGCTAACTGGAATACTATTCATAGATTGAGATTAGCAAGGATAAAAAGAGAATGCAGAAATATCAGCAGCAAAATCGGGTTTTACCCTATAGGTACATATTTTTTTGGTTTACTGTATTGTTTTTATGCTTCTTGTTATTAACGTATTTTGCTATTTATACTCATACTGGGCAGGTTTTAGATGAGAATATATCTAAAGCTACGCATTCAAATATGAATTTCTTCTATGGCCATGTTCATAAATTTTTAACTCCGTTTTTACTTTTTGAATTATTTGTAACGGTGTTAGGTATTGGAATCTATGCATTTAAAACAAAACTAATAGTACAAAGTATAATTGTTGGTCTTTTTGTTTTAGGTGTGAACTTTTTAGTTCGAATATTAAAATTTAATGTTATTGTGCGTCCACAACTTTTTTTAACTGTCTTACATTATTCAGATAAATATAATCCAAATACTTTCCCTTCATCACATACTGCTGTATTAGTATCTCTAGCTTCAGCAATTTTGATTATGGCAGCACCGCGGTATAAAGCTTTATTAGGATTTTGGGCTAATGTAATAGCAATTATTATGGGCAGTATCTTATATATTGGAGTATTCCATCGATTTAGTGATGTAATTGCTTCATACTTATTAATTACTAGTTTTTCAATCGTAACTATGCTGATTATAGCTAATTTTGTAGGGCTTGAGCCAGTAGAGATACCTTGGGAAAGTAAATGGTTTACTACTGCAAAAATTATTGTGGGATTGGCAGTTATCGCAGTAGTAATTATTGCTGCAGTAGTATTTTTTGGTATTTTGAATAGTCAACTACGCGCTCCGATGGTCTTAGTAGCTACAGTATTGGCAATTATTGCAACTGGTTTTAGTAGTTATTTACTGCAAGCATCAGTATTACGTAAAGTAACTGCTGGTGATTAATTGTTATCTTGTCTAACAGCTTTAGCCTTCGCTGTTTTTTCTTTTGCTAAAATCGGTGTCCAATAGCCAAGCATGCCAGCAGCGAAAAGTCCTAACACTCCAGCGGAACTTATTCCTACCCCTAACGATATTGCGGCGGTTAGACTTGAAACTATTAATGGTCCAGTGCTAGACCCGGTATCTTGCAAGAAGCGCCATATACCCAAGAACTTGGCTCGACCTTCAGTAGGAGAATAATCTGCACCAAGTGTCATTATTAGCCCAGAACTAATTCCATTGCCAAAGCCAAGTAATAGTGAAGCAATTGTCAGTGTGGCAACACTATGGGTAAAAGGTATCATAATAAAACTAGCTGCCATAATTAGCATGGCAGGAATTGAAACCCAACGGCGTCCAAAACGGTCCATTACTTTTCCGGCTGGATAGAATAACAACATATCTATGGCACCAGAAACTCCATAAATAATCGAGGTAACTTTTGGATCTAACCCTATATAGTGTCCCCAAAGTGGAATAATTACTTGTCTGCAGGCACGTACTGAGCTAACTGCTAAAATTCCTATTCCAATAGTAGCGAAAACTCTTAAGTTGTCTTTAAAAATATACTTAAAGCTAGTCTTTTCAGTATTAACTGCACGCTTGTGTTTAACATGTAAATCTGGCAAAAATACGGCAATGACCACAGCGCCTAATGAAACTACAAGCCCTACTACGTATGCACCTTTAACACCTAAAAAGTGCATAGCTGCAGCACCTAGAAATGGTCCAATAAACACCCCAATACGCATGGAACCACCAAGTGTAGAAAGTGCAGTAGCACGCATACTTGGTGGTACAGCTTCAGTTAAGTAAGCCTGTCTGGCTAAATTAAATACGGATTGGGCAATACCAACCATTAAGTTAGCAATAATAAATACTAGAAGATTTTTTACCGATAAGAAAAGTACCATTGCAATAGCGCTTATTATAGACGCGACAATAATTGCTTTCTTTTCCCCATATTTAAACGTAAATAAACTGGCTGGTACATTTGCAAGAAGCGAACCAATTCCAATAATTGAAACTATTAATGAAGCTAGAGCCAGTGATGCACCTAAGTTAGTAGATGTCGTTGGAATTACTGGGTAAATAGCACCTTCAGCTGCCCCAAATAAAATTGAGGGACCAAAAGCTGGGACTGCGATCTTTTTAAGGCTGAATTTTTCTTCTTGCATCGTTATACAGTCTACTATTTTGGGAATGGAACTCAATGTAATTACTGAACTGTCGTAGAATTGATAGTATGACAAAATTCGTATCAGAGTTATTTGATGAAAAAATCTGGCGTGAAGTTGAAGGCTTTACGGATTTAACAGATATTACTTATCACCGGCAGATAAAAGATGGTAAAGATCAGCCAACAGTCCGCATTGCTTTTGACCGCCCTGAAGTGCGTAATGCTTTCCGCCCACATACTGTCGATGAACTTTATCGAGTCTTAGATCATGCTCGAATGACTTCCAATGTGGGAGTAGTTATCTTAACTGGTAATGGTCCAAGTAAAAAAGATAGCGGTTGGGCTTTTTGTTCAGGAGGAGATCAACGAGTCCGCGGTAAGGCAGGGTATCAATACGAAGGTAAGGATGAAATTGATAAAGCAAAACTAGCTCGGTTACATATTTTAGAGGTGCAGCGTTTAATTCGTACTATGCCAAAAGTGGTAATAGCGGCAGTATCCGGATGGGCTGCAGGTGGCGGACATAGCTTGCATGTAGTCGCTGATTTAACAATTGCCTCCAAAGAGTATGGCAAATTTAAACAAACGGATGCTACTGTAGGCTCTTTTGATGCAGGCTATGGTTCAGCATTATTAGCACGGCAAGTGGGTCAGAAGTTTGCCCGTGAAATCTTTTTCCTAGCCAAGACATACTCTGCACAACGAATGTATGAAATGGGTGCAGTTAATGATGTGGTACCTCATGCAGAACTTGAGGAAAAAGCATTAGAGTATGCAGCGCATATTAACGCTCAGTCTCCACAAGCAATTCGAATGTTGAAGTTTGCTTTCAACTTACCTGATGATGGAATTGCAGGACAACAAGTATTTGCTGGTGAAGCTACTCGTTTGGCTTATATGACAGATGAAGCAGCAGAAGGTAAAAACGCTTTCTTAGAAAAACGGGATGCCGATTGGTCACAGTTCCCTTGGTATTACTAGGAGTATTTTGTTAGCAAAAAAACCACTTTATCTTGGATCTGGCTTCGACTGGGTAGCGGTTAAGTCTACTTTAACTGAAGTTTTTTCTGGAAAATTAGCTATTTATCCGACGCTTGACCCTCTGATTACTGCAACTGGCAAGGTGTCAACAGATACAGCAGTGGTATTAAATACTTCTGGGAGCACCGGGAAAGCAAAACAAATAGAAATTAGTAAGGAAGCCTTAGTTGCTTCTCATCAAATGGTGGAAGAGTATTTTGGAAATCCAGCTAAAGTGCAATGGCTTTTAGCTTTAGCTCCTAATCGCATTGCAGGATTACAAGTATTAATTCGAGCTTTTCTTTCAAAAGCAGAATTAGCAGTACTACCTAATTTAACGCATTTTAATGCGGAGGATTTTGTTAAAGCTACTACTCAGTTACCAGATAATAAATCACATCGCCGAGTTTCGTTGGTGCCTACTCAATTAGCAAGATTGCTTGCGGATCGAGAAGGTAAAGTAGCCCTTAAGACCTTTGATGCAGTGTTGATTGGTGGTGCTCCGATGTGGCAAGAATTAAAATCAGAGGCGATAAGACAAGGTATCAAAATTATTCAAACTTACGGAATGACTGAAAGTTGTGGTGGTTGTATTTACAATGGTAAGCCGTTGAAGAATGTTGAAGTAGCTATTGAACCTGATGGTAGAATCTCGCTTGCTGGAGTGATGCTTGCTAATGGCTTGGGTAATAAATTCATTACCGGTGATAAAGGCGAACTTGCTGAAGACGGTATCCTTGAAGTACTTGGTCGTGCTGATGATGTAATTATTACTGGTGGAGTTAAAGTTTCTGCCCATAAAGTTGCTGAGAAAATCCAAGAATTACCAAATGTCAAAGAAAGTTTCGTGATTGGCATTACAGACAATGAATGGGGGCAAAAGTTAGTAGCTTTTGTGGTGGGTGAGGCTGATGTTACTGAAATAAAAGCAAAAACACAGGTATTAGCTAAAGCTGCAGTGCCAAAAGATATTATTAAAGTTCCTAAGATACCTTATCTTGCTTCTGGTAAGCCAGATAGACAAAAATTATTAGAGAGTTACACTTAGAGTTATGTCACAACCAACAATTGCTCAATGGATTGAAGGTGCAAGACTTCGGACTATTCCACTCTCACTTGCTCCAGTAATCGCCGGTAGTGCTCTCGCTTATGAACAAGGAAGTTTTCAGCTAGACAGAGCACTCCTATGCTTATTTGTTGCATTGTTGTTACAAGTAGGTGTTAACTACGCTAATGATTATTCTGACGGAATTAAAGGTACAGATGATAATCGAGTGGGACCACTGCGATTAACTGGCTCTGGTATCGCAAAACCTGAACAAGTAAAGTGTGCAATGTATATTTCCTTTGCGTTAGCTGGCTTATTGGGGATAATACTAGTTGTAATTTCTGGAACTTGGTGGATGCTAATAGTGGGGGTTATTTCTATTGCTGCAGCTTGGGGTTATACAGGTGGTAAAAAACCTTATGGATACCTTGGTCTTGGTGAGATTTTCGTTTTTGTATTCTTTGGTTTGGTAGCTACGTTAGGTACTCAATATGTGCAAAGCTACCGAATTAATGAGCTTGGGGTAGTTCTAGCAATAAGTATTGGTTTATTTGCCTGTGCTGTATTAGTGGCTAACAATTTGCGAGATATTCCTACTGATGCTGAAGTCGGGAAAAATACCTTAGCTGTCAGGCTCGGTGAAGATAATACTAGGATCATGTATTTAGCTATGATGATAATCCCGTATCTACTTATTACTATCTTCGTTATAATTGATACCCCGTGGTTAGCACTTAGTTACCTATCAATTGTTTTGGCTTATCAACCTTGTAAAATTGTGTTAAATCAAGCAAAAGGTTTGGACTTAATTCCAGTTTTAAAATTAACAGGGTTCGTAAGTGTTGCATATTCTTTGCTAGTTACCTTAGGGCTTGCTTTGAATTGAGTTAGTATTGTGTACTTACACAAATAGATAAAGTACCCTTTATAGTATGACTAGAATTGTATTGTTGGGAATCGTGCTGTTATTTGTAGCAGCAGTGGTTGACTGGGCACTTAGCGAAAAAACACAAGTGCGTACTTTTGGTAAAGTAGCATGGTTTTTCATGTTAATTGTGCCAGTTGCTGGCCCCGTATTATGGACAATAGCTGGTAGACCGTCAGCTAAAGCAATAGAACGTGGGATAGCTCCAGATGATGATGAAAATTTTTTAAATAATATTAAGATTGACCAAGAACTACGCAAACGTAAGAAGGATGACGGTAATTAATGACTGCTATTGACAATCTCTGGCTCAACTCGATGATTTCAGATAGGAATTCGTTCCGTACGGTCATCGCGGAAGTATTTAATATACTCAATCCAGTAGCTTGGTGTTTAATTTTTGCAATTATGATTGCTTTTTTTGCTTATCAACGTAGTTTTCGAGTTGCAACTTTTATTGCAGGTTCCGCTGGAATTTGGATAGTTCTTACCACCTTAATTAAGCACCTAGTACAACGTGCTCGTCCACCTCAAAATGATTGGTTAGTGCAAGTACAAGGTTATTCATTCCCTTCAGGACATTCTGGAGGAGTTGCTTGTTTTGTAACAGTTTGTATTTTAATTTTCCGTAAGGTGTGGGTGCAGGTTGCTGGAATATTGTTAGTACTAGTTATGATGTGGAGTCGAACTTATCTAGGCGTTCATTATTTATCTGATGTAATTGTAGGCGCATTGCTAGGAGTAGCTTCTACATATCTAGCTTGGTATCTTGTTAGCAAGTTCTATGAGCCAGTTTATGCTAAGTTGTTGAATCCTATAACTAATAGAACTGTTAAATAAGGTATCGTTAAGAAATAATTGCTAAGCTCCAGGCAGTGTCTTAGCATTGGCAAGTAGTTTTTTAGCTGGTTCACAGTATTCTACTTTTACTATTTTGCCGTCTTTAAACGCGAAGCTAGTTACTGAAGCTAGGGTACATTGGCGGTTTTTAGGGTTATGAATTAAGCGTTTATTTTCGGCTGATTGCCTTGCCATCCAGATAGGCAGTTGGTGGGATACTAGTAATGCTTCATGACCTTCAGCTTTTTTTGCTGCTGTTTCAATAGCGACTTGCATACGGGTAACTATATCTTTGTAGCTTTCGCCCCAAGAAGGTTTGAATGGGTTATGTAAGTATCTTAAGTTTTTTCTGTTTGTGAAAGTCTTTTTATTAACTTTTTGTCCTTCAAACTCGTTATGCCCCTCAATGAGTCGATCATCTTTATGCACTTCTAAAGCAAAACCTTTTGCAGCAGGTGCTGCAGTTTCTAGGGTACGTTCTAAAGGTGAACTAGCAAGGTAACTAACATCACGACCTGCAAGGAAGTTATCATAAACTAGTTGAGCCATCTCATTTCCTAATTCACTAAGATGGAAACCCGGAAGTCTACCATAAAGGATATTGTTAGGATTATCTACTTCACCATGTCGTAATAAGTGCACTATTGTTTCAGTCATAGTTTTATTTTCACACAATACTAATACGAATTCCTGTAGTTTTTACTAAAAAATATTGAATAACCATGAGAAATGGCTGATACTACAGGAATTGATAAGTTGCAGTTAGGCTATAAAGTCTTTATTTAGCTTGCTTTTTGTTTTAAGCTGGATAGAAACTATAAAATGCTAGTAGAAGGAATAATGACTAGAGATAATAAACCACAGTTTGGAGTGCGACTTGAGGGCGAAGAATTAGAAGAATTTGAGCGTTCACGAAATCAAAAAGCAAGCACTAATCAGGCTAAGGAACAGCAATTTGGTGTTATTGATTTAGATTTGATGCCAAAGAGTTCGTCAGCGCAGACTCCTAGTTTTACTATTCCGCAAGAATTAATCCCGCCTAAAGTAAAGGAAAAAGTTAATCCACCTAAAATGGTTACTTATGCTTGGTGGGCTTGGATTGTTTGGCAGTTACTTTCAGTGGCCTCGTTAATTTTGAGTTTGCAAAATTCTGGCACTATCCAGAGTCAGCAAAATGGGACAATTCAGCAATTAGCTAAAGAAAATAACCTTACGCAAGAGCAAATTACTCAGGCGACTACCATGTTTAAGCCCATTTTCATTATAGTGAATCTACTGCTATTTCTATTATTTTTATTCATAGGCTACCGAATGCACCAAGGGAAGAATTGGGCAAGAATTATTGTAACGTTGGTTTCAATTTTCCAAGTAATTTCAATTTTTACAGCGATATCTCAATTTTCGACAGCTCCTATAGAGATGGGCGTTCAAGTCCTGATGGGTGCTATAGCAATATTTAGTTGGATTCCACTTTGGTTAAGACCAGCACAGGAATACTTTTATAAGATGGCTTTATTTTATATGCAAGGTAACAGTCTTAAATAGAACTGCTACCTTGCATATAACAGACAAATAATTTTCTTTTAACGCCAACTATAAGGTCTTCATCTTTCTATAGACTATTGAGTTGACTCTACGGTTGGTTCTACGGTTGGTTCTACGGTTGGTTCTACGGTTGGTTCTACGGTTGGTTCTACGGTTGGTTCTACGGTTGGTTCTACGGTTGGTTCT